>CASWVG010000061.1 GCA_949472775.1 uncultured Lachnospiraceae bacterium
GAACGGCAAAATTTTTTACACTTCTTTTACTTCTTTATCTCACATGAGCAAAGATACGCGGTTTATATTGACCGTTTCGGCGCATATATGACGTCAGATCCGGACACAGCCGTGACAGCGGTACACAAAGGCGATACCTGTAATATCTCATGGCGGATCGAACAAAACGAGAAGGCATCAGCATTCCTATACGATGAGAACGGCGCAGTGGTGGCTAATATTCCGCCCTATAAGGTAAAGATTGACAAAGACCGGAGATTTACACTTGTAGCTTATAATGACTTTTGTTCGGTACAGCAGTCAGTGACGGTTTACAGGACGCTTTGGGATAAGAAAGGGACCGCAGTGACCGGTTTTCCAGAGACAGATAAAGTGGGACGCTTTAAAATATATAAAGATAATGCAAACAAATATTTTCTATATATTCATCCGAAACTGTATGTCAGCAAGGATTGTGCTAAATGGGAAGTTTATTCCCAAAATACGGCTGCGGCTTCCGGTTATACGTTCTATTCCTCGGACTTCTCGGAAAATAAATGTGGTGTGTGCTATCTGGATGGCAGCAAGGTTACTTACTGTGAGATGGATTGGGACAGTAAAAGCTGGTCTATGCAGGTCATAGACAGAGGCGGTCTGACAGGGGCTTATGTACTTTTATCCGATCCGAAGACGACCAGGATAGTACTGACGGTAAAGGACGGGCTGGGCATCTATGAGCTAAAAGGCGGTACACTGATGAACGGACAGTTTATTGATGCCCCGACGGATACGGAACTTGTGGCGGCGGATGTGCTTGCTGATAACAGACAAAGCTATGTGGCGTTTTCCAGCAGTAACGGCAAGGTGTATTTTTATGATCTGGATGATGATTTCAGAAATAACATATTTGAATGTCCAAAAGTGCCGGATGACAATCTCTGGCTGGTGAAATCTAATGCGGTATATATCCTGCTGAACGGGTTTGTCTTTGAAGCAAATGATCGGGAGAAATTCATGGATGTCCACTATTTTCCGGGATTTACAAAAGGGACCCGGCCAGTTGTAGGGGCGTTCGACGCGGAAGAAATCAAGGGATTCTTCCAAAACGGGGAGCGTACGGAGTGCCAGAGCTATAAATTTTAGGACGGTCAGACGGGAAAATGTAGCGCATGGAGCAGGTGTTTTGTGTCAGCAGCACAGTTTTTTGATATAAAAAAGAGAAAACGGAGGATTTTATTTATGGGGAAAAGGGATGGATATCAGTCGCCTACCGGTACATATATGTATGATTTGGCAGATGAAAAAGACTACCAGACATTTGTGAGAATCTTCGGAGGGGAAGAGAACCTGGACAAATATCCGCAGATCAGTAAGGCAGTGGCAGAGAAGAAGGGTAAGCGCACACAGTCAGTGCAGAAGGACAGCGAAGTAAATGTGCTAAAAATTGAGGGAAGCATTGCGGAGATCAGAACGCTTGGTGTTGAGAACGAAAGCAGAGGCGGGTTAAAAACTTCGGGGAGGACTGCGGCGGAAAACGGGCAGGAAGAGTCATATAATTATTACAGACTGTCCACTGAGGTGGAAATATCCTATGCCAATGGAGATATCTCTGACACCTTCACCGCAATGTCAACGCAGGAGGAAGAGGAATCTATGACATATTGCCTGCAGGTCAAGGTGAAGGATAACAGTACCGGATTAGGGATATTTCAGAAAAAGCTGTATTATGAGGATGAATCCATGCGGCTGCTTGATGAGGTCAGGACGGATCCGATCCCGTATGAAAAACTGGCTGGCAGAAGTTTTACCATGACGGTGGATGTAATGTGCGAGACTTCGGATGGTACACTGGCGGCTGCCAGTCTTGCGCCCAGACAACTGGTGTTCAATAAAGCGACGGCGAAATCTTATATCCATAAAATAACCATTAAAGCACCTCATTGGAGGAACGGGAAAAAATCTGGGAATGTGGTATTTTTTTATGGAAGAGGCGGGGGTGGTGACTATGGCGGTGGTTATTATAACCAAAATGTAAAAGGAACCGATCTTCGTACGATTATTCCGATTTCCGGAACCATTGAGCTGAATCAACTGAGCCATAAGGTGACCGGAGTATCTATTGATTCTTATCAATGCGGTGGGGAAACATACCCGAAATCATATCTGGATTATAATACGTTTAACGGCAGAAAGATCATTGCGGAACATGGCGGAAATAGCATAGGGCTTGCGGAACTGGGGAAAGTCCTCAGGGAAAACAATGACCTTACTTATGACAGTTCAACTAACACGGTACATTTTGATCTGAAGCTTCCGGTTACGGGAAATATGTTGGGACCGTATGACTGGAGGTGCAGTCTGAGCCATGCGTTTTTGGATGACAGTTCCCATATCTGCTATCTGACGGGTTGCTTTGTGCTGCGGGTAGAACATGAATGGTGGATGGGTTCGGATTTTGACAGGTATGCAATTTTTATATACAGTACGGGTAAAAGTTCAGGGGATCCGATTGTCTATTATGAGAGCGGGGACGGGGAAACCGATGTGTTCATCCCGCCTATTGAAATCTGTTGGGGCTGTTTCGCAAAAGATACGCGGATCAGGATTGCGGACGGCAGCATAAAACCGGCGGATCAGATCACGGTTGGGGATCAGATTCCGGCATTCGGCGGTAAGGTGCTCACCGTAGCGGAAATTCTGACCGGGGAGGATGCGGAGATTGTCTGTATCGAGACTAAGGACGGCAGGCGGATCCGGGTTTCCGATGGTCATGCGATGTTAGTCAGTGACGGGGAAGCGACGGAGGGCAGACGTATGGTGGCAGGCAGACTGCAGGCCGGAGACCGGCTTATGACGCCTGACGGTGTGGTGGAAATCTCTAAGGTGGTGACAGAGCCCTACCATGATATGGTATATAATTTCATTTTTGATGGAGAAGAAAAGCCCAATTATATTGAGGCGGACGGATTCTGGTCGGGTGATACATATGCGCAGAACGAGAGTAAGGAAAAGAAGCGGGCACAGCCTACAGAAGAGGCCATAGCGCTTAGAAACGAACTTCGGGAATTTTTCAGATCATGAGAGTGACAGGCATATTGGGCCGTAGCATTACCAGATACTGCGTGTTAAGCTGAAAGAAAGAGGTGAAAGCTAGTACGCTTTCACCTCTTTCCATAATTCATTGTAGAGATAGTCTCCATCTTCTCCGAGATACACGTAAGTTTCCAGATTGTCATACTGTGACAGGTCGGGAAAGGCGATTTCGGAATTTCTGATATCCTCCTCTTCAATCAGTTCCCTCGCCGCAACGTTCGGCGTGGAGTAGGTGATATATTCAAAGTTCATCAGCGCGATATCTTCGCGGCACATAAAGTCGATAAACTTCTCCGCGTTTTCCTTATTGGGCGCGTTCTTTAAAATTACCCACGAATCGATCCAGACGTTCGTCCCTTCTTCCGGGATCACATACACCAGATCGGGATTTTCTTTCTGGGTATAAATTGCCTCGCCGGAGTAAATTACGCCGATGGCAGCTTCCCCGCCGATCATTTTGTCCCGCACTTGATCGACCACATATGCCTGCACTAACGGCTTCTGTTTGATCAGCATATTCTTTGCAGCCTCCAGCTCTTCGGCATCCAGCGTGTTCATGGAATTCCCGCTCAGCTTTTCGGCGACCATGAAAGCGTCACGCACCGAATCCTGCATCAGAATATTGTCCGCGTACTTTTCATCCCAGAGCTGCGCCCATCGGGTAATCGGCTCATCCACCATCGTCTTATTATAAAGAATGCCGACGGTTCCCCAACAGTAGGGGATGGCGTACTTGTTCTCCGGGTCAAAGCCTCTGGACTGCTCATAATATTGCGCGCCGATATTTTTTTTCGCGTTAGGCATTTTGTCGTAGTCAATTTCCGACAGCATACCGTTCTGGATCATGCGGCTGATCATATAGTCGGAAGGACAGGCGATATCGTAAGCCACAGCTCCGGATTCCACCTTGGGGTACATGCTCTCGTTGGTCTCAAATTCATCGTAGATGACTTTGATGCCGCTCTCTTCCTCAAACATGCGGATGGTTTCAGGATCGATGTATTCGCCCCAGTTGTAGACAATGACCTGTCTGCTTGCGTCCTTGTCGGAGGCGCAGCCGCACAATGCAACTGGCAGGAGCAGCGCCAGTGCGACAATGGTTTGTCTGATATGATAAATTCGGTGCTTTTTCATAATTGCCTCCATATGTCAGCCGGGTATGGCTTTTCGCTATTGTTCAGCCTTCTTTTTTTCAGCCGGTGAAAGATTAATTAAAACAAGCAGTGAAAGGACCGTCACAAAGATCAGTGTGGAAAGCGCGTACATCTCAGGTTTGATTCCCTTTTTGATCTCGGTATAAATCTTTGTGGAAAGCGTGTCCACGCCGACGCCTTTGGTAAAGTGGGTGATGATGAAATCATCCAGAGACATCGTGAACGCCATCAGAAATCCGGAGAGGATACCCGGCAGCAGATCGGGAAACACCACCTTGAAAAAAGCATACAGGGGGGAGGAACCCAGATCAAGCGCCGCCTCATAGGTGCTTACGTTCAACTGTCTCATGCGCGGCATCACGCTCAAAATCACGTAGGGGATGTTAAAAGTTATGTGGGACAGCAGAATCGTTCCCATTCCAAACCGTATCCCCAGACTGATATAGAGCAGCATCAGGGAAATGCCGGTGACAATATCCGCGTTCAGCATGGGAATATTCGTGATTCCCATAAGGATTGATTTCGCCCTGCGCTTCATGCCGGTCATGGCGATACATGCCACCGTTCCGATCACCGTGGCAATCAGGGAAGAGACAAGTGCAATGAGCAGGGTGTTAAACAAAGCACGCAGAATTTCCTCATTCTGAAAAAGTTCAATATACCATTTGAAGGTAAAGCCGCCCCATTTTGCGCGAGTTTTGCTCTCATTAAAGGACAGCACCATAAGGATGCCGATGGGAGCGTACAAAAAAAGAATAATCAGCGCTATGTAGATTCTTTTGGCAATGGTTTTCATAGCATGGAACCCTCCCCGTCTTTATCGAAAACAGCGGATAAAACCATATTGATCAGAATAAATATCATAAGTACCATGGACAGACCGCTGCCAAGGTGCCAGTTGGACGTGCGGGTAAATTCCTGTTCGATGACGTCGCCGATCAGGAGCAGTTTTCCGCCGCCGAGCAGTGCGCTTATGACAAAGGTGGTCAGCGCCGGAATAAATACCATGGTAATGCCGCTGATAATGCCCGGAACGGAAAGGGGCAGGATGATGCGGATAAAGGTATAAACATGGTTGGCACCCAGATCGTGGGCAGCGTTTATCACGTTGATATCAATCTTTGCCAGCGCGTTATATAAGGGCAGTACCATAAAGGGCAGGAAATTGTATACCATGCCGAGAATGATTGCCGCGGGCGTGTTGATGATCTTTAAAGCCGGAAGATGCAAAAAGGAGAGCACATGGTTGATGACCCCGTTTTTCTCCAGCAGGGTCTGCCACGCAAGGGTGCGCAGCAGAAAATTCATCCACATGGGCAGGATAAAGATCAGTATAATAAAGTTGTGCCGCTTTACCTGCACTCTTGCAAGAATCATTGCAAGCGGATAGGCGAGCAGAAAGCAGACCAGCGTGCTCACAAGTGAGAGCAGAAGCGATACCCGCAGCGCCTTCGCGTGTCCGGCAGAGGCAATAGCCGTGATATTGTCGAGGGTAAAAGCGCCCGTCGTGTCAGTCAGCCCGTAGTAGAGGATCATGCCGAGGGGGACGATGATAAATACCACGGACCAGATAATGTATGGTGTGGAAAGCCATTTGTTTTTAGATGTCAATGATTACCGCCTCCTCGTCTTCAGATTCCGGTTTGTTCATAATCTGGATATTAAAAGGATCCACCCGGATGCCCACTTCTTTGCCGACCGGGAACAGGGTGGTAGAGTGTACCAGCCACTCAAAGCCACATGCCTGCACTTCCATTTCATAGTGGACACCCTTAAAGATCAGATGGCTTACAACACCCTGAATCGTCCCTTCCGCAGGCTCCACCAGAATCACGTCCTCCGGGCGGATCACCACGTCCACAGGGCGGTTGCTTCCGAATCCCGTATCCACGCAGGCAAAGCGGGTGCCAAGGATACTCACCAGCTTATCCTCGATCATGGTGGCGGGAATGATATTACTGTCTCCGATGAAATCTGCCACGAACGCGTTTTCCGGCTCGTTGTAGATGGACTCCGGGCTTCCGATCTGCTGGATATAGCCCTGGTTCATGACTACGATGGTGTCGGACATGGTGAGCGCCTCCTCCTGATCGTGGGTGACGTAAACAAAGGTGATGCCGAGTTCATTTTTCATGCGGATCAGTTCGTACTGCATTTCCTGACGCAGCTTTAAGTCGAGAGCGCCAAGCGGCTCGTCCAGAAGAAGCACCTCAGGCTCATTGACAATGGCGCGGGCGATAGCGATCCGCTGCTGCTGCCCGCCGCTTAAAGAGTCGGGCATGCGGTTTTCGTAGCCGTCCAGATTGACCAGTTTCAGCGCATAGCGGATTTTATCGTCTATGTAACTCTTTGACTTTTTCTTTATTTTCAGACCGAAAGCAATGTTTTCCGCGATGGTCATATGGGTGAAGAGTGCGTATTTCTGGAAAACGGTATTAAGAGGTCTTTTGTTAGGCGGAATCTGTGTGATGTCCTGTCCGTCAAAAACAACCCTTCCCTTGTCGGGGCTGGTGAAACCACCGAGAATACGAAGTGTAGTCGTTTTGCCGCAGCCGCTGGGGCCGAGCAGCGTGACAAACTCGTTCTCATGTATGTTTAAATGCAGTTCGTCCAGAACCATCTGTCCGTCAAAGGATTTCGATATATCAATCAGTTGAATCAGTTCTTTGTTCATGGGAGTGAGCCCTCCAATTGTTTTCTTATGTAAACCAATTTCTGAGTCCGCGGAGCGGATCTCGCAATCGAGCTTTGCTCGATTTGTTAAAAGTTTGGCGGGGTGCTGATCCATAAAAAGACAGCGCCGCTTTTTCCGTTTGCTTTTATGTAGTGCTCCGAATCCGGCGTAAAGTAAAAGGTGTCCCCCTTTGACGCCTTGATGCTGCGGTTTCCGACGATGATGGTGATGGAGCCGGAGAGCACATAGCCAAATTCCTCACCCTCATGGGGCAGGTCGGGATAGGTGGAACCGTCTTTTTCCAGTGTGACGCGGATCGGTTCCATCTTATTTTTCTGGGCGTTGGGGATGATCCATTCTATTTTGTTGTGCAGTTCCGTGTCGATCTTTTCAAAGAAATCCTCCTTGCCAAAGACGATCTGTTCGTCCCCTGCGTCGTTAAAAAAATCTTTCAGACTGGTGCCGAGACACTGTAAAATATCTATCAGCGTGGCGATGGAGGGGGAAGTCAGATCGTTTTCCAACTGGCTGATAAAGCCCTTTGACAGTTCGCAGCGGTCCGCAAGTTCTTCCTGTGTCAGCCCCTTTTTGTTCCGCAGTTCTTTAATTTTATTGCCCAGATCCATCCGGGCGGAATTGTTGTCCATACTTTCCTCCATGGCCTTAATTCAGTAAAAATAAACTAGAAGTTTACTAAAACTAAACATGCATTGAAATCCATTATACTGGATTGCCTGTGTATGTCAATGGGGAAATCTAAAAATGAGACCTGTTTTTTAAAAAAGGGAAGAATCGAAAGAAAAGGATTAACAAGTCTTAGAATTTATGATAAAATTCTGCTAAAGACAAGGGTGCCGGATGACGAGAAGTACGTGCCCGAAATTGGAGGAACAGGATGAATCAGGATAAATATGTGGCGTATGTGTCTACTTACACGACGGCGAAGGAAGATAACTACGGGATCAAGATTTATGATGTGGATATGAAGAATGGAAGGATGACGGAGAAGAACCAGGTGGAGATCACGAATTCTTCGTACATCACCATTTCACACAACGAAAAATATCTTTACTCCATCACGGACTTCGGGGTGGAGGCATATAAGATTTTACCCGGCGGTGATCTGGAAGTGATCAATCAGGGATCGATCAACGGCATGAGAGGCTGCTATCTGTCTACGGACTATGAGGATAAGCTTCTCTTCGTGGGCGGTTATCACGACGGAAAGATCACGGTGCTTCGACTGAGGGAGGACGGCGGGATCGGGGAGATCACGGACGAGGTCTATCACAAAGGGCTTGGCAGTATAGCAGAGCGCAATTTCAGACCCCATGTAAACTGCGTGAAGATGACGAGGGATAATCACTATTTATGCGCCGCAGATCTGGGGCTTGATCATGTGAACGTATACCGGGTGGATCACGAGAGGGGAAAGTTAAAGCCTATCGACATGATTCACAGCGAGCAGGAGTCCGCACCCCGGCATATGAAATTTTCAAAGGACGGGCATATTCTTTATATTGTGCATGAACTGAAAAACTATATTGACGTTTATACATATGAGGAGAAAAACGGCATCCCGGAGTTTGAGAAGATACAGACGATTTCCACGCTGAATGACTATCATGCGGGTGGCTCCGCGGCCAGTGCGCTCAATATTTCCGAGGACTTTAATTATGTGGTAAGTTCCAATGCCGGGGACAACAGTGCGACTATCTATAAGGTCGATCAGAAGACGGGGATGCTTTCCAAGATTTTATGTCTGCCCATCAGCGGGGATTACCCCAAGGACGCGAATCTGTTCCCAGATAACAGGCATCTTGTTTCTCTGAACCATGAGTCGGACACCATGACTTTCTTTAATGTGGATTTGAAGAACGGGCTTCTTGTAATGAACGGCAGGGAGATAAAAGTGGAACAGCCGAACTGTATAATTTTCCTTAAATTAAAACAGTAAAAGAGTGAGAAACTTCTGCATAAAACAGCATAGACAGGAATCCTTCTGCATATACATTTACAAGTATAAGCAGGAGGATTTTTTATGGATATATTACAGAATAGTACATATGACCTGTATAAAGATATACAGCGCAGAACGGGCGGAGAAATCTACCTTGGCGTGGTGGGACCGGTCAGAACGGGAAAATCTACCTTTATCAAACGGTTTATGAACCTTCTGGTGCTTCCCTACATGGATGATGAGAACGAGAGGGAGCGGGCACAGGATGAGATGCCCCAGAGCGCGGGCGGCAAAACCATTACAACCACAGAGCCGAAATTTATTCCAAAGGAAGCGGCGCACGTAAAGCTGGGCGCAGACATTGATGTGAAAGTGCGTCTGATCGACTGCGTGGGCTACATGGTGGACGGCGCGGCAGGGCACATGGAAAAGGAAGAGGAGCGAATGGTCAAGACGCCATGGTCAATGGAGGAAATTCCCTTCACGAAGGCGGCGGAGATCGGTACCAGAAAGGTCATCAGAGACCATTCCACCATCGGGATTGTGGTGACCTGCGACGGGTCCTTCGGGGAGCTTCCAAGAGAGAGTTTTTTAGAGGCGGAAGAGCGGACGATCAAAGAGCTGCAGGCGCTTGGGAAACCCTATATCGTGCTCTTAAACTCTGAAAAGCCGTATGCGGAGGAGACCAGAAATCTTGCTGACGAGATCAGCGAGAAGTATCAGGTGACAGTTATGCCCATCAACTGTGAGCAGCTGAAAAAAGAGGATATCAACCACATTATGGAGAACATCCTCTATGAGTTTCCGCTCACCATGATTGAGTTTTACATGCCGAAGTGGGTGGAAATGCTGCCTTTTGACCACAAGATGAAGAAGGATATCATCGCGCAGCTTAAAATGCTGATGAACGATCTGAACCATATAAGGGATATCACGGCGGACCGCTTCACGGTGGAGAGCGAGTATATCAGAAAGTGTAAACTGGACGGCATCGATATGTCTGACGGCAGTGTGCGGATTGTTCTGGATGTGGACGACGCTTACTACTATGAGATGCTCAGCGATCTGGTGGGAGAGTCCATAGAGAGCGAGTACCAGCTTCTTGCTACGCTGCGGGAGATGGCGAAGATGAAGCGGGAGTATGTGAAGGTGCTGCATGCGCTGGAGGCAGTGCGCTATAAGGGCTACGGCGTGGTAATGCCGGACAGGGAGGAGATTGTGCTGGAGAAGCCTGAGCTGATCAAACAGGGCAATAAATTCGGCGTGAAGATCAAGGCGGAAAGCCCCAGCATCCATATGATCAAGGCGAGCATTGAAACGGAGATTTCTCCCATTGTGGGGACGGAGGAGCAGGCGAGGGATCTGATTCAGTTTATCTCCGATGCGGATACTGGCGAGGAGGGTATCTGGGCGACGAATATTTTCGGAAAGACCGTGGAACAGCTTGTCAACGACGGCATCACAGGTAAACTTTCCATGATCAACGAGGAGAGCCAGATTAAACTTCAGGAGACTATGCAGAAAATCGTCAACGACTGCAACGGCGGTATGGTGTGCATTATTATTTAAAGCGTGTGATTGCATCTTTCATAGGAGTATGGTATTTTAAGACATAGCGGGTTTTTGCGAAGGAGAGGTACAAAAGATGCAGGAGCGTACAAGAAGAATTTTTATGACAATATGCGGGGTGCTGATCTGTGGGTTCAGCGTCGGGATGTTTAATTTCTCGGCGCTGGGCCTTGATCCGTTTCAGGTTTTTGTGCACGGGCTTTTCCACATTCTGCCGGAGGGGGCACCGGGCTTTGGCACGGTGTATGCGGCGATCAATCTGCTGATGCTGATCGCGATTTTTCTGGCGGATAAAAAAAAGATCGGACTGGGCACGGTGATCAATATTTTCCTGCTGGGTTACGTGGTGGAATATTCCTCCCTGCTTTTTGAGACACTGATTCCAGAGCCGTCTTTTGCTGTGCGGTTTGTATTTCTAATCCTTGGAATAGTGATTATGTGCTTTTCCTCGGCACTCTATTTCACAGCGGATATGGGCGTGTCCACCTATGACGCGGTGTCGCTGATTTTGTCGGAAAAGAAACAGTGGAAGTTTCAGATATGCCGGATATCTTCAGACTTATTCTGTACGATCGTGGGCTTTGCTTTCGGGGCGACTGTGGGAATCGGCACGGTGGTGACGGCATTTTTTATGGGACCGCTGATTGCGTTCTTTAACAGGACAGTGGCGGAACCGATGCGGTATGGGAAGAATGTGGGTGTATGAAAAAGAGATTGAAATGTGTGCTGCAGGCAGTGGCTGTTTTAATATCGGGCCCGGTGCTTGGCATCCTGCTGCTTATGACAGTTTACAAAATACCAGTTTCCCTGATCATGGATAACTATTCGATCAGTCTGGAAAGTATCGGGAGTCGGGACGGATGGCATCAGTTTATCACAGGCTATGCGATGTCTGTGCTGGATAATAATACAGAATTTCTTATGTTAAAGGCGGCAGCCACACCCATGCCTGCGACGGAGGAAAATGATATCCAGAAAGTGATGCGGTGCTATACGTTTAACAGTGAATGGAATCATGGGCTGGCTTTCGCACAGGGGGAATATAATGGGCAGAAGTTTACCTGTGACAGTTATGAGCGATACTGGCATGGCTATCTGGTAATATTAAAACCGCTGTTGACTATATTTACCTATCAGGATCTGATTTATCTGAATATCATCCTGCAGTCCGTGATGATGGTTCTTTTGTTTTACATGCTTCGGAGACGGGGACTTGCGTATCTACAGATCCCGTTTCTCCTTTTTTGGACGGTTGGTATGCAGATGATTGTGATGCTGAGTCTGGATTATGCCGTGTGCTTTTACATTTATATGAGTTCGACGCTGATGGTATTGCGGTTTCCGAAATGGAGAGAGCGATATGGTCTGTTTTTCATGGCTGTCGGGATGGTGACCGCCTATATGGATCTTCTCACATGGCCGCTTGTGACGTTGATGGTTCCGCTTTTGATATTTCTGCAATATGAAAATGACAGTTGGGACAGAATAAAGAAAATTGTGTCCTGTTCCGGGGCATGGGGAGCGGGCTATATTGTACAGTGGGCGTCTAAGTGGCTGATGGCCACTCTGTTTTTGGAGGATAATGTGCTTGCGGACGCGGTGGAAAGCTTTTTGTTCCGGAGTGCACTGGAGGGGGAGAAGACACTTTCATGGGGACATGTGGTGATGAAGAATCTGTCGGTATTTGACAAGACGCCCTGTCTGCTTATCGGGGGAGTCGCAGCGATTCTGACTGGCGTTCTTTTGTATAAATACAGGAGAGCAATGCAATGGGGCAAAATGCTTCCCTGTCTGGTGATCGGGGTATCCCCGTTTTTCTGGTACCTGGTTACAAGAAATCATGCATACGAGCACTATTGGATGACCTGGCGGAATCTGTCCATTACTGTGTTTGCAGTGTATGGGGGAGTGGCGGAGTGTATTAGACAGGAAATATGTGAGGGAAATGGAAGGGAACTCTGACAGGGGGAAAACTTGTCTCAGGGTTCCTTTTTCGCTCTATGGTTGAGTTTTAACGGGAGTTTCAACATATGCGTTATTGTGGAACAAAAGGCGGCCTGTTATGATTGAAAATAACAGATCCGTTACGAATAGGAGGAAAGGAATTTGCATGATAATATTGGAATGATCATTATGAAAAAACGAAAGCAGCTAGGGTACACCCAGCAGAAGATAGCAGATTATCTGAATGTCTCTTTTCAGGCGGTTTCTAAGTGGGAGAACGGTACGGCGTACCCCGATATCAGTCTTTTGCCGCAGCTTGCGCATATTTTGGGCACTACCACAGATTTCCTGCTGGGGTACAGTGCAGTGCCCGTGACGGACTATGAAAAACGGTATGAGGGGGAGGTGTATTACTGGGGGCTGCAGCCAAATGAGCTGTGTTATGAGATTATGAAAATCAAGCCGCCCATAAAACCTTACCGGGTTTTGGAGATCGGCTGCGGGGAGGGGAAGGATGCGGTTTTTCTTGCAAAAAACGGTTATCTTGTCACTGCTTTTGACGCCGCGGAAACAGGACTCCATAAGGCCTGCAGACTGGCGAAACAGCATGGGGTACAGATTGATTTCTTCCGGGCGGACGTGCTGGATTACAGACCGGATACTTCCTTTGACATTGTGTTTTCCAGTGGAGTGCTTCACTATATCCCCCAGGAGCTGAGGCCGGAAGTCATTTCGAGCATCAAGGAACACACGGTAGCCGGGGGCATCCATGCGGTCAATGTTTTTGTGGATAAGCCCTTTATTGATCCTGCGCCGGATCGGGAGCCAAATGAGATCGAGAGGGGAAACTGGCGCTCCGGGGAATTGCAGGCGCTGTACCACGACTGGCTTTTTCATACCAATGAGGAAATCATATTTGACTGCGAAAGCGGCGGTGTGCCCCATCGGCACTGTATGGATGTTTTGATTGCGGAGAAAATGGATGTCAAACCGGAGAGAGTGTGATATACTTACCATAAAAAAGAAAGGCGGTAAGCATATGAATCCTGTATATGATAAACTCTTAAAATGTTATGACTGCTTTAAGGCAAAAATTGACTTCGAGCCGAAGGTGGCTGTGGTTTTAGGCTCGGGGCTTGGCAACTTCGCGAAGGTCGTGGACGTGAAGGCAGAGCTTCCCTACAATGAGATCGAGGGATTTCCGGTATCGACCGTGCCGGGACATGCCGGAAAATTTATATTTGGTTATATCAATGAAGTGCCCGTTGTCCTGATGCAGGGACGGGTGCACTATTATGAGGGATATCCCATCACGGATGTGGTATTGCCTGCCCGCCTGATGAAGATGATGGGCGCAAAGGTACTTTTCCTGACGAATGCTTCCGGCGGCATCAACCCGGCGTTCCATGCGGGCAGTCTGATGCTGATTCAGGATCATATTTCAATTTTCGCTCCGAATCCGTTGATCGGACCAAATATTGAGGAGCTGGGAACCCGGTTCCCGGATATGTCCCATGTCTATGACGAGGATTTGCAGGGTATTATTAAAGAAACAGCCAAGGAGAACGATATCGAACTGTTTGAGGGCGTGTACGCGCAGCTTACGGGACCTTCCTTTGAGTCCCCGGCAGAGATCCAGATGCTGCATAAGCTAGGTGCAAGCGCGGTCGGTATGAGCACCGTTGTGGAGGCGATTGCGGCGAATCATATGGGTATGAAGATCTGCGGCGTGTCCTGCGTCAGCAATCTGGCGGCGGGTATGAACAGCGCGCCCTTGACCCATGAGGAGGTACAGGAGGCGGCGAACGCGGTGGCTCCCAAGTTTGAGAAGCTGCTGGTGGATTCCATAACGAAGTTTAAGGCGTTTATCTAAAGTTTTGGAATAGGGTATGATTCGCGTGCCAAAAAGGAATAGTTAATTTGAGATTTTACAGAGCGGAATCATGGGTGTCAGCATGAAAGAGAGAGAAAAATTGACAAAAGACAATATACGCGAATTGATTAAGGCGGCGGTAGAGGCGAGAAGGAAATCCTACTCGCCTTATTCCCGTTATCAAGTAGGGGCGGCTCTGCTTACTGCGGACGGGCAGACTGTCACAGGATGCAATATCGAGAATGCGGCTTACGGACCGAGCAACTGTGCTGAGCGGACGGCGTTTTTTAAGGCGGTCAGCGAAGGGGTGCGGGAGTTTGCGGCGATCGCCATTGTGGGAAGCCCCGAGGGGGAGGAAGTGACGCAGTACGCCTATCCCTGTGGGGTGTGCAGACAGGTGATGCGGGAGTTCTGTGAGCCGTCACAGTTTCAGATTATCGTGGCGAAGTCGGAGGAGGACTACCGCGTGATGACGCTGGCGGAGCTTTTGCCGGAGGGGTTTGGGCCGGAGAATCTGCGATGGCAATGAGCAGTGCCAAAGGTGACAGAGACAAACCGACGGCTTGCAGGCGGATTTGGCTGTGGCAGCTTTGATAGGGTGAAGCCCGCGAGCGAGGAAAACCGTAGGTTTTTCGAGCGGCACTGCGAAAGAGAGTAGGAGACATATCCATGTTACTGCAAAGAGAATATCGTACCCGCTGCGGCGTCATTCACTATTGGATCAGTAAAAAGATGGACTCGGAAGTGACGCTTGTCTTTCTGCCCGGTCTCACCGCAGACCACCACCTGTTCGATAAGCAAATGGCATATTTTAAAGGAAAGTACAGTGTGTTTGTCTGGGACGCGCCCGGACACGCGTCTTCCTTTCCTTTTGATTTTACGTTTGATCTGTTTGACAAAGCGGCGTGGCTGGATGAGATTTTGTCTGCTGAGGGGATGGCGCACCCTGTCATCATAGGGCAGTCGATGGGAGGCTATGTGGGGCAGGCATACGCGCAGTTATTTCCCGAAAAAATAAAGGGTTTTATCTCAATCGATTCGGCGCCTCTGCAGAGAAGATATGTGACGGCAGCGGAGATATGGCTGTTAAAAAGGATGGAGCCTGTTTATCGCTATTATCCGTGGAAATGGCTGTTACAGTCGGGGACGAAGGGAATCGCCGTCTCGGCATACGGAAGGAAACTGATGTACGATACCATGAAAGGGTACGAGGGACAGAAGGCGCGATACGCGAAGCTGGCGGGGCATGGTTTTCGCATATTGGCGGAGGCGATGGAAAAGGATCTTCCTTACCACATTCCCTGCCCGGCTCTTCTGGTGTGCGGAGAAAAGGATCACGCCGGTTCCTGCATCAGATATAACAAGGCATGGCATGAGCATACGGGAATCAGACTGGAATGGATCAAAAATGCCGGGCATAATTCCAATACGGATGCGCCGGAAAAAGTCAATCGTCTGATAGAAGAACTGGTAATCAAATGTAACTGTTCATCTGTAAAAACATGTGAAGGCTGAGTAGTTACAATATAATGCGGAACAGACAGGACGGCGGATGAAAAGGAGGATGACAGGTAGCGCATGAACTACAGATTTTACAACGCAAAAATACTGACAATGGAAACCACAGATATTGTGGAAGGGGAACTCTGGGTACAGGATGACAAGATCCTCTATGTGGGGAAAGGCGGCGACGAGACGGCAGTCTGCCGGTCTCTTTCTATCGAAAGCATTCTCTGGGACAGGGAGATCGACTGCGGCGGGAATCTCTTGATGCCGGGTTTTAAGAACGCCCACACCCATTCCGCCATGACATTTCTGCGCTCATACGCGGACGACCTGCCGCTGCAGGAATGGCTGTTTCAGCAGGTATTCCCGATGGAGGATAAGCTTGACGGGGAGATGATTTATCATCTCACAAAGCTGGCGGTGTTAGAGTATCTGACCAGCGGCATTACTTCCGTTTTCGATATGTACTTAAACCCGGAGGCGACGGCGAAGGCATGTGTGGAGATGGGGATGCGGTGCGTGCAGGTCAGCGGCGCCAGCGGACAGGAGGGGTTTGAAGAGTCTCTTGCAAAGATGGAGGAAAGATATCATTCTTTAAACAATTTTGATCCCCTGCACTCCTACTTTATCGGTTTTCATGCGGAGTATACTTGTTCCAAGGCGCTTTTGGAACAGGTGGCGGCAATGGCGCACAAGTACAAGGCGCCGGTGTTCACGCATCTTTCCGAGACAAAGGCGGAGGTGGAGGGCTGCAGGGAACGCTACGGCATGTCCCCCGTGAAACTGCTTGATTCCCTCGGCATGTTTGATTACGGCGGGGGCGGTTACCACTGTGTCTGGACGGATGAGGAGGATATGGATATCTTCGCGGAACGGGGGTTGAGCGTTGTCACAAACCCCGGCTCCAACATGAAGCTTGCCAGCGGCATCGCGCCGATTTCCGCGTATCTGAAGCGTGGGATTAATGTGGCGATCGGCACGGACGGTCCTGCAAGCAACAACTGTCTCGACATGTTCCGGGAAATGTTTCTGGTTACGGGGCTTGCCAAGCTAAAAGAACAGGACGCAGCGGCTGTGGATGCGCTGGAAGTTTTGAAGATGGCGACGGTGAACGGCGCAAAGGCTATGAACCTGCCGGACACAGACGTGCTGGCGGCGGGAAAGCAGGCGGATGTGATTCTGATTGATTTACACCAGCCGAATATGCAGCCTCTCAACAATATTGCGAAAAATCTGGTATACAGCGGCAGTAAGACAAACGTAAAAATGACGATGGTCCGCGGACGGATTTTGTATGAAAACGGGCAGTTTGCGAAAGAGATAGATGAGAGAGAAATTTATGGAAAGGCGAATGAGATCATAAACAGTCTCAGATAAAGGTTGAAAGAAAAGCTTTTAACTTTGATTTTGGGGTCATCAACTGGCCCATGGAGGCTAAATGGACGCTTTCATTTTTGTATGTTTGATTCTGCTTGCCATCGTACTTGTGATGACAAAAGAGTATGTGGACAGCAGAAGGTTTCTGGAGAGAAAGCTGCAGGAAATTTATGCGGGTTACGGCACACCGCCCGGGCGAAGCTACGGGGCGGAGGAACTTTCCCATATCAGCATGTACTATGAAAAACACAGGACGGCGGACCAGATCGACGATATCACATGGAACGATCTGTATATGGATGCGGTGTATCAGCGGATGAACACCTGTCTCTCGGCGGCGGGCGACGAATATCTGTACTACAGGCTGAGAACCCCTGCCGCGGATGCGGACGAGCTTGAAAAGATGGAACGGCGGATCGCACTTTTTATGGAGCGGGAGGAGGAGCGGCGCAGACTGCAGCGAATTTTTTATCAGTTGGGACGGACGGGACGGCACTCCATCTATGAATACATGGATCACCTCGATCTTTTGGGAGAGCGGAAAAGCGACAAATATTTTTTCTGGGATGGACTGATCCTTCTTAGCATAGGCGGTATGTTTCTGTCCCTGCCGGTGGGGCTGGTCTGTCTGTTCGGGGTTCTGTGCCATAATCTGATCGACTATTTTAAGGAATATCGGCAGATCGAGCCGTACGTCACCAGTTTTGCCTATGTGAGAAGGCTCTTAAAAGGCGGGGAGGAACTGGGTAAAGCGGAAATTGGCGGGATTGAGGAAGAACTTGCGGCAGTCAGGGAGGCTTGCAGAAGCCTGCGGGGGTTTATGAAAAGCTCTTATCTTGTTTCCGGTACGAAACAGGGCAGCGGCAATCCCCTGGAGGTTTTGTCTGACTATCTGCGAATGCTTTTTTACATGGATCTGATCCGCTTTAACAAGGCGCTGCATGACTTGCAAAAGAATATGGGCGAGGTGGATCGGCTGATCACTGTGATGGGTGAGCTGGAATGCGCGGTGGCGGTTGGCTCTTTTCGGAAAAGTCTGGAGCAGGGCTTTTGTGTGCCAAAGCTTTACGAGGAAGAGAGGAAAGGGCTTTCCCTGCGGGCAAAGGGGCTGTATCATCCGCTGCTTCGGGAGGCGGTGCCCAATGATCTGGACGTGAAAAGAGGGATCCTGCTGACCGGTTCCAACGCTTCGGGAAAGTCTACGTTTCTGCGTGCGGTGGCGGTGAACGCGCTGCTTGCGCAAACGGTGCACACCTGTGCGGCGGCAAGTTTTGAAGCGCCTTTTTACCGTATTTATTCTTCCATGTCTCTGCGGGACGATCTGGCTGGTGGCGACAGTTATTATATGGTGGAGATCAAATCCATCAAACGGATACTTGACCAAGCGGGTCAATCACAGGGGCGTCCGGTGCTCTGCTTTGTGGACGAAGTGCTCAGAGGAACCAATACGGTGGAACGGATTGCGGCTTCCACACAGATAATGAAAAAACTGGCGGCGGGTCATGCGCTCTGTTTTGCGGCGACCCATGATGTGGAGCTGACGAAGCTTTTGGAGCGGGAATATAATAATTATCACTTTGAGGAACGGATTGTGGAGAATGATATTTATTTTCCCTATCAATTGATGGAAGGGCCGGCGTCCACCAGAAATGCAATCGCGCTTCTTCGGATGTTAAAGTATGACGAGCGCATTACCTCGGCGGCGGAAGTGATGGCGGAGCGGTTTATGAGAGATGGACAATGGCGGTGACAATTATGGGCAGTCATTCGGCAGACAGTTGATGATGGCTGGAAGATATATGCCGCCAGATGGTTGGATGAAAAACGGTGGGCGTATACGGCGAGGCGGATGCGGGAAGAAGAACGGAGATAATTTTGCATGAAAGTAACGATTTACACGGACGGTGCGGCTCGTGGAAACCCGGAGGGGCCGGGCGGCTACGGCACGGTACTGCAATATATTGACAGCAAAGGGACGCTGCATGAGCGGCACTTCGGAGGCGGCCGGAAGAGATCGGAAGAGCACCACGTCTGAACTCCA
>CASWVG010000062.1 GCA_949472775.1 uncultured Lachnospiraceae bacterium
TCCCGGCTTTAATCGTTCCCCACCGGTACCCCCTGATCCGGTTGCCCGCCCTTTACGGCCCCGGGCATTCCAACCCCTGCCCCCCCCCCCCCGGTCATTTCAGAGGATTCCTCCTCACCGGAAGGCTCTTCTGCCGCTATCTCCTGGGACGGCTTTTGTGTATCCGCCTCCGTCGCCAATGCCGTCAGGCCGGCGCCCGAAAAAAAGACTGCGGCGGCAAGAGACATCGCCAGCATTCTTTCCCAACATAATTTTCTACGCCTCTTCATTCGTAACATTTCCCTCCTCATATTTGTTTGAAACTCATTTACTTCTTTTGTACCATAATCAGAATTTATTCACAAGCGTTATTTTCCTCTTCCTGCGTCCAGACATCCGAACATAAAAAAAGCAACAAAGGAAAGACATATCCTTTGCTTTATACAAGACAAAATCGGGAATGCCGTTTCGTGCATTCCCGATTCATTTTACATTCTCTTAATTTACCAAAATTTCATTTATGCTTTCGCAGCAGCGATCTCCGCTTTCAGAGCCTCTGTCAGCTTCGGAACGATCTTGTTGAGATCGCCGACTACACCGTAGTCAGCCACATCGAAGATCGGTGCATCCGCATCCTTGTTGATCGCAACAATGATATCGGACTCTTCCATACCTGCCACATGCTGGATCGCACCGGAGATACCGATTGCGAAGTACACGTTCGGGCGGACGGTCTTACCTGTCTGACCAACCTGCAGATCCTTGGGCTTCCAGCCAGAATCCACAACCGCACGGGAGCAGCTTACGGTACCGCCAAGCACCTCTGCCAGATCCTCAAGAATCTTGAAGTTCTCCGGGCTGCCTACGCCACGGCCGCCGGATACAAGAATCTTAGCGTCCATGATGTCCACGGTCTCAGCAACGGACTTCACAATGTCAAGGATCTCCACATACTTGTTGTCGGGAGTGAAGCCGGGATTGAACTCTTCCACATTTGCCTTTGCTCCCTTGATGGGATCGATCTTCTGCATAACGCCCGCACGAACCGTAGCCATCTGAGGACGGTTGTAAGGACATGCGATCGTAGCGATGGTATTTCCGCCAAATGCCGGACGGGTCATCAGCAGCTGGTTGTGAAGCTGCTCCTGGCCGGGAACTGCCTGCAGCGGGAAATCACCGATCTCGAGAACGGTACAGTCAGCCGTCAGGCCGGTAGCCACTCTCGCGGAAACTCTCGGGCCTAAGTCTCTGCCGATAGCCGTAGCGCCTACCAGCATGATCTCGGGCTTATACTGATTGATCACGGATGACAACGCATGTGCGTAAGGCTCCGTTCTGTAATCTTTTAACTCGGGATCGTCCACAACGATCACCTTGTCCGCGCCGTACTCAGCGAGCTGGTCTGCCAGTGCCTTCACCCCGGAGCCGAGCAGAACCGCTGTAACATCTGTATTTAAATCTTTCGCGAGGTCTTTTGCTTTGCCAAGTAACTCAAATGCAATACTGCTGATCTCATTGTCTACCTGCTGCGCAAAGACATATACACCCTTGTATTCTTCTAAATTCATTTTATACCTCTTTCTGCGCACTCGTTTTACGCGTATTCTTTGTTAGATGACATGTTTAACCTTTAACTTGTCAACGATGTAGCTTACGGACTCATCGGGATCGAGGGAAACCTTCTCGCCGGCGCCCTTTCTCACCTTGTCGGAAGCCTTCGCAATCTTGGTCGGGGAACCCTTAAGACCTAAGTTCGCATCGTCAACATCCTTAAGATCCGCTCTGCCCCAGACGGTGATCTCCTGCTTATAAGCGTCGAAGATGCCGCCGGGTGTCATATAACGAGGCTCATTCAGCTCGGAAAGAGCGGTGATCAGGCAAGGCATTTTCGCCTTAACCACATGATATCTGTCCTCATACTGACGCTCAACAACTACGCTGTCGCCCTCGATCTTGATATCCTGCGCGTAGGAAATAACGGGAATGTCAAGATGCTCGGAAATCTGCGGGCCAACCTGTGCGGTATCGCCGTCGATTGCCTGACGGCCGGTGATGATCAGATCATACTCCAGGTTTCTGATCGCGCCTGCAAGTGTGGTAGAAGTTGCCCATGTGTCTGCACCGCCGAGCACTCTGTCTGTCACAAGCACGCCCTTGTCTGCGCCCATAGCCATAGCCTCGCGCAGAACTTCTTCTGCCTTGGGAAGACCCATCGTTACAACCGTTACCTCAGCACCGTACTGATCCTTTAATCTGAGGGCTGCCTCCAGACCTGCTTTATCATCAGGGTTCATGATGGTAAGCATAGCGCCTCTGTCAAGTGTTCCGTCAGGATTAAACTTTACGCCGCCTGCGGTATCCGGAACCTGTTTCACACAAACCACAATTTTCATTGTATTTTTCTCCTTCTATAATTTTTATGTGTACCATTTTTACCTTAAGCCGGCACTCGAAAATACTTCATATTTTATGTTTCTTTTCACGCGCTTACTTAAGCAGTGCCCCGGAGATAACCATTCTCTGCACTTCGCTTGTGCCCTCATAGATCTCCGTGATCTTTGCGTCACGCATCATGCGCTCAACATCGTACTCTCTGATATAACCGTAACCGCCGTGCAGCTGAACTGCCTTTGTGGTCACTTCCATAGCTACCTCTGCCGCATACAGTTTTGCCTTAGCCGCTTCTACGGAATATACCTTCTGGGTCGCTTTCGCCATAGCAGCCTTATAAACGAGGAGCTGTGCCGCCTCAACCTTGGTAGCCATGTCAGCAAGCTGGAACTGTGTGTTCTGGAATGCGCCGATTGCTCTGCCGAACTGCTTTCTCTCCTTCACGTAAGCGATGGTGTTGTCGAGAGCGCCCTCAGCCAGACCGAGTGCCTGGGAAGCGATACCGATACGGCCGCCGTCCAGTGTGTGCATAGCGATGTTGAAGCCCTTGCCCTGCTGTCCTAACAGATTCTCCTTCGGAATACGGCAGTCGGTAAAGATCAGCTCGTAAGTGGAAGAACCGCGGATACCCATCTTCTTCTCCTTCGTACCAAAGGTGAAGCCGGGTGTTCCCTTCTCCACGATAAATGCGGAAATCTCTTTCTGCAGGCGGCCGCGCTTCTCAACCGTACCTGTAATTGCAAAAATGACATAAACGTCAGCTTCCTTACCGTTGGTGATGAAGCACTTGGAGCCGTTGAGCACCCACTCTTCACCGTCAAGAACAGCCTTGGTCTGCTGACCCTGTGCGTCGGTACCTGCGCCGGGCTCTGTCAGACCGAATGCGCCCAGCTTTTCACCCTTTGCAAGGGGAACTAAGTATTTCTGCTTCTGCTCTTCCGTGCCGTAGGTCATGATCGGATCGCAGCACAGAGAAGTGTGTGCAGATACGATAACACCTGTTGTTCCGCACACTTTAGAGAGCTCCTCTACGCACATTGCGTATGTCAGAGGATCACAGCCCTGTCCGCCGTACTCCTTGGGAACAGGAATGCCGAGAAAGCCTAACTTTGCCATCTTCTCAACTGTCTCTCTCGGAAAAACCTCTGTCTCGTCTACTTCCTGAGCGAGAGGTTTTACTTCTTTTTCAGCGAACTCTTTGAACAGAGCTCTCGCCATTTCATGTTCTTTGCTTAACGTAAAATCCATGATTTTTTATTCCTCCATGTTTTATTTTATGATCTGCTCGTCTCACGATAAGCAGACTCGGTGCACGTTGCACCTTCAAACAGCACAAAGAAATGATTCCTGCCTGCAGGCAGTCAGAATCTTTTCTCTGTGCTAATCTCAGTCTGCTTATCGTGCCTATTTCGAATAATCAAAGAAACCAACGCCGGTCTTTCTGCCGAGCTTCTTCTCCTCCACCATCTTCTTAAGAAGAGGCTGGGGCGCATACTTCTCGTCTTTTGTCTCGTTGTAGAGCACTTCCATGATCGCCAGGCAGATATCCAGGCCGATCAGATCGCCAAGGTGCAGCGGGCCCATAGGATGGGACGCACCGAGCTGCATAGCCACGTCGATATCCTCTGCGGAAGCGGTGCCTGCGTCGAGAACGCCGATCGCCTCGTTGATCATCGGGATCAGGATTCTGTTTACCACGAAGCCGGGAGCTTCCTTTACCTGTACAGGAGTCTTGCCGATCTCCGTTGCGATGGCTGTGATCTTATCCACCATCTCCTGAGGGGTGTTCTCGCCTCTGATTACCTCAACCAGCTTCATTCTGTCAGCGGGATTGAAGAAGTGCATACCGATCATAGGTCTGTCAAGGCCCTCACCGATCTTGGTGATGGAAAGAGAAGAGGTGTTGCTTGCAAACATGCAGTCCTTCTTCACGATGCCCTGCAGCTCCTTGAAGATCGCCTGCTTGATCTCCATCTTCTCAAGAGCAACCTCAACGATCAGATCGCACTCGCCACAGATATTGTTTAAGCCTGTGGTGATCTTACCCATGATCTCGTCAGCCTTCTCCTGGGTGATCTTCTCCTTGCCTACAAGGAAATTCATATTTTTCTGGATCTTCGCCTTGCCGCCCTCAGCGTACTCTTCCTTAATATCGCAAAGGCAGACCTCGTAACCGTCTGTCATGGCGAATGCCTGCGCAATACCGGAACCCATGGTTCCCGCACCGATAATACCTACTTTCATTGTAGTTCCTCCTTATCATATTTAATTTTTGACTCATTAATGCCCATTCAGTCGCAGATTGTCTGTCTGCAACAATGCTTCGCTTTTCTGGCGGTTAGCAATTTTTGAACGGCTCCTTCACCTTCTCCTTGTTCTTGTCAAGGAAGAATGCCATGCCATACTTCTGATCCTCTGTCTCGAAGCAGTCGCCAAAGAGTTTCTCCTCAATCACGATCGCCTCATCCATGCCAGCCTCCAGACCGTCGTTGATTGCCTTTTTGCAGTTGCGAACCGCGATGGGCGCGTTCTTCGCGATGCCTGCAGCCATCTTCTCAGCAGCAGCCATCAGCTCTGCCTGCGGATACACCGCGTTTACCAGACCGATCCGGAGAGCCTCGTCAGCCTTGATGTTTCTCGCCGTGTAAATCATCTGCTTCGCCATGCCCGGGCCGACAATTCTCGCCAGTCTCTGCGTGCCACCGAAACCGGGGGTGATGCCAAGACCTACCTCAGGCTGTCCGAACACCGCATTCTCAGAACAGATTCTGATATCACAGCTCATAGAAATCTCGCAGCCGCCGCCAAGTGCAAAGCCGTTTACCGCAGCGATCACAGGAATCGGGAATGTTTCTAACTTGCGGAACACATCGTTACCCTTCTTGCCGAAAGCCTCGCCCTCCGCCTTGGTAAGCGTGCTCATCTCTCCGATATCCGCACCGGCAACGAAAGACTTCTCGCCTGCACCAGTCAGAATCAGGCATCTGATCTCATTCAGATCCACGCCGTCCAGGGTTGCATCCAGCTCATCCAGAACCGCGGAGTTGAGCGCGTTTAAAGCCTTCTCACGGTTGATCGTGATCACGCCGACCTGTCCCTTTACTTCATATAATACAAATTCCATATGTAGGTTCTCCTTCTTAATTATTTGTCATCAACACGCCACGGAGAATGCCTGTATTCTGGCATTCTCCCGCGTGTGAAAACTTTGCATCACTGATCGTAAACTTCCCTGTCTGCCACACAACAGCAGCATGTCTTCAGAAGTTTTTTCTCATTAGTCCATCTCTACAATGGTAGCGCAACCCATGCCGCCGCCGATACACAGCGTAGCCAGGCCCTTCTTCGCGCCCTTCGCCTGCATCTCATGGAGCAGGGTTACAAGAATACGCGCACCGGAAGCACCTACCGGGTGACCGAGTGCAATCGCACCGCCGTTGGGGTTAAGCTGCTTGTCTACGTCGATGCCAAGCTCCTTGCCCACCGCTACGGACTGAGCCGCAAACGCCTCGTTCGCCTCGATGATATCGAAGTCCTCAATCTTGTAGCCCGCTTTCGCCATAACCTTCTTTGTCGCGGGAACAGGACCGATACCCATAACCTCGGGTCTGCAGCCTGCAAGTGCACCTGCAACGAAGGTAGCCATAGGCTTCACGCCAAGCTCCTGTGCTTTCTCCTCGCTCATCACAACGATGGCAGCCGCACCGTCGTTGATGCCGGAAGCGTTTCCTGCTGTCACAAAGCCGTCGGGATTGATGGGACGGAGTTTCTGCAGGCCTTCGATGGTAGATCCCGGTCTCGGTCCCTCGTCAACCTTGAACTCAACCATCTCTTTTTTCTTCTTCACCATAACAGGTACGATCTCTTTGTCGAATGCGCCGCTCTTCTGTGCAGCCTCCGCCTTTGTCTGGCTCTTTAACGCGAACTCATCCAGCTCCTCGCGGGTAAGTCCCCACTCTCTGCAGATATTGTCCGCAGTCATAATCATATGGTAATTATTGAAAGCATCCCAGAGAGCATCGTTCACCATGGTATCAACCAGAGTGCCGTTGTTCATTCTGTAACCGTAACGGCCCTGCATCACCGCGTAAGGAGCCATGGACATATTCTCCATACCGCCCGCAACCACGATGTCAGCGTCACCTGCCTGGATCATCTGTGCAGCCATGTTCACGCAGTTTAAGCCGGAACCGCATACTACGTTGACAGTAACCGCAGGAACCTCATTCGGAATGCCTGCTTTAATGGAAGACTGGCGTGCCACGTTCTGACCTTGTCCTGCCTGAATTACACAACCCATATACACCTGGTCTACCTTGTCAGGAGCCACGCCTGCTCTGTTCAGTGCCTCCTTAATAACGATCGCTCCCAGCTCTGCTGCCGGTGTGGTGCTTAAGCCCCCGCCCATCGTGCCGATTGCTGTACGGCAGGCGCCTGCCAAAACAACTTTTTTTGCCATTTTTTTCTCCTCCATATTTGTATTATTTTTTTACTGTAAAGCCCTGTAGCCAAGGCTCGCCGACGATTGTTATTTTTTTGTCATTGTTCGCCGTTTCTATTGTATCATAGGGATTTCGTTTTTGCAATCTACTTAAATCTAAACTCGCAAACCCGCGCTTACAGCGCTCCTTATCCGATTACATCGGACGTTTGTCCGTTAATGGCGCAGGATAATCAGATACCTGCCGCGCAGTCGCCTTTTTTCCTTTGCGCATATTAAATCTCGAATCTCCCCATCAATTCTACCATGGTCTCCACCTGCGTCTTCTGCTCCGCGCTGACAGCAGCCGTCTCCTCAGAAGTTGCCGAATTGTTATCGACAGCGGAAGAAACCTGGGTCACATTTTCATTCAGCTCCTGCATCCGTCCTGTGTCTCTCTTCAGAATCTGTTCGATCTGACCCATCTTCTCCGTGGCTTCTTTGGCGTCGGACATCACCTGGTTCATATTGGCTTCCGTCTCCTCCGCAATGGAAATGCTCTTGTCCATCACCGAGATGGTCGTCTCGATCAGCTCTGTCGTCCTGCCAGCCGCATTTGACGACTCATTTGCCAGATTTTTCACCTGTTCCGCCACAACGGCAAATCCTCTGCCGGCCTCGCCCGCTCTCGCCGCCTCAATCGCCGCATTCAGCGCCAGCAGATTGGTCTGGGACGCAATATCCTCAATCGCTTCTATAATGGTACTGATCTGCTCGGAGCATCTGCCAATCTCCTGAATGGAACCTTTCAGTTCCTGAAGCTTGTCATTGCCCTTCGCCAGCGTCATGCCCGCCGCCGCCGCCATGCTCGCGGACGCCTCCGCCTCATGCGCGTTTGCCTCCATACTCTTCGTCATGGCGTCAAAAGCTGTCATCAGCTCCGATACCTGGGCCGCCTGCACCGTACAGTTTTCAGCCAGATCCTGCGCCGCAAACGCAAGCTGTTCCGAACCGCTGTCAATCTGTCCCGAAACAGTGCGGATCGTTCCGAGTGTTTCCCGCATCTTCTCCGCAATCTGCACAAGGGAATCTTTGATCGAGATAAATTCGCCTACATACTCCTGTCTGATCTCAATCCGGTAATTTCCATTCCCCATTTTTTCGAGTGTCTGGGTAATCTCACTTATCATGCCGAGCAGATTTTCCTTCATAAATGCGATGGCGGCAACCATTCTTCCGACCTCGCTCTCGTCCGCCTCCAGATCAAGCTCCTCGTGGAAATCTCCCCCCGCAAGCACTTCCATCTGATCCGACACTTTTATAATAGGCTCCAGAAGTTCTTTCTCTGAAAATCTGATGGTTTTGATAAACTCCCTCACGAGATACAGGAAAGACATGGCAAACAACACCTCTATCAGGTACTGCAGCACCTTAAGTCCTGTCTGTCTGCTTGCCTTTCTGTCTAAGATGGTCTGGATCGTCTCATCCGTCTGGCGGTTGATCTGCGCCACCGAATTTCCGTATTCTGAACTGAACACACATGCCTGCGCTGCTTCCAGATCGCCTGCCTGCACATGCGCGATCGCCTGCTCCTCCAGGGGAACAAGCTCATTCGACATCCCGGCGATCTGATTGAGACTCGTCCACTCGCTGTCCAGAAGTGAGCATTTCTCCAGCGTTGCAAGCGCTTTCTCCCTGTTCTGATCCTGATTCAGCTCCTTCATGTACCCGTCATAGTAGCTCTGATCCCCTGTGACGGCATAGGACTGTATGTCGTAGGTCAGCGTCTTGGACGCTGTGCGATACTGATTCAGCGCCACAGTCGTGTTAATCTGCGCTGTCTGTAAGCTTGACATACAAATGTTAAAAAAGATGAATCCAAGCAACAGAACAGCGCCCACCGCCACTGACACAAATGCCTGTCGCACCAGCTTTTTCAGCTGCGCCGCCTGACTCTTATTTCCCGATGCCCCGCTTTGTTTTTTTCCCATAGTCATTCCCGTACCCTCTCTTCTAAAATTATAGAAAACCGCCTGCAGCAAAATAAACGGCCCTACAAAAAGTATAGCTGAATTATTACTTATTTTCAACAATTTATTTTCTACTTTCGTGTGGTTTTTGTGCATTTTGCTAACGGTTGGGCTGTCCTGACGTTCCGCTCTTGTTCCTGTACTCTTCCACCGCCGGGTCAATCATGGGTACGACTCTTCTCCACTCCCTGGAATCCCCGATTTTCTCCACTTCACAGCGGTTTTTGTAAAGAAACTTGGAGAGTTCATAGCAGTCCACCCAGATCTCGTTGTTTCCCTCCTTCTGGGACTCGTCGAAAATAAGCTGCAGCCCCCAGTGCAAGTGCACGGTTTTGATATTGTTCACGTTCTCCGTCGTGCTATAACCGGTATGCCCCATGTAACCGATCACATCCCCCGCCGTCACCACGCCGCCCTCCTTTAGCCCTTCCGCATAAGGGTAATTCTGGCGCAGATGGGCATAGTAATAGTAGCGTTTTTTATCAAAGCTGCGGATACCGATACGCCAGCCACCGTACTGGTTCCAGCCGAGCGCCTCCACGTAGCCGGATTCCACAGCGATGATCGGCGTGCCGATCTGCCCCATCATGTCATGTCCCAGATGGGGTCTTGCATAGCCGTAGCTGCGGGAAGACCCGAAATCATCATAATGGCTGTAATCAAAACCCTTTGCGATGGGTGAAAATGCTTTCAGCCCGTAAACATGTCTGCCGTCCAGCGTAAACTCCCCCATCATACCACCGAGCACCGCCGTGTACGCCTCCAGATAATAGTCGTAATATTCCATATCCTTCGTCAGTTCCTCCATGGTATGCTCACCGCTTTTCAGCTTTTCCGCCACTTCCTCTATTTTCCTGACACTGTTTTTGTCAAACTGCCCTCCTGTCCTCGCCCCCACATAGGCAAGAAGCTCAATCCAGTTTACATGCACTTCATCCCGGTAGCTGTCCACATCCAGATCATAAGCCGCCGCCATCGCCTCGTCCGTGACATGAAATTCCACCCACTTGATGTAATTTCCGTCCGCGGTCACTTCCACCGCCTGCCCGTTTGTCCCGTCGGTCTGCTGCCGCACGGGTGTCTGCCATTTCCCGAGCAGTTCCCCCGCCATACATATGCAGCCGAGGACCAGCAGCAAAAGCGCACCTGCCCTTATTGCCGCCTTGCCCCATCCGTGTTCCCATCCCCTCTTCTGTTTCATGCCGCCTCCATGGTTCTTCTTCTCACACTAATCATATGTAGCGCAAAATTCCGTTATGTCAGAAGCCTGCCACCGGAGACGGCTGTCGCGGGCAAATAACAAAAATATCACATTGTCCCCCGCCGCATATCTTGTTATGATAAGAGTATACTTGATTCATTTGCGGGAGGCTCTGCCTATGACGAAAAAAATCCGAAATGCGCTGGAGGGAAGGGAAATGTTCACCTTCAGCATTGCAACAGCCCTGCTCCTGTTGATCACTGCCCTTCTTCTTGCTCCGCCCGATGAGCTCCTTCGCGGCATGCTTACCATTGTGCTTACCAGGGATGCCCTCGTCACGGATTACTTTGAACTGGCCGGATTCGGCTCTGCTTTCTTTAACGCGGGTCTGGTGTTAAGTCTGGCCATTCTTCTGATCCACCGGCAGAAAATCCCATTCACCGGTCTCACCATGGCTGTCCTCTTTATCAATGCAGGATTTGCCCTTTTCGGCAAGAATCCGGTAAACGTCCTGCCCATGCTGTTTGGCACATGGCTCTACGCAAGATTTCACGGGGCATCCATGAGCCGCTATATTTATACGGCGCTCTTCGGTTCCTGTCTGGCACCCATGGTGACAGAACTTGTATATCTGCTGCCATTCTCTTTTGTCATCAACCTGGCAATCGCTGTAACCGTCGGCATCTTTGCCGGTTTCGTGCTGCCGCCGCTCTCCGTACATACCGCCGCCATGCACATGGGCTACAATCTGTTTAACATGGGATTTGCCGGAGGCCTTTTCGCCTTTGTCATGATGTGTGTCCTCCAGTCCTTCGGTCTGCAGAGCAACGACGTATTCATCTGGAGCTATGGCCGCCCTCTCTGGCTGCTGACCGGCCTGTATCTGTACTTCGCTGCCACACTGCTTTTCGGACTGTATCTGAACAGAATCTGTCTGCGCTCCCTTTTGAAACTGATGCGTCACCCTGGCCGTGCAGTTGCGGATTTTGTCCTGATGGACGGTGCGCCGACTACATTAGTCAACATGGGGATCATAGGCCTGTTGTGCACCACCTATATTCTGGTGATCGGCGGCGACCTGTCAGGCCCTGTCGTGGGTGCGGTTCTGACCGCATTCGGCTTTGCCGCTTTCGGCGTCCACGCCAGAAACTACCTGCCCGTACTGGCCGGCGTCGTTCTCTCCACCTGCTTTAACCACATGCAGCCCACCACACCGGGAATCCAGATGGGCGCGGTGTTCGCCGTAGGGCTTTCTCCCATCGCCGGACAGTTCGGCATCTTTGCCGGAATCATCGCCGGTATGCTGCACGCCGCAGTGGTGGTTTGTTCCTCCTCCCTCTACGGCGGACTAAATTTATACAACAACGGCTTCTCCACCGGCCTGGTCGCCATCGTACTCGTACCGGCCCTGGAAAGCTTTATCAAAGGATATCGGACGAAAAAGGGACAAAAGACCAGGCACTGAGAGAAAAATCACAATCAGCGCAGACTTTGCGCAGAATGGAGACCAAGATGACACATGAAGAAAAAAAGACTGCTAAGATCGTGGAGGAGCTGACCATGTTTTTCTTTGCTCTGGAAGCAACCTATATCGACACCCGGATCGAGCGCAAGGAAAACGAGGTTGAAATCCGTCTCGAAGCAGATTTCGACCCGTCCTTTGCCGACAGAGTTGCCCATCTGGACCACTATCTGAACGGCCAGAAAAACGACGGCATGGGCGATATCTACTGGGAGCTGGCGGGCAGCGGCGATCCGGGCGAAACAAGCCAGCTTCTCTTAGTCGGCATGATGATAGACCGCGCGGAAATCGAACTCGGCACAGACCGGGTGAAACTGGCAATGTATCGGAACGTATAAACGGGCAGGAAAATTTCCCTGCCCGCCGTGCCGTCATTATAAATTATTTTCAGAACTCAGGCTCGATCAGTCCATAGGTGTTTCCTTTTCTCTTATAGACTACGTTCACCTGATCCGTCTCCGCATTGCAGAATACGAAAAAGCTGTGCCCGAGAAGTTCCATCTGCACACACGCATCCTCCGGATACATGGGCTTGATGTCGAACTTCTTCGTGCGGATGATCTGCACTTCTTCCTCATCCATATAATCTTTCTCGATAAATTCCTGACGGAAAAAGCCCGCTCCCTGCTTCTTGTCCACCAGCTTATTCTTATACTTCTTAAGCTGTCTCTCGATAATCTCCTCCACCAGATCAATCGAAACATACATGTCGCTGCTGACCTGCTCGGAGCGGATGATATTACCCTTCACGGGAATCGTCACTTCAATCTTCTGGCGGTCCTTCTCTACGCTGAGCGTAACATGCACCTCCGTGTCCTCGGTAAAAAACTTCTCCAGTTTACCGATCTTATCCTCCACTGCTGCCCGTAACCCTTCCGTTACTTCGATATTCTTTCCGACAATGTTAAATTTCATCTAATTCATCCCCTTCCAATTGGAGTTATAAGCAATGCTTATGGTGACAGTATACCATATTTTACTATTCTATTGCAACAAGTTGCTCCCATTTATCGAAAATATACAAAACATACGTTCCTTCAGTTTCCATAAATGAAATGATCGACCCGGTCAAAAAGCTGTGGATATGGTGGATAAATCCGTGTATAAAACTATTTCATGGCTAAATTCCACTTTTTTTATGTGTATAAGTTGTTTTTTCCACACACCTGTTATTTCAACTTTTACAAAAACTTTGTGCATAGTAGACAAAAACCGGGTGTTTACACCTTGTCTTCGCCCCTCATCAGAGGGCACTGAATCCGCCGCGTTTTCCCTATAAAAGGGAAAGGGAGACATCCCTCATGGAATGTCTCCCGCTTACAATCATTTTCCGCCGTACCTTCGTTCTTAGAGAATTCTTCTGATGGAAAGAATCGAACGGTAGGTTGCGCTGGATTCGATAATACCTGTTCTGGATGTGGATGCATGCACGATCTGACCGTTGCCAGCGTAAATTCCCACATGACCTGAATAGCAGATAATATCACCAGGCTGCGCGTTTTCCAGACCGTTTACAGCCGCGCCCACGCTTCTGTCCGCCGCCGACGAATGGGGCAGGTTTACACCAAAGTTCTTATACACACTCATGACAAACCCGGAGCAGTCCGCACCGTTTGTCAGGCTGGTGCCGCCGTACACATAAGGATTACCCACAAACTGTCTCGCAAACTGTACCACATCGGCTCCTGTACTTCCGGTCGGGTTCGCATAAGTCTTGCCGCCTTCCTCAACCTTGCTGCCGGAAGCCGCGTTTTCGGAAGTTTTCTTTCTCGCCGCTGCCTGTGCTGCCTTTCTCGCCTCTTCCTCTCTGGCAAGTCTCGCCTTCTCCTCAGCTACAGACTCCGCCTTTACAAACTCTGTGGAAAGGGTAACGTAATCCATGGAGACATAGCCGTCACCTTCCTCGATATTTACCTTGACCCAGCCGTCCAGCTCTTCTGTGACGATCAGTTCGTCCTCAATCGGTATCAGACCGAGAACCGTCTCTTCCAGACCGGGCTTCTCGCGCACTTTCAAAGTCGTAGTTGTCACAGTCGCAATACGGGTTCCCACTTCCTTCGCATACTCAACAGCCGCATCGCCTGTCACACAATACTCACCCTTCACATATCCCTCGACGGAGCCGGAACTGATCTTATACCAGCCGTCCTCCTCCTCGATGAAGCTGCCGACAGATTTGTTGTAGAGCTTGCCGACAATCTCGCCTTCCTCGCTGGGGATATCACGCACATTCACATAATCATTTACTTTGGCAATCACCAGATTTTTAAAGCTCTCTTCCTCCTCAGAAAGACCGCTGCCTGCCGCTGCCCTCAGATCTTTGGTGTAGCCTTCGCTTACAACAATCGTATCCTGAATCTTCTTTTCGGGCGCCTTGCTTACCTTATCGGATGTGCTGGCAAGATCGGAAAAGCCGCCTACCTGGACGCTGCCAACGCTGATGCCCTCGTTTTCAAGCTCAGAGGAAACATTCTCTCCACTGTTTTCTTCCTGTTGTGCCGCTTCCTTGTCGGACTCTTCTTTTAAAGTCGACAGTGCGGTAGACTTCTCCTCATCCTGAAGGGAAAATTCTATGCCGGCTGAGGGAAGGACACTTCCCACATTTCCTGTGGCCTCCACCTCAATCCCCATACCTGTAAATCCAACTACTGCAGCCAGTGCACATGCTGTCCATTTCAGTCTGTTTTTGTTCATAAAAAACACCTCATTTGTTACAGAATTGTTACATCTGGGTCTAATATAGCATTGAATATACGTTTTGTCAACCACAGCATCTACTATCAAAACGCATACTCACACGCAAGTTATTGTGCCCTTCTCACAAAAAGCCCGATTTTTCGGCATTAGAGGCGTTAAATTTATGTCAAACCATGGTATATTTTACTAAAAAAGTTTCGTAATAATTCTGTAATTATTACATTTGGGTCAGCAGATATTTTTCCACCGAAGCCACCGCGCACGCCCCGTCGGAGACCGCCGTCACGATCTGTCGCAGCGCTTTTGTGCGGATATCCCCCGCCGCAAAAATTCCGGGAACACTGGTGGCGCAGTCCTCTCCCGCAATGAGATAACCGTTCTCGTCACAGGCTGCCACCTCACGGCAGAGCTCTGTCCTGGGGCGCATCCCCACCGCAATAAAAACACCGTCCACCGCAAGTTCACGCTCCGTTTCCTCTCCTGTTGTCCGGATACATATCTTTTCCACCAGATCCGTGCCCGTTATTTTCTGTAACGTACTGTTCCAGATCACTTCCGCATTTTCACAAGCAAACAGTTTTTCCTGCAGGCTCTTTGCCGCCCGCAGACTGTCGCGCCTGTGGATCAGATACACCCTTCGGCAGAATCTGGAAAGGTAGACGGCGTCCTCCACCGCCACATCGCCGCCGCCCACGACTGCCACGTCTCTCTTCTTAAAGAATGCGCCGTCACAGGTAGCGCAGTAGGACACGCCCTGCCCTCTGCGCTCCTCCTCCCCCGGCACCCCCAGCTTCGCGTGTTCTGCGCCGCCCGCCAAGATCAGCGTCCGCGCCTCGTAGGACTTGCCGTCTGCAGTCTCCACCACCTTAACGGCTCCCTCATCCCGGACCGCCGTGACTTTTCCGCTCTGAAATACCACTCCAAGCCCGTCCGCGTGACTGCGGAATTTCTGTGCCAGATCGAACCCGTTGACACCCGGCATACCCAGATAATTGTCCACCTCATAGGTATCCACCACCTGGCCGCCGCCCATGGGCGTCTGTTCTATCACGATAAGGTCAAGCCCCGCCCGCCTGCCGTAAACCGCCGCCGACAGGCCGGCTGGTCCCGCACCGATAATAATAAGGTCATACATAAACTGCCACACCCCTTTCTTCGATTTTCACCTAATATAGTCTTGTCCCCGGACGCACTGTCTCTACCCGGATGACATTCCCTGCAGTCTGTAGTATACTCTTTTTATTGTACTAATTTTATTATAAAGTTTTTTATGACGAAATATTTCACATTATAAACAGCTAAATAAATTTAAAAAGAATGGATACAAAATTATGAAAAATCTTAATGACACCCCTGTTTCAAACCAATACGGAAGCGCAGACACACCTGCTTCCGTTCCACGGTGCGCCCTGGTCACCGGCGCATCCCGCGGCATCGGGCGTGCCATTGCGCAGGCTCTCGCCGGGCAGGGCTACCGCCTGTACCTCACCTGCCATCGCTCTGAAAAGGAACTGACAGAGTTGTCATATCAGTTGTCAGAAACTTACCATATCGCATGTACGCCCATTTTGGCGGATATGGGTGACATGCATGCCGTCAATGAAGTGTTTGCGCAGATAGATGATATGACTCTGTTAGTCAACAATGCCGGCGTCTCCCATATCGGGCTGCTTCACGAGATGACGGCAGAAGAATGGCAGTCTCTTATGAACGTCAACCTGAACGCTCTGTTCTATACGTGCCGCCTGGCCATCCCCATGATGTTAAAGCATCACGCCGGGCATATCGTCAATATTTCCTCCGTCTGGGGTAACACGGGCGCCTCCATGGAAGTGGCCTACTCTGCCTCCAAGGGCGGCGTGAACGCCTTCACGAAAGCGCTGGCAAAGGAGCTGGCCCCCAGCGGCATTCAGGTCAACGCCATCGCCTGCGGCGTCATTGACACAGACATGAACCGCTGTTTTTCCGAGGAAGAGCGTTCCGCCTTGCAGGCCGAAATACCTGCTGACCGATTTGGTCAAGCTTCGGAAGTCGCTTCCCTTCTGCTCTCCATCGTCAACGCGCCATCTTATCTGACCGGACAGGTCATTACTCTGGACGGGGGGTGGCAAACGTGAGAAACACGAAAAGTGCTTCTAAAGACGTCCCGCCATAGGACGGGCCGCCAGGAAGTACTAAATTTCGCGTGAGAGAATGCCTAAGATGCGGCATTCTACGCCGCTCTATCCCTGCAGTTTCCTCATCTGGGCCAAGTAGCTGATCACCAGCACCACATCCGCGCCGAGCCATGCGGCGATCTCCGCGAAGAAGATACCGACTTCCCCCAGAAGCAGGGGAAGAAAAATTACCGACAGGGTACGCATTACAAACTCCGCCACGCCGGACAGCATGGGCAGGATCGTATTGCCCATTCCCTGCAGCGCGGAGCGGGTCACATGCAACACATAGAGAACCGGCAGGCAGACGCTCATAACCGCCAGATAGAAATAGGCGATCCGCATGGTCTGTTCCACCACTTCCGGCGTCCCGGAAATAAACAATCCCAGAAGATATTTCCCGAAGACAAGCATACACACCGCAATAAAAGCGGACGTCGCCATAGCAATCCCCATCGCTGCGCGCATCCCGCTTTTGATCCGGTCGTACCTGCCCGCTCCCAGATTCTGACCCACATAAGTCACCATCGCGTAGCCGTAAGAAGTGCCCGCGATTTCCAACAGCCCGTAGAGCTTATTAGTCGCCGTAAATCCCGCAATGAAAATTACACCGTATCCGTTCACCACAAACTGCACGATCATGCCGCCGATCGCAATGATTCCGTTCTGGAACGCCATAGGCAGCCCCAGCATAAACAGTCTGGCGGAAAGTTCCCTCTCCAAGTGAAAATCCGCCCGCGTAAGTTTCAGGAAGGCGATTTTTTTAATATGGTAGAAACAGAACACACTTGAGACTGCCTGCGCGATCAGAGTGGCTGCCGCCGCGCCCGCAATTCCCCAGCCAAAACCCAGCACAAAGAGATAATCCAGCACAATGTTCGTCAAGGATGCGACAATCATGGCGTTTAACGGCGTTCTGCTGTCGCCCATAGAGCGAAGAATACACGCCAGCAGATTATAAATCATCACGACAGGCACGCCCGCAAACATAATCCGCAGATAGAGAAGTGAGTACCCGATGATCTCCTGTGGCGTCTGTAAAAGCGTCAGCACAGGTCTTGCAAAAAACTGTCCTGCCGCCACCAGTACAATAGCAGAAAGCATGGACAGCACCGCCGCGCTCCCCACGCTCCTTTTTAACTCATCCGTTCTGCCCGCGCCAAACTCCTGCGCCATCCGAATACCAAATCCCTGTGTGAGTCCCTGTATCACCCCTAACATCAGCCAGTTCAGCCAGTCCGAGGCACCCAGCGCCGCCAGCGCGCTTACCCCGAGATATTTCCCGACCACCATGGTATCCACCACAGTATATAACTGCTGAAAGACATTACCCGCCACAAGGGAAAGCGAAAAAGCCAGAATCAGCTTACCGGGCTTTCCCGTGGTCATATTCTTTACATGTACCGCCATCAAATGTACCTCTTAAATCCCTTCCCCATAATCTCGCTGCTCTTCGTCACCATGAGAAAAGCCTCCGGGTCAACCGCCTGAATATGCCTCTCCAAAAGCACCGCCTGTTTCGGATCCATAACCGTAAGGATGACCACCCTGTCTTTGTGCGTGTAAGCGCCTTCCGCCTTGTAAACCGTTGCGCTCCGGTGCAGATCCTTCATAATAAAATCGCAGATCGGCTCCGGCTTGCTGCATATGATGGTAAAATATTTGCTCAGCTTCATGCGCTCAATGGCTTTGTCAATCACAAGCGACTTCGCCATCAGTCCGCATATGGAAAAAAGTCCCGTTCTCGTGTCAAAGGCAAAGCATGCCACCACCACGATGATGGCGTCCACCGCCATAAGCGCCGCCGATATATCCATGGTCGAATATTTCTTCAGTACCATCGCAATGATGTCCGTACCGCCGCCGGAGGCGTTCTCATAAAACAGAAGCGCCGAAGCCAGGGCCGGAAGCGCTATGGCATAAATAAGTTCCAGCGTCGTCTCATCGGTCAGCGGCGCGCTCATAGGAAACAGCACTTCCATCAGATTCAGCAGCAAAGATGACACCACTGTCACATATGCGGTTTTCACCCCAAAATTCCTTCCCAGAAACAAAAAACCGAACACCAGCAGAATCATGTTGATAATGAGGTTGATCTGGGACGCCGTAAAAGGTGTATAGTGCGTCACCACCACCGCCAGACCCGAAACCCCGCCGAAGGAAAAGTTATTCGGGAACTTAAAGACATAGACGCCGATGTCCATAAGGATCACCGCTATCGTAATCAAAATATATTCCTTTATTATCTTTTTTCGCTTTGTCATAGATATTCCCCCCCCTGCTGATTTCCGGCCCGCCTTATACGCATAAGCAGAGACTTGAAATGCTTCGCATTTCTCGTTCGCGTTGCTCCTCGTAAACCGGCTCATACAGGCCTGCATGCATGCGTCCTGTCTCTGCCGTCTTCTGACTCTGCTTTTTCACCTAAGCAGAGACTCGAAATGCTTTCGCATTTCTCGTTCGCGTTGCTCCTCGTAAACCGGCTCATACAGGCCTGCATGCATGCGTCCTGTCTCTGCCGTCTTCCGACTCTGCTTATGCGCGGAAAAAAAAGCCGGAATGGCACCGTCTCATTCCGACTTCTCTTCTTAAGATAATGGAAGCAATGGGGCTCGAACCCATGACCTCTCGCGTGTGAGGCGAACGCTCATCCCGGCTGAGCTATGCTTCCAAAGTGGAGATAGGGGGACTCGAACCCCTGACCTATACGTTGCGAACGTATCGCTCTCCCA
>CASWVG010000063.1 GCA_949472775.1 uncultured Lachnospiraceae bacterium
CTTCCACATACTCCCTTGCAAGTTCCACCAGATAGTTCTTCTCTTCCGTTGTTTCCATCCTGATCTGCTCCACCGCCCCGAACAGTTCGTCCGCCGCGTCATTCGCCATCCGCAAAATATCGGATGACCTCACTGGCTTTAGCAGATATTCCTTTGCGCCCAGCCGCAATGCCTGCTGACAGTATCTGAATTCATCATAGGCGCTGAGTATCATCGTATACGGCAGTATATCAGCGCGTTTTGCCTCCTGCATCACCTCAATTCCGGTCATCAGAGGCATCTGCACATCCAGAAACATAATATCCGGCTTATCCCTGAATATCATATCCAGGGCCTCCTTTCCGTTGGCGGCAAGATAAATCTTATCAAAACGGTCTGTATGCAGTTGTATATATTTCGCAATGCCATTTCGGATGGTATCCTCATCATCCGCAATCAGTAATTTTATGCTCATTTAGCCTGATCTCCTTTAATCCACAGGGAACAGTGATAACCACTGTCGTTCCGCAGCCAACCCGGCTCTCGATCTGTAACGCATAGTTCTCATGGTAAATAAGTTCCAGGCGCTCCCTCACATTCTTAATTGCATATCTTCCAATCCGCTGGCTTGCATACTGACGGTTGTCCGCTTTGTCCCAGATCGCCTCCAACTGCTCACCACTCATACCGACGCCCGTATCCGCAATACAAAAAATCATGTTTTTATCATCTTTTATCCCGGTTACACGCAGAATATAGCTGCCATCCGCGCTCTCAAATCCATGTACGATGGCATTTTCCACAAAAGGCTGCAGAATCAGCTTGGGAATCTCCTCCTCGAGAATTTCCTGCTCCAAAGATATCTCATAGGTCAGCCGTTTCCCAAAACGCATTTTCTGGATATGCAGATACCGTTCCAGAAGCTCCGCCTCTGTCCGCACAGTCACAATGCCGTCGCCCCGGTTTAAGACAAGACGGAATAACTGTGAGAGTGACAGAATATCCTCCGATATCTCATCATTGCCTGATTCGGTCGCTTTCCAATACAGCGAATCCAGCGTATTGTATAGAAAGTGGGGATTAATCTGTGCCTGCAGCGTATCCAGTTCGCTCTCTCTTTCTCTGATAGCCAGCACATAGTTCTTATCAATCAGTTCTCTGATATCGTCAACCATTCTGTTAAAGCATGCCGACGCCTCACCTACCTCGTCCTGCGTCATCACCTCTACCTTCTGGCTGAAATCTCCACGCATGAAGTTTTCCATCGCAATGCGCAACGTATGTAACGGCTTGGAAACAATGTCAGAGACAACCATCAATACGGGATACAGTCCAAAGAGGAATCCCACTAACAACGCTAACGGCGCGAAAATAATCGTATCACTCAGATCTTTCCACCCCACCCGGCGCACGATTTCATATACAATGGTTCCCGTATCCTCGTCCTGGCACTGATAAATATTATAGATGCCGCAGGCGCTCTTTCTCACTTTTTCTTTGCCCGTCAGTCCTGACCCGTTCTCCGCAATGATGTCAGACAGAAGTTCATCCTCTATGTCCCCGCAGCGCACAAGTTCCGCACCATATGCACTCATCACCACCACAGATTCCTGCCTGCCGCGCAGAGAGTTCTGGCATATCTCATCAAATATCTCTGCCGAAGATCCGATTACAAGATATCCCAGCCTGTTTTTCCTGGCCATATCATAAATCTCACGGTACATGACAATTTTATCATTCTGGTTCACCTGATAGGTGTCATTCTGATCGTTCTGACAGCGCCCCACTCTCTGCCAGAGAAATTTCCCCTTTTTCTGTACTGCCAGCGCGTAGATCTCCTTCTCTCTCACCTGGCTGATATCCCCCAGATAAGAAGAAGAGCGGTCAATACAGTTCAGGTAGGGATTGATACCGTTTTCCGGATACAGGGCAACGCTTTTGATCTGTCCGTCGATCGCCACCATGTCCTGTATGATCTGCATCGGTGCACGGTTCTGCCAGAGCCTGGCATCCCGGTTCATCTCCTTCGGATCATCCGCTGTCAGGATCTGCCTGATCTCGTCGTTGATGCTGATATATGTCCCCATCTCCATAATATTTTTCTGTACCACACTGATACTGTCCGATATGTTCTGTACATTCTGGACACAACGGTTTTCTTCCTTCTTCACCGCAGACCGATAATTGTGCGCAAGGAGGAGCAGGCTGATCAGCAGCAAAATGGGCGTAATAATGACATAGCTGTATAAAACCAGCTTCCGCCGAATACTCAGCCTCATAACCCAACCTCTGATCCGCCCCATAGCATCCTCCATATCTTAAACATTGTAGAAATTTTATTTATTCTATCCTTTTACCGCTCCCATTGCAACACCCTTCGTAATATGCTTGTTTAAGATCACATATACAATAACCGCCGGGGCTGCCGTCAATGCCATTACCGCAAACTGCACTGCATAATTGGAAGAATACTCCCCTGTAAATTCCAACACAGAAAACGGCAGCGTCTTCCAGGTCGGCGTGCTCAGATAAGTGCTCGCCATCATAAACTCATTCCAGTTATTTAGAAAAGTCATGATCGCCACCGTCGCTATGGAAGGCTTTAAAAGCGGTGTGACAATCTGGAACACAATCCTGTATATGCCACATCCGTCCATCACTGCGGCCTCCTCCAGTTCTTTGGGCAGCGCCTGGATAAAACCTGTCATCAAAAACATACCCTGGGGCATGGAAAACGCCACATACGGGATCAAAAGTGCCCAGATGGTATCGGTCAGATGCAGGGCACTGTAAATTTTGTAGTTGGGAAGCAGTGTCGCATGAATCGGGATCATCATCCCCATGACAAGCAGCGTACTCACAAATCCGTTCAGCTTCCATTTCATACGCTGGCAGGCAAAAGCCGCCATAATGGAAATGAAAACAACCAGTACAACTGCGAGTGTATTAATCAGGACACTATTTCTCAGGTAGTGCAGAAAGTTCCCGTCCACAAATGCTTTCACATAATTGTCCCAGCGTATTTTCTCAGGTATGATAAGCAGTCCGTTCGTAAACATCTCATTGCTGCTTCCAAGGGAAAAGTCTACAAGCCAGACAAGCGGAAACAGCTGGATCACCGCGACTGCAATCAGCACAACCCACAAAACCACCTTACCTATTTTCTTATTGTTTTCTTTCATACTAACCTCCATGTCACAGCTCTGCTGTGACTCAAATCCATGCGGAGAATGCCACTTTTCACGCTGCGCTTTCCCGCTTCTCCTTGAATATGCTGTTAAGCGCCACTGTTACAAGTACACATATGATGATAAACACCACGCCGATCGCGTTGCCGTAGCCATACTTAAACGCCTTAAATGCCTGCTGGTACAAATAGTTCGCGGCAAACTGGGTGCTGTTGTTCGGACCCCCGTTTGTCAAAAGATAAACCGTTTCCATCTGCTTTAAGGCAGAGATCACCGCCATGGTCACATTGATCTGAATCACGGGCTTCATCAGGGGCAGCGTGATCCCGAAAAATGTAGTCCACCAGTTTGCGCCGTCTATGGAAGCTGCCTCATACAACACAGGATCAATATTCTTGATACCGGTATAATAAATCAGCATTCCCCAGCCAAATCCATGCCAGATCAGGACAATAAGCACCGCCCATATGGCATTCTGCTGGGAAAGCCAGTTGATCTTTCCCGGATGCCCAAAGGCCTTGGCGATATTGTTTAAAAGCCCAAAATCGGGGTTGTAAATAAATTTCCAGAGATAGGCGATTACCGCCACCGAAATAACGTTCGGAATAAAATAGATACAGCGGAAAATCCCCTCTGCCTTCCCCTGCAGCTTATCGAGCACTGCAGCGACCAGAATCGCTAACGGATGCTGAATACATATAAATCCAACCGCTAACAGCAGTGAGTTTTTTAAAGATCTGCCAAACGCGTTGTCATGAAATAAATCCACATAATTGTCAAACCCGATGAGGCGCACCTCCCCCATACCCGAATAATCCGTAAATCCATAGTAGACACTCAGGCCAATCGGCGCCATTACCGCAAACAGAAACACCAGCAGACCTGGCAGTACCAGACTGAAAATAACCGGTTTGTTACTATACAGTTTCTTCATAAGAATGCTCCTTTCCCGCAGATACAGACCAACGTTTCAACCAAAAGAGAGAGTGCCGCAAAAGTCATCCCCTTTTGAAACACCCTCTCTCTTGTCACGCAGCAAATCTGCACTTATTTACACGCCGCACCGATTGCCGCAAGGAAGTCATCCACGGAGGTTGAGCCGTTAGATACGCCTTGAATCTCACTCTCGATCGCTGTTTTGAATGCGGACGGTCCACAGTCATTGATCGGTGTTCCAGAAACGCTGGTTGCATTCTTCAAGATTTCCATAATCTGCTTCTGTAATTCGGTCTCGTTGCCTGTCAGATACGCCGTCTGATCCTGTGCCGACATACCCACACCATTTTCCCATCCATATTTGGAAAGCTTATCCGGCTGATACATATAGTTCAGGAATTTGATCGCCTCATCCTTTACCGCAGAATTTACGGATACGGCATAGCCGCCGCCATTCCATGCTGCAATGTCATTTGCGCCGCCCTTGCCACCTTCCACCGTCGGCATGGTAAACACCCGGATGTTGTCACGGATCTCAGGTGCAATGTCCTCATTCAGTGCCATGGAAGCATCCCAGCTTCCCATGCAGTACATCGCTGCCTGCCCATTGGTGAAAAGGTTCATCGTCGTACCATAATCCTGAGAATCATATCCTACCTGGAACATACCGGCATCCGCAAAATTCACGAGAATCTGTGTCGCCTGTTTGATCTCCGGCGCGGTGAAATCTCCTGTGGCAACCGCATTGCTGATAATATCCGCATAGTTGATGCCTGTAACCTTCACCATAATATCTGTCAGGAAACATGCCATCGGCCATCCATCTCCGCCATCCATGGCAACCGGCGTAATTCCCGCCGCCTGAATTTCTGTGCACAGGGTCAGCAGGTCATCCATTGTCGCAGGAACCTTCCAGCCATTATCGTCAAACATTTTCTGGTTGTAGTAAAAAAGCATGATATCCGTATTTCTCGGCAGTCCATACAGCTTGTCATCCTTCTTGAAGCCCTCCAGAGAACCGGCAATAAAACTGTAGTCCAAATAATCGTCTTCATTCAGTTCCGCCAGTACCCCGGCATCCAGAACCTCGTCCAGGAATGCAGGCTGTCCCCAGATGCTGACCACATCAGGCATGCCGTCCATGGCATATGCCTTAAATTTTGTCTTGTAGGCTTCCTCGTCGAGCGCTTCCACCTCAATCGTGACATCAGGGTTTTCCGCCATATACTCATCGATAATCATCTGCTCAACCAGCCCCTGCCCATTCTTGCGGTCAGGAAGGTTGGAAAACAGTTTCAGTTTGACCGCCTCATCAGAACGCTCCGCAGGCGTCTCGTTTTCTTCCACATCAACTATCTGTGGCTTTGCCGCTGCCTCGTCATTGGCGGCAGTTGATGCGCTCTCCTTTGCTAAACCGCCACAGCCTGTAAGCACAGAAGCCGTCATCGCTGCCGTCAATAAAGTTGTCAACATTCTTTTCTTCATTATCATTTCCTCCCGTTTTCTGTTTTTTTGATGTTTTCATCCTACCATTCCGGAAAGCGGGTTTACAGATATCTATTTTTCAAAATGGTGGAATATTTTCATCTGCATGATTTATGAAAAGAATTACGAAAAAAGGATCGCAAAAGCGATCCCTTCCATCCTGCATAAACGTTATATGACATTCCCTACCGCACCTCAATCACTTCCGACACCTCGCTGCGCTTCGCCACATAGAGTGGAAAATCACTGCCGCTGTACCCGGTGTCCGACATGGTAACCTCCACCCGCACCGACTCGTAGGCAAGCTCCGGCAGATTGTTTTCCTTGCTCAGATGCCCAAGCACAATCGCCTGCATATTGTCGTGCAGCAGACGGCTTAACAACTTTCCCGCCGACTCGTTGGAAAGATGCCCCCTCTCCCCCAGAATCCGCTGTTTCAGGTAATAGGGGTAAGGACCTACCTGCAGCATGTGCACGTCGTGATTGGCCTCCAGATACAGGAGGTCGAGATTCCTCAGACATTCCACGGTATAATCATTATAACAGCCAAGATCGGTGAGAATCCCGATCCGCCGCCCGTCGTGATCGATCCGGTACGCCACGGGATCCGCCGCGTCATGGGACGTGCGCACGGGATAGAGCGAGATATCCTTGATAATACATCTCTCATCGGGCGTAACAACCCGAAAAAGTGATTCATCGATCTGCCCCAGAGATGAAGTCTGTCTGATGGCTTCCAGCGTCCCACGCGTCGCGTAAACAGGCACCCCGTATTTTCTGGAAAGCACCCCCAGCCCGCTTATATGATCGGCGTGCTCATGGGTAATACAGATCGCATCGATATCCTTCATTGTCAGTCCAAGCGCCTCAAGCCCGGCCTCCGTCCGTTTGCCGCTGATCCCCACGTCCATCAGAAGATGGGTGGTATCGCTGCCCACATAGACACAGTTTCCGCTGCTGCCGCTGGCAATACTGCATAGTCTCATAATTATGTAAACCTATCGCGGCTACAGACATTTCTCATAGCCGCCTTTCTTTTTTGTTATTTCTTCCAGTAAATCTCGATCACATCTCCGTTCTTGATGCTCTCCATATACTGTGCGCCTCTGCCGTTTAAGTTCGTCACAATACCGCTTCCCTCCGGCTTTGACAGGTCAAAGTCAATATACTCGAACACGTCCACAAACACATAATTTTTCTTGCCTTCCAGCCTGACCGGGCTGCCGTTTACCATCACGTTGATGGGAACCGGCGCATTTTTGTTCAGAAGTTCTTCCCTGCGCCTCTCCTCCTCGGCTCTCGCTTTGGCTTGCGCTTCCTCTCTGGCTCTCGCTTTGGCTTTTGCCTCCTCCTCGGCACGCTTCACACCGGGACCCATCACAATTCTGGCCCCTTTCGGCTTCTGCTCTGCCGCGCCGGCATTTTCCGTACTGCTCCCGGGCGATCCTTTTTCTCCTGCTGCCTCACCTTCTGTCGAACCTTCCGGCTCTCCATCTGACGCTGCTGCAGCATCCTCCGCCGCCGTTTCCGTCTGTACTGCCTTTGCCATGGAGAATCCTGCCGTCCCTGCCGGTCTGTCGTCCGAGGCATCTCTCTCTTCCTCTGCCTTCGTCTGCTCATAGAACTCCACATCGGAAAGCTGCAGATCCTCCATTGTCCAGATCACCGAAAAGTTTTCATACACTTTCGTGTCCATATCCGCGATCTTGTTGTTGACATAGATATTCATGTTCCAGTCAATCGTCACATCCATAAACTCGGAAATCTGGCGTACCGTATAGTAGCCGAGAATTTCAATTTCGTCATTCTCCTGGATCTCATAATACTCGGACTGCAGTTCCCCGTTGACACTGGCAAACTTGGGCAGATCCACCTTTTTCTCATTGACCTCAACCCACATCTTGGAACCGAATTCCGGCAGTTGTCCAAGGGTCATCCGTGCCGGATCCCCGGCAGTCGATTCCACCACGCGTATCTGATCGTTGGCGTGAATCTGGGTGTAAATGTCTGCCTCGTTTCCGTTGACGGTAATCCGGGCAGCCTCTCCCGGCTCTCCCCGCGCAATACGGGGTTTCCCGTTCACCGTAAAGTTCAGTTCCTTTCCGCGTTTCGGGAACAGACCGTCGCTGGCAAACTCCGCCTGCATCGCCGCATCCACCACAGCCGCCTTGCTGTTATCATAAATCTTGACACGCTGGTCATTGAAATAGACAAAGATAAAGTTATTGCTCTGCTCGTAAAAGCTCAAGCAGATGCCGATGGGCGTCACCATTAGGGAATCCTTTCTGGCGTCTTCCTCCAGAAACTCTATGCCAATCATCACTTCCTCGCCTCTGACCGCCACGCGCTCGTTCTGGAGCTCCAGCTTCGACGCCAGAGCCTGCGTGTAACCCGGCAGCCTGCCGCCGCCACCCACCACAAACACGGCGCTGACAGACTTATCGCCGTTTAATTCCTTAATTTTGTCTGCCACCTGACTTGTCATGTTCTCGATCACATCAGACACCACGCGCTCCACTTCCTCTTTGGTGATGGTCTGCTTCAGTCCCATGATGTCCTTATACTCAATCACATCCTTCACACCGGTATCCCGCTTGATCTGTTCCGCCGTGGCAAAGTCCACCAGACAGTGTCTCGCCACCACCTCTGTGAGGGAATCTCCCGCAATGGGAATCATGCCGTAAGCGATGATACTGCCGTCCCTGGTGACGGAAATATCGGACGTGCCCGCGCCCACATCCACCAGCGCAATGTTTAACATACGGTACATCTCCGGGATCGCCACCTGGATCGCCGCAATCGGCTCCAGCGTCAGGTTCACCACCTCAAGCCCGGCAACGGACACCGCCTTGTAGAGACCGTCCACCACGTCCTCCGGCAGGAAGGTAGCGATCAGGTCCGCACCGATGGTCTTCGCCTTATGCCCCTCCAGGTTCCCTATCGTGTAACCGTTCATATAATAGCGCACAACAGAATATCCCACGCAGTAGAACTTCATATCCATATCGTTCTTTTCCAGGAATTCCTGATACGCCCTCTCCACGCCCATGGAATCCAGCGCGTAAATATCCTCTCCCGTGATTTCCCGCTCGTTCTCCATCTCCTGATCGACACGCAGCGTCACTGTCTGCAGCACACGGCCTGCCGCCGCGATACAGACATCCTTGAGTGATCTGCCGATCCGTTCCTCCAGCTCTGCCTTGACCTCCTTTATGGTGCCGCCCACCTTATAAATGTCATGGATCTGTCCGTCCAGCATGGCTCTCGTCCCATGCTCTCTGATGCTCTGCGCCACCACATGGAATTTACCGCCTGTGCGGTATCCTACCGTACCCACGATACTCCTTGTCCCGATATCCAGACCAAACACTAACTGTCCCGGAAATTTCATCGCTTCTGCCACTGATCTTCCCCCACTTCTTTTTCTATTTGTGTGTAAACACTTTCCAGTGTTCCGTTGTTCTCTATCACTACGCTGCAGTGTTTTCTAAATGCCTGCTCTGAAAGCTGCTTTTGCAGTATGGCATCTATCTTTTCGTCCGTGTACCCTCTCGTCTCCCGGAGCCTCTGCCGCCTGACCTCTTCGTCCGCATGGATGTACCAGAGCTCATCCAGAATCCCGGCATAGCCTTCCTCAATCAGAAGCGCCGCCTCTATGAACAGCCAGGAAAGCTGCCCTACGTCCCGCTCCTTTTCTATCTGTTTTGTCAGATATGCCTTCACCGCCGGATGCACAATGCCGTTTACCTTAAGTAACAGCTCGCCGTTCCCGAAAATCCGGGCCGCCATTTTCTGCTTATCAATCCTGCCCCCGGCATCCAGAATCTCTGTGCCAAGGAGCGCCTTTAACGGTTCATAACAGGCTTCTCCCGGCTCCTCCAGTTGATGTGCCACCCGGTCCGCCATAATCACACGGCAGTCCCGCCGCCGTTCCAGATAGGCCAGCACTTCCGATTTTCCGGCTCCCACGCCGCCTGTAATCCCTATGACTCTCATATCGCATCTTCCCGACTTTTATTCCCTGTATTGCCGTATGATCGCATCAGTTCCGCCTTCGGCATCCCTGTTACATAAATTTCGCTCTCATCCCGCATGTTTCCTGTTCTCCTGCTGTAGCGCCCGTCAGGATTCCTCACTTTGCCTCATACCAGTCCGCCCCCGTGTGCAGATCAATCTCGAGCCGCACAGATAATTCCGCCGCCTGCTGCATCTGCTCCGTGAGAATCTGCCGTACCCGTTCTTCCTCCCCGGCCTCCGTCTCAATCAGCAATTCATCATGTACCTGCAGAATCAGCCGGGATTTCAGATTTTCCCTGTGCAGGCTCTCCCACACCTGGATCATGGCGATCTTCATAATATCGGCCGCCGTCCCCTGAATCGGGGAGTTCATTGCCACCCGCTCACCGAAGGAACGCTGCATGAAATTGTTGGAGGACAATTCCGGGATCGGACGTCTGCGCCCGTACATTGTTGTGACATAGCCCTTCTCCTTCGCCTCCGCCACCATATGATCCAGAAAACGCTTCACCCCCGGATACGTCTCGAAATACTGCTCGATATATTCCGCCGCCTCCTTCTTGGAAATGCTCAGGTCCTGACTCAATCCGAAAGAGCTGATGCCGTAGACAATGCCGAAATTAACCGCCTTGGCATTGCGCCTCTGCAAGTCCGTCACTTCCTCAAAAGGTGTATGGAACACCTTGGAAGCGGTAATCCTGTGAATGTCCTCCTCCATCCGGTACGCCTCAATCAACTGCGCATCCTCGGACATATGCGCCAGAATCCGCAGCTCAATCTGGGAGTAATCCGCATCCATGAAAAGATACCCTTCCTTTGGCACGAACACCTTTCGGATCCGCCGCCCCAGATCCATGCGCATCGGAATGTTCTGCAGATTGGGCTCCGTGGAACTGATCCGCCCGGTGGCCGTGATGGTCTGGTTAAAGGTGGAATGAATCCTGCCGTCCGCTGCGATACATGCCGAAAGCCCCTCCGCATAAGTGGACTTTAACTTCATCAGTCCCCTGTATTCCAGTATATCAGATACAATCGGGTAGTCCGGCGCCAGCTTCTCCAGCACATCCGCTGCCGTGGAATACCCCGTCTTCGTCTTTTTGCCGCCCTTGATACCCATTTTTTCAAAGAGAATCTCCGCAAGCTGCTTGGGCGAATTGATATTGAACGTGCAGTCCGCCTGCCGGTAAACCGCCTGCTCCAATTCGGTGATTCTCCCGGTCAGCGCCTCCCCGTAAGCCTTAAGCTCCGCCGGCTGCACCAGTACCCCGTACTGTTCCATATCATAGAGCACCCGGGAAAGGGGCATCTCAATCTCGTAAAAAAGCCTGTCCATTCCCTGCTCTGTCAGTTTCTCGTCAAGAATACGCGACGCCGCCAGACAGACATAAGCCTGATAACAGGCGTACTGCGCAAATTCCTCCGGGTTCTTTTCATAAGCCGCGGCAAAACTGCCTTTCCCGCAGACCTGCGTCCTGTCCGGTATCGTGAGCGACAGATACTCGCTCGCGATATCCTCCGTCTGATAATCGCTCTTTAACGGATTGATCAGGTACGCCGCAATCAAAATATCAAAGTACCTATGCGCCCGGTAAGGTTTCCGCACGTCCTGTGCGCCCTCTTCCCCGCGCCACATGCTCTCCTCTCCCGGTTCTTCTATCATATCATAAAGAGACTTGATATCAAAAACATTTAGTTTACATAACTCATCTCTGTTCAAGGCAGTCAGACGCTCTCTCAGATAGCCTTCCGTCACCTCTCCCTGACAGGGAATAAAAGCCACCCTGTTTTCTTCCGGCGCAAGGGCAATTCCCATACAGCCATTCTCTTCCCTGCTGTCCCGAAAAACCGCAAGCCCGATCTCGCGGCAGTCCTGCGCACCTTCCGCCTTTTCCCGGCAGGCTTCAAACAGCGCCTCCACTTCCGTCTTTTCAGTCACGGTATGAAAATCTGCCTCCTGCCTGTTTGACACCGCCACATCCTTGGAAAAGCGGGACAGGATATTCTTAAACTCCAGTTTCTTACACAGCACATAGGCTTCCTCGGTATAGAAATCACCGATCTTCGCCTTTTCAAAATCAAAAGCAATCTCCGCATCCACGTTGATGGTCGCCAGCACCTTGCTCAAATCCGCCAGATCCCGGTTCGCAATCAAAGATTCCCGGATCGACTTTTTAGAAATCTCCTCCACATGGGCATAAATATTTTCCAACGACCCATAGGTGACCATCAGCTCTGTGGCTGTCTTTTCTCCTACCTTCGGCACCCCAGGAATGTTGTCCGCCGTATCCCCCATCAGCGCCTTTAAGTCGATGAACTGGATCGGATTGACCTGATAGGCCGCCTCCACGTCCTTCGCGTAATAATCCTCCACCTGGGTTCTGCCGCCCTTGGTCTTCGGAATGCGGATGCGGATATGATCTGTTGCCACCTGCAGAAGATCCCGGTCCCCGGATACGAGGGAAACTTCCATCCCCTCCCGCTGCGCACGCTTCGCAATGGTTCCCAGTATATCATCCGCCTCCAGACCCGCCTGCTCCACCACACAGATGCCCATAGCAAGAAGCAGTTCTTTCATCACCGGCACCTGTTCCCTAAGCTCTGTAGGCATGGGTTTTCTCGTGCCCTTATACTCTTTGTATATCTCGTGACGGAAGGTGGGCGCGTGGACGTCAAAAGCAACTGCCAGATAATCCGCCTGCTCCTCCTCCAGAATCTTAAACATAATATTTAAAAAGCCGTAGACTGCGTTCGTGTGGAGCCCCTGCCCGTTGGTCAGGTCCGGCACCCCGTAAAACGCTCTGTTCAATATGCTGTGTCCGTCTATCAAAACCAGTTTCAAAGCCATATACCCTCAAGCCTTTCTGTCTGTTTTACTCATACAGGAGAACGCCCCGCATTCCCCGGATCACTGCTGCCCTGCATCGGTTTCTCACACCGACACGATGACCAGCGCCGCAATAATTGCCGCCACAACAGCGGCCTCCAGCACCAGAAGGATATGCCTCAGAATGCGGTTGACACGAATCTTGTCATCCGCATCTTCCAGTTTCCATGTAAGCGCCTTTTGCAGATTAAAATTATTGCCCTTCTCAAGTTGTTCCAGACCCTCTGCAACCAGAAACTGGATGGACAGCTCTTCCATGCATTCCGGGCAGTTCTCGATATGCTCCACAAACTCCGCAAGACCCCTTCCGTCCAGTTCATCATCCAGAAACGGGGGTATTTTTTTCTCTGCTTCTTTACAGTTCATCCGCCGCCACGCCTTTCTGGCATCTGCTTCTTGTCACTCTGCCCATACAGATTTTATTATATACCATCGCCGTCATATTTAAAAGAGGTTTTTCATAACATGGACAGTCACCCCTGCATGTGCGCCAGACGCAAACAGAAGGACCCCGGGTTCACCGACATCCTTCTGTCATAGGTTGGTTTCATCTGTTTTATAACAGACCGCCTCATGCGCTTTCCCAGCCGCATGCATACTTTCTACGCTGTTCAGGCAGTCCTTTGTGACACCTCTCTTACTGTGCCGGAGCGGTCTGCTCCTGCGCGCCGTCTGCCGCAGCCGCTTCTCCCTCCACAGCCTGCTCGGGAGCCGGTTCCGCCGGCGGCGCAGCCACAGCCGCGATCCCGTTTCCGTCTACCGTGTAATCCGTGCCGTCCACATTTACCGTCACGTTTCTCTGCAATGCGCCCGTCGCCGGGTCGTAATAGTATACATTGCCGTCAGGTCTGGTAACCAGCCCCCTCTGCATCACCGCATTCTCATCAAAATAATAATCCTGCCCCTCGATCGTCACATCCTCACGCAGCGCATGTCCGTCCTTCGTGGCAAGGAAATATCTGCCTGTCTCGTCCTCGAACCAGCAGCCCTTCTGCACGAAGCCGTTCTCATCCAGATGATACTTTTTATCTTCCCAATTCACCCAACAACTTCGCTGCATCCGATATCCCGCATAAAATACGGTCTGGTCGCCGCGGGGCGCAAAACCGTCCGCCACGATCAGAGACGCGTAATCCTTAAACTGATAATTCATATCCACTCTTGTGGGAATCCCCGCAACCTTGCCGTGGGAAGTATTCTGCCAGAACGCCGCGCCGCCGTCATACTCAAGCGCATCCGCATACTGCGCAATCCATTTGTCGTAGCCGATATTGCCGATCTTGTCCCGGAACATATTCCGGCTGGAATAAACCACCGGGTAGTAGCCGTTCGCCTCAATGATCGAGCAGAACGCATTGATCAGCTCCTGTAGCTGCGCCTGCGACATATTTTTGTGACAGGGCGCCTCCACATCAAAAACCACCGGATAATTTACCGTATAATTGCCGATCCATTGTATGAGCTGATTTGCCTCAGCTCTCGCCTGCTCCGCGTTTGTCGCGTAGGAATACAGGTACACGCCCGTCCTGAGACCTGCCGCGTTCGCACCCCGCATATTCACGTCAAAATAAGGGTCAACGCCCGAGTTCGTGCTGCCCGCCTTGACAAAGACAAAGGATACCCCCGAAGAGGGCACCTGACTCCAGTCAATACCCAGATTGTGCTTGGACACGTCAATCCCTCTGGCAATGGAACTGCCCGCTCCCACAGCCTCCACCCTAAGCCCCGGTGTAAGTGTCAGCGCACCTGCCAGACAAAGCGCGGTCACCTGCCTGATTCCCCTGCTGAGTCTATGTAATAATACTTTATTTGATTTTATCATTTGTACTTTTTATCCGGCTGCTCCGTTCCGGATATTTCCCTTTCGTTTTTTCCAATCCTGTTTTCTTTTGTTTCTTTCCTTAGGACTGCTCCTCCACATGCAAAATTGTAACAATTATGTTGCGTTTCATTACAATTTGTCACATTTTGTAACAATCCTTAACAACTATAACATGTTTTTGTGGGAATGTATAGGGAATCCTGCGAAATTCTGGTAGAAATTTCTGGAATAGTTACCATTCACACCCAAACCGATTTCACATGTAATTACGATTATCTGGTGTGAAGTGTAGTCCGGATAGCCGTAAATGCAGATCTTACATATAAACACAAAGAAAACTGCGAAATCACTCCCGCAGCTTCCTTTCACGTATGATCAGAGTTCCATACGTGTTCCCCTTTTACAGGTTACATAATATCACATTTTTCGCGGGTTGAATAGTGTATGTCATCGCGCAAATATCGCGTAAACGGCAAAACCATTAGTTTACATAACATCAAACCCTGTCTTCTAGCAGCTTCCTGCTCTTCGGCCTTTTCCGGAAATTTCTGTTACTTTGGAATCACTAAATTGTAGTCTGGGAAGAATGAGGTTGTCAGAGAGGCATCCGCCTGATTCATTGCCGGCGGGAATAAATCTGGATTGCCTTGTCGACAAATTCAGCGGTTCCTCCCCCGCCAACTCCATCGATATTTTGGGTCAAATCACCGCCGCCAGAATACATCTTTCCCAATCCGCTTAATATTTGATCGGAACAGGTATACATATTCTCCGTGATATATTCCTGTATCCTTTTCACAAGATCCTGTGCCTCCGGTGAGGCAGGATCCGTATTCCTCATTTCACCTGCCTCTTTGAAAAATAGCATAAAGCGGTCGGCAAGAAGCTTGTCCTCCTCCGCCGTCCTGTTTTTTGATTTCTCGGCAAACTCTTTATATTCCGGCGTATTTCCATATTGCTCTTTCGCCTGCTTTGCATATTCATCGAGTCTGCTTCTATCAAAAGCAGAAAAATCCATATATCTCACTCCTAACATTTTTATTCCAAGCGCAAACTTTATCAGGTTATCCAGATGTTCTTTCTTAAGCGTCAGCAATTCTATCTGCTGCTCTAATGCCTTGCTCCTGTCAAACTCGGGACTATTCATGATTTCCCTGATATCCTTCAGAGGAAACTCCAACTCGCGAAACAGTAAGATTTGCTGAAGGCGTTCCAGATCCGCATCGTCATACAGTCTGTAGCCCGCATCGGTGTATCCCGTCGGATGTAAAAGACCGATCTTGTCATAATACTGCAGAGTGCGTATACTCACTCCGGCAAGCTTGCTCACTTCATGTACCGTCATCATTGACGTGTCCTCCTCTCGCCTGGTAATGCCAGTATAAACTATTACGTTGCGTAATAGTCAACGCTTTTATTCCTTCTTTTTTCCATTTCTCTAAAACACATCATTCCCAAAAAGTCTTGCGCAGACAAAAAGTGAATCAGATATTTACTTCTCCCCGCAATCTCTGCTATAATATCACCCATGATGGCTCAAAAAACATACAAAAAAACATTATGTCGCTTCTACATACTGATCCTGCTGCTCTGGGGCATCTGCTCCGGCGCATCCTCTGTCTCAGACATCACTGAGACTGTCTGCGGCGCGCACGGATATTATGTAAACCATTCTTCTGCCATCACTTCTTCAGCCAGACATCTTCCCTCGCAGGAATATCTGTCCGTCCGGGATTCCGGCACAACAGAGACACTGTCTGCTGCCAGAAACCGCAGCGTAAGAACGATATCGCGCACTGTGAGACAGATTGCGTCACATCTGTCAGACATTCATCCAGCCACAGGTCCGCACGCCCATTCCGGACTGTTAATCATGCGCGGGATCCCCTCGCACAATCCCTGTGGTATCATCATCACAAACTATATTCACAGACAGGATGGGCAGAAATCTTAATCCTTTTTCACACGTTTTCCAATGACATAACACACACAAAGAAATGTTCATTCAGGCACGATATGCCCAAAATCGCGCTGTTTTTGCTGTGCGGTTTTCACGGATTCTATGCCCTGAGTCAGTTAAAAACTTTTAAATTGTGAAAAAGGAGATTAGTATAAATATGAATATCGGACTTTTAATATTAATTGTGATCGGCGGTGCCGCCGGCGGACTGTCAACTCTTTATATCGCCATCTCCCTCTTTGGCACGCTCGGTTTCAAGATTTTCAGAAAAGTAAAATACGGTACGTCCCTCTTTAATTAGAGTGATCTGTAAATAGCGTATACCCCATAGATAGATGCATATACTATTTATGGGGTATTTTTTATGAAAGATATAACACGCCTTTCAATAATCGGTATTATTTTTGTTCAAGTGACAGGCACGCTGTCCCACTTCCTATATGACTGGTCCGGTCAAAATCCTGTTATCGGTCTTTTCACACCGGTTAACGAATCCATCTGGGAACATATGAAGTTACTGTTCTTTCCCATGCTATTTTATTCCCTTGCTATGATTCTAAAATACAGACGCCATTATCCCCATATCGCTTCCGCAATGTTCTTCGGCATATTGACGGGTACGATTCTCATCCCGATTTTTTACTATGCCTACTCGTCCGTCCTAGGCACAAATTATCTTGTTCTGGATATCGGTATCTTTATCCTGAGCATTGTTGCCAGCTTTTGGCTGACATATAAGCTCACGCTGTCACACAGGCTGGAAGGCTGCACCCTTGTTTCAGGATTCGCCGTAGGTGTTCTTCTGCTCTGTTTTCTGCTGTTTACTTATCATGCACCGGATACGGTCATTTTTCAAGACCCTACAGCAGATAGTTGTTTTCCCGATTGGCAATCTGAAAACCAACTAATTTAAAGGTCGCATATCCACCCACAACCAACGGCTCCGCCTTACAAATTTCCTCCGCCTCCTCACGGCTCTGGGTCTTCAGAATATACATCCCCGCCATTCCGGGATAGCCTTTAAAGACACCGCAGATTTCCAGCTTTCCCTCATCATCTAGTCTTCTGATGTTCTCCACATGTTCTGTCACTACCGCTTTCGTCAGCTTATTGTAGGTCTTGGTTTTCTCGATCATCATCATGTACATCTGTTTTTCCATATGTGGCCCTCCTTCCTGTTTACAGTTAAAATCATAGATCCTTGATCAGTCAGACTTTTCTTTTTCTATTATAAATCTGATCGGCAGAAAAGAAAATACGACATTAGTATAAGCTAATGTCGTTTTCCAAAAAATACTGCTGGTGGTGGGACTTGAACCCACACTATATTTCAGAAAGTCCGTAAAATCAATGGTTTCAGCTTCCGAAAAGCCGACTGTTCTCAAAGTGTTCTCAAATACATTTTGTATTTCTATTTACCTCTGCAATGATTGATTTTTTATAATCCATATCAGACACATCATAGGTATAATTCTCGTTATTTACCTTTACAGTATGTCCCAATAATGATGCCGCAACAACTGGCGATACACCGTTACATCTCATATCAGAATTTACAGTTCTCCTAATCGCGTGAATGCTTTTCTGATTTGTAAATTCTTTAGATGCTGTCCGGTTCCTAGCACAATTTGATATCACCCTTGAATGTACTCTGCCATTTTCATCTGAAAATACCCATTCACTAATGAACCCCTTTTTAATCTCAGCTTCTTTTACTCTTAATAATACTGATTTCATTTCATTAGTAAGAGGAATTTTCCTAATCTTACTGTTTTTAGTTGTTGATATTGTATACTCATTTGTTAGACGATTATGTTTCTCCGAATGTCTAATTGTAATTTCTTTTTGAGAAAAATCAATATCTTCCCACCGTAAAGCTGCAAGTTCTCCTACCCTCATGCCAGTATACATTGCTAATTCTACTGCATATTTCACAATATAATCTGGTTTACCATCTGAGTCCAATTTTTTTAGCAAAGCATTTTTTTCTGAAACGCTAAGGGTTCTTTCAGATGCACTCTTTTCTCGTTCCTCTTTACACAAATGTTTGAATGTTGGTAGATCAACATATTTGCATGGATTATTACAGATTACTTTATCTATGATTGCTTTTTCAAAAACTCCATTCATATATCCAAACATAGCCTTTAATGCTCTATAAGGTATTTGTTTTCGCTCAAGTAATCTCTGTATGAACAGACAAATATATTCATCATCTATTTGTAAAATATCCTCTTTACAAATTTTATCTCCTTCAAAAAAACGCTTAAAATCACATTGATATTTATAAATAGTATTGTCAGATCTACCGCATTTTCTCTGTCTGTCTATCCATATATCATATCTTTTTCTAAAAGAATTGGAATCGCTTTGTTTTGATTTCCAGAATTTTATGATAATATTTATTAGATCATTTTTGTTCTTTTTCTTAATGCGTTTCCTTTCATTTCCATTTGGTAGATATGTGTTCCAATATCCATTCCTATCTTCCCATATTTTATATGGATGTTGCTTTAATATCTCCTCTCTTTTTTTCATTTGCACTTGTTCTTGCATGTATGATATATCAATCATATCATTATCTAATGCAAATTTCAATAATTCATTTATATTTGTATCTATGTATTTCACCTCGTTTTCAATGTATTAGTAGGAAAGTGAAAATCACTTCCCCGTGCTCCCATGTCCTCCCCGATCTCTATTGTCAAGGTATGCCACCTCGTTAAAAATAATCTTCGGCTGGTTTTCCATAATACGAAACTGACAGATCCGGTCATTTACATGAATCTCCGTATCCCTGA
>CASWVG010000064.1 GCA_949472775.1 uncultured Lachnospiraceae bacterium
GCGTCATTCCCGAGATATCTATCTCATCCACATAGATTCCCGTCTCGATTTTTCCCTCCCTGGCCTGCACTGGCGTAACGGCAAACGCCGCCGCAACAGACGCTGTCAGGGCCATCACAAATAATTTCTTCATAACTGCTGCCCGCTCCTTGTCAAAACCCATGCCATTCACAAAACGCGCCGACTGTGTTAAAATGAATAAAACGCAGAAGCCAGCATCGGAATGACCATCGCCAGAACGACGATAATAATGATAACTGATGAAATGATTTTTCTGGTTTTCCTGTTGAATTTCATGATACCACCTCAACCATCTGTATTGCTACACTATAATAAATAAGAACGCCTTCGTTAGGCATAAAGGAATTATATATGAATTTTTTAATTATTGCAAGCACTCTGATACTGGCCGCAGCCATCGCCATAGCTTCCTCCAAAAACCAGAAAACTTCCGCCGCCATGGAGCAGGAATTCTGGCAGAGAGAACGGGCTGCAAACAGCACCCGGCGTAAACCGCTGGACGACCTGAATTACATTAAACTGCCGATGGAAATCTTTCCCATGGATCTATTACAGGACATCCCCAAAGTAGAAGATTATCGGCAGATCATACTTTCCTTAAAGGATCAGGCGATCGTTAACTTCACGGGTCTTTCCAACACGGAACTGAAGCTGCGTTACGGTGCGCCCAATATTACCCTGCTGACCACTTATGACCAGAATTACACACTTCTGGCGCGCACCCTGCAGCAGTGGGCACAGGCACTCTACGATAACGGTTACGCCGCGCAAGCTTGTCAGCTCCTGGAATTTGCAGTATCCACGGGCACAGATGTGAGTGCGACTTACCGGCTGCTTATCCGTATTTATCAGGAAAACGGCACTCCGGAAAAAATTGATGCACTCTATCCCGTTGCTGAGTCCCTGACCTCCGCCATGCAGAAGCCTATCGTCCGTATGTTGCAAGAATCTGGTCAATCTTCCGACTAGCCTCGCTGCGGGTAAGATTTTCGATCTCATAGTCTACTACCAGTTTATGCCTGTCCAGCAGTTTATATAACTGCTCTTTCTGGGCAACAGTCAGCGGCGTATCACGTTTCGCGTGATAGATCAGCGGCTTTGGCCGGAACAGACTCTTTTCCTCCGCCGTTTCTTCCTTTTCATAAAATTCTTCCGTCAGTTTCCGATATAATTCAATCGTGGCACGGGCATCCCCTAAAGCCCTGTGGGCACTGTGTGAAATTTCATAATGCTTACAGAGTGCTCCCAGGCTGCGACTCTCCAGTTCCTTCAGATACTTCCGTGCAATCTTTAACGTATCGATTCCCTGTCTCTCAAAAGTAAGTTTCTCATTGACAGCCGCTTTCTTCAAAAAAGAAAAATCAAAAAGTACACAGTGCCCCAGAAGCACGTTTTCACCTAGAAAGTTCAGCAGTTCTGGCAAAAGCTCCGCAATCGGTTTTGCTCCGATAAGTTCTTCGTCATGGATTCCGGTAAGCTCCACAATCCGCCCAGGAAGCTTCTGTCCGGGATTGACAAAGGTTTCCCACTCTTCGATAATCTTGTCCCGCGCTACCCTGACCGCACCAATTTCTATAATTTTATCACGTTTCGGGTCAAGACCGGTCGTCTCCAGATCAATGCATACATAGGAGTCTGTCATTTTCCCCTCCATAGCGAATCCTCCGCCAGCACAGTTTCCTGCCATGGCATACATCAACATTCTCAAAATGAGCAAATTTCATAGGTTATAAAACAACTTCGCCCGTTTCCCTCAAAAATTAACGTACTCCATATTTCCTACATTTAGTTATGTCCTAGAAATTTCATACTGCATCTTGTAGTCCAATCGGTATTTATTCATAAAAAGAAGGTTCTTTCCACAAAAATATTCCGTGAGGAATATGCTTATTAATAATTGGAATATTTTTTGTTGCTAAATGCAATACAATAACAAAAAGGGATTACAAATGAAAACAAGGATAAAAGATCTACGACTGGAAAAAAAACTGACGCAGCAGGCACTCGCCAAACAGCTTGGCATTAACCAGACAAGTCTGAGCAAAATCGAATGTGGAGTCAGCACACCCGACGCTCTGCTTCTTGCCGATCTATCACGTTTCTTTCATGTCACCACAGATTATATCCTGCTACTCTCCGAAGAACGCTTAACTGCGGACTTCCTGCTAGCAGATAATATGTGTAATCTCAAAAAATACCAACATCTTATCACAATATATCAGAAAATGACCCCAAAACAACAGGGAGATTTTTACAATTTTCTCTGCAGCGTGTTAGGCATGAGCGATGATTTGTAATATGGAATCAGTCTTCTTCGGATGACGCCCTGCCTTTCTAATAAATGTCTTTCTGATCAATACAGCATTTCTAGTCAGATTGCCAGCGCCCTGTAATGCTTAAACCCCTTATATGCTGTCACATCTGGTCTATACGTTATATAACGTTTCTATCAAAAGGCGGGATCCTGAAATCCCGCCTCACTTCATTTCCTGCATCCCAATTGCAAATCGCTTTCACTCCTTCAAAGAGTGGAAAGGAATCTGTCAAAAGCCGCCTGCCCTTCAGCGTCCCTCTTGTAGACGCCCGCATCCTCAAGCACTTCCATAAACACATTGCCGATCTCCTTGTGCAGGATCTCCATAATATGGTTCCCGTCCACGTTCGGATATGCGGGCAGAAATTCCTCTACCCAGTCGGCGTGCTTCGCAAGCTCCTCATCCTTACGGATATCCGCCTCCGACAAAATCGCTTCGGCGAGACGCTCCATCTCCCCTTTCAGTCTGGCGGGAAGTACAGCAAGCCCCATCACTTCAATCAGACCGATATTTTCCTTTTTGATGTGGTGCAGTTTCGCATGGGGGTGATATACGCCCAAAGGATGCTCCTTCGTCGTAATGTTATTGCGCAGCACCAGATCCAGCTCAAATTTGTCATCCCGCTTTCTGGCGATCGGCGTAATCGTATTGTGCGGCTCGCCATCGGTTTCGGCAAAAATAAACGCCGCTTCGTCTGTATAACCGCGCCATTTTTCCAGAATCAGATCCGCAAACGCAACCAGTCTGTCCGGGTCTTCGTGGGAAATACGGATCACTGACATGGGCCAGTTCACCACGCCCGCTTCCACATCCGAAAAGCCCTGTGCAGTAAAGGTCCTCTCCACGGGCGCCTTTGCCATGGCAAACTCATAATGTCCGCCCTGAAAATGATCGTGGCTTAAAATAGAGCCACCCACAATCGGCAGATCCGCATTGGAGCCTACAAAATAATGCGGGAACTGTTTTACAAAGTCAAACAGCTTACAGAATGTATCGTGCTCAATCTTCATGGGAATATGCTGTGAATTAAACACGATGCAGTGCTCGTTATAATATACATAAGGGGAATACTGGAATCCCCATTCGCTGCCATTTATGGTGACCGGAATAATCCTGTGGTTCTGTCTCGCCGGATGATTTACCCGTCCGGCATAGCCTTCATTCTCCCGGCAGAGGAGGCATTTCGGATAACCGCTCTGCTTCGCGTTTTTCGCCGCGGCGATCGCCTTCGGATCCTTCTCAGGCTTGGAAAGATTGATCGTGATATCCAGATCGCCGTATTTGGTAGAAGAAACCCATTTCTGATCCTTCTCAATGCGATAGCGTCTGATATAATCCGTATCCCGGCTCAGTTTATAAAAATAATCTGTCGCCTCTTTCGGATCAGTCTCATATTTCTCCCGAAATGTCCTGATTACCTCACTTGGTCTCGGTGTGAGCAGTCCCATAATCTTCGTGTCAAAGAGATCCCGGTATACAATACTGTCCTCAATAAGTCCTTTCTCGCAGGCATAGTCCAACAGTTCCTTAAGTACCGTCTCCAACTCTTCCACGGTCATAGCGACGTCGCCGCCCTCCTCCAGTTCATCAATCCCGAAAAACTCCAGAAGACGGTTAGTCGTGTAGATCTCATCCTCTTTCTCAATCAACCCGGTAAGCAGGCCATATTTCACAAGTTTTCTGATATTTTGTTGAATCATTTTAACCTCCACTCCGAAGCAATTATAATTTAGACGGTCCGTCGCCGATCTCCACCACATAGAAATCCGCATTTTTACCGACACGTTCCTTATAAGCCGCGCCCACTTTCTCCTTAAAGTTCTCCACCGCTTCATCCTTCACGATGCTCACTGTACAGCCGCCGAAACCACCGCCTGTAATACGGGAACCAATCACACCTTCCACCTTCCATGCCTCTTCTACAAGCACATCAATCTCGTCGCAGGAAACCTCGTAGTCATCCCGCAGAGAAACATGGGACGCATTCATCAGCTCACCGAACTCTTTCAAGTTGTTATTCTTCAGAGCTTCCACCGCACGGATCGTACGGCGGTTCTCATAGACCGCGTGTTTTGCGCGCTTTGCACAGACCGCGTCACCGATGGCGGACTTGTTTGCCTCGAACTCCTCCTCCGTCAGATCACCAAGCGTCTCTATTTTTATCACTTTCTGTAGATCAGCCAGCGCCTGCTCGCTCTCTTTTCTTCTCGTATTGTAACCGGAATTGACAAGGGAATGCTTCACATTGCTGTTGGTGACGATAATCTTGGCACCGTCTAATACAAGAGGCGCGTACTGGTAGGACAGATCTGCCGTATCCAGGAAGATCGCGTTGTCCTTCTTACCCATCGCGGAGGCAAACTGATCCATAATCCCGCAGTTCATGCCGTTGAAGTTGTTTTCCGAATACTGTCCGATCAGCGCCAGATCCACATTGGTCACGTCGAATCCAAAAAGATCCCGCAGATAAAAACCGGTCAGCACCTCCAAAGAAGCGGAAGAAGATAAGCCGGAACCGTTAGGGATATTACCGTTTAACACAATATCCAGCCCGCAATCCATCTTCATGCCGCGCTCCGCGAACGCCCACATAACTCCCTTCGGGTAGTTCGTCCATCCCGCCGCGTCAGAAGGCGTCAAATCATCCAGACTGCTCTCCACCACGCCCATTTTTTCAAAATTCATGGAGTAAAACCGCAGTTTCCTGTCAGCCCTCTTTTTCACCGCCGCATATGTACCGATTGTCAGCGCACAGGGAAACACATGTCCCCCGTTGTAGTCCGTGTGCTCGCCGATCATGTTCACCCTGCCCGGCGCAAAATATACACCCGCACCACTTGCATCTCCGTAAAGCTCCTCAAATTTCTTTAAAATTTGTTCTTTCATACCCACTCTCCTTCTCTGCTTCCTGCCTTTTCCCTCGCAACCCCGTACAGAGAATGCCGCATTTCAGGTTCAAGCATTCCCCTAGGTGAAACTAAGAACTTCTTAGCGAAGCAGCCACGCTGCTGAGCTGCTAGAAGTTCTTTTCACTCTATTATAGCAAAAAAGGACCATCCTTACATAGTCCTTTGTTACTTAAAACTGTCAAAATGTTAAATTTGATTCAAGCTGTTAATCTGCCCTATAAATTCCTCCACCTGCCGAAGATATTCCCTGTTCCGCCTCGTCTCCCCTTTCTGCATCTCCTTTCGGAAGCTCGTGGGAGACATCTGTTTCATTTGCCGGAATGCCTTTGTAAACACGAGAGGATCGTGATAGCCGCATGACAGGGCAATACTTTCAATCGGAAGGGACGTGAGCTGTAAAAGTTCCGTCGCCTTTGTGATACGAAAGGTGGTCAGAAACTGCTGGGGCGACATCCCCATGGAATTTTGGAAAAGTGTATAGAGATAGCTCCTGTTAATACAGACATAATCCGCCACATCGGTCACTTTGATGGGGTTGCAGTAATTATTCTGGATAAAGGAAACCGCCTTGCGCACATAAATATTTGCCTTGTCATCCTCACTTCGTTTTTCCACCCTGCTGCCCTCCGCAATGACCGACAAGAAGATGCCAAGCTGCCCGTTCCGCCGCAGATCGTGGGAAAGACCATACGTATTATGCTCCATCATATCCTTCACAATCCGGTAAAGTTCCTCAGAAGCTTCCGATTTAAAAATCGGCTGCCTTACAGACAGACCGATGTTGCCCACAAATTCCGCCGCCTGTGTGCCACTGAATCCAACCCACACATAGGTCCACGGCTCTTTCTCATCTGCCTGGTAAAATGCCAGTTCATCGGGCGTAATCAAAAATCCGTATCCCGCCTCCAGCGGATACTCCTCCCCGCCGATTGAAAATTTCCCTTTGCCGCTCAGAATATAGTGAATCAGATAATGGGGCTTTAAGGCCGGCCCGAAGCTGTGCTTCGGCTCCGTCCGGGAAAGACCACAGCAGTTCACGTACAGGCTGCCTGTCTGCTCTCCCGCAAATTCCAGTTTATATGCTTTTTCCATAAGCTTCTCCTATCCATGGCGCCGCCTGTTTCAATGTAACCAGCTGTCTTTTGCGTCACAGTCAAAGTGATGATGCTTTTTCATGATTTCCAGACTTTCCTCCGGCGTATAAATATACTGCTCTTCCCATTTGTCGGCAACATTTTTATTCAGACTCAGATTCGCGTTTCTAAAGTCTCTCAGTGACAGATTGTAAACGGACTTTAATCTTTTATTTAGGTATTTACTGTCGGAAAAACCACTCTCCAGGCAAATATCAACAATACTTTTATCTGTCTTTTTTAATAGCAGCAGCGCATGTTCAAACCGCAATGAATTCAAGTATTCCTGAAAAGACATATTTATGGCATTTTTAAACAGATGCGATAAATAAGTCATCGAAAGGTTCTCAGCTTCGGCCAATTGTGATAATGTCATCTTTTCAGTATAGTGTCTGTGAATATAATTGATGATGCGTGTGAGTCTCTGTTCTTTTTCTTTAGAGTAAAAACTTTCGGAATCCTTTTCCAAATGATGAGGCACCAATGCAACAAAATAGGCAAATAGCCGATAGAGGTCGCTTACACATCGAAGTTCAAACCCCACATCGCCACAACAATAATTATATCCGAGATTGAAGCAGACATTGATCATCTCAAGCGCTTCTTTAAACGGAATGCCGGAAGTCACATTCGCCGTATCAAATTGAATAGACTGAATCGCAGGATAGTGTGACGCGCAGAAGGAAGGGTCAGCCTGTATCGCCAACACAATACAGTAGCTTTGTACGCTGTACAGCGTATGAAATGTATCCGGATTAAACAGCGCAATCTCACCCGGCCCAATAATAAAATCCTCCGAAAGGGTTTGAATGTGCAATTCCCCTTCGATCACCTGAAGAATTTCATAATCGTGATGGGTATGAGGTGTGCGATACGTCAGGTTTACGAGAAAAAAATTAATATTGCTCACCCGTGTATGGAATATTTTCTCATATTCTTTCGTCTCCTGCTTTTTCTGCATCGGAATCTCCTTTTGTATCTTGGCTACCTACGTATTTTATTATATTACATATATAATAGTTGTCTACAGAAACATGCCGCCTCTTTCTTAAAAATCGTAAACTTGTCGTCCCCCCACAGCAAGAAACGCATTGAAGGAAAACACCTTTTTCTTTATCGTAAAAGTATCAATTGAGGTATGATTCATGAATCAGAAATCAGGCAACTGTAAAACATGCTCACAAACATGACAGGGGGTAATGGAATGAGTAACAGACTCAGATACGGCATGGTTGGCGGAGGACCCGGCGCCTTCATAGGCGATGCCCACCGGAAAGCAATTAATATCGACAATACAGCTCATCTGGTAGCCGGCTGCTTTTCGAGAACATTGGAGAAAACGAAAGAACAGGGAGCGCTATTGGGCATAAGCAGCGACAGGTGCTATGCAAACTACAGCGAAATGGCACAAAAAGAGGCGTCTCGCGAGGATGGAATTGATTTTGTTGTAGTGGTAACGCCGAATAACACCCATTATGAAATATGCAAGGCCTTTCTGGAAGCAGGTATTCACGTAGCCTGCGATAAACCGCTGGTCACCGATAGCAGGCAGGCTGAGGAGCTCAAGGCGATTGCGGACGAAAAAGGGTTACTTTTCATGGTTACATATACCTATGTAGGACATGTGACATCCAAATACATACGTGACTTGATCTCCAATGGCGAAATCGGAACAATAAGAACGGTTATGGCCGAGTATCCGCAGGGCTGGCTTTACAATGAGAATGATGACGGCGGAAAACAGGGCGCCTGGAGATGTGATCCTTCCCAATCCGGAAAAGTAAACTGTCTTGGTGATCTTGGCACACATGTGGAAAACGCAGTTGCTGCCATGACCGGATTAAAAGTAAAGAGAGTCCTTGCCAAAATGGATGTTGTAGTACCAGGAAGAGTCCTTGACGATAACGATCAGATTCTTGTGGAATATGAGAACGGTGCAACCGGAATTAACTGGACATCACAGTTTGCGATTGGGTGTGACAACAGCCTGCGGGTCAGAATCTACGGCTCCAAAGGCACCATACTCTGGTTCCAGGAAAGATGTGAGGAAGTAACTCTGATCCGCGAAGACGGTATTTCGCAGGTCATTCGCAGAGGAAACGGGGCGATCAGCCAGGCAGCCGGAAAATACAGCAGACTGCCCGCCGGACATACCGAGGGCTGGCTGGAATCCATGGCGAACCTGTATGATAGCTTTGCAGAATGTGTAAGTGCCATGAAACAGGGAACGTTCGATTCCGGACTGATCGACTATCCGACCATCGAAGAGGGCATTGCCGGACTGAAATATGTGGAAGCATGCCTGGAAAGCAATGAAAAAGGTAACGTTTGGGTGGAAGTATAGCATAGAAAGGAGAAAAATATGTCCAGACCAGTAACATTATTTACCATTCAATGGGGAGACCTCCCGTTAGAAGAAATGTGCAGACAGGCACAGGAAATGGGATACGAGGGATTAGAGTTGTCCGCGTCACATCTGGATATGAAACGTGCTGCCACTGATCCGGCGTATGTCAAAGAGGTAAAAGATCTTTTGAAAAAATATGAGTTGGGATGTTGGGCAGTCAGCAACCATCTGGCAGGGCAATGTGTTGCCGACAGTATCGCCTCTGTCTATGATTCACGGCTGGATGGATTTGCTCCGTCGGAATTTGCCGGAAAACCTGGCGAAATACAGAAATGGGCTATTGAAGAAATGAAAACGACAGCCCATGCGGCAAAAGCGATGGGTGTTAACGTCGTAACATTCTTTATGGGTTCACCTATTTGGAAGTACTGGTATTCCTTCCCCCAGACATCCGAGGAGATGATCGAGGAAGGTTATCAGAAAATCAAAGAATTATGGAGTCCGATCATGGATGAGTTTGATGCCTGCGGCGTGAAACTTGCACTGGAAGTTCATCCCACAGAAATCGCGTTTGATTACTGGAGCACAAAAAAACTGCTGGAAGTGTTTGACTACAGGCCCACTCTCGGCATCAACTTTGACCCCAGCCATCTGATCTGGCAGGGTCTTGATCCGGCCATCTTTCTCTTTGATTTCACGGATCGGATTTATCATGTCCACGTAAAAGATACCAAATTGAATCTGAACGGCAGAAATGGCATCTTAGGATCGCATATTACCTTCGGAGACCAGCGCAGAGGTTGGAATTTCGTCTCACCCGGCCATGGCGATGTGGATTTCGACAATATCATCCGTGTACTGAATCAGATCGGCTATGACGGACCGCTCTCCATTGAATGGGAGGACAGCGGAATGGAGCGAGTCTTCGGCGGAACAGAGGCATGTGCATTTACCAAAAAGATCAATTTCTCCCCGTCAAATGTCGCCTTTGACGACGCATTAAAAAATAACTGAGAAGTAACCAAAAACAATGAACCATCTGACACGTAAAAATGGAGGAAAATATGTCAAAATTTAAATTTTCAGTAGGACCTTGGAACGTACACACAGGAGCTGATTCGTATGGACCGGAGACAAGAAAAGACATCCCGGTAGAAGAGAAATTCAAAAAGTTCGCGGAGCTGGGATTCTCGGCAATTCAATTCCACGATGACGACGCTGTCCCTGATATCAACAATTACACAGAAGAGGAAATCAAAGAAAAGGCCCGGGAGTTAAAAAAGACTCTGGATAAATACAACTTAAAGGCCGAATTTGTCGCTCCCCGTCTCTGGATGGACAAGCGGACGGCAGACGGTGGATTTATGAGCACTTCCCCAGAGGACAGAGAGTATGCCATGTGGAGAGCATACCGTTCTATCGACATCGCCAATGAACTGGGAACGGATATGATTGTGTTATGGCTTGCCAGAGAAGGCACCCTGTGTGCAGAATCAAAATCGCCGGTATGGGCGACCCGGATGCTGATTGACGCAATCAATAAGATGCTTCAATACGATCCCAAAATTCGTGTCTGCATCGAGCCCAAGCCCAATGAGCCTATCGACAGAAGTATCTGCGGTACAATGGGTCATGTCATGGCGATTTCGGCGGCAACGATTGATCCTTCCCGCGTCGGCGGTAACCTGGAGAGTGCACATGCAATTCTTGCAGGCCTTGATCCGGCGCATGAAATCGGATTTGCCCTGGCAATGAATAAGCTGATGACGGTTCATTTAAATGACCAGAACGGTATCCGCTACGATCAGGATAAGTCCTTCGGTGTGGAAAATCTTCGCGCGGCATTCAATCAGGTAAAAGTTTTAAAAGAAAACGGGTACGGCGACAACGGCGAGTATGTCGGCCTTGACGTGAAAGCAATGCGCACGACAAAGGACGAAGACAGCTACAAACATCTCGAAAACAGTCTGAAGATCTTCAAAGCGTTGGAAGAAAAAGTGGACCGGTTTGATTACGATTTCCAGAAGAAATGCGTCGAAAACCGTGACTTCGAAAGTCTTGAAATGTATGTGATGAATCTTCTTATGGGCGTAGAATAATTAGGCCAAATGACGCGGGTGTCACAAAATCACCGGAACAGATGATTGAATGACACCCGCACTCTATGTAATGCAAAAGGGAAAGTCCTCACGGCTTCTCTGGTCTGTAATTCTCCACGTCAGCAAGCAGCTTTTCCCACGCATCCTCATGCTCCACATAATAGAGCGGACACTTCTTGCCGCCGCAGTCATAATGCCGCAGAATATCGCCCTCCGACAAATGATACTCCTGTTTCAGCCAGGCAAGCGTATGTACCAGGGTATCATAAGTTTCCTGCGTAAACTCCCCGTTCTCGTCCAAATAGCAGCACTCTATGGAAACCGAATCCCCGTTTCTGGTCGCCACCGCGTAAGCCTGCTCCTCCAGCGGAATGCACTGGATCAGCTCACCCTCGTAACCGATAATAAAATGCGCGCTCGCCGACCGTTCCTGCGTCTCTGCCAGATTGGCAAAATAGCTGCGGTTCTGCGCCGCCGAAGTGCCTGGATTCGCGGTATAGTGCACAAAAACGCTTTCAATTTTTTTCAGCTCTGTACCAGGTCTGGAAAAATCGTTCGGTTCCAGATAATCCACAATAACCGCTGGCGGCTGAATCCTGCTTGTCTCAATCTTTTCGGACACGATCTCTATAATTCCCCGTCCACTGCCCGTTTTATCTTTGTGTACCATGTGGTAAATCGCCCCGGCCGTCTGATAAATCAGTATCAGACATACGCCGATCATAAGAAATACAAAAATGCGGTAAAGATTCAGCCGCCGTTTTCTCGCCCTGCGCTGCTTGATAGAACCTACCGGCCGCGGATTACCAATGTTTCGACAGTCAGGATTCAGTCTTGCACCGGATCGCCTCTGCCCGGAGCGAACCTGCCCGCTGTCCGCAAGACGCATCATGCGGGGCGTGTTATCTTCTCTGGAAATTTCCCACAGCTCCAGATTTTCCAACCCACCGTCAGATGTCCCGCGCCGTCTTGTACTTTCTGCGCTGCCCGGTCTGCTTCTTTGCGTGCCGTTTCCTGCCCTGTTCTGCGAATTGCCGCCGGAGATAAGGCTTATCTTATCCCTTGTACCGCTTCGCGAATTTCCTGTTCCACTCTGTCGTCTGCGCTGTTGCGCGGTATATTGTGCCCGCCACTCATCCGCTCTTCCCTGCGGGACGCTTCTTCTGTCGCTCCGTTGTGCCTGTCCCATGCTGTTCCCCCTCTTTTGTACTTCTTACACCATTGTAGTACGCCAATCTTTAAACTTTCTCTAAAAACCGACATTTTTCTACGTTTCTATATATTAAAACGGGGAACTTAAGAAAAAGGTTACATAATTCTTAATATTTTTTTATTTTTTGAACGATTTTCTTTCAACCTTATGTTTTTCTCATCTCATCGAGTCTTCTCACTCTCTGGTATGCCAAATCCAAAAACTCCCGGATCGACAGACTCTCATAGTCCCAATTCATAGGCTCCAATACGGTAGCGCCCCGATATCCGGCAAGCGTTATTTTCTTCATCACGTCAGACCAGTCGATCGTCCCGTCAAAGGGCAGTTGATGCTGGTTATGCTTTCCGCCGTTATCGTGGAGGTGTAACGCTGCCAGCCTGTTTCCGTATTGTTTCAGCAAATCGGTTTCCGGCGCATAATTGCTATGGTGACAGCTATCATAACAAAACTTTACACAGGACGACTCAAACGTATCTAATACGAGAGCCAGATTACGAATATTACGCAGATTTTCTAAGGCAATCTGTACTTCTTTTTTCTCCGCTTTACAGATAAGCTGATCCAGTCTCCTCATACCCAGCGAATCAATCGGATATGTGTCATCCGGCAGATGAACTACCACTGTGGCAATCTGGTATGCCGCACAGTCCTCCACGCATTGCAAATATGCCTGCAGTACACTTTCCCCTCTCAGATTATCCATAGATAAACAATTTTGTTCGTGAACCGGCGCATGCATGTTCTCTACGTGCAATCCGACATTTCCGGCAAGCCGCGCGTCCTCCCGGTAACCGTCGCCTCTTCCAAACTGGTCACTCCACCAAAGCATGACACAGTCAAAACCTGCACTTTTGATCAGCCGATACCTCTCCTCAAAAGGCACTTCATAACCCGGTCCATATCCAAAGCAATCATATATGCCTGTCATTTTTGCCTCCACCAGTCAGGCGAACATGCAAGCATGTTCATGTATCGGCACATTACTCGCCGGGTGCCGCCTGAAGATGCGTTTCCACCGCCGTTTGCAGCTCCGCCAGCCCGTCCCGGAATATCTGGTCGTCCTCACAATCCGCACTTTGCAATAACGGCAGTTCTTTTTCCAGCTTTTCCCGGTGATAAGTCAGCATCATAGAGCCATTTCCCGAAGGATGCTGCATCTTGACAGCAATCTCCTCCACATTCCCAACGGAATAAAACAACATTGCCGCATTAAAGTATAACATATCCTGATCTTCCTTTGTGAAATAATCCGTACTCATCTCATAATCAATGCGCAGGGAATATGGTTCCTCCAGTGTCTGCATGGAAAACCCGCCCGAACGGCTCAGCGTGGTGGGCAGGGGCAGGGCGTCGATCAGTGCGCCTACCTTGGCGTTGTCCCCCACGTAGGGCGTGCGGTTTTCACACAGCGCGTCAAACAGCGCTTCCCTTCTCTCCCGGTTCAGACTCAAAATAATCACCCGGTCTGCCGCTGCCTTTAACTCGTTGTCAATAAACGCCATCTCATCCCGGTATTTCTCTTTTACCTTATTGTCATACGCCGCCCTGACATAAACGTAACATCTGTTATCCAGTCTGTCTATATCGACCTCTCTCGGTGGATAAACCGTCGTCGTAATCTCTTCATCCGGCAGATAGTCTACCGAGCTTTCCTCCCGTGTTTCCGCTATACGGGCAGTATCATCGTCTATCATATATGTCGTATCATCTTCATCTACGATATAAGAGGTGTCGTCATCATTACTGTCCGTGCCGGGCACACCTGCCGCCCCGCTGTCTGTTCCCGCTTCACCTGTCCCGGCATCCTCCGACGGTGTAAAAGTGTGAGCGCTCTCTTCTTCCGCAGGCGTATAGGTATGCATTGTGGATTTCTCGTACACCGCCGGGTCCATGACGACTATCTGCTCGTTGGGCAGATAATCCGTCTTATCCTCCACAGGCGTGTAGATATCCTCATGCCCCAAAGCGCCCACACTCCCGGTTTCTGCGGACGGCTCCTCGTCCTCCTCCAGCGGAATAACCTCCCAGTCCTTGCTGCGCATCGGATTTTCGTTGTCCCCGGGCACACTTTCTATCGTATCTTCATGCTTATAAATTTCTTCCTCCGGAAGATAAATGTCCTCATGCTTTAATGCACCGGACCCTTCCCCCGAAGGCATATAAAGATGCTCCGTCCTCGTCAATGGTTCTCCCAGATAAGCCCGCAAAAAGTAGTTACACCCTCTGTCTCCGATAGGCACAACCTCCTGCCCCTCGTCCACCAGCCCCAGCGCGTCCCGGAGCGGCATTCTGGCAAATCTGCCCACCTCCTCCTGCGCGGCAACATGATATATGACAACCTCGTCCGTTTTCTTTTCCACCACACAGCCACTGATGCCGCCGATACTTGCGGGCAGCGGTATCTGCATATCCGCGCCCGTAACCGTAAGCCCTTCCTGCGCGTCCACCGTTATCCCACGGAACCGGGCGTCTTTTGTAAAGACAAAGAGGCACACAGCCGCAATCAAGAAAAGCGCGCCCGCCACCGCCGCATAAATAACCTTCGGCTCCTTCGCGATAAAGCGGATCCGCTCCTTCACACTTTTTCCACTCCCGGTCATAGTAGTGGCGGTGCAGATCAGATCGGAAACCCGCCCTTTTTTTGTAATAATGGAAAGCAGCGTCTCCCCGTAAGAAACCCGTTCCTCCTCCCCCAGCCATGCCAGTGCCCTCTCGTCACAGGCAAGTTCACAGTCCCGCTTAGAGCAGACTGCCGCCACCCATACCAGCGGATGAAACCAGTAAATCGTAATTAAGACGCTGCGCAAAAGCGCCCAGAAACTATCCCCATGCTTTCTATGCACAAGTTCATGAACCAGCACATGCTGCAGCCTTTCCTCATCATCTGCTACATCCGCCGTCAGGTAGACAGCTTCCCACCCCGGAATCCCATACAGACAGGGTGAAGAAATACCTTCCGCCAGATATATTACCGGCAGGTGGTCTTTTCTCCCCCAGAAGCGCCTGTGCTTTTTCCCATGTGAATCTCCTTTACTGCGCAAATCGGAACACGCCTTACTTTCCTCACCCGGAAATTTCCTGCCCTCTAAAACAGATCTCTTTACGGTCTCCGGTAAATTAAAAGATTTTCTGCTTTTCCGCAGCCGGCGACTGAATACTATATTACTGGTAATCATCCATACACCTACAATAAGTGCGCCGATCCTCCAGAAAAACCACAGTACATCCAGCCGGGAAAAGCCCAGCGTTCCCGCCATAAATACAGAAGTCGGTCCATCATCATGCATTTCCTCCATCGTCTCTTTGATCTCATCCGTAGTAAACAGGCGAAACAACACACTGTTTGCATTTACGGTCATCTGGACAGGTTCCTCCAATCGGATGGTCTCTTCCAACCGCTGCCCAATATCGTTCCCACTCTTCTCCACCAGATCCATCAGTCGGAATCCGGAAAATACCCCCAGATCAAACTCTGCCGAAACCGGTATCATCAGCCGAAGCGCTACCAGAAACCAGAGTGCATACTGCAGCCTGCTACTGATCTTTCCGCGGAATACCCACCGGATCAGCAGAACGCACAAAATTAAAACTGTTGATGTGATCAATATCTCTTTCATAATCCTCCTCCATCATTACAAGTCCCGCATCCGCACATGCAGATGCCGCCTTATTGTAATTCATCCTTGTCTCCGCGTTCATTTCTTCCTGCCCTCTTTATCCTGGCCTGATCCAGAATACCGTACAGTTCCTGTATCTCTTCCTCAGACAGCGCCTGGTCCTCCACCATGGCGTTGACCATCATGCCAAGACTCCCCCGGTACACTTTCTGCAAAAAGCCCCGGGTTTCCTGCATGGAAACCTCCTCCCTTGTCACCATCGGATAAAAAATCTTGGCCCTGCCGCCGTCCCTGTGAGCAACCGCACCCTTTTTTTCCATGCGGGAGAGCATAGTAATCACAATATGCTTATCCCAGCCTGTTTCTTTCCCCAATTCATTTTTCAACTCTGTAATCGTGCTCTCACGCTCCCAGAGCTGATTCATAATTTTCCATTCCCCATCTGATAAACTGACCATTCTGCTTTTCGTCCTTTCTCCTGCATCTTTTGCACACCGGCCGTTTTCTGAAAAATAGTGCAGGCCGGCTTATACATCATTTTCTTTTTATACATATGTATTGGCATATTTTGGTATACGAATGTATACCCATTAATCTTATCATACACAATGGGTATACGCCTGTCAACCCTCTTATTATTTCGTGCGCCCCTGCTCATCAGACAAGGCAGGAAACCCGCTTTGGATTCCCTGCCTTGTCTGCTATACACATCATTCCATTGATCACCGGACATTTCAGTCCTGCATATTTAAATATTCCTCACTATACTTACGATAAAGCTCTTCTAGTTCTGCCTGATCCTGCTCGGATATGTTTTCCCGCAAATAATCCTTAACTTCCGACAGGGAATCGCTGTCTACGCCATCCCCTACAATTTCCATTACATCGGAAAGCGTTTCGCTGTCTGCATAGCGGTCAATGATCTCTTCCGCCTTCTGCTTGTCATTTTCGTCCATATTGTTTACAATTTCCTGCGCTTTTTCGGCTGCCTGTGAATCACCAGTACTCTCAAGCGCCTTTTTCACTGCCTCCTCCATCACCGTTTCGGAAACTTTCTTCGTCACAGCATGCTTGACTGTTTTGGTCAGTGCCCCACTGGCAATGCCTATTCCCACAACAAGACAGACCCCGAGCAACAATCCCAGAATAATTACCGGAATAAGCCCTTTTTTCTTCTTTTTTCTTCTACTCATTTTTTACTCCCATGCACTTAGTTCATCCGGGCTATTCTCAAAACCGTGCCCCTTCCCGTCTGCAGATCTGGAAAATCAATATGCCCTGCCCCAGTAAACCATCTTCTTCGCAGGTTTTCCACAGCATACGCATGTCTCGCCAATCTGCTCCTGCTCAAAAGGCATACACCGGCTGGTTACTGCCATCTCTTCCTTAATCTGATCCTCGCATGCCTGCTCGCCGCACCACATCGCTTTCACAAAGCCGGATTTCTCCGCAAAGAGTCTGCGGAAGGTATCCATGTCTTTCGCCTCGTAGGTATGCTCCTCCCTGTGCGCTCTGGCACGTTCCAGCATTTCCTTCTGCATCAGCTCCAGAATTTCTCCCGCCCTCGTCTCAATCTCATCCAGAGAAACTTCTATCTTTTCTCTCGTATCCCGGCGGCAGATAACACACTTGCCCGCCTCGATATCTTTCGGTCCAATCTCCACACGAATCGGAATACCGCGCATCTCCTGCTCCGAAAATTTCCAACCCGGGCTCTTGTCGGTGTCGTCTACCTTTACCCGGAACGCGCTCAGCCTATCCTTCAATTCATATGCCTTATCCAGAACGCCTTCCTTTTTCTGCTGAATCGGAATTACCATAATCTGTGTAGGCGCAATCTTAGGCGGCAGTACCAGTCCGGAATTATCTCCGTGCACCATGATCACCGCGCCGATCAAACGTGTTGTCGTTCCCCAGGAAGTCTGATGCACATATTTTAAAGTATTGTCCTTATCCGTAAACTGTATACCAAAAGCCTTCGCAAAACCGTCACCAAAATTGTGGCTGGTGCCGGACTGTAATGCCTTACCATCATGCATCAACGCCTCAATCGTGTAGGTGGCAATCGCCCCCGCAAATTTTTCCTTGTCTGTCTTACGACCTTTGATAACAGGAATCGCCAATACTTCCTCGCAGAAATCTGCATAGACATTTAACATCTGGATCGTCCGCTCCTCAGCCTCCTCTGCTGTGGCATGGGCCGTATGTCCCTCCTGCCATAAAAATTCACGACTCCGAAGAAACGGTCTTGTCTCCTTCTCCCAGCGCACCACCGAACACCACTGGTTGCACACCTGAGGCAGATCACGGTAAGACTGCACCACGTTCTTATAATAATCACAAAACAGTGTCTCAGAAGTAGGTCTCACACAGAGCCTTTCCTGCAAAGGCTGCATACCACCGTGGGTCACCCACGCCACCTCCGGCGCAAAACCCTCCACATGATCCTTCTCCTTATTTAACAGACTTTCCGGAATAAACATGGGTAAATACACATTTTCCACACCCGTTGCCTTAAAACGGTCGTCCATCTGCCGCTGAATCAGCTCCCAGATCGCATAGCCCGCAGGCTTAAACACCATGCATCCCTTGATGCTGGTGTAATCCAGAAGCTCTGCCTTCTTCACCACATCCGTATACCACTGCGCAAAATCATCCTCCATCGCTGTGATCGCTTCCACTAACTTTTTGTCCGCCATAATTTCCTCCTTATCCGTCTTCTGACTCTGCTTATGCGCGCATAAGAAAACCGCCAAAATTTCCATCCCTAAGGGACCGAAATCTCGGCGGTACCACCCTAATTAATGTGCATCTCACATTCATCTTCTCTTACCGTTATCGCCGGTGCTACGCTGCGCTCTTCACACAGGGCTCCGAGACCGGTTCCGGACAGTTCCCGTAAAAGCCTCCCACCAACAGCTCTCTCTCTGTAACGTTTCCCCATCCGTACTATTCTCTTCATCGCCGCGTTCTGCCATTATATCAGCCCTGATCGGCTGTATTTTCATCCATTTTAGCCGCATGAACCGGTTTTGTCAACTGTTATTATTGTTTTCCAACCGCGCAAGCTGTGCGCGCAGCTGACGTATTTCCTCTTCCTTCTCAGCTACTATCTGCTCGTGCTCGAGCCGGTTTTGTTCTATCTTCCTCTCATAACTGCGCAAATCCTGATAGTATTCCTCTCTGTCGCGACACCGCTTGCGCACCAGATCATCCGCGCTCATGCGGAATATGGTTTCAGACGCTTCCTGCA
>CASWVG010000065.1 GCA_949472775.1 uncultured Lachnospiraceae bacterium
TTTCACAGCATGCGGGCGGCGCGGCGAGTAGGGTGAAAATCTTCCCTGCTCGATTGCACACGCCCGCATATGGAAGTTTGCTGTTTCACAGCATGCGGGCGGCGCGGCGAGTAGGGTGAAAATCTTCCCTGCTCGATTGCACACGCCTGCATATGGAAGTCTGCTGTTTCACTGTATGCGGGTCGCGCGGCGAGCAGGGAGGATAAATTTTCTCTACTCGATTCTATATCCGTTGTCCCCAAGCCACTTTACAGACTGCCGCAACGCCTCAATCGTTTTTGTCTCCACCACGCACCGGCAGCCGTTCGTCTCTGCCAGCCCGATCCGCTGTGCCAGATTGATTTCACCCGATCCGAGCATCTTATGATTTCCAGTTCCCTTTGCGTCGTGGATATGGAAGTGGTACAGCCTGTCCCTGTGCTCCATCAGAAACGCCTCATCCACATTGTCACACGCATGGGAGTGTCCGATATCCCAGGTCAGCGCAAACATTTCACTTTTCAGTAAATAGTCGATTGCCTCCTTCTCAAAGTCTTGAAAACCATCCGTATTTTCAATACATATCTTCACACCGGAACTGCCCGCCGTCTTCTCACACATTTCCCGGAATTTATGTATTGCCGCCATATACGGCTCCCGATACTCCCCGAACAGGCGCACCTTTCTGTCAGGCAGCGTGACATAAATGCCGTGATTCATATGCATGTTTAAGAGCGGCGCGCCGATTTCTTCCGCCACCCTGATCGCCCGCTCTGTCGTCTTCATATAAGCCTCCGCTACCAGCGGATTGAAGTCACAGACATTCAGGTTTTCATCCAGATGAATCGTAAAATAAATACCGTTTTCCTGTGCCAGATTTTTTAAGTACGCCGTTTTCTCCAGCTGCGGGATCTGGTACATCGGAAAATTCATATTCAGCTCTATGAACTGTAACTCTAGTTCTTTGCAGAGAGAAATATTCTCCTCCAAGTCTTTATTTTCGATTAATGTCGGCATTCCGAAATCCATATGAAACTCCTTCCCGCTATGAAAGCGCCAGCCCTTATTTTCCCCATATGATATGCCCGTGCCACTCCGGCTACAAGCGATCAAGGACATATTTATTAGTTTTTCCCGCCAATCGGAACTTATCTGCCTTCTTCAAATCTAATTTTAGATGGATACCTGCTTTCATTCATCTCTGATTTCAATTTAACGACTTCCTCTATATCAATGTCATATATATTTGCAATGGCTAACGCATAGTAAATGACATCATATAATTCTTCATCTACTGTTCCTTTCATATCCGTATTGTTTTGTGCCTTTATTCCTTTTCTCATAGCCCGGGAAAGTTCTCCGACTTCTTCAGATAATTTCAAAAAGTAATCCTTCAAAAGTTCGGGATGATAGTCTTTTTCTTTGATATAGGTTTGCAAATACTTAATCGTTGTTTTTCCATCCACAGGATTTACTGCCTCCAACACATATTTCTGCCAGTTTATAATCTCTTTACAGACAGTTTATAGTTCTATTATTGATTTTCTGTTCTATCAGTTGTATAACATATATAAACAAAGAAACAACTACCAGTTATGAATCGAATTTGTCAATCCGGTCATACTGATAGCAAACCGGGTGTTTGTACACTCGATTCAGAGAGCGCTTCGCGTTCTCCCCAAACGTATTATACATCATCTACAATATATAAAAAAGGAGTGATTTTTATGTTAAGACCTGCATTATTCAACAGCCGTAATTACAAACCCGCATTCTATGAGGATCCCTTTGACAGGATGTTCGATGACGCTTTCAAGAATTTCTGGGGAAACAACGAACTCGCCACTTTTGACGCCTTTAAGACCGACGTGATCGATCAGGGAGACAGCTATCTGCTGCAGGCGGAACTGCCGGGCTTCGACAAGTCGGATATCAACATCGACTTAAAGGATAACCTGCTGACCATATCCGCATCCCACAAGGAAGAGAAAAACGAGGACAGCAAGGACAAATACATCCGCAGAGAGCGGTATTACAGTTCCTACTCCCGCAGTTTCCGTGTAAACGATGTGGAACCCGGCGATATTGACGCTTCCTACAGTAACGGTATTCTGGAGGTAAAGTTCCCCAAGAAGGAACTTGCCGCCAAAGAGGAAGTACGGAGAATCGAAGTAAAATAATCATCGAAATCTTATCCCCCTCACAAGGTGACGACAGGACGGTACTTTTCGTCCGTCCTGCCGTTTTTCGTTGCGCAGACCAGTATTCAGAAGTTTGCCGCTATCGCAGCGCACACCACATGGCTGCATTATTCTCACTGCACTTCCTCCACCAGTTCCAGAAATTCCATTTTATAAATATCCTTTAAATCCAGCTTTTTGACAGTTTTTATGACATGCTCCACGGATGCGTCCTCCGGGTACTCACTGTGGGACGCAAGCAGTCCAAATTCTGCCACCGCCGCTGCGAAAAGGAAATCGTCGGAGGGCTTTTCAGAATAGCTGTCATACCCGATCGGATACTCCAAAAGTTCGCTCTTGCTCCCCGCAGGCTTTTTATAACGGACGCTGATCGTCAGCCACTCTTTGTATTTGTGATCTGACGCAGGCGTTTCGCCCGCTCTCTTTTTATACTCACTGCCGTATTTCAAATCTTCGATTTCTCTCTCACTCAAACCATGCTGCAAAGGATCCCTGAGCACAACCTCATAGAGTGCCGTCACGCTGTGCCCGGCTCCGATTTCTCCGCCGTCCTTTGTGTCGTCGTGAAAGTCCTCTTTGTCCAAAACTCTGTTATCGTACCCAAGAAGACGATACGCCTCCACCAGTTCCGGATTAAATTCTACCTGCAGCTTCACATCCTTGCAGACTGTCAGAAGAGTTGCCGTCATCTCCTCCGACAGCACCTTCTTTGCCTCCTGCATACAATCTATGTAAGCATAATTGCCATTTCCCTTATCCGCCAGCGTTTCCATCTTATTATCTTTGATATTATCTGTCCCAAAGCCAAGCACGGACAGGAAAATCCCGGTCTCCTTTTCCTTGGAAATCAGTTCTTCCAGCTCCTCCTCGGTGGTCATGCCGATATTCAGATCACCGTCCGTCGCCAGAATCACGCGGTTGTTACCGCCTTTGATAAAGTTTTCCTCCGCCAGCGCATAAGCTGTCTCAATTCCCCTGCTGCCCCAGGTGGCGCCGCCTGCCCTCAGACCATTTAATGCTTTCTTTATTTTCCGTTTCTCACTGCCCGCTGCGCCCTCCAGTTCAACCGTATCCTCCGAAGCGTAGGTCACAATGGAAATCCTGTCCTTGCTGCTGAGATTGTCTGTGAGTTCCGTAAAGGCCTCCTGCAAAAGAGGCAGCTTATCGGGCTCACCCATGGAGCCGGAGACGTCCAACAGAAACACCAGATTAGATGCAGGAGCCTGTTCATAACTGATATCCTCCGTCTTAAGACCGACCATCAGAAGCTCCGCTTCCTCATTCCACGGACAACGGCCAATCTGCGTCGTCACCCCGAAAGGTTCCTGTCCCACAGGTTCCTCGTAATTATAGGAAAAATAGTTGAGCATTTCCTCAATCCTGACCGCGCCCTCCGGCAGGCTCTCTAAATCATACCCCTCGCGGATCAGACGACGTAAATTGCTGTAGGACGCCGTATCTACATCCGCGGAAAAGGTGGAGAGCGGCTGTTCCATTACGGAAAAAAACCCCTGCTCTTCCCACTTGCTGTACTCCTCCTGATTGTTCCTGTGGTCAATTTCCTCGTCAAACTCATAGCAGGAACCCAGATAACCGTCCGGCGTACCGTCTTTGGCATATAAATCTTCATCCGCCGCGGTTTCGGCTTCGCCTCTGCTATAACTGTTCTGCGATGTTTTTGCAATGTCCGCGTATTTCTCTGCCTCTGCAGTACCGGCTGTTGCATCTTCAGTTAACGCGCCTTCTGACGCATCCGACGCAGCTTCCCCAGCTGCGCTTTCTGTCGGACTTTCCATCCCGCTGTCCGCCGCTGTACCTCCTGCATTCCCGTACTCTGCCTCCGGCTGTTCCCACGTTGCCTCCTCGGGCGCTTCCTGACTAACCGTTCCGTCCGTTTTCGCGTGACCGCCGCATCCTGTAAGCAGAAGCACTCCCATCATTCCCAATGCCATCATTTTTCTCAAATTCTTTTTCATACCTTTTTCCTCCGTTCCGGGCAGCCTGGCCGCCCTGTTCCTCCCCAGACGCTGATTTACTGTCTTATATTCATAATACCCCTTATGGAAGAAAAAAGTTGCAAAAAAATCGGACCGAGAAAAATTTTCTCAGTCCGTTAATCATCATTCCTGTTCCGCCAGCTTCTGATACCCCATCTCCAGAAAGGTCTCCAAGTCTGCCGCTTCCCCGCGAATTACATATTTACTTCCGTCCCCGGTCTCCGCATATGCCACCCAGCCGTTTTCTTCTTCTGCCACCTGGAATATCTGCCCTTCAAAAACATGTTTCCTGGTGTCGGGGCGTTCACAGAAATCCGGCTTTTTCACCACTTTTTCTATCTCAATGCTCTCCGCTTTTGCCGCGCCGCCGCTCTGTGCCCCGCTTTCCGCAGGAGCCGCTTCCTCTTCTGCCATGTTTTTCTTTGCGTCGCTGAGTTTTCTCTGCTCCTCATTTCTTTCGGCTTCCGACAATTCCGGTTTTCCCACAAAAGCATCTTCCGAAAATTCTGACGCATCGGACGTCGCATTTTCCACTGCTGCCACCGATTCACTCAAGTCTTCGATTTCAGCTTCCGGAGCTGCTGCCATATCCGCCTCAGTGGCAATCATCTCATCCACAGGTGCACCCTCTGTCATTTCCGCCGTGTCCGCAGAATCCATCGCCGCCCCGGCTGCCGCCATTCCGCCGTTCAAATCCGCGCCGCCAGACATTTTCGAAGCCTCCATATCCATCGCCATATCGCTGGAAGGCGCTTCACTCATCGACATATCCCCGGATTTTAAACCCCGCATCATGGCGGACACAGACACCAGAATTAACAGCGCTGCTGCCGCAGTCAGCGGATAAGCCCATTTTCGGACGTTAAATCCCTTCGCATAGTTCCTGTCACGGGCAGGAATCATCATCGGACCGGATACCGCTGCCATCCCTCTGTTTTCCGTTCCTGCTCCCTGTACCGCAAACTCCCGGCAAATCCGCGCCTCTTCCTCGCGCATCGCAGCTTTGGTCCTCGCAATCAACTCTGCGGGTGCATGTATCTGTTCTGTTTCTTTTTTGTACTGCTCTTTATATTGATCCATCATCATATATCAATTTCCTTTTTTGACACAACGCCGATCTTTCCGACTATCCCTACAATACTTCATACCAACTGCTCTTACATTTCATCTCTGATTCGCAACTATAGTACCAGTATCCTGTGCCGGACAATTGCTTTTATCCAGAGTCTTCCAACATTTCCCTTAGCATTTCTCTTGCCCGGTGGAGTTGCGATTTGACGGTACCTTCCTTCTGCCCGGTCTGCTCGGCAATCTCCGCCACAGAAAATTCTTCATAATAAAACAGGTGCACCGCCAGGCGATATTTGGGCGGAAGCTTTGCCACCGCTCCTCTGACAGGCTCATCCTCCGGCAGCTCGTAAGCCTCTTCTCCCCTGATCCGTTCTTCGTCCTCTATGTAGTCCACATTTTTGTTCCAATACAGGTCAAAATGCTTCTTCGCACAGTTGATCGTCACCCGGATCAGCCATGCCTTCACATGTTCCCATGATTCCAGTTTCTCCACATTACTGACCAGACGGATAAAAACCTCTTGAAAGAGATCGTCCGCATCGGTTTTATTTTTCATCTGTGACAACGCCAGTCGATACACCATATCCGCGTAACGGTCTATCGCAGCCTCCGCCGTTATCTGTCCCTCTTTTGTCATATATGGCCTCTTTGTGTCAACTTGCCTACACGGGGCAGACAAGATCCTCTACTTTTAATACCTTTCGTCTGCTGAATCGGTTTCACTGTATCCGCGCAATTTTTTGTTCCTGTCATGTGACAGAATCCTCCGTCTTGTCCAATGTCTGCCTCACTGCCCACCAGAAGGCATGACTTCCCGCAGCCTGCTCACATCTTCCGTCTCTGTCGCCCAGCTTGTGGCAAAGCGCACAACTGTATGTCCTTCGTCATACCTCTCCCAGATATCAAAATTTACCTGTTCCTTAAGGCGCGCCATCTCTCCATCCTCTAATATAAGAAACTGCTGGTTTGTGGGGGAGTCGAGGAAAAACCGCTTACCCTTTTCCCGGAACATTTCTTTCATCTTCTCCGCCATCTCAATGGCATGGGCACTGATCTGAAAATACAGGTCATCCGTAAAGAGTGTGTCAAACTGCACGCCAAATAGCCGCCCCTTGGCAAGCAGTCCGCCCTTTTGCTTGACCAGTGTCAGAAAATGTGCCGGCATATTTTTCTTCGGAAACACCACCGCTTCCCCGCAGAGCGCACCCACCTTCGTCCCACCGATATAAAACACATCACAGTACCGGGCGATCTTTGCAAGCGTCACATCCGTCCCCCGGCTCATCAGCCCATAACCCAGCCTCGCACCGTCCAGATATAGCGGGATGCTGTATTCGCCACATACCCCCGCAATATCCGCAAGTTCCTTCTCTGTGTACAAGGTACCATACTCCGTTGGATGGGAAATATAAACCATACCCGGGAACACCATGTGCTCATGGCTGGAATCCTCCCAGTAAGCCTTTAAGTACGCGGCAAGCTCCTCCACCTTTATTTTTCCCTCATGTCCGGGGATGGTGAGCACCTTATGACCGCTGTGCTCAATCGCTCCCGCCTCATGGACGCTGACATGCCCCGTCTCGGCGGCAACCACGCCCTCGTAGGATTTTAACATAGAACTGATCACGATCTGATTGGTCTGGGTGCCGCCCGTCAGGAAAAAAATCTCCGCCTCTTTACAATCGCACGCCTGTCTGATTTTTTCTTTCGCGCTCTCGCAGTACTTGTCGTTGCCGTAGCCGGAAAGCGGCTCCCGGTTCGTCTCCCCAAGACGTTCCAATATTTTTTCATGTGCTCCCTGAATATAATCGCTCTCAAATGATAACATACGCCATTCCTTCCTTTTTCAAGTCAAAATTCTGCTTAATAGCCCCAAATGCCATAACAGGAGCGCCTTTCAGCACTCCCACTGGTATTTTCTCATATCCACGCATCCGTTTTCTTTAAAAATAACGCCCTCTTCCTCCAACAGCTCCCGCTGCTTCAGCCAGTTCGGCGCCGTGCGCCCCGCATGGTTGACGACCCTGTGGCACGGGTAATTTCCGAAATATTCCGCACGGCTTAAAATTTTCCCCACCAGCCTTGCGTTTTTCTCCCTGCCCACCAGTCTCGCGATCTGTCTGTAGGACGCCACTTTTCCCGGCGGAATCTCCTCCACCACAGAGAGCACTTCGTAGGCAAGCAGCTCCTGTTCCGCCCCGGTCCGCACATGACTGGCATCTTCCGGGCATATGATCCCATCACTGAACCGCATACCGCTGTCCCTCGCACTTCGGCAGATTCACTGACAGCTCCCGCCTTACATGGGTGTCCGCATAGGCTTCATCCGTCTTATTGAAGTAATCATACTGACCACCTTCCGTGTCGTCCCAGGTCACATCGACATTGTAATAGCCGTCATCCAGTCCGACAATGTTCCACGCATGATCTGTCCCCGCATAGCCCGTGCAGTAAAAGCAGGGAATGCCCGTCCTCTGCATCAGGTACTGATAAGCCCTGGCATATCCCGCGCACACGCTCTTTCCGTCCACCAGTGCACTGTAGGCACTCTGGTTCTTATCTACACCCTTGTCGTACTCCACCCGCTCGATCAGAATATCGTGCAGCCGTCTCTCCTTCTCATTCACGCTCAGACCCTGTATCTGAGACAGGATCTCATTGGTGATGTTATAAAATGTCCTGGAAGCCGGGGTAAGTTCCTCCAGCGTCATATTAAACTCCAGTTCCAGTTCAGCACATATTTTATTCTGGTCATACTTGCAGGTAAACACCGTATTGAGCCAGAAAAGTTCGGGATGATCATTGTATACCGCCATAATCACATCTTTCAGCTCTGACACCAGTACTGCTTCAATGGGCACAAAAGCCGCGTTGTACGCGGCCGCATTGGCATATATCTGCCGGTAAAGATGCTGCCCTTTCGGATCCAGCATCTGATAATAAGGATAAAAAATAGAATCAAAAGACAGATTATCACCCGTCTCTCCGTAGCCTAAATCGCTTGTATACTCACCGCCCTCCGCATCGGGCAGTTCCTCGGATTTCTCCGTGATGGGCTGATAGCCGGCTTTTCCGCTGACCGCCTCGGGAACCTTCACACTGGACTCCGCCGGCGGCTCGTAACCATTCATACCTCTTACGCGCTCTCCACCACTTTCCGTGGCGGAAGAACTTCTATCCGGCTCCTCGGGCTGTCGCTGCACGGTCTGCACGGAATCCATCTCCTCTTCCTCCTCAGGCAGAGTAGAATCTTCCTCCGACGTTTCCTCTTCTCCCTCCGCCTCGGGAAACGTATCAGACGGCATATCAAAATCCGATGTTTCTTCATCCCTATAAGATTCCGACTCTTCCGCCGTCTCGGACTCCTCCTCCTGTGTGGGAAGCCCGTTGCCCGAAAGCAGGGAGGAGAGGGTCTGGGTAATGCCCGGATTCATGGCTGATAATATAATGAGTGCACACAATAGTGCTGCCAGAACCCCTATGCCCACTATGATATTCCTTAGTATCTTCATTATCGCGCCCCTCAGAAAAATTTTAAAAATTTCCGCTCCTTTTGTTCCTTAGGCTTCTCATGCCTCAAAATTATCGCCGATGTCGCTGGCAGCGTTACCCGCACCTTACCGGAGATAACGGGATACTGCTTCGGCTCCGTGGAATAGCCTTCCGCCGTCGTAAGCATCAGACAGCCCAGCACGCACTCTTTCGGAATGCCCAGGTACCACACGGACACTTCTTTCGTAATCTCGTAATCATTGTTATTGACAAGGATCACCGACTGCCCTTCTCTGTTAAATCTGCCATAACCGATCATGTTGTAGTCGGCATCCAGATATTTGAGGGAACCCGTCAGAAATTCCTGGTGTGTCTTATGAATTTGGATAATCTCCTTATGAAAGGCGATCAGTTCCTTATCCTCATGCCCCCACGGATAGGTCCGCCTGTTATCCGGGTCAGTGAACCCGCAGACGCCCGCTTCATCCCCATAATAGATCGTCGGCGCGCCAGGCCATGTCATCTGGATCACCACCGCCTCACGAAGCACCGCTTTATTTACTCCCTCGTCTGCTGCCCGCGGTCCGAGCGTATTCGTCCTGCCCACCTTATGGTTCGTTCTGGTAAGAAACCGGGAATGGTCATGATTGGACAGTTCGTTCATCGCCACCAAAATGGATGGCATGGTGAAAGCGGCACAGTGATGCTTCATTGCTCCCCAGAAACTGTCGGCGTTACCCCGCATATCCTCTCTGTAGTCGTCGCTGTGCTTCTGCATCCCTGTCAGAAACCACGTCACCGGCTCCATAAAGGCGTCATAATTCATAACCGTATCCCACTCCTGACCCTGCAGCCAGTCTACAGGACTGCCGTAATGCTCCGCCAGAATAATCGCGTCCGGATTCGCCATCTTAACCGTCTTGCGAAATTCTTTCCAGAAACTATGGTTAAACTCCGGGGTGTGCCCCAGATCCGCCGCCACGTCCAGACGCCAGCCGTCCGCATTGTAAGGCGGAGATACCCATTTTCTGCCGATATAGAGCACATAATCCAAAAGCTGTCTGGAATTTTCATAATTCAGCTTCGGCAGCGTATCATGCCCCCACCAGCCGTCATAAGAGCCGTTGTAGGGAAATTTATTTTCGTCATGGAACTGGAAATAGTTGTGATAAGGACTGTCCTTATCAATATAGGCACCCTTTTCATAGCCTGGCGCATTCTCGTAAATCCGTTCTCTGTCCAGCCATTTGTTGAAGGAGCCACAGTGATTAAACACGCCGTCCAGAATGACTTTCATACCTCTTCTGTGCGCCTCTTTCACCACCTCAGCAAAAAGCTCGTTGCTCGCCTCCAGATTTTCTTTATTGGAGACGCGGTCAATATACCGGGTGGCAAAGCGGTTCTCTGTCTGCCCCGGCATCAAAAGCTCGCCCTCATCATGCACGATCCTGCCAAAATGGGGATCGATATAGTCATAATCCTGTATATCGTATTTGTGGTTGGATGGGGACACAAACAACGGATTGAAGTAAATTACATCCACACCCAGATCCTGCAGATAATCCATCTTGTCAAGAACACCCTGCAGGTCGCCGCCGTAAAACTCGCGTACACCCATAGCCGCCGGGTACTTATCCCAGTCCTCCACTCTGACCGTCTTATCCCCGATATACTGATACTCGTTCGTCAGCACATCGTTGGCGGGATCGCCATTGTAAAAGCGATCCACGTAAATCTGGTAGAACACCGCGCCCTTCGCCCAATCAGGCGTTTTAAATCCCGGAATGACATGAAAATGATAGTACTCATTGGTATCCTTCGTAACGCCCCGTCTGTCGTAAAAACAGGACAATCTCCCCGCATGCACTTCAAAATAATAACTCAGCTTTTCATTTTCAAGCTGGACCGTATGCGAATAATAATCGAAGGAGGCATCCGACTCCGTCTTGAACATGAGATGCTTCACATTTTTGTGTACGAAAAACACTTTATCAATATTATTTTTCGCAGCCCGGAACCGCACGGTAACCTCGCCGTAGGCGCTTGGCTCCATGGGTGATACGTAATCTTCGCTCATATCCGTAAATAGAGCTTTCCTGTTAAAAACCGGGCGCATGCCCGCGAAGTACTGCTGATTTTTTTCTGCCTTCTGAAATTGATTAATATCCATAATCAGCCCTTCCTTACAAATGAAAACAATATATAGATATTTTATCGTATATATAGTGGATGTGCAACCCACAATTCTTGCACATTACCCGCATACAATCACAGCAAAGTAAAAAAGACAGTCGCTAAACTGTCTTTTTTAGAGAAGGTATTTCTTTCTTATGGGGTATAGCAAAAAACTATATAATGTATTGGGGGGTTACAAGTAGTATATTAGCATACCCCCTGTCTGTCTACAATACCAAGGATTCACAAATATTACAATTTTACATATCAGTTTTTATGCATTGTGCACAATCACTGTTGTTCTCCGACCCGTTCACCCGGTTCTTCAGGCTGGGGATAGTAGGTATCAAAGAGTGCTTCAAACTCAGCGCGGTTAATCTTTTCTTTCTCCAGAAGGAGCTTCGCGCACTTATGCAGCACATCTTCGTGCTCCATGATGATATCTTTCGCCTTCTGATAACAATCATCAATGATTGTCTTTACTTCCCGGTCAATCTCCCCGGAAACCAGTTCGCTGTGGTTCTTCGCATGTGCCAGATCTCTTCCGATGAACACTTCATCGTCATCGTCGTCATAGTTGATTACACCAATATTGTCGGACATACCGTATCTGGTCACCATCCTGCGTGCCACCTTGGTCGCTTTCTTGATATCACTGGACGCGCCCGTCGTAATGTCATCAAAAATGATTTCCTCCGCAATGCGGCCGCCAAGGGAAACCATAATATCTTCAAACATCTTTCCTTTTGTAAGGAACATCTCATCCTTCTCCGGCAACGGCATGGTGTACCCTGCCGCCCCGAGTCCCGTAGGAATAATGGAAACCGTGTACACCGGGCCTACATCCGGCAGCACATGGAAGAGAATCGCGTGACCCGCCTCGTGGTAAGCCGTAATCTTCTTCTCTTTCTCTGAAATGATACGGCTCTTCTTCTCCGCACCGATTCCCACCTTGATAAACGCTTTCTTGATATCATCCTGCCGCACAAAAGCACGTTTGTCCATGGCCGCGTTGATAGCCGCCTCGTTTAACAGATTCTCCAGATCCGCTCCCGTAAATCCCGCCGTAGTCTGGGCAATCTGCTGCAGATCCACGTCATCGCCGAGAGGCTTATTCTTGGCATGTACCTTTAAGATATCCTCTCTGCCCCGCACATCTGGAGAAACCACGGTAATTTTCCTGTCAAAACGCCCGGGACGAAGGATTGCCGGATCTAAGATATCCACGCGGTTCGTCGCCGCCATCACGATAATTCCTTCGTTGACACCAAAACCGTCCATCTCCACCAGAAGCTGGTTTAACGTCTGCTCCCTCTCGTCGTGGCCGCCACCCATACCAGTGCCGCGCCGTCTTGCCACCGCGTCGATCTCATCTATAAAAATAATACAGGGCGCATGGCGTTTCGCCTCCGCAAACATATCACGCACGCGGGACGCGCCCACACCGACAAACATTTCCACAAAATCGGAACCCGAAATACTGAAAAACGGCACATTCGCCTCGCCTGCAATCGCCTTGGCAAGGAGTGTCTTACCTGTACCCGGCGCGCCTTCCAGAAGCACGCCCTTGGGAATTCTCGCCCCCACTTTGGTGAACTTGCCAGGCTCCCTGAGAAACTCAACGATCTCCTGCAATTCCTCTTTTTCTTCCTTCAAGCCCGCCACTTCGTTCAGCGTGATCTTATTCTCCCCACCCATGGTCAGTCTGGCGCGGCTCTTTCCAAAGTTCATCATTTTGCCACCGCCGCCGCCGGCGTTCTGGGAATTCATCATGACAAAGAAAAAGGCGCAGACCACCACCACGATCAGAATAGGCAGAACGCTGTTCAGAAACCAGCTTTCCTCCGGTACGCTCTCCACCGAGCAGTCTATGCCGTGCGCTCTGACAATGTTCTCCATCTCCGTCACGTCCGTCACATAGAGAATTTTCTCCTCGCCGCTTTTGAGAACTACCTTGAGGGACCCGGTAGGCGTATCCTTATTCGGACAGACCGTCACGACCGCGACCTCATTCTTCTCCATCTGCCTCTCAAATTCGCCTCTGGTATAGCCGCTGCCTGGCACCCGCAGCGTCCCCACCCAGACAGTAAACAGCAGCAGGCAGATGATGATTACAAAATACAGATAAAAACTTCTACCACTCTTATTCATTAAATAATTCCTCTACTCAGATCCGCTCTGAAAAACTTAGTCAAATTTCACCATTCCGATATAAGGCAGATTGCGATATTTCTGGTCATAATCCAGACCGTACCCCACCACAAACTCATCCGGAATCTCAAATCCCGTGTAATCCACCTTCACATCTACCACACGTCTGTCCGGCTTGTCTAACAATGTACAAAGCCTTACATCCGCCGCTCCCCTGCTTCGCAGCATATCTAGCAGATAGCTCAGTGTCCGCCCGGAATCCACGATATCTTCAACCACAATGACATGTTTATCTTTAAGGGACTCGTCCAGATCTTTCACAATCCTCACCACACCGCTTGATTTGGTATCTCCGCCGTAACTGGATACCGACATGAAATCAAGGGACACCGGCACTGTGATGCGTTTCGCCAGTTCACACATAAAAAAGCTGCCACCCTTTAACACACATACCAGATGTATCTGTTTTCCGGCATAGTCGTTGGAAATCTGATCGCCAATTTCCTGAATCCGCTTATCAACCTCTTCCTCTGTCAACAATACTTCTATCCGTTCCGCCATGGCTTCCTCCTCTTAGACGTACCTCAAGAATACGCCTTGTGTTTTTCTTCACCCGGTACTGTCTGCTTACACGGTATCCCGGCACCCACAGAATATGGGCGCCATCTGCCAGAAGATACATGCCATCCCGTTTTGCCTTCGGAATTTTTTCGTTGATCATGTACTGCTTTACAGACTGGGTATGAAGTGCATCGTCTATTGTAAGATAATCTCCCTGTCTTCTGGTCCGCAGGAATAAAGACGTAGTTATTTTATCATAATCAAACCATTTCGTATATCTATTTTCGGGAATATTTTGTTCCTTTCTGTAGAAAAAGGACGCTGTTGGCAAAAAAGACGTCTCCCAAAGAGTAAATACAAAGCAGCCCGTACCTGGCACATCAAACTCCGTCGCAGCGCCAGGTATAAGTGCAGACTCCGCAATGCATATTTCCGTGGGATTCCCCGAAACCACTGCGAAACTCCCGTCATCCGCCTCCTGCTGCCCTTTGCCGCATTTTTCCTTCGCCGCCTCATGCCCCTGCCTGCACGCCATTTCCAACGACCGCCTCAGACACAGTGTATCGTACTCTTTCACGGCTCTGATGCCATAGGGCAGGGAAAGTTCCTTGCTGCCTTCTTTCCCCGTAAGTTCCATCAGCCCCGCAATATGACGCGCAGTGATATCTTTCCGATGGGGCGTTAACCTCTCCAAAGCCTGCAGAAGGATACGTTTTTGCATCACCACATCTTCACTCCGGAAACCGCGCAGTTCAATTCTTATTTCCCCGTACAAATTCCCAGTTTCACCGGCTGCGTCCATGTCTTTATCATCACCGGATTTTCTTTCCACTTCTTCCCGCACATAAATATCGTAAAGCCTGTCCGTCTCCCGCGCCAGATAGTTTTCGGTCTCCGCCAGCATATCCGCCAGTTCACCCATATGCGAAACCGCCCCGCTGCAGATCTCCCGCCGTGCATAGGGCAGTATGTTGTGCCTGATTTTGTTGCGGGCGTAAATGTCCTCCCCGTTGGTGCTGTCCTCCCGCCAGTCAAGCCCTTCTTCTCTCAGACAGATTTCAATCTGCTCCCGGGTCACATACAGGAGCGGGCGGATAACCGATTCTCTGACTGGACGGATCGAGGAAAGTCCCTTTAATCCGCTGCCCCGGAACATATGGAAGAGCATGGTTTCCGCTCTGTCATCCGCGTTGTGCGCCACTGCGATCCTTCCCCGAGCCCCTGCTCTTATCTCCCCGAGAACTTCCTGAAATGCCTGATAGCGGAGGAGACGTCCGGCTTCCTCCTGAGATAATTTATGTGACGCCGCATAGCCCGCCATATCCACTTCCCGCAGATAAAAAGGAAGGTCCCACTGTCCGCATAACTTTTCCACAAAGACGGCGTCCTCCCCGGCCTCTGTGCGAAGCCCGTGATTCACATGTACCACCGCCAGCCGGAAGGGAATCTCCCTTTGCAGTTGTACCAGCAGATACAGCATACAGACGGAATCCGCACCGCCGGAAACGCCAGCTATAACGCAGTCTCCCGGCTCCACCATGTCGTGGACTTTCATATATTTTTTCACTTTTTTTAAAAGTCTTTCTTTCATCCTTCGCCTGTCCGTCCGTTGTCACCGATCTAAGAAAACACTGAATCAATCAGCACTTTTTATAAAGAACCCTCCTGATCCCAGATCCCCGTTACAAGCACCGTCATATCATCCCGGATCCGCCCCCGGCTCTGCCCGATTGCATATGCGAGAATCTGATTCGCAATCTCCCCCGGATTGCTGTATTCCATCCTGCCGATAATCTCCGGCAGCGCTTCTTCACCGATACCTTCCGAGAGTGCATCAAGTACCCCGTCCGAAAGCATAATTACATAGTCCCCGCTCTGCAGCGTCCGGCTCTCGATTTCCGGCGTCATCTGCCAGAAAACACCCAACGGCAGATTTCTCGAGGAAAGCCTGTCCACCAGCCGCCCCCTTTTAATATAAGTACTTGCCGCTCCCACCTTCACAAACTCACAGTTCCCCGAATAGAGGTCAACATCGCAGATGTCCAGTGTGGACATAACCTGTTCCTGTCCTGCCGCCGCCATCGCTCCGTTTACCATTTGCACAGCGGCCTCCTTGCCGAATCCCGCTTCCAGAAGGCGCTCCATCATCTCAATCACCCGGCTTGATTCCTGGCGCGCCTCCTCCCCGGAACCGACGCCGTCCGAGAGCAGCATCAGAATCCGCCCCGTTTCCGACTCAAAAAAGGAATAACTGTCCCCCGACACCTTCTCCGTCTCTTTCACCGCCTTGGCGAAACCCGTCAACAGATGGTAAGGCGGCTCCTCCAGAAAATAATAGGCGTTGTACTCCGCCGCCAGATAGGCCGGCGTATTTTTCGCCACGCATAGCCTGCGGTTCATTGCCACCGAAATATAATCCGCCACATCTTCCGTGGAAATATATTCCGTCTCCCCGAAACGCGCATACCTGCCGCCTGCCTGTCTCATAACAAGGCTGATCTCCCGGTGCCCGTCCTCATGTTCCAGTTCCAGAAAATCTTTCAGTGTAATGCCGGATTCCCGCAACAGCGCCGCCATCTGCTTATACCGCCGTTCTCCCATAGGGCGGCAACGACATGTTTCCCTGGCAGTCACCGCCAGAATATGTGCCATCTCCTTCAGGTGCTCCGCCAGAAGCCCCTGACTTTCCTGCAGGCGCCGTCTGCAAAGGTATTCCTGCCTGTCCGCCGGCCCGTCCCCCGAAAGCTCGTCCTTCATCCGGCTATCCTCAAACAGATCTGCCAGATCCCGGAATGACTCCGCATATGCCAACAACTTCTGTCTCCCGTACTCCGGTATCACATCTATCCTGTCTTCTTCCCTTAAGCTTGTCCGTCTCTTCATCACACACCGCCTCCATATACGTCAACACCGTCTATCCGGGCAAAGCGAAAAAGCCCGCAAAACCCGTCTTACACATATATATGAAAAGTTGATGTGTTTTATTCCAAAAATCGAGTAGGAGATATTTTCCCCTACTCGCCATTAAAGTTTATTTACTTTATTTTTCATCTTTAAAGATAATTTCGCCCTCGTACACCAGACCTAGCTTCTCCTTAGCCACTTCTTCGACAAATTTCTTGGTCTGCGTATACTTTCCATACTCTTCAATTTCCACAGATCTTGCCTGCTCCGCTTCTATCTCCCGGATCAGCGCCTCTTCCCTGTCCATATAAAACTGGCGCTTCTCCCGCAGCTCCACACTTTTAAAGGTAACCACGAGCATCATCATCAACACTACAGTGGTAACTAAAAGCATGGCCAGCCTGTTCTGACGTCTTTTACGATATGCTGCTTTTCTTGCCATGCTCCGAAATTAACCCCTCTCCACCGCCTGTTAGTGTTTACATAAAACCATTCTAATGGTTTTCATGAAAACCGTCAACCGTTTTTTAATAAATTCTTTACACTTTTTCAATTTCTTTCCAAGGTAAAGAACACACGTTTTTCCCGCAAAAAACAGGCATTTCAAGGGTTTTAGCACAACTTGTAGGAAACGAAAAACAAACCACATGATCTTGTGTATGCATGTTGACATAACATCTACAAATGCGTCTCTGACAATCACTTTATAAAAAAACATCCCGACTGTGGCACCGAGCACCGCGAACCACCGAAGCGTTCCGTCGTTCTCCCTGTAGAGCATGTAAAAAACGCCGATCCCGCAGACGAGCCAGAATAGAAGGTCTTCTGCCGACATCAGCGCCTTCCCGTGTCTGAAAAGTTTGCGGAACACGCGGATCCAGTCATAGATAAAGGTAATGACCAGCCCCATAAGAACGGAATGTGTAAAAAAAGTAAGCTCCTGCACAATCTCCCGGCTCATACTTCAGGCATTTACCCCCTTAATTTTACACGGAAAATGCCTCTGCCCAGGCATTCTCCCAAGTGAAACTTAGAACTTCCAAGTCTGCTATGCTGACTTTGTGATGCAGCCTTTGCTGCTGAATTTCAGAAGTTCTTTTCACTTTATTTAAACAGTCTCGCCAACAGGGACTCGCCTTTCGCTCCGTACCCCGCAGTCTCCGAGTAAGTAAAACTGTCAATCCGCCCGTCGATATCCACTTCGCCTTTATCCAGGGAAAGTCTGCTGACATGCAGCTCGCCTCCCCGTATCATCAGCATACCCTGCTCCGTCTCCAGCAAAATTTCATTCACGTCGAAGGAAAGCACATCGTTGACGCCTGTCAGTGCACAGGTTCTTCTGCCCGTAAGCATCAGTTTATGCGGCCGCTTACCGCCGTTATTCAGATCTTCCATACACGCCCTCCTATACCATAATTATGGTACTGGTTCAGTGTATGTCTGCCTTTTCAAAAATATGCCGTTTCAGTCTGTATGCACATAGAATTATTCATTTTTTACAAACATCTGGTATAAACTATGTGAGATAACGAAACAGCTCCTTAGCCTCTTCCTTGCGCACCGTCTCTTGTACGTCGAGAACTTCCACCTTCACCTCTTTATTTCCAAACTGGATCGTAATGACATCTCCCGCCTTCACATTGGCAGAGGCTTTTGCCGGTCTGTCGTTGATAAAAACTCTGCCCGCGTCACATGCCTCGTTTGCCACCGTGCGGCGCTTGATCAACCTCGAAACTTTTAAATATTTGTCCAGCCTCATGTTTACCTCCTTGTCAGAACCACTTACTGGAAGCTGAAAGATAAAGTCATCCGACTTATTTTTCAATCATGCCTCCTTCATAAATATAGAAAGACCCGTATGCCATGCATACAGGTCTTATCTGCCTCCGAAAATTCAATTATGCGTTGAGCATATCCTTTAATGCCTTACCGGCTTTAAACTTAGGAGCCCTGGATGCTGCGATCTTCATAACCTCGCCGCTCTGAGGATTTCTACCTTCTCTTGCTGCTCTCTTGGAAACTTCAAAAGTACCGAAACCAACTAACTGTACCTTTCCATCTTTCTTCAGCTCCTCAGTTACTACATCTGTGAATGCCTTTAAAGCCTTCTCCGCATCTTTTTTAGATAAGCCTGCCTGATCAGCCATTGCTGCTACTAACTCTGTTTTGTTCATTTGAACTCCTCCTCTTAAATGAGTTATCGTATTATTTT
>CASWVG010000066.1 GCA_949472775.1 uncultured Lachnospiraceae bacterium
GCCAACAGATAGAGAGCCAGTGTTTCCGGGAGGGGATGCTGGCTCTTTTTTTCGTTATTTTTTCCGGCGTGGAAATCTGGTGAAATTTTCTTATGACTTTTTTATAAAATTTCTTTTCGGTATCTCTTAAATGTGATATAGTATAAAGGAATGTGGGATAAGAGAATTAAAAAGGAGCCGATGAAGATGGATGCGGAACGGGATGCACATTTTCAACTGATGAAACGGCTGCTCATTGTTATTCCGCTTTCCACGATACTGATACTGATGATTCTCTGTGTGGTTCTGGGTGTAAATCTCTATGAGGCCAGGCGGGAGTTGCGGGCGCTTCGCGAGCAGGCGGTTCCCGCGATGGCGGTGGGACAACCATCCGGCGCGGAGGAGAGGAACGGAGAACTGTATACGGCCTCCGGTGTGAATGAGTTCAGGCGCGACGCGTCCGATACGGACGATGCGGTTTCCGATGCGGAGGACGGAATCAGAAAGGTGTACCTTACTTTTGACGACGGGCCAAGCGGCAATACCGCGGAGATACTGGATATTCTGGCAGAGTATGATGTGAAGGCGACTTTTTTTGTAGTCGGGAAAGAGGAAGAAAAATATCAGCCGTTATACAAAAGGATTGTGGAGGAAGGGCATACGTTGGCGATGCATTCCTACAGCCACAAATACAATGAGATCTATCAGTCGAAAGAAAGTTATGTGGAGGATCTTTCGAAGCTGCAGGAATTTCTCTATGATACGACAGGTGTCTGGTGCAGATACTGCAGATTTCCGGGAGGCAGCAGCAACACAGTGAGCAGGGTGGACATGCATGAGCTGATTGCTTATCTGGATGAACAGGACATGAGTTATTTTGACTGGAATGTGTCTTCGGGGGACGCCTCGTCTGCCTATATCAGTCCGGAGGCCATTGTCAGAAATTCGACTGCCAGACTGCGGGAATTCCAGGAGGCGATTATATTGATGCATGACGCGTCAGACAAGGATTCAACGGTGAAGGCGCTTCCGAAACTGATCGAGCAGATTCAGGCGATGGAGGATACGAAGATCGCTCCGATTACTGATGATACGGAGGCGATTCATCATATAAGTAATGATTAAAGAATGGAGGATTAGGGAATGGGATTTTTTTCGGATTTGAAGGACGACTTATCCCAGGCCGTCAATGAACTGATGCCGGAAGAAGAGCTGCAGGCGGCTCTGGCGGCGGAGGGAAAGGCCGGGGAGCAGGCATCTGTGGCAGCGGAGACGCCCTCGGCAGATGCAACGCTTGAATCTTTGGATCTGAGCGGGATGTTGGATAAAATCGAGGAGATGGGAGTGCCCGGAACCCAGGTGGTGCCGGAGGCAGAGCCTGTGCTCGACGAGGAACCTTTGGAAGAAGAAGTTCTTGTGCCGGAGCCGATTGTAGATGAGCCGGTTGTGGAAGAACCTGTAGCGGCAGCAGAAGAAGCCGTAATTGAAGAGCCGGTCGCAGTGGAGACCGCAATAGAAGAAGAGGAGGAAGAACCTGTAATGGCAGAAGAAATTTTAACAGAGGCGGAAACGCCTGTGGAAGAGAAAGTTGAAACTAGCGGAGGAAAGGGAAAGACTATGGAAGTGCAGGCAAATCGTGTGGCAGTAGACGAGACGGCAGTTGTGACAGAAGGCATGACAATAACAGGTGATATTGTATCGGAGGGTTCCATGGAGCTGATCGGTACCGTAAACGGTAACCTTGACATTCTGGGCAAGCTGAATATCACAGGTACGATTCAGGGTAATTCCAAGGCGGCTGAGATTTATGCCGAGGGTGCAAAGATCACTGGTGAAGTGAACAGCCAGGGCAGCGTGAAGATTGGACAGAGCTCCGTAGTGATCGGTAATATTGTGGCTACCAGCGCGGTGGTTGCAGGCGCGGTCAAGGGTGATATCGACGTGCAGGGACCGGTTATCCTGGATACCACAGCGATTGTGATGGGCAATATCAAATCCAAATCCGTACAGATCAATAACGGTGCGGTGATCGAGGGTATGTGTTCCCAGTGCTATGCGGATGTGAACCCGACCTCCTTCTTTGAGGAGTTTAAGAAGAAAAAGTAAATCCGGTCGTACAGGGGAGAGCAATATAATATGAAGCGTATACTCTTGAAGTTAAGCGGAGAAGCCCTTGCGGGCGAGAAGAAGACAGGTTTTGACGAGGAGACGGTGAGAGGGGTAGCCGTACAGGTGAAACAGCTTGTGGATGACGGTATTCAGGTAGGAATCGTTATCGGCGGTGGCAATTTCTGGCGTGGCAGGTCCAGCGAGAATATCGACAGGACGAAGGCGGATCAGATCGGTATGCTTGCCACGATTATGAATTGTATCTATGTGTCGGAGATCTTCCGTTCCGTAGGCATGATGACGTCGGTTCTGACCCCCTTTGAGTGCGGCTCCTTTACGAAGCTTTTTTCCAAGGACAGGGCGAACAAATATTTTTCAAAAAATATGGTAGTCTTTTTTGCGGGCGGTACGGGGCATCCTTATTTTTCTACCGATACAGGCGTTGTTCTTCGTGCTGTTGAAGTGGATGCGGACGTGATCCTTTTAGCGAAAGCGGTGGACGGTGTCTATGACGACGATCCGAGGAATAATCCGGACGCGAAAAAGTATGACGAGGTTTCGATTGAAGAAGTGATCGCGAAGAATCTTCAGGTGGTGGATATGACGGCATCCATTCTTGCACGGGATAACAAAATGCCTATGTGGGTGTTCGGACTGAATGAAGAGAACAGTATCGTGAACACCGTCGAGGGTAAATTTAACGGTACGAAGGTAACAGTATAGTATAGTGGAGGATTACAGTATGGATGAGAGACTGAAGCCTTATGAGGAAAAAATGCAGAAGTCTTATGATTTTCTGGTAAACGATCTGGGGGCAATCCGTGCGGGACGTGCAAATCCCCATGTTCTCGATAAGATTAAGGTGAATTATTATGGGACGCCCACGCCGATCCAGCAGGTGGGCAATATCACAGTTCCCGAGGCGAGGGTACTGCAGATCGCGCCATGGGAAAAGAGTCTGATTAAAGACATCGAGAAGGCGATCATGGCGTCAGATGTGGGGATCACGCCCAGCAACGACGGTTCCCTGATTCGTCTTGTATTCCCGGAACTTACCGAGGAGCGTCGTAAGGAGCTGGTGAAGGATATCAAAAAGCGGGGCGAGGAGAATAAGGTTGCTATCCGCAACACGAGGCGGGATGGCAACGACGCGCTGAAGAAGCTGGCAAAAACCGAGGTTTCCGAGGATGAGATCAAGGAGCTGGAGGAGAAGCTGCAGAAGCTGACGGACAAGTTTATCAAGGATGTGGATAAGCTGGTGGAGGAGAAGTCAAAAGAAATTTTGACGGTATAAAAATTGGGCTGTGCTCAATTTGTTATGGAAAGTAAAGGGAGGGGCTTACAGAATGAGCGATTCTGTCGCCCCTTTCCTCTATTGCGGTTTACATAATAATATATGCTGCGGCTTTTTCAAGTAAAAAAGTTTACATAACGCAGAACGAAGCGGATGGAGACGGGAAGGGCGGAAAAAGTATGGGTGACACGAGAGCGGAGGAGAGAACGGTTCCACAGCATGTGGCGATTATACTGGACGGCAACGGCAGATGGGCGAAAAGCAAGGGGATGCCCCGCAATTACGGACATGTGCAGGGGGCGAAAACCGTTGAGACGATCTGTGAGGAGGCGTACCGCATGGGGATTCAGTATCTGACAGTGTACGCTTTCAGCACGGAGAACTGGGACAGACCCGCGGACGAGGTGGACGCACTGATGGGACTTCTCAGGAACTATATGAAGACCTGTCTGAAGACGGCGGCAAAAAATAACATGTGTGTCCGTGTGATCGGTGACAAGACCCGGCTGGACGAGGATATCAGAAAGCGGATCGGAGAACTGGAGGAGGCTACAAGGAATAATACGGGTTTGCACTTTCAGATCGCCATCAATTACGGCGGCAGGGATGAGATTGTCCGTGCGGTGAGAAAACTGGCGGAGCGGGTGAAGGACGGCGCGCTTCTGCCGGAGGAGATCACACAGGAAAATCTTGGGGATGCGCTTGATACGGCGGGGATTCCGGAACCGGATCTTCTGATCCGCACATGCGGTGAGCAGCGGATTTCCAATTTCCTGCTCTGGCAGCTTGCCTATACGGAGTTTTACTTTACGCCGGTGGCATGGCCGGATTTTTCAAAAGAAGAATTAGAGAAGGCGGTGGCGGCATATAATAAGAGGGACAGACGCTATGGTCTGGTAAAAGAATAGGAGGGCGTCTGTATGTTTCGTACGAGATTACTGAGCGGTATTGTGCTGGTGGCGATTGCGCTGGGGGTGTTTCTTGCGGGAGGCGCGGTTCTGGCGGTTGTGATTTTTCTTGTTTCCATGATTGCGTATCAGGAGCTGACAGGAGCCTGTAAAGTGCGTGGGGAAGGGATGATTCCAAGTCCTCCGGTTATTGTGGGGCTGGTGATGACGCTTGTGTACTATGGGGTGATCTGTCTTGCGCTGGCAAGGGACATCAGTGCTGTTTTTCCGGCGATGGTGATGTCGGTCGTGGTGGCTTTTCTTGCCTTTCTGTTCGTCTATGTGTTTACGTTTCCGAAATACCATGCGAACCAGATTATGTCCGCCATGTTTGCCTTTCTCTATGGACCAGTGATGCTGTCCTTTCTCTTTCTGCTGCGGGAAGGCTTTGACGATGGCATTTATCTGGTGTGGTTCGCGTTTCTCGCCTCGTGGGGAAGCGATACGTGCGCTTACTGTGTTGGGGTTCTGATCGGGAAACACAAGATGACGCCTAAGTTAAGTCCGAAAAAGTCCATCGAAGGCGCGGTGGGCGGTATTCTCGGTGCGGCGCTTTTGTTCGTCCTGTACACGCAGTTTGTGATTAACCAATATACCGTGATGACGTTATCGCTGCCGCTTGCGGCAATTCTGGGCGCGGTGGGTGCGTTCGTCTCCATGGTGGGGGATCTGGCGGCTTCCGCGGTGAAGAGAGATCATGAAATCAAGGATTACGGCAAGCTGATTCCCGGGCATGGGGGAATTATGGACCGGTTTGACAGTGTGATTGTGGCGGCGCCGATTGTGTTTCTGGGGATTGCGTTTGCTACAGGGTTATGGTCGTAGTGTGAAAAGCGGCATTCACTACACAGATCTGAGATTCCGCCATGCGGAATCGTGGAGGTTAAGATGAAGAAAATAGGAATTCTGGGTTCCACGGGTTCTATCGGGACACAGACATTGGATATTGTAAGGAAAGAAAAGGATCTGGAGGTCGTGTCACTGGCGGCGGGTTCCAACGTATCGCTTCTGGAGGCGCAGATCAGGGAATTTCGGCCGAAAATTGCCGCGCTCTGGGAGGATAAGGCAGCGGCAGAACTCCGGGTGCGGGTACAGGATCTGCCTGTCCGTATTGTGAGCGGCATGGAAGGTCTGTTGGAAGTGTCCACGGCGGAGGGGATGGAGGTATTGGTTACCGGCATTGTGGGTATGATTGGTATCAGACCAACCATTGCGGCAATCGAGGCGGGGAGGGACATTGCCCTTGCCAATAAGGAGACGCTTGTGACCGCGGGGCATATCATTATGCCGCTTGCAAAGAAAAAAGGTGTTTCCATTCTGCCTGTGGACAGTGAGCACAGTGCGATTTTCCAGTCTCTGCACGGGGAAAACCGGGCGCGGGTGGAAAAGATTCTGCTCACGGCGTCGGGCGGTCCTTTCCGGGGAAAGAGCAGGGAAGAACTGGCGGATATGACGGTGGAGGACGCTTTGAAGCACCCCAACTGGTCCATGGGGAAGAAGGTGACGATCGATTCCGCTTCGCTGTGCAACAAAGGGCTTGAGGTGATGGAGGCGAAGTGGCTTTTCGACGTGGCGCTCTCGCAGATTGAGGTGGTGGTGCATCCCCAGAGTATTCTGCATTCGGCGGTGCAGTATGTGGATGGCGGAATTATGGGACAGATGGGCGTGCCGGACATGAAGCTGCCTATCCAGTACGCACTGTTTTACCCGGACAGACGACCGATGGAGATCGGGAGGGTAGACTTATGTAAACTTGGAAGTCTGACCTTTGAGAGACCCGACACGGACACGTTCCACGGGCTCGCGCTTGCTTACCGGGCAGCGGAGAGGGGCGGTTCCCTTCCCACTGTATTCAATGCGGCTAACGAGAAGGCAGTCGCGCTGTTTCTGGATAAAAAGATCCGGTTTCTGGAAATACCAGAGCTGATTGAGGCGGCGATGGATGCCCACCGGGTGATTGAGAATCCGACAGTGGAGGAAATACTGTCGGCGGAGGCGGAAGCCTACGAGTATATCAGACTAAAGTTTGGAGAGTAGTGATTTGATCAGGACAATTATTTTATTTATCATTGTATTTGGATTGGTAGTGATTTCCCATGAACTGGGGCATTTTCTGATCGGCAGGAAAAACGGCATCCGTGTGGTGGAATTTTCGGTGGGAATGGGACCGACGCTGTTTTCTTTTGTGAAGCATGGCACGAAATATTCCTTAAAGCTTCTGCCGCTCGGCGGCGCCTGTATGTTTGACGGCGAGGACGGTGTGGAACGGGAACAGCAGCAGGAGCGGGAAGCCGGGAGCGCTGACGCGCCGGAGGGGATTGCCTTTACCGAGGCGGGCGTCTGGTCGCGTATTGCCACGGTTTTTGCCGGACCTTTCTTTAATTTCATTCTGGCTTTTGTGATTGCGGTCATACTAAGCGCGTTTTCGGGCGCGGATCTGCCCACGGTGGGTACGGTGCAGGAAGGTTCCGCGGCTGCGGAGGCAGGCCTGCAGACGGGCGATGTGATCACAAAGATCGGACGCGAGCCGATTCACTTTTACCGGGAGGTATCCATGATTTCCGCCCTGAATCAGGGGGAGGATATGGAAATCACCTATGAGAGAAACGGGGAGAAGGCAGTGACCACGCTTTTTCCGAAGTACGATGAAAATGACAAGCGTTATTATATGGGGATTACCAACGGAGGAGAGTATCTGAAATGCAATCCCCTGCAGGTGTTCCAGTATGGCTTCTATGAAGTGGAATACTGGGTGAAGATCACTTACAAGAGTTTGCGGATGCTCGTGATGGGGCAGGTGTCGAAGGACGATGTGTCGGGACCTGTGGGGATCGCGCAGCTTGTGGGTGAAAGTTATGACACGGCGGAGGAAAACTATGGTACACCCTATGCGATTCTGACCATGCTTGAGATTGTAGTTCTTTTATCCGTCAATCTGGGCATTATGAACCTTCTGCCGATCCCCGCGCTGGACGGCGGACGGCTGGTGTTTATGTTCGTGGAGGTGCTCCGGGGAAAACCGGTTCCGCCGGAGAAGGAGGGCATGGTACACTTTGCCGGGCTGGTGGTTTTGATGGTTCTGATGGTATTCATTATGTACAATGATATTATGAGGCTGGTGCGCTGACATGCGTGCCGGCGTACGGAGTTGGGCGCAGGTCATTTTCGGCTTGCGCTTTTTTTGAATATGTAGTATGATAGCGGCATCGGGTTCTGTTCTTGAATCCGTAATGAGTGACAGGGCGGGGTTCCCGCGGGGTTTCCAATTTTTATTGACTGTAATAGGCGTTATTGATATTTTGCCAAGTGGACGGGGATGAAAAGAAAACCGGGCTGTAATAACAGGCTCTGGCAGAAAGGAGGTACATACATAACGTGCGTTATATGACAAATGTATACTGGAACAAAGGCAGGGAGGCGGAGATAAATCAGGACTCTGCCTTGCTGCAGCAGGTGCTGACGGGCAGGGGGCGTGTGCTTCTGGCGGCGGTCTGTGACGGCATGGGAGGGCTTTCCCAGGGTGAGGCGGCAAGCGGCTATGTGGCGGAACAGCTTCGCGACTGGTTTTATACGGAGCTGTTTGCCATGATACGAAAGAATAAGCGGTATTGGGTCATACGCAGGTCTCTGGACCGGCTGGTTTTCCATATGCAGGAGCAGATGAAGCAGTATGCTGCGCAAGAAGAGATTTCTCTGGGAACGACTATGACAGCCCTTGTCGTGTGGGAAAGAACATGGCTGTTATGGCATCTGGGGGACAGCAGGGCGTACCGCCTGCGGGGGCAGCGCATGGAGCAGCTTACGGAAGACCATGCGCAGGATGAGAGGAAACTGACGAAATGTCTCGGCAGTTTCGGTTCTTTTACGCCGCAGCACGGGATGGGTGTGTTAAAGCCGGGGGAGGGGATTCTTCTCTGCACGGACGGTTTCAGAAGGCGCGTCACCGGGGAGGAACTGCGTGAAGTATTGAATCCCCGTGAACTCGCAGAGGAGGAGCAGATCGGACGGCGGCTGAAGGAGATCGGGGAAACCTGTATGAAGAGGGGGGAGACGGATAATCTTTCGGCGGTTTACATTAAGGGAGAGTAGAGTGGCAGAAGAAAAAGAGGAGAGGTATGATCGAAGAAAAACAACTGGGCAAATATAGAATTATCAGGTCACTCGGTCACGGCGGCGAAGGCGGCGTGTATCTGGCGGAGGATGAGAGTCTTGGCAGGTATGTGGCTGTGAAACGTCTGTGGGAACAGGAGGAGAGCGGGGAGAGAATCAGGGCGGAAGCCGCTTTTCTGCGAGATCTGCGGCATCCGATGCTGCCTGTGGTCTATGAACTGCTTTACGAGGACGGGTGGTTTCTGGTGATGGAATATATAGATGGAATAAGTTTACATAAGTATATAGAAAAACAGGGGTGTGTGGGTGAGGCACAGGCGCGGCTGTGGGCGACAGCGCTTTTAGATGTTCTGGATTATCTGCACAATAGAGAAACACCTGTTATCTATAGAGATTTAAAGCCTGATAATATTATGGTATGCCGTGACGGCAGTCTGAAACTGGTGGATTTCGGTGCAGCCAGGTTGCGCAGCTTTGGGGAAGAGGGAGGGGCGCGGATGGCGTTTTCAGCCGGGTTCGCGGCGCCAGAGCAGCGGGGTGGATATGGGCCTGGTTTTCGCGCGGACGAGAGGAGCGATCTGTATGCCTTTGGGAAGACGCTTTACTATATGGTGACAGGGACGGTTTCCGGTGATTCGCCCGGCGCGCCCTTTCCCGCCTCTTATTACAATCCGCTTTTGTCGAAAGAACTGGAGGAAATCATAGACCGCGCTACGAGGGAGGAGCCGGAGTTGCGCTACCAGGTGGCGGGGGAGATTATGCGGGATTTGTGCCGGAAAGGCGGGCGGAGAAAAAGCAGGCGGAGGAGAGAGTTTGTGCGGCATATAGAAAAACAGATTTGTCTAACAGAATTATATCGTTTATAATATAATAGTAAGTGGGTGCCAGAAGGGGGAGGCTTGTCGCAGCACTTTTTGGCATCCGGATCATAACAGGAAATTGCAAATAGAACGAGAAAGGCGTGGAGACAGACTTGGGAACACATAGAGAGAAGACAAAGGTTATCACAATCGGGGACAGAAAGATCGGCGGGGGGAATCCGGTGTTGATCCAGTCCATGACGAATACGCCCACGGAGGACGTGGAGGCGACGGTGGCGCAGATTCTGCGGCTGGAGCAGGCGGGATGCGAGATTATCAGATGCACGGTGCCAAACATGGAGGCGGCGCAGGCGCTTGCGAAAATCAAGGAGCAGATTCATATTCCGCTTGTGGCGGATATTCATTTCGATTACAAAATGGCAATTGCGGCGATGGAGAACGGCGCGGACAAAATCCGTATCAACCCCGGTAACATTGGCGGAAAGGAAAAGGTGGCGGCAGTTGTCGGGACGGCAAAAGAGCGGAATATACCGATACGGGTGGGGGTAAACAGCGGTTCCCTGGAGCGCGAGCTTGTGAAGAAGTACCGCGGCGTTACGGCAGAGGGGATCGTGGAGAGCGCGCTGGATAAAGTAGGCATCATCGAGGACTGTGGATATGACAACCTTGTCATAAGTATAAAGTCATCAGATGTGATGATGTGCGTGAAGGCCCATGAGCTTCTTGCGGCGAAGACGGACTATCCGCTGCATGTGGGGATTACAGAATCGGGAACCGTGACAAGCGGCAACATCAAGTCTGCCGTGGGGCTGGGCATTATTTTAAACCAGGGGATCGGCGATACGATCCGGGTGTCCCTGACGGGCGATCCCGTGGAGGAAATCCGTTCCGCCAAGCTGATTTTGCGGACGCTCGGACTGCGCAAAGGCGGTATTGAAGTGGTTTCCTGTCCTACCTGCGGCAGGACGAAGATCGATCTGATCGGTCTGGCGGAGCAGGTGGAGGAGATGGTGCAGGACATTCCTCTGGATATCAAAGTGGCTGTTATGGGCTGTGCGGTGAACGGCCCTGGTGAGGCGAAGGAAGCGGATATCGGTATCGCCGGCGGTATCGGGGAAGGGCTTCTGATTAAACGGGGCGAGATTGTGAGGAAGGTGCCGGAACAGGAGCTTTTGAGCACACTGAGAGAGGAATTGTTACACTGGAATGAGTAAAGCGTTTTTTGAGGTATTTCCCACGTTAAAACTGGATACAGGATTGCAGGATCTGTTTGAGCAGGTTACCGTGGAGAAGGTGACCAGCACCAGGCGGAAAGACTTTCTGCGCGTTTATATCGCTTCCGACCATCTGATCCATAAGGAGGATGTGTTCCGGGTGGAACGGGAGATCGGGAAGCAGTTTTTTCCTAATATGCCGATTGTTGTTAAATTTTATGAACATTTTACGCTCTCGTCCCAGTATGACCCGGAGAAGCTGATGGACGCTTACAGGGAGAGTATCCTGTTAGAACTGAAGGAAGCGTCCCCGGTGGAATACAGCCTGTTTCGGCGTGCGGATGTGTCTTTTTTTGCGGATAAGCTGCAGCTGACACTGGAAGATACGGTGTTTGGCAGGGAAAAAGGCGGGGAGCTTGCGCGGATTCTGGAAAAAATATATAACGAGCGTTGTTCTATTCCGGTACAGGTGGAACTGGCATATAAGGAGAAGGCGGCGGGCAGGAACCGGGAGGAGGACGAGCGTCGTCTGGAGATACAGGTGGCGGAGATCTCCGCGCGGGCAGGTTTTACGGTGCAGATGAAAGGCGCCGCGCTGTCTGCGGGCACAGCGGGTAGAGAGCAGACGGCGGACGAACCGATTGAAAGCGCAGGGCCGGGTGGAACACAAGGACAGCCGGAAGGCGCAGGGAAGCAGGGGAAGGAGAGTGCGGCAGTCCCTGCCGCATCCCCGTCTTCCCAGGGAAATCATGGGTTTTCCTTCCCGTCAAAAAAATCCGCAGGCGGCAGGGACAGGGAGAAGGGCGACTTCAAGCGCCCGCTGAAACGGTCCGACAACCCCGATGTGATCTACGGCAGGGACTTTGAGGAGGAGGCCATGCCCATCGAGGATATCATAGGGGAGATCGGTGAGGTGGTCATCCGCGGCAGGGTCATCCGTATGGACAAGCGGGAGATCAAGAATGAGAGGACCATTCTGATTTATGATGTCACCGATTACACGGACACCATGACGGTGAAGTTCTTTGTGCGGAATGAGCAGGTTAAAGAAATAACAGATGTTATGAAAGAAGGGGCCTTTGTCAAACTTAAGGGCATGACGGCGGTTGACAAGTTTGACCACGAGCTGACGATCGGTTCCCTTGCGGGCATTAAGAAGATTCCCGACTTTACGACATCCCGCGAAGACAGAAGCGTCAGAAAGCGGGTAGAGCTTCACTGCCATACGAAGATGAGCGATATGGACGGTGTCTCCGAGGCGAAGGATATTGTCAAACGCGCCTATAAGTGGGGCCATCCGGCCATTGCCATCACCGATCACGGGGTGGTGCAGTCTTTTCCCGACGCGAACCATGTGTGGGAGGATCTGTGGAAGGCGGAGAAGGGGCGCTGTAAGGATGCGGGTGAGCCGGAGCCGGACAAGCAGGGATTTTTCAAGGTAATTTACGGGGTCGAGGCCTATCTGGTGGACGATCTGCATGAGATTGCCACCAACGAGAAGGGACAGGATTTCGGGGCGGACTTCGTTGTGTTCGATATCGAGACGACCGGCTTTTCTCCCACGAAGAACCGTATCATAGAGATCGGCGCGGTGAAGGTTTGCGGCGGCAGGATCGTGGACCGCTTTTCCACCTTTGTCGATCCCCTTGTTCCCATTCCCTTTGAGATCGAGAAGCTGACAGGAATAACAGATGATATGGTTATGGGGGCGGAGCAGATCGACGTGGTGCTGCCGCAGTTTCTTTCCTTTTGCGGGGACTGTATTCTGGTGGCACACAACGCCCAGTTCGACATGAGTTTTATCATGGAAAACTGCGACAGGCAGGGCATTTCCCACGATTTTACTTATGTGGACACGGTGGGGATTGCGAGGATCCTTCTGCCCGGACAAAAAAAACACACGCTGGATGCGGTGGCGAAAACTCTGGGCGTGTCGTTAGAGAACCACCACAGGGCAGTGGACGACGCGGAGGCGACGGCAGAGATTTTCGTGAAGCTGATTCCCATGATGGCGAAGGAAGGGATCACCACGCTTGCACAGATGAACAAAAGAGGAAAGGCCAGTCCTAATATCATCAAAAAGCTGCCCACCTATCACGCGATTATTCTGGCAAAGAACAATGTGGGGCGCATGAACCTTTACCGCCTGGTTTCCGAGTCCCATCTGACCTATTTTTCCAGAAGGCCGCGGATTCCAAAGAGCCTGCTTGCGCAGTACAGAGAGGGACTAATTCTGGGGAGTGCCTGTGAGGCGGGTGAGCTTTACCGGGCGCTTTTGGAGAAAAAGTCCGACGCGGAGATCGCAAGGCTTGTGAATTTTTATGACTATCTGGAAATACAGCCTCTGGGCAACAACCGTTTTATGATTGAGGCGGAACGGGTGCCGGATATCACGTCCATGGAGGACATCAAAGAGATTAACAGGCAGATTGTAAAGCTGGGAGAGCAGTTCCATAAACCGGTTGTCGCCACCTGCGACGTGCATTTTCTGAATCCCGAGGACGAGATCTACCGGCGCATCATCATGGCAGGACAGGGATTCCCGGACGCGGACAACCAGGCGCCCCTGTATTTTCGCACAACGGAGGAGATGCTTGATGAATTTGCGTATCTTGGCAGCGATAAGGCGGAGGAGGTGGTAATCACCAACACCAATCTGATCGCGGATATGATCGAGGTCATGTCTCCGGTGAGGCCGGACAAGTGTCCGCCGGTCATAGCAGACAGCGACAAGCAGCTTACAGATATCTGCTACAACAAGGCCCATGAGCTGTACGGGGAGACGCTGCCCCAGATTGTGGAGGACAGGCTCAAAAAGGAACTAAACTCCATTATCTCAAACGGCTTTGCGGTGATGTACATCATTGCGCAGAAACTGGTGTGGAAGTCGGTGGAGGACGGTTATCTGGTAGGTTCCAGAGGCTCTGTCGGAAGTTCCTTTGTGGCGAATATGGCGGGAATCACGGAGGTAAACTCCTTAAGTCCCCATTATCTGTGCCCGAAATGCCACTACTATGATTTTGATTCCGAGGAAGTGAAAGCTTACGGCGGCGGCGCCGGGTGCGATATGCCGGACAAGGACTGCCCGGTGTGCGGGACGCCTCTGCAAAAGGAAGGGTTTGACATTCCTTTCGAGACGTTCCTTGGCTTCAAAGGGGACAAGGAGCCGGATATCGATCTGAACTTTTCGGGAGAGTACCAGAGTAAGGCGCATAAATACACGGAAGTGATCTTTGGCAGCGGGCAGACTTACCGGGCGGGTACCATTGGCACGCTGGCGGACAAGACCGCTTTCGGCTATGTGAAAAACTATTATGAGGAGCGGGGCAGACATAAGCGTGTCTGTGAGATTAACCGCATTGTGTCGGGATGCACCGGCATCCGCAGGAGTACCGGGCAGCATCCCGGCGGTATTGTGGTTCTGCCTGTGGGGGAGGACATCAACTCCTTCACCCCGGTACAGCATCCGGCTAATGATATGACGACGGATATTGTGACCACCCATTTTGACTATCACTCCATCGACCACAACCTGTTGAAGCTCGATATTCTGGGACACGATGATCCGACCATGATCCGTATGCTGCAGGATCTGACGGGGATTGACCCGACGACGATTCCTCTGGACGACAAAGGAGTCATGTCGCTTTTCCAATCCACAGAGGCTCTGGGTATCACGCCGGAACAGATCGGCGGCTGTAAGCTTGGGTGTCTTGGCATACCGGAGTTTGGCACGGAGTTTGTCATCCAGATGGTGATAGACGCAAAGCCCAAGTGTTTCACAGATCTGGTGCGGATATCCGGGCTTTCCCACGGCACCGACGTGTGGCTTGGCAACGCCCAGACGCTGATCGAGGAGGGGCTTGCAACCATCTCCACGGCGATCTGCTGTCGTGACGATATTATGATTTATCTGATGCAGCAGGGGGTGGAGCCGTCCTTATCGTTTACCATCATGGAGAGCGTGCGTAAGGGAAAGGGCCTTAAGGACGAGTGGATCAAGGCGATGAAAGAGCAGAATGTGCCGGACTGGTACATCGGCTCCTGCAAGAAGATTAAATATATGTTCCCCAAAGCCCACGCAGCCGCCTACGTTATGATGGCGTGGCGCATCGCCTACTGCAAGATTAATTATCCGCTGGCTTACTACGCGGCCTATTTCAGCATCCGCGCGTCGGCCTTTTCCTATGAGATCATGTGTCAGGGGCAGGCCCATCTGGAGCGTGTGATGGAGGATTACAGACGAAGAAGCGACGAACTTTCCAAGAAGGAACAGGATACCCAGAAGGATATGAAGATCGTGCAGGAGATGTACGCGAGAGGCTTTGCGTTCGTGCAGATTGATATATTTACGGCGCAGTCCAGGCTGTTTCAGATCGTGGGCGGTAAGCTGATGCCGTCCTTAAACAGCATCGATGGTCTGGGGGAAAAAGCGGCGGATGCCATCGTGGAGGCCGCGAAGGACGGGCCGTTCCTCAGTAAGGACGATTTCCGGGAGCGGACGAAGGTTTCCAAATCCGTAATTGACTTAATGAGTCAACTAGGACTGCTCGGGAATATCCCCGAGTCCAACCAGATCAGTATCTTTGATCTGGTATAACCGTTCAGTCAGAGCTTTAACTATCGGACAAACCGCGCCTGCACGGGTTTGACTGACAGATGAAGCTCTGAGAGAGCGTCCCCATAGGAGTAAAACAGCTACAAAGAGGAGGAGAGATCGACCAGGCGGGGTGGTCAGGGAACTGTGGCAGACACAGCTGTAACCGGGTGTTTTCGCGCCTTGGCATATGCGCTGAGAGGGTGCAGAGTAGAATTTTGAAAAAATAATTAGAAAAAATGAAAAAAGTACTTGCATTCTTTCGGAAAATATAATAGAATAATCAAGTGTCAAACAGATGGCTCGTTGGTCAAGCGGTTAAGACGCCGCCCTCTCACGGCGGAAACAGGGGTTCGATTCCCCTACGAGCTGTTGACTGTTTTAGAACAGCCCAACCCTAAAGGATGCCGGAAGCTGCTGATGAAGCGGTTTGCGGTATTTTTTATATAATAGGATTGCGATAGTGTAAAAAATCGAGCGTGCCGACGCTCGATTTTTTATTCGGGCAGGCAGTTTTTGGAAGAGCGAAAGACAGGGTTACAGAATAGATGGGATTTTGGAGAAACAGATGAAGATCTCGAAAAAAGACCGAAATAAAAAGCGCCAGCGGATGAATAGATGCCGCTGGCGCTTCTGTTCTGTGCAAGGTTAAGCCAATTTTGCTTTGACTTTCCGCATATCCGATTCCAGCATGCCGACCCGGAGCGCGAGTATTTCGACTTCGGAGCTGGGCTCCATTGCTTCATGGAAAATGCGCGACAGATCGAGATGGCCTTCGGCCACCCGCTGGATATTGACGCGGATTTCGTTTTCCAGCATCAGTTCCATATGGATCGTCCTGTTTTCGAGTGTTTCTGTTTTCTCCTTTAAGAGACGTACTTCTGTTTTGACTTCCTTCATCTCAGAAAGAAGCAGATCGAGCTTTTGACTGTCTGTCATATCAGATCTCCTTTCGTGTATAGGATGACAGCGCAAACATGATGTCGTTTTATCTTACATCAATGGTTCTCTCCGGTAGATAGAGTATAGCACAGGAGAGAAAGAATGTCTATGGAATTTTGAAAGAAATGGGAAGAAAAGTATTACAAAATTTCGTTTATCTATTGGGCGGGCGCGAAGAGAGGAAAGGGGCGGAAAAATCACCCGCAGAATATACAAAAGGGTACAAATGTAGTATATTAAAAGAAAAAAGAGGGGTTCATCTGATATGGGGGTGCGTATGACATTGCGGGAAGACGCGGAACAGATCATCAGGAAGTCGGTTCGGGCGGTGCTGCCGGACGAGGCGGTGCGGAAGGCTCTGGAAGGGCGGAAACTCGGGCAGGGAAAGCTCTATATGGTGGCGGCCGGGAAGGCGGGCTGGCAGATGGCGAAGACCGCAGCAGACATTCTGGGTGACAGTCTTGCGGCGGGGGTCGTGGTGACCAAATACGGCCATGTGAAAGGGGAAATCCCACGGACAAAGTGTTTTGAGGCGGGACATCCCGTGCCGGACGAAAACTCCTTTCTGGCAACGCAGGCGGCTCTCGATCTGGCGGCACAGGCTACGGCGGAAGATGAGATGGTGTTCCTTTTGTCCGGCGGCGGTTCCGCACTCTTTGAAAAACCGCTGGTGAGCGGGGAGGAACTGCGGGATGTGACAAAACAGCTTCTTGCCTGCGGAGCGGATATTGTGGAGATGAATACGATCCGCAAGCGGCTTTCGGCGGTGAAGGGCGGACGGTTTGCCCTTGCCTGTGCGCCCGCACATGTGTACAGTATTGTGCTGAGCGACATTCTGGGCGATCCGCTTGATATGATCGCTTCCGGGCCTGCGGTCCCGGATTCCTCCACCTGTGAAGAGGCGGTGGCGATTGCGCAGAAATATAAATTGAAGCTCACGGATGAGGCATGGGCGTTTCTGCAAAAGGAGACGCCGAAGACGCTTACCAGTGTGGAGACACAGATTACAGGCAGTGTGTCCGACTTGTGCCGTGCAGCGGCATTGTCCTGCGGAGAGCTTGGGTATGAAACGATTATTCTGACGGATCAACTGAACTGTGAGGCCAGAGAGGCAGGGCGATTCCTTTCAGCCATCGCAAGGACGCATCAGAACACAGAGAAAAGTCTTGCGTTTCTGGCGGGCGGCGAGACGGTAGTGCATCTGACAGGCAAGGGAAAAGGCGGCAGGAACCAGGAACTTGCGCTGGCAGCGGCGGAAGGGATTGCAGGTCTTGCCGACACAGCAGTGTTCAGCTTCGGAAGCGACGGTACGGACGGACCGACCGACGCGGCGGGCGGTTACTGTGACGGGCATACCAGGGAGAAGCTGGCGGCAGAGGGCGTGTCCATCTATGAGACGCTGCAGGAGAATGACGCTTATCACGCGCTGGAAAAGGCAGACGGACTGCTTTTCACGGGAGCTACGGGCACCAACGTGAATGATGTGACGGTGCTCCTGATCAGACGCTGAGGTTGTTCATACGGCCGGCGCTGTGATGGGAAATGGGAAGAGGGAAAAGAAAGAAGGAAAAGGAAGGGTGTATGATGGTGATTCTGCGCACATTACTGGAAAATAATCTTTCACGCAACAGGGCGCTTACGGCGGAGCACGGGCTGTCCTTTCTCGTGGAGACGGGGGATAAAAAGATATTGTTTGACTGCAGCGCGGGGAAGGCGGCGCGCAAAAACGCGGAGAAGATGCATGTGTCTTTAAAGAACGTGGACTATGTGATTTTAAGCCACAGCCACTACGATCACGCGGCCGGTTATCCGGACATGGTGTCCCACGGCGTGCGCGCGCCGCTCGTGACGGGACCGCAGTTTTTTGAGGAAAAATATGCCCGTGACGGTGATAAGTACACTTATCTGGGCTGCGGTTTCGGACAGGAGTTTCTGGAGAAGAAAGGGATCAGCCATATGATCTGCGAGGGGACGCTCACGCTCTTTCCCGGCTGTCATGTGGCGGGAGGCTTTGAGAGAAAGTATGGGTTTGAGAAACCGCCTGCCCGTTTTGTCAGACAGACGCTTTCAGGCATGGTGGAAGATGCGTTTCCGGACGAGATCTGTCTGGTGATCGAGGACGCGAAAGGGCTGATCGTCATTGCAGGGTGCAGCCATCCGGGTATCTTAAATATGATCGAGAGCGTGAGGGAACGTTTCGGGAAGCCGGTGTATGCGGTTTTCGGCGGTTCCCATCTGGTGGAGGCTGACGAGTCCAGACTGGCGGAAACGATGAAAATATTCGGAGAAATGGGGATTGCGACAGCGGGCTTTAACCACTGTACCGGCGATACGGCGCAGGAGCGTCTTTCACAGAATGGAGGAGACACAAAATACCTGCATCTGAAGACGGGGGACTGCCTA
>CASWVG010000067.1 GCA_949472775.1 uncultured Lachnospiraceae bacterium
TCCTTCCTTGTCTCCCCCGGCGGGATTCTCCCCGGCGTCTCCTTCCTTGTCTCCCTCTACAGGGTTCTCCCCGGTGTCTCCCTCATTTTCTCCCTCGGCGGGATTCTCCCCGGCGTCTCCCTCATTTTCTCCCTCGGCGGGATTCTCCCCGGCGTCTCCCTCATTGTCTCCTTCTACGGGATTTTCCGGGTCATCTGCGGGATTTTTCCCGTCATCCTCTGTCTCCTCAGAATCCTCGGGCGGTTTTACCCCCCCCCCCTGCATTTTTTCATCCGCAGGCAGCACACTGGCTTCCAGCGTATCCGGAAGATCCAGATCTCCGGCCTGCGTCCCAAAGGGCACTTCCTGCCGCGCCGTCTCCTCCGGGAGAGAAGCAAAGCCTGTGATCACACGGTCTTCCTCCTTCTGCCCTGCACGCACCGAAAGCATCCTCCCAAACTCCGACTGCTGCGTCAACACGATGGTAAGCGCCAGAAGCCACGTCAGAAGACGACGGCCGGTCAGTCCACTCATCCGCCTCGTGGATTGTTTCTGTACAGACTGCTGCCCGCTCCCACGACGATTGAAACAGTTATTATGGTCGTTTTCTCTCCTGTTCTTGTGCATAATAAAATTCACTCCTTCTGTGTAATATGTATCACCCTGCTGCCGTCTGCGCGTTTCAGACGCGCCCGCTTATAGGGTCATCATATGATAGAAAGAGTGAATTTGAAATACGTTTGGTATGGATTGTACTTTTTGGGGTATACTTTGCAAATTTAGTTTACATAACCCCGATGCGATTGGAACGGCGCCTCCTTACTCCTCCACAGGCTTATACCTGTCAAAGATCTTTTCCCCGCTGCACACATGCCGGGAACCGTCCACATCGGTGATGATATAATCCCCCTCGGCAATAAATGTCTTGCCTCTCTTGTGAAGAATATAGGGGCAGACAATCGCGCCGTTTTCCTTCCTGATCTGGACGAGGGAATCGGTGACAAACCAGCCTCTGGTCACCACGTCCGTCCACGCGTCCACGCCGTCCTCCATGCCCTTGCCGACTTCGTATTTCTCCACATCCACCGTCAGAGCCACCCGTGTACATTTCATAATAAATTCCTCCTTTCACCTGTCGCCGGAATCCCGGCCAGTTTCCTTTCATTGCCGCAGATTACCGCGCTATCGCCTCTTTTAGAGCGCCAAGCAGCTCCTCATATGTCTCATAAGCGGGAATCTGCGGAAAATCTTTTTTGATCTGTTCCGTACTTCTGAATAAAAATCCGGCCTTTCCCGCCTGGATCATAGCCAGATCGTTATGGCTGTCCCCGGCGGCTACCGTCTCATAGCCGATGGACTGTAGCGCCTTCACCGTGGTAAGTTTGGACTCTTTGCAACGCATCTTATACCCGGTGATCTCCCCGCCTGGCGCCACCTCGAGAGAATTGCAGAAGATCGTCGGCCATCCCAGCTTCTCCATCAGCGGTCCCGCAAACTGGGTAAAGGTATCACTGATAATGATAACCTGCGTTATGCGCTTCAACTCATCCAGAAACTCTCTCGCGCCCGGAAGGGGATCGATCTTCGCGATCGTCTCCTGAATCTCCTTAAGCCCCAGTCCGTGCTTTCGCAAAATGTCGAGCCGCCAGTTCATCAGCTTATCGTAATCCGGCTCATCCCTCGTCGTTCTGGTAAGCTCCGGGATACCGCTCTCCTTCGCAAAGGCAATCCAGATCTCCGGCACCAGCACGCCCTCCAGATCCAGACAAACAATATGCATACTCATGTCATGCCTCCAATTATCTCATGTAAGTAAATGACGATAAACGCTCATTCCTCTACCTATTGTACCGTAAACACTCTCTATTCCGCAACTGGAAGTTTTTTATCCGCTGCAAAAACATCTGTCCGCCTGCGGATTTCTGACGCCTGCATGCTGCGCCGCACGATCAAAAGTTCCACGCTCATCACGTCGTTCATCCGCCCTGTCTTGACTGCCTCCTCCGTCTCCACGCAGTCTGTCAGCGCCCGTCTTAACTCTGCCTCCTTAAACTTCGCCGCCTGACTGACATATTTCCCGGCGATAAATCCCTTAAGCCCCACCTTTTCACCGATACCGCGGGTATCATAGCCCTTATTCTTCAACTCCTTCACCTGCAAAAGCAGGTTAAACTGTCTGGCGAGCAGAAACAGGATGCGCATGGGCGGCTCTTTCAGGGTCAGCAGGTCATAGTAGAGCTCCATGGCTTTCTTCTGTTTTTTATCCGCAACCGCCTCCACCATGTCAAAGATGCGGCTGCCGATCTGTCTAACGCAGACCGCCTCGATATCCTGCGCCGTGACCACATCCCGCTTAAGCGCGTAGCAGACAAGCTTCTCCACCTCGCCGCGGATGTTTTCCATATCCGTGCCTGTCTTCTCCATAAAAAAGTCCAGATCCCGCTGGGTGATCCGCTTTCCGTCCCTTGCGAGCAGTTCCACAACCCAGCGTTGTAACGTAGTATCGTCCGGCGTTTTGCACTCGATCACACGTCCTTTTGCTGTAACCGCCTTGTAGAGTCTGCTCCTCTTATCGACCTCTGTCTCCACGAACAAAAAGAACGCGGTGGGCGCGGGGTCCGCCAGATATTCCGCAAGCGCTTCCCCGCCGCGCTTGAAAAAACCACTGTTTTCTATGACGAGCACCCGTCTCTCGGCCAGAAACGGCATGGTCTGCGCCATGTCTATCACCTCGCCAGGCACAATGCCTTTCCCCTCGAAACAGTTCAGATTCATCAGATCCCCGTCACCCATTAGGGCTTTCTTCACCCTGTCCCTGTACTGCCTGCGCAGATAGGCCTCGTCCCCGCTAAGCAGATACGCCTGTTTTAAGTTTCCTTCCCGGATTTCTTCATTTAACTTTTTCATAATTAATCCTGTAACCCTTTGTTGATTCTCGCCTTTATCTTTTCTATTTTCCTGAAAGCTTCCTCTGTTTTGCCGGCTCTCAGAAGCTCTTCCACTTCCTCCCAGTCTTCAAGCTGTACTCTCAGATTGTCCTTCCACTGGTTGTCCGTCATTCCCATGACTTCCGTTACCTCCATTCCGTATTCCTCCTTCCGGCTTTCCCATTCTTAAGATGATTATATGTAATGCACAATAACCGGTCAAGGTGATAATTTATAGATTATTACATTTCCGTTAGTTTCTTTCCGGCTGTTCATCTGATCAGATACGGTTCCACCTGGACGCCTGCGCCTCTCACCCGCACCGTCACCGCCCCGCTCTCCGGAGTCTGGTAAATGCGGCAGTTCCCGTCCGTCAGCCGTCTAAGCGTCTCCCTGTGGGGATGGCCGTAAGCATTATCCCGCCCCGCGGAGATAAGCGCAATCCGGGGATTTGTAAGCGCCAGAAGCGGCTCCTTTGTGGCGTTCCCCGAACCGTGATGGGCTACCTTCAGCAAGGTAAGCCGGGGCGGAACGATTCCTGCGCCATCTCCCATATGGGAAAGCCGCTCTGTCACCAGCACTTCCCCCTCCCCCTCCAGATCCCCCGTAAAGAGGGCGGAAAAGTTTTCGTAAGTCAGATATAAAACCGTGGAACCCGCATTGGCGTCCATGTTTACATAACTTTCTTCCGGGTGCAGGCAGGTTAACATAAGTTTCCCGTTCCGCAGATGCTCCCCCTCGTGAAGCAGCCGCACAGGAACCTCCCATTCCTGCGCAAGCGCCGCCAGTTCCAGATAATTTTCATCCCTGCACTCCTCTGCCAGATCGGGCAGATACAGACAGCCGATCTCTATCCCCGTCTCCCCGTAATCCTCAAGCAGCCCCTTAATCCCGCTTATATGGTCCGTGTCCGAATGGGTGACAAACACGGCATTGAGCCGGCTCACACCCCGGTACTTTAGAAACGGGACGATCTGGTAGATCTCCACCTCCTTCTTATCGGAACTGCCGCCGTCGATCAGATAGTGCCCTCCCGCGCCGTCCGCCAGATAGATACAGTCGCCCTGCCCGATATCCAGCATGGTGATCTCGAAGCCCCGCGGCATCCGAAAGCCCAGAAGGACCACCGCACAAAAAACCGCGCACCAGAAATAACACCCGTTTCTTTTTCCCGCCTTTCCCGCAAGGCACACCGCCGCCGCCAGAAGCGCCAGATACGCCACAATCTGCCAGTCCCCGGGGCGCCCTGTGACCCACCGCCGTCCGGGCAGTCTCAGAACAAACGAGGCGCATTTCTCGTAAAAGGTCAGAATCCACACGCCCGGGGCAGCCGCCAGGCGTCCGAGCGGCAGCAGACATGCCGCCGCCCCCATAACCACAATCCCGCTCAGAAAAAGCGCCCCCATGCACGGAATCACAATCAGGTTGAGAAGTACAGAATAGGGCGGAAATTCGTAATAAAAGCACAGATACACGGGAAGGGTGCAAAGGGAAATCCACGCGCCCGTAAACAGTGCCCGCAAAAAACGGTTCCCCACAGAGAAACGGTCAGAAGGCGCAGGAAAGCAGCGGGATACCGAGGGCAAAAGCCCGATCCCCCACACCGCGCCGAAGGAGAAGAGAAAGCCGCTCTGCGTCAGATAAAGGGGCTGTCCGGCGAGAATCAGAAGTGCAGCCGTGGCCAATGCCGTCAGCAGATCGTAGGTTCTGCCGCACAGATTTGCGCCCAGTTTCAAGCTAAACATTACGAACGCCCTGACAATGGAGATACCCATGCCCGTCATGATCCCATAGCAATACATCAGCCCTATGGATAATATTATGTTAACTAATCCAGGGACATGCATGCGCTCCAAAAGCCTGTGAAAGCCCATTCCCAGAATGGAAAGGTGAAGGCCGCTTATTGCCAGAATATGTATGATGCCGTTTTGCCGGTACAGGCTCTTAATGCCCTCGTCCAGCGTCGCCTTCTCCCCCAGAAGCATGGCTCCCATAATCGACGCCTCCTTTTCAGGGTAACAGGCGTCAATAAGAAGCGACAGATACTCTCTGCAGCGGTAAAGCGTCTCCCTGAATGCGGAAAAGCCGCCGCTTTGTGCCAGACATGACGCTTTCATGAGCCTGCCCTGCTGCCCCGAAACGCGGTAATAATCCGCCGCGTCAAACTCTCCCGGATTGGTGGCATGCGCAAACGGGTGGAACTTTCCTTCCACCAGAACAATACTTCCCATGGCGGGGTTTTCCTCCACACCGAGGTAGCATAAAATCCCCGCGATTTCTTCCGCGCCCTCAAGACCGAGGCGCGCCCTGTTTTTCTCCAGTAATTTTTCTGTTTTCTTTACGGAATCTGCAGCAAATGCATGTGAATAAGCTGTGTCAGAATCTGCTAAGATTTGTTTCAGAACGGATCTTTGATCCGGTTTCAGAATAATGGCCTGCTCAAGGGTTACTACGAGAACTTCCTCCGCCCCTGATATCCTGTGCTCCTTCCACGCCACACGTCCCGCGGCGGCAAGCGTTTCCCCGTCGAGCGCGCTGTAATCCGGCGGGTCGTGCGGCATCAGGTTTATCCCAAGAAGCAGAACCATCACAAATGCCAGTCCGAGCAGGCATAGTGGTCTGCGCATATCTTTCCTCCTTGCTGTTGTTGCATAGGTTTACATAATTATTGTTTGCTTTTAAGTTTACATCATTTTCTATTTCCCGGCTTATAAGTTAACATAATATAGGATCACGGCATGCTCCCCGTATCCAATATATCCAGGTTCCTCTCAAACGCATTGTTTAAGCTCATATTTTCCCGATACGAAATGTTCGTCTCCCCGTTTACGGCAATCTGCACCCGATTCACATTGGGCAGCTCCACCAGAGAATTCGTAATGGAGTAGATGGTCACGTCGGAGGCGACGTTGTAGGGCTGGTTGAGGAAGTCATTGTTTAGATTTACATAACACGTTCCATCCTTCACGGTGACGCTCACGATCTTTGTTGTCGGATTGATAGTAGGGTACGCCCCTTCTGCCATGGGCCCTTCCACCAGTTTCTCCACCACCAGCTTTTCCAGCGCAATATTGCTGTTGTACACCACGTTACGGCGGTTCTCCTCCACCAGACTGTCCCCCGTGTCATTGGCAAAGTAAAGTTTCAGATCTACCTTCTCATAGGCGTTGATCTCGTTGCCCGCATTCTCGATAAAGGTGTCCGCTGCCATCACGCCGACAACCGTTCCCGCCGCGTCCGTAAGCTGCTCGCCCCCGACCGTAAACGCCATGCGCTCCACAGCCGGTATCTGTGTCAGCGTCCTTACGATGGAGGCGCGCACGAGAATCTCCCTCGTGCCCCGCAGATTTTTGTAGCCCTCGTCGAAATCCAGTGTCAGCAGACCGTTTTCCAGCGTATGCCCCACCACTGAAATTTCTTTCTCCAGCAGCGTCTGGTACTCCATTTTTTCCGATATATGGGCAAGCTGTTCCAGGAGTTCTTCAAGCAGGCGCTCCTCGTCCGTTGTTCCGCTCACATACTCCCGGTCGACAATCTTTGTCTCATCGGTGTTTACATAATATATTTTATACGAGGTGCCCTCCTGTTCCTTTCGCCTGTCCCCGCAGGCCGTACACAGGATCAGTCCCATGACCAGAGCAGCAGCGAAAAAAAGATGTCCCGCCTTTTTCATGAAAGCCTCCTTAAACCGCAATATACTTCAAGGGAATCTTCACCGCAAAATCGGTTCCCTCGCCCTCAATGCTTTCCACCTTGATCGAACCTCTGTGCATGAGAACCGCGCTTTTTGTAATGGCAAGTCCGAGCCCCGTGCCCCCGATCTCCCTGGAACGGGATTTGTCCACACGGTAAAAACGCTCATAGATATGCTCCAGCGCATCCGCCGGGATACCCACGCCGGAGTCCTCCACCTTCACCGTAAAAAACTGGTGGTCGGCGTCCAGCGTCACCTTCACGAATCCGTGTTCTTTGTTATATTTGATCGCGTTCTCCACAAGATTGGAAAGAGCAAGCGTAAGCTTCACTTCGTCCACCGACGCCGTCACGGGGCGCAGGCTCTCATAGACAAGCTGCACATCCCGGCGCTGTGCGATCGGGCGCAGCCGTCTCATAATCAGTTCCACAAGCGCGTTGATATCCACCTCCGAAATATTCAGATCAGCGGAAGTCCTGTCCATCTTTACGAGGGAAAGCAGATCGTTGATGATCTTGTCCTCCCGCTCAATCTCCGCGGCAATATCAGCCATAAATTCCTGATAGACCGCAAGCGGCACGTCTTTCTGGGTAATCAGGGAATCCGCCAGCACCTTCATGGACGTGATCGGCGTGCGCAGTTCATGGGACACGTTCGACACAAACTCCTGTCTGGAATCATCCAGCATCTTCATGCGTCCAAGCACCCTGTTAAAGGCGTCACCGATATGTTCCGTCTCCAGACAGTCCGTCACCGAAATCGGGTCACTGGTATACCCCTCCTGCACCTGATCCAGGGCAGCTATCATCTTTTTGAAGGGCGCGAACAGAAACTTGGAGACGAAAATTGTCACCACGAAAATCAGCACACCCACAATGGACATCAGCAGTACCGCCTGGTGGTTCAGAATATCCATGGTCGCAATGATATTGTCATTGGATGCGCTCACCAGCATAATGCCCCGCACCAGTTCGATCCGTTCCCCGGCTCCCACCGGCAGATCCGCCTCCAGCGTCTCCGTGATGGGTATGGTCATCTCTATATAGCCGTTTTCCCTGTCATACCGGCTGGTGATCTGGCCGCGCAGACAGCGGATGACCTCCTCCGAGATGATGGTCTTTCCCTCGCTGATGCCATAGGTGTCCTTCACAATCCGAAGATTTGCGTCGATGACAAGCACGCGGCCGTCATACAGGTTGGAGAGCTGTTCCAGCTCCGCGTTGATGACTTCGGAAGAAGTGTCCTGCAGATAATGGTAGTTAATCAGATGATTTGCCAGAATCCTGACCTGGGTGGAAATGTCAGAAGTTCTGACATTCACCGCCCGCTGCTCGTAATTTTGCAGGATCGCATAGCGCATGATAAAGCATGGAATCAGCCCGACAATGAGCAGAATCAGAAAAATACGCCCCTTCAGGCTCCTTAAGAATGAAATTTGACGTAGACGTAAATATAATTTATGCAAAGTAGTATCCAACGCCCCACTTCGTCCGCACATACGCGGGTTCTCCGGGCACTTCCTCTATTTTTTCGCGCAGCCTTCTGATATGTACGTCCACCGTCCGCACATCGCCGGGATAATCGCTTCCCCAGACCAGTTTCAGAAGTTCTTCCCTGCCGTACACCTTTCCCGCGTTCCGCATCAGAAGTTCCAGCACCTCGAACTCTTTTGCCGTCAGGTTGATCTCCCGCTCCCTGATGTACACCCTTCTGCTCTCGCAGTCAAGTCGCATATCGCCTCTCTCCACGACCTTAACCGCCTCTTTTTTCTCCGTTGTCTGACGGTTCGTCCTGCGCATAATGGCCTTGATTCTTGCCTTTACCTCCAGAATGTTAAAGGGTTTCGTGATATAGTCGTCCGCGCCGTAGTCAAGCCCCAGAATCTTGTCCATATCATCGCCCTTTGCCGTCAGCATGACGATCGGCACATTGGAAAAGCCGCGGATCTGCTGGCACACTTCAAAGCCCGTCATTTTCGGCAGCATGACATCGAGGAGAATCATGTCGTACGTGTTCTCCTCCGCCAGACTCAGCGCTTCCTCTCCGTCGTAGGCGCAGTCCACTTCCATACCGTCCTGCTCCAGACTGAACCGAATCCCCTTCACGATCAACTTTTCATCATCCACTACCAAAACTCTCTGCGCCATACTCCCCATCCCTGTCTTTCTTTCTAGTTCACACTGATGCTGTCCTTTATTTTCTCATACATGCCTTCTTTGATGCCGTTTACTTTCATAATGTCTTCCGGCTTCTCAAAAGCGCCGTGGGATTCCCTGTAAGCCGCGATAGCCGCCGCCCGCGTGGCGCCGACGCCGGGTATCTTACAAAGTTCAGCCTCCGGCGCGGTGTTGATGTTGATTCTGCCATCCGTCGAAGCGCCTGCGTCTCCATCCTGTCCACCCGAAGATGTGCCTCCCACAATGCCGATTTCTTTCTCCATAAAGTTCTGCGGCGCACTGCCCGCAATGCTGTTTTCTCCCTCCGCACCGCTGTGCGCCAGTCCCGATGCTGAGACTTCCCTGCGCTCTTCGGCAAAAGCCGCCTCCTCCTGTGTGGGAATCACCAGTTTCACGCCGTCATCCAGTATCTGCGCCTGGTTAACATAATTCCGCTCCGCATCCTCCGCAAAGCCTCCTGCCTGCTCCACCGCCTCGTATACACGGCTCCCCGTCTCCAGTTCGTAGACGCCAGGTTTTTCAACCGCACCGCAGACATGGACATAGATCACGCCGGGCTGCGTTGTCAAAACCTCTTCCTTCCCGGCAGGCGTCCCTGTTCCCCGGTCCCCGCTGTCGGAAATGAGCCGGCTCTCTTTTTCGGAAACGTTTCCCGCACCGCCTGCCGCAGACATCTGTCCCCCGGCATCCCGCGAAAAAGCGGACATATCTTCCTCCACAGCCGTCTCCTCAGACAGGAGCAGAAGTTCCTCTTTTTTCGTACAGCCGTACAGCAGTAAAAGCAGGGCGAGCGCCAGTCCCGCCTGCCATTTTCTATCCGGCCGCTTTCTTCTCTTTTCCATCTGCATAGTCTCCCTTCCGGGCTTCGTCGCCCCAGGGAGGTTTCCCGCTATGCGCTGTATTTTTATTGTAAGATAAATCTCATCCTATGTCCACTTAAAAATAACGATTCCCGCAATCATAACGCCCGCCCCCAACAGCTTTTTCATCTCAAGAGGCTGCTTCTCCACCCCGAAAAGCCCGAAAACTTCAATGACATAGGCGATAATAAGCTGGGATACCACGATAAACATAACCGACCGCGCGGGGCCGAGCTGCTCCATGCTCTTGATGACGGTATACGTGATGAATGTGCCGATCGCGCCGCCAAGCAGCATGTATTTCGGCTCCACCTTTAAGAGTGACGCAAAAGAAGTGCGGTCCGTGGCAAGCCATACGGCAAGGCAGACTAAAAGCGCCGTAAACTGCACGAAAGCGTTTGCCACCCAGATCCCCGACTGTTTCGTTACCTGCGTGTTAAAGACGCCCTGCACGCTCATCAGCGCGCCGGATAAAATAGCAATCCAAAATCCTAACATAATTACCTCCTGCATGGTCTGCACTGTCGCAATTTTCTATAGAAAATCGTCGTCAGACAGCGATGATTCAGAAAATGCTTCCCATTCTCCTCAAAGGGCTTACACTGTCGCAATTTCATATTATAAAAACAAGACAGAATGCTCTGTCTTGTCTTAGGTTGACCCTATTAGTCAGTAATTATTCTTATTTGTCAAAAACCACAGAAATCCGCTTCTATTCCTGCTCCGGTGTCTCCCCGTCCTCTTCCTCCGTCTCCTCCACCGGAATCGGCACATCAATATATTCCTCTGTGTACGCCTCGCCAAGCACCTGTCCCATAATCTGCTCAGACAGCGACCGCAGCTCGTCGTTGGCATCCTCTCCTTCCCAGATTCTGGCAAACGCAATCTCAAGCTGTACCCAGAAATTGCTGGTCTCTATCATCTTTGGTATGGGAACGGACCTCGCGTATTCCTCCAGAAACGCCGCCGCATTCAGGTCATCATAAGTCCCCCCGTCACAATACACAGGCAGTTTTCCCGTCCTCGCATAAAGTTCCTGCGTATTGTACTGTGTCAGATACGCCGCAAAGTCGTTTGCCATCTCCTTCTTCGTGGAATAGCCATTGACGCCGACACACTGTGTCACGGAAAGGGACGCGGAGCCAAGCTCCTCGCTCACATCCGGCACTCTGGTCACGCCGTACTCATAAGAAAACTCTCCCGCGTCACGCGCTTTCTCAAGTTTCGACAGCGCGTCCGTAGTCGCCACCGTGTAGACGATCTTTCCGTCCAGGAAATCCTGCAGAACACCGTCGTAACTGATTTCCTTTGTATCTATAGAGAAAAACTGGTTCAGATTCTGGTACACCCGCAGCGCTTTAATCGCGTTCTCATTGTAGATGCCGATAGAATCCGCATTGTCGCCGTTTACGCCACCTACATCAATATAGTTCCCCACAACAAAATAATTATAAAAGATATCCGATACATCCCATTTAAAGACTGCCTCCACCTGCTCCGGCGCGTCGTAAACGTCCGCAAAGGACAGAATCTCATCTATCGTCTCCGGAATGGCCTCCTCGATTTTGGCTTCGATCTCCTCCTCGGAAACCTCCTGCTCCTCGTGCGTCTCCTGGATCTCCTCCTCAACCTCGCCGCTGTCAGCCTGCTCCTGCGCATCCTCCGCCAGCGCCTGATCCCGCTCGGCTATAATCTGCAATTTTGCCCATTCTTTCAGATAGGTTCTGTTGTAGAGGAGACAGCTCGTCTCATAATAGAAGGGATAGCCGATCTGCCTGTCATGGTATGTCACCGCCCGCACCGCCGTTTCCGGCAGCATTTCCTGCATGGACAGCACACCCTCCGGCAGTTTTACCTCGCAGGCAAGCCCTGCCAGATACGCCTTTTCCAGAGAATCATTGCTGACGATATACAGATCCGGCACTTCCTCCCCCTGCAGGGACGCCTGATTGATCGTCTCCAGATACTCCATTCCCGGCGTATATACCGGAATCACACGGATCTCGTCCTGATACTCGCTGTAAGAAACTGCCGCACCGTTCAAATAGTCCGTAAGCCCCTCATCCGCATACCACAAATACAGGGTTTCCCGGTGTTTGAACAAAAAATCCTCCTCCGGTTCTTCCTCCTCCTTTGGAAGCACAGCCATACCGAGCCTTCCCGCCCCATAAAGGCCGCCCGCAGCCAGCGCGATCACGAGGATCATAAGTAATCGTTTCTTAAATGTCAATTCTATTCTCCTTATATTATACATCCATGCGGAAACTGCCATTTTCAGGTATTTCCCGAGTAAGACCTGGTTCCTGTCCTATGGCGGGACGTCTTTCGCCGTACTTCTCACTTTATGCACTCCCGCAAAATCGTTATCATATGATCCACATGTTCCTCCGTGATGACAAGCGGCGGCACAAAACGAATGATGCTCGTCCCCGCATTGATCAGCACAAGCCCCCGCTCCATCGCCTCCGTGATGATGTCTCCCACAGGGCGGTCAAATACAAGCCCCTGCATCAGACCCACACCGCGTCTTGTCTCCACACAGGAAAACTCTGCCACAAGTTCGTCCAGACGCTTCTCCAGATAGGCGCCAACCCTGTTCACATTGGCGAGTATATCCTGCTCTTTAAACAGGTCGATCACCTTGCTGACTGCCGCGCCTGCCAGAGGATTGCCCCCGTAAGTGGTTCCATGGTCGCCTGCCACAAGGGAATTGGCGCCGACTTTCTCCGTCATCAGAAACGCCCCCACAGGCACGCCGCAGCCGAGCGCCTTAGCCGTCGTCATCACATCCGGCTTCACGCCATAACGCTGCCAGGCAAACATGGTCCCGGTGCGCCCCATGCCGCACTGGATCTCATCTAATATCATCAGGATATCCCGCTCATCGCAGAGCGCCCTGACCTTCCTCATAAATTCCTCCGTGGCGGGGTAGATGCCGCCCTCCCCCTGCACGGTCTCAAAAAGAATCGCACAGGTTTTGTCCGTCACCTGCGCTATCACGCTGTCAAAATCGTTCAGATCCGCGAAACGGATGTTGCCGATCATCGGCTCAAAGGCTTCCCTGTAATGGGGATTTCCCGTCACCGAGAGCGCGCCCATGGTGCGCCCGTGGAAGGAGTGGTTCATGGCGATGATCTCGTGATCCGTTCTCCCGTCTTTCAGGTACGCATATTTGCGCGCCGTCTTGATCGCGCCCTCGACAGCCTCCGCGCCGCTGTTGGTAAAGAAGACGCGGTCCATGCCGGAAATCTCTTTGAGCTTTTTCGCCGCCTCGATGGCGGGCGCATTGTAATAGTAGTTCGAGGTATGGATTACTTTGTCAATCTGGTTTTTCAACGCACTGTTGTATGCCTCATTGTGGTAGCCCAGCGCAAACACGGCGATGCCGGACACGAAATCCAGATATTTCTTTCCGTCCATATCGTAGAGGTACACGCCCTCCCCTTTGTCAAACACCACCTGATAACGGTTGTATGTGTGAAGCAGAGCCTGCTCCGCCTCATCTATATATTTTTGCATTTCTGTGCTCATTGTTTCCTGCCTTCTTTCTGTCTCCCTCTATTTCGGGACCGCCGGTTTTATGATCTGCATAGGACTGCGGTGCAAATGATGCCAGCCGATTATGATTTCCTGCTGCAGCGATCTGCCCCGCTCAGCCGGGCATCGTTTCCTTATCCTGATCCGCAATGATCGCCGTGCCGATACCGTGGTCGGTAAAGATCTCAAGCAGCAGACAGTGGGCGATTCTGCCGTCCAGAATATGCACCCGGTTTACCCCTTCCCTGATGGCATCCGTGCAGTTTCCAAGCTTCGGGAGCATACCGCCGCCGATACAGCCACTGTCAATCAGCTCTTCCGCCTGGGCCGCCGTCAGTCTCGAGATAAAGCTGGACTTATCGTTGATATCCCTGTACAGACCCTCGATATCCGTGAGGAACACGAGCTTGTCCGCACCCACCGCCTTTGCGATGGCGCAGGCCGCATCGTCCGCATTGATATTGTAGGTCAAAAACTGGTCGTCCAGACCGATAGGCGCCACGATGGGCAGGAAGTCCTTCTCCAGAAGATCGTAGAGCACCTTCGGCTCCACGCCGCAGATCTCGCCCACGAAGCCGATGTCCTCGCCGTCCGCATATCTCTTTTTGCACCGCAGAAGCCCCGCGTCCTTGCCGCTGATGCCGACCGCCTTGACGCCCAGCTCTTCCACCATCCTGACAAGGTTTTTGTTGACTTTGTTCAGGACCATCTCCGCGATTTCCATGGTCTCTTCGTCCGTCACCCGAAGCCCGTTCACGAACTTCGCCTCCTTGCCGACCTTGCCGACCCAGCGGCTGATCTCCTTGCCGCCGCCATGAACGATAATCGGCTTAAATCCTACCAGCTTCAGAAGCGTCACGTCCTTGATGACATTTTTCTGCAGCTCCTCATTGCTCATGGCGCTGCCGCCGTACTTGACTACAATGATTTTCCTGTTGAATTTCTGGATGTAGGGAAGGGCCTCGATCAAGACCTCCGCTTTGCCCAGAATTTTGTCCATTTCCTGCTGTTCCATGAAATTATGCCTCTTTTCATATATATTCATAAATTTCCGCCGGGCGGGGAGATGTGCTCCGTCACCGCGCCTGCGCTTTGCAAAATGCCTGTCGGACGACTAGCTTTGCCTGCGCTTTGACAGTCAGCTTCGATAATCCGCATTAATATTAACATATTCATGCGTCAAGTCACAACCCCAGGCGGCAGCTTCGGCATCGCCCCTGTGCATGTCCACGATCACGCTGACTTCTGGAGCGGAGAGGAGTTTTGTCGCCTCCTCCTCATCGTAATCGGTCAGCATACCGTCCTTACAGATCTGCATGCGGTGTCCGCCGGCCTCACAGTAAAGGTCCACCTGCTCCGGGTCGAAATCCACGCCTGCGTACCCCAGCGCACACATGATCCGGCCCACGTTGGCGTCGTGGCCATAGATCATGGCCTTGGTCAGGCTGGAGCAGACCACGGACTTACATAACTTCCGCGCCTCCTCTTTCGTTGCCGCATGAATCACTTTCGTCTCAAACAGAGCTGTCGCGCCTTCTCCGTCCCCGGCCATCTTCTTCGCCAGCGTCTCATCTATATAATGCAGGGCTTCCCTGAATTTGTCGTAGTCCTCATTTTTCTCCGTGATCTCGGCATTTCCCGCCAGGCCGTTCGCCAGCACAACCAGTGTATCGTTGGTGGAAGTATCGCCGTCCACGGACACCATGTTAAAGGTATCTTTCACATCCTCGCTTAGCGCCTCCTGCAGAAGCGCCCTGGAAATCGCGATATCCGTCGTGATAAAGCAGAGCATGGTGCTCATATCCGGGTGAATCATGCCGGAGCCTTTGCACATACCGCCCACGGTCACCGTCTTTCCCCCGACCTCGATCTGCACTGCCGCCTGTTTCGGCTTCGTGTCCGTGGTCATAATGGCCTCCACGGCCGAAAGACCCGCTTCCGGCGTGTGCGCCTTAGCCTGTGCCAGCCTGTCCACTCCCGCCACAATCTTTTCCACAGGAATCTGCCAGCCGATCACGCCGGTGGACGCCACAAGAACGGCATCTGTCGAAATGCCGAGCGCCTCCCCCGCTTTCTGCGCTGTCTGCCTGCAGCACTCATACCCCTGCTTGCCCGTGCAGGCGTTGGCAATGCCTGCGTTGACCACAACCGCCTGCGCATATGGGGAATGAGCCACAATTTCTTTATCCCACAAAACAGGTGCTGCCTTCACCACATTGCCGGTAAAAACCCCTGCCGCCTGACAGGGCGCCTGACTGTAAACCAGCGCCATGTCCTTTCTGTTCTGATATTTGATTGCCGCCTCCACGCCGGCCGCCTCAAAACCTACCGCCGCCGTCACGCCGCCCTCTATGATTTTCATCGCCATTTTCATCCTCTTTTCTTTTCCATTCATTCCGTGCGGAGTGTGCTGTGTTTGGCACTTTGCTCCGTTTCCGCTTCATTCAACGCGGTGCGCGCTGTGTTTGGCACTTTGCTCTGTCACTGCATCATTCAATGCAGTGTGCGCTGTGTTTGGCACTTTGCTCTGTCACTGCTTCATTCAATGCAGTGTGCGCTGTGTTTGGCACTTTGCTCTGTTTCTGCTTCAACCAACGCAGTGTGCGCTGTGTTTGGCACTTTGCTCTGTTTCTGCTTCAACCAACGCAGTGTGCGCTGTGTTTGGCACTTTGCTCCGTTTCCGCTTCAACCAACGCAGTGTGCGCTGTGTTTGGCACTTTGCTCTGTCACTGCTTCATTCAATGCAGTGTGCGCTGTTTGTGCATTCTCTGGCGTGAGGTTTCGTGCTTCCTACAAAGCAGCCTCTGCTGCCAGGCTTTTAGGGCTCTCCTCACGCGCTTCTCGCATTAATATACAATAAAACGGCGAGGATTGCAACCTCGCCGAAAGCCGGCTGTTACACCTCGCCGCTATGCAAGCGTCTCACCGATCACCTTCTCAAGCTCCGACACCATAAGCTCCACCACCGAAATCGTCGCCGGATCTTTGAACATGCTGTTGAGCAGCAGACGGATATTCAGCTCGAATCTGGCAGGCAGAATGCTGCACTCTTCCATACTGACCTGCACCAGGCGCTTTTCTCCCGGATGCAGCTTTTCATTCAATGCAAAAAGGATATCAAAATAGGAAGAAAGGAAGCGGTTGACACTCTGACCGATATTCACCATATCGCCCCGTTTCATCGCCTTCTCGATCTGTCCCATAAAAGAGGGAATACCGTACTTGATGAGATTCATATGGTGGCTGATGATATTATTTTTCAGTTCCTGTGGATAAGGCATCTGGTACTTTTCTTTTGCAGCCCCCAGAAGACCTCCCTTATCGTATGCAATCCTGCCCGTCATAAGATTATGCCACATGCCTGTGGTACAGCCGTCCAACACCTCATAATGTTCCACTACCCGGTCAATACCCGCCAAAAATTCTTCAAGATTGCGGTAAATGACATTCAGCTCCGTGCCGTCCTCCATAATACAGACGTCCTCATGCTCCCTGTAGCGGTTGTCAAGCGCCATACTGTCACAGTATTTCTCCAACACGGCGCGCCGCTGCTCCGTGGGAACCGGCTCCGTGCTGTAAACATACACATCATAATCCGAAAATTCGTCGTTCCTTTTGACGGCACGGGAACCGCCAATCGCCATGGCGCGCACCTGTGGAAATCTCGCATATTCGTTGAAAATGTCCTGTACCATCTCTCGCTCCTTAGCTGTCTCGCCATCCTGCTCCAGTCAGAACAGCCTTTCCGAATCTGATCTGGCAGATGTTTATACCATTTCTTCGGAAAGGAAAATTACCCTTACAGGAGACACCCCCATTCACTCTCCTTAAACCCCGGATACACGCCTTTTTCAGTCACAAGAATCGGACGCTTCACAAGCATCCCGTCTGTGGCAAGAAGCGCAAGCTGCTCCTCTTCGCTCATGCCCGGCAGCTTGTCCTTCAGTCCCATCTCCTTATAGAGCAGGCCGCTTGTGTTAAAAAATCTCTTAAGAGGCAGGGCGCTCCGTCCATGCCAGCTCTTCAGTTCGTCCGCAGTCGGATTTTCTTCCTTGATCGGACGGCCCTCGTATGCAATCCCCTTTTCCTCCAGCCACTTCAGAGCTTTCTGGCAGGTGGAGCATTTCGCGTAATAAAGTACCATCGGTTTCATCTTTGATTCCTCCGTGTTGTGTTCTCCCTTTGAAACGTCATTTTAATTTTATCAGTATTTTCCGCTTTTTTGCAATCATTATCTTGAAAAGATTCCCTTTATGCGGCGTATCACATATAAAATGATTCACTGCTGCTCCTCCTGTATCATAACCTGCCGCCGGTAAACCCACAAAAGACACAGGCACAAAAACACATCCGCCAGAAGCCACGCACTGATTTCTCCCCAGAATACACCTGTCTGGCCAATCCTTTTTGTCAGAAAAAAGGCACAGCCTACCCGCATGAATAGCTGCAGAAAACTGGAGCATGGGCAGTACCGTATTTCA
>CASWVG010000068.1 GCA_949472775.1 uncultured Lachnospiraceae bacterium
TGTTTACCGCTTCCTGCATAGCCGCCGCAAGACTTTCCCCGGTGATGTCATTGGATCCCTGGATCTGTGCCAGCGCGGCCTCCACTGCTTCCATGGCTTTGTCCAGCTTTTCTTTATCGGTCGGTGTGACTGGTGCACTGCCCTCCACAATATAGCCCTGCCATTCCGGCCATGCAGTTTGATAGGCTCCCAATGTTCCCGGAGGAACCGTTATGCCCTGCCTATTCTCTTCCACAAATTTACAGGAAGTAAATACAGATGTCTCTCCCGTATCTTCATTCCAAATCATAAGCGTTGGCGGTTCCGTTCCCTGCATGGTTACATTTTCCAGGCTGCTGCATTCTATAAATGCAGAATACCCAATTTCTGTCACCTTTGCCGGGATTGTGATCTCTGTCAGACTGCTGCCCTCAAAAGCATTTACTCCTATGCTTGTCACGCCATCCGGAATCGTTATATTCTCCAATGCAGTGCACCCTGCAAACAGTCCATGCGCTATGCTTTCCACACCATCAGGAATCGTTATGTCTGTCAGACTGCTGCATCCATAAAATGCACTCATCCCTATGCTTGTCACGCGCTCAGGGAGCTTGATTTCCGTCAGACCACTTTCACAAAATGCGAACTCCCCTATGGCCTCCACGCCCTCGGGGATCTCTATTGTCGTCAGACTACTGCAGCCCATGAACATATTATCCGCTATATTTTTCATGTTAGCCGGGAGCTTGACAGCCTCCAGTCCTTGGCATTTATTAAATGCGAACTCCCCTATCTCTGTCACACTTGTCGGAATCTCAATATTCACTAAGCCACTGGATTCAAACGCTGACCACCCTATGGCTGTCACATTTGTCGGAATCTCAATACTTGTCAAACTACTGCAGCCTTGAAACGCACTCGATCCTATCTCTGTCACACTTGTCGGAATCTCAATACTCGCTAACTTTTTGCAGCCACTTAACATACCATCCGCTATACTTTCCAAGCCAGATGGGAGCTTTATTTTCGTCAGATTTATACAGCTGCCAAACGCACTATACCCTATGCTTATCACGCTATCAGGAATCGTGATTTCCGTCAGATTTTTACAATTACAAAACGCCATGTCTCCTATCGTTTTCACACCAACCGAGATCGTAATATCATTTAACACACTACAATTCTCAAAAGCTTGCTCCCCTATTTCCTGCACTTCACCTGATATCTTTACACTTGTCATATTCGTACAGTACGAAAATGCTTTATACCCTATGCTTGTCACACCGTCCTGTATCTCTGCGCTTACTACACTCTTTCTATAATTGTCTCTGGCGGTCTCCTGCCATTCTTTCATCCCTTCATCCGACTCAATTGTCAGCTTTCCGTTTTCATCAAGCTTCCATCCTGTCCCGGAGGCTCTGACAGTTGCCCCCGTCTCCCCATCATCCACACTCTGCGGCGCAGACGCGGCATCCGGCTGCACATCCGTGTCCCCGGCCGTCTCTGCCCCGTCTCCCTCTTCAAGCGGTTCTTCCGGCTCCTGCCCGGATTCCCCATCCTGTCCCTGCGTCACGGTTTCCACCTGTTTTTCCGAATCTTCGTTGCCATCGGGATCAGCTTCCTCCGCCACAGTCTCCTGGTCATCTTCTTCCTCATAATCTCCTGCCGGTTCTTCTTCTGTAACCTCCGGCGAGTTCTCACTGACGCTCTCTTTTGCCAGTACATTTACCGGAGTTACCCCCCCCCCACAGAAAATCAGCGCCGCCGCAAGAAGCAGCGCCATCATTCTCCGCAGCCGATTTTCTCTCTGTCTCTGCTTTTCTTTTCTTCTTTTCATAGAAACGATTTCCTCCATTCCGCACATTTCGCTCTGTGCCATTTCTCTTCCGTCATAAGTCCACTCTATCAGACCTATATATAATAGCAACCCACCTGGTATACTTTGTGCTTTTTCTGGTATACTTTGCGTTTTTAGTTTACATAACTTTATTCCTTGGACAAAAAAAACATCCATAACAGGATTCATACCGTTATGGATGCTTTTCAGCTAATGAAACTGCCTTTTGGGAGTGTAATCTTCTTTTCTCTTACCCTTTCACGGAACCGCCCGTAATACCCTCCACATAGAACTTCTGCATAATCAGGAACAGAATCGAAATCGGCACGGATATCACCACGCCGCCTGCGCAGAATACGGAGAAATATTTCGCGATCATGGACTTGCCCAGCATGTTGAACAGGCCAATCGCCACCGTCCAGTCCGTCGCGATGCCGGAGTTTAACATCAACTTCGCAAACACGAAGTCGCCCCAAGGCACCAGGAAAGAACTGATCACCGTGTACACAATAATCGGCTTGGACAGAGGAATGATAATCTTAAAGAAAATCTTTGCTTCAGAAGCGCCCTCCAGTCTCGCCGCCTCACTTAAGGAAACGGAAATCGTGTCCATAAATCCTTTGCAGATCAAAAAGCCCAGACCCGCGCCCGCGGAGTACACGATAATCATGCCGATATGACTGTTCGTCAGATTAAACGTCTTTAAGATAAAGTAAATGGCGATCATGGAAAGCACGCCCGGGAACATATTTAAGATAATGCTGAAACTCATCAGCGACTTTCTGCCCGGGAACCGCAGCTTACTCATGGTATAGCTCACCATCAGCACGAGGATGGTAGATATCAGGCAGGTAAAAATCGCGATTACAAGCGTGTTCAAAAACCACCTGTTGTACTGCACGATGGAATCCGAACGCAGGAATAACTGCGCGTAGTTATCAAGTGTCCAGGTCTCCGGGAAGAAGTGGGAGGTATTGATCCCCTTATACCCGCTAAACGAGGTAACAAACAGCCAGAGAATCGGTATCAGCCACACCACAGCCAGGAGAAGCAGAACAACGTGTCGTAAAATAGATTGGATCTTCTTTTTCATTATTGATATTCCTCCTCCTTGTCTCCCTTAATTGTTCTGGCAAACGTAACCAGTGTAAACGCCGCACAGATGATGAATACGATAATACCGATCACGGACGCCATCTTATAGTTGTAATACTCGTTGGTCAGCCTGAACAGCCATGTTACCAGCAGATCGATCTCCTTCGCGTTGGAGTTTGCGAGAAGCTGGTCGCTCGTGACGTACACATCCTGCGTCAGCAGATAAATCACATTGAAGTTGTTGATATTCTTGACAAAGTCTGTAATCAGACTCGGCCCGGTTACAAAAAGCATGTACGGCATCGTGATTTTCACAAAGATCTGGAGCGGATTGGCGCCGTCGATTCTCGCGCTCTCAATCTGATCCTCGGGAATGTTCATCAGTACGCCCGTTGCAATCAGCATCTGATAAGGGATGCCGACCCAGATATTGATAATAACGATCATCACCTTCGCCCAGCCCGGATTGGTCAGGAACGGAATATAACTTAAGTTTGCAGGTACAAGTCCCACATTCTTGAGAAAATCCGTAAGGCCGATGTTGGTGCAGAAGGTATTGACGATACCGCTGTCTGCGAAGAAGTTTCTCACCAGAAGCAGCGTCACGAACTGCGGCACCGCGATCGCGATGATAAAGAGTGTTCTCCACATCTTCGGCAGCTTCGTCTTCTTATTATTGATAAACTTGGCGAGCAGGATACCACCGATATAAGTCGTAAAGGTGGCAAGCACCGCCCACTCCAGTGTCCAAGTTAATACTTTCTTAAAAGAATACCCAAAAGTCACTGTCACGGAATCCGTAAACAGATTCTTAAAGTTTGACCACCCTACCCATGTAAACAAGGCGCTTGGCGGCATATGCTGCTGGTCATAGTTGGTAAATGCCACCGCCACCAGTACGAGAATCGGCAGAATATTCATCAGAATAATACCGATCGCCGGCAGGGTCAGCAGGGTAATATGAAATTTTTCGTTAAACAATGCCTGCACATCTTCCTTAAAGGTATTGATGTGCTCTCCGCACTCTTTCTGGATCTGCAGGCGGTAAACCGCTTTCATGTTCGCGATCCAGAACAAAACAAATACAAGAATGAGAAACAGTGCAATAATGGAATTCAACAGAATCAGGAAAGAATTATCGTAGTCGTTGACCGTGCTGGTCATGGTCAGTGGATCAAACACCTGCTCAAACTGCACCGTGCCGAGTGTTCCGAACTTCGCCAGGTTTGGCGCCGCATAGCCGACGCACAGCACGACAAACAGTGCTTCCACCAGAAACATGATAATACCGTTAATTACCTGTTTTCTGGCCATGTAACCCGCGCCCATCAGAACCGCTGAAAGCTTAACCCACACATCTCCCTTGACAAAGGCAATTCCAATATTCTTAAAATAATTTCCTATCGCGTTTAATGCCTTCTTCATCTGAACCTCCATGTCAAAGTCGTTTTCTGCAATCAAAACCCCTTAACAAAACAACTCTCTTCTTTAAATTGAGTAGGGAAGATTCCTCTTCTCCTACTTGCCGCGCCGCCCGTCCGTTGCGTCAACAACAGTATTCCCGGTGCAGGCGTCTGCATAAAAGAGGGCGAGTGAACGTCACTCACCCTCTCTGTCTTACTTATTTCCTTCTTGTCACGCCAAGGCTGCAAAGCAGTCCTGTTTTACGAGTTTGCGAAGCAAATCTCGCGGAGTTAAAACTTCCGTTTCTCCGAACCGAGGCTGCGAAGCAGTCCTCGCAATTGAGCTTTGCTCGGGAGTTAAAATCGAAGATTTTTACTCCGGTTACTCGACAGGCGCCGTGATACCTTCTACCGTCGTATCCAGAAGCTCCTGTAAATCGGTTCCGTCAGGATTGCCGGATGCAAGGATCTGTCCAAGCGTCTCCGCGGGAGACCAGAAGTTGCCGCCTACACGCTGAGGTGTCGCGTATGCTGCCTGCGCTGCCAGAGCGGAGATTGCCGGATTCGCCTGTACCGCATCAGAAGATGCTGCCGCAAGGTTTGCAGGGCCAAGGCCTCTTGCCTCAAATCTTGCTGTCTGTGCTGCCTCGTTGGTCAAGAACTCTGCAAGGAGCATTGCCCAGCCCACGTTAGCGGAATGAGGATTTACACCTACCAGCTTGTAACCGGAGTAAGAGGACATCTGGCAGTCCTTGCCGCCCGCCTTGAAGGTAGGAAGCTTGGTTGCCGCATAGTTGTCGCCCCATGCTTCTGCCGCTGTCTCTGCTCTCCACGTACCGTTTACACATGCAACTACGTTGCCCTCTGCGATCTGGGTAGCCATATCCTCATCGCTCATGTCTACGAGCACGCCAGACGCCGTCAGATCAAGGATCGCCTGCGCTACATCCGTACCGCCTGCAGCGTTCCATGTACAGGTGTTGGTGAGGCCGTCGTCGTTCAGCTTCAGCTCAAGGCCTGCGCCCTGGAAGAACGCATAAATATACCAGCCATTGGAAATATCCATCGCGATCTTTTTGCCAGCCGCTTCAGCCACCTCAACCATCTTCTCTAAGGACTGCACGTCGCTCTCGGAGAATACGGAAGAATCATAGAACATAAAGTAACCGTTATCAGCCGTCATCGGATAAGCGTAAACCTTGCCGTTCACAGCAGCCGCCTCCACAGCGCCGGTTGCATTCTCATTCACTACATCAAAAGTGTAGTTTGCCACTACTTCCTGCAGCGCGCCCGCGTTTACCAGGTCGTTGATCTGGTCATCCGCAAAGGAATACACATCCGCTGCAGCCTCCACATCCGTGAGAACCGTATCCTTCGCGGTAGACTCACTCTCCGCGCCAAGGGTAATGTCAAAAGTTACGTCCGGGTAAGCCGCCTTGAAATCGTCGAGCAGCTTAGTTGTCAGATCCTGGTCCTCCTCGGAAGCCCATACCTTAAGTGTTACCGTGCCTGTCGTCGCCGCGATCAAGTTCGCAACCGGGTCTGTGCCCTCTGCCGCAGCTGCGGGTGCCTCTACCGCAGGCGCCTCCTCCTCTGCTGCCGGCGCTTCCGCCGCGGGCTCCTCTGCCGCAGGCGTTTCCGCTTCCGCTGCCGGCGCTTCTGCCGCGGGCTGCTCTGCCGCACCGCCGCCGCAGCCTGTCAGACAGCCGACAGTCATTGCTGTTGCCAGTAAAGTTGCCAATACTTTCTTTTTCATAATTGAACTCTCTCCTTCCGACTTTGTAATAAAAAGTCATATTTTTGGTTTCTATACAAAATGCAGTCCCTCGGCAAAATACCGCAATTCCGCATTTTATATCGCTGTATACCGTTTCTCTTTCCCTGTCATCCTACATAAAGTATAGTTCCCGTCCCGCTGTACTTTTTATGGGCAGTCAAGAGTTTTTATATCCTGATATATCAGGATATAGAGAAAGGGCTAGCCCTTTCTGCGAAAATTTTCGTAAAATTTCGTATTTGTTAAGTCAAATTTACCACTTTTCTATTCATTCTGTCAATACGGAAAACGTTTTTTACTCCTTTTATACAAATAAACTTCCCTCGCTTGCATTTTTATTCTATTTTTAATATGCTTGTCTCATAAATGTTTTACCCAGCCTGCCCTACAGCAGATGCAGCGCTTCCATACAAGACAACGGAGGTTATTATGGTTACAATCAAAGATATTGCCAACCGTCTCGGCATTTCCACAAGCACCGTGTCCAAAGGCTTAAACGGCGCAAGCGACATCAGCGAATCCCTGCGTCAGACCGTGCTTGACACTGCCGTAGAACTCGGCTATACCACCAAACAGATGCGCGGCAAAGACCGCCGGAAAGTCTGCATTTTCATAGAAAACATGGATTTTGAAACGCCGGAACAATTCGGTTACGATATTATTCTGGGTTTCCGCCAGTCCGCTTTCCGTGAAAACTACGACGTCACGATATTTCCGATCACACCCGACATACAGGCGGCGGAAAAATACGATACCTTTATGCTGCGGCACGGGTTCGTGGGCGGCTTTATGGTCGGCTTCGCGCTTATGGATGACTGGATGAGTCAATTCGGCACAACCACTATTCCGACTGCCCTCTTTGATAATTATATCCGAAAAAATCCTCTCGTAGCCTCCGTCGGCTCCGACACTTCGGAAGGAATCGACGACGCCATCGTCCATCTGATGAATCTCGGGCACCGTCACATTGCCCTGATTAACGGCTCATGGCATTCCTGTATCTCCGAACAGCGCCGCCAGGCGTATATCGACAGTATGACGGCACACAATCTTCCCTTTGACAAGCGCACGATGCCTTACGGCTACTATGTGGCGGACTCCGCCAAAGACCATATAGACCGCCTGCTTTCCATGGGCATCACTGCCATCCTCTGCGGCAACGACCTGCTCGCCTCCGGCGTGATTGATGAGTGCCGCAAACGCGGCGTCAAAGTCCCCGGTGAACTCAGCGTGATCGGTTTCGACGATATTCCACCTGCCGCCAGACTTGACCCGCCGCTCACCACCATCCGGCAGGACCGGACAGAACTCGGCAGATCCGGGTTTTATACGCTCCATTCCCTGATTAACCGCATTCCCATCTGCCGCACCATGCTGCGCCCGCAGTTAATTGTGCGCAAATCCACCGGACCGGTGGGAAAGGACAGCCGCTAATCGTTACGTTTCACCTACGCCATGCACTTGCTGCATGGTGTCGGTGCTACTCCTTCTGCTCGCGAGGCGACTAAGTCCTCTCTCCCATGCACTCGCTGCATGGTGTCGGTGCTACCGATACGTTCCACCGCTGTCATTCACGGCAGATTGGCGCAAATACCTGCGCATTCCGGTGCCGGCGTGCGTTTCGGCGGCTGCTCCGATCTGTTTCTCTCATGCTTTCCCCGCCGCAGGCTGGTAATTGCGGATCACTTCCAGCGCCGGCAGGGCTTGACCATCATAGTCAAATAACGCCTGGTTTGCCCATTCATTGCCTCCCGGGCCCTTTTCTTCTATATACTGTAACGCTTCCTCATTGGCCCAGCCCGATCCCGGAATCGGAATCCATGCCGGCTCCCAGTAGAAAAAGCCTCTGCACTTCTTTTCCGGCACCTGGTCGATCACAGCAAACAGCGCCCTCATAAAATCCGCCTGTCCCTCTTTCGACATCGGGAAAGGCAGTTTTTCCACCAGTGCAGGTTTCGTGGCATAGCCCTTGCGCTCATCCGCCGCCAGTTTCTCGTAGGACGCATAGTCCTCCATGGTATATCCCATGGAAACCTCCGCAATCACCAGCTCCTTGCCATAGCGCACCGCCAGATCGTTCATATTCTTCTGCAGGTCCGAAAGACTCCCGTGCCAGAACGGGTAGTAGGAAAGCCCGATGATCTGGAAATCTTCTCCCCGCTCCATATAATGATCAAACCAGTCAATATACATCGGCGCATTTCCACCGTTGTCCAGATGGATCATTATCGGCATGTCTGTATCCATGGAACGCACCGCCCGGATACCCGCGCTGACAAACTGTGCCAGATTGTCATAATTTCCACATTCCAGCAGCTTTCCGGAGGGCCAGAGCATTCCGTTGGTCAGCTCATTGCCGATCTGGATCAGATCAGGGTAAGCCCCCGCATCCCGCAGGGTCAGCAGTGTATCCCGTGTAAATGCATAGACTGCTTCGGTCAGCTGTCCTGCATCCATCCCGCGCCACGCTTTCGGCACCCGCTGTTTTCCCGGGTCAGCCCAGAAATCGCTGTAATGCATGCAGAGCAGCACTTCCAGCCCGTGTGCCTTCGCCCGCTTCGCCAGCTCTATGGTTGTGGGCAAGTCGTTTGTCCCCGCCCCGTAAGGCGTGCCGTCCTCCGCGTACGGATCGTTCCACAGGCGGAGCCTGACCGCATTCGTCCCATAGCTCTTTAGGATGTCAAACACATCCTTCTCCTCTCCGTGGTCATAAAATTTTCCGCCAAGGCTCTCCACTTCTTTGATGGTGGAGAGATCCATGCCCTTGTAAAACTTCATATTTTGTCTTCCTTTTCTCTGCCTGCTTTTTCTTATCCGCTTTTGTTTGCCTGCTTTTGTTTGCCTGCCAAATCGACAAGACGGAAGATGGAATTTTCAAGGAGCGCAAGCGTGACGACGCACAATTCCACCTTTCGTCCATCTCTTCATCATCAATCGAAGTCAAACTTCGTAAACCGCTTCATCGCATCCTTATACCGGAACCGCACCAGCTCGTTCTTTTCGAGCACATCCTCCTCCGTCCCCACATACTGACAGCGGATGCAGTGATATTCCTTCTTGTCCTTATCATAAAACATGTCAATGTCCAAGTCTCTCATAAAGCAGGAGGGACACCTGTAATTTAATTTGCCTTTGCCAGATTGAGCCATGTCGCAAATACCTCCTTATCCTTTAACTGGGTTGTGTAACCTAAGGTGAACATCGGGGAGAACGCGTACCCTTCCTTGATGTAGCCGACCGCCTCTTTCTTTTCACAGCTCATGGACACTCTCGTCCCGATCTCGGGAACCACTGCCACCGCCTCTGTCGCGCCCTGCATCTGCGCCTCCCGGCACTTGTAGGCGTAGTCGATTTTCTCCGTATTGGAACCGTCGGTTACGGACAGTTTCACATTGCTCATATCTTCCGAGTATTCCGTCGTGCCGTAGCATGCCACCATATACTCATTGATCTCCACCTCGGCGTCCGGATCGCTCATCTCGAGAATCGTTCTCTCGATCTTAATGTTGGAGCTGCCCTCCTCAAAATACATCTTCGTCTGCAATTTCACACGCAGATCATAGAACTCGATATCCACCGGATCAAGGGTCAGGATTCTCGTGTTGCCCTCCTGGGAGAAATGTGCCTTCGTCCGGCACAGACACAGATCCACTTCCTCGCCGTTGTGGGTCAGCTTCGCGCTTCTCACCGTGCCTTCACCCGCATAGTGGGTAAAGTAGCCCGCCCGGTACTTCTCCTGAATTAAGAACGGGTAGGAAGCGTCCGTCACATGCTTCGTGCCGATACCAACCGGCCACTCAAGCTTCGCCGCGTAAGGGCGAAGATCCACAATCGCGCCGCCCTGATCCATGTTCGCACACACTCTCATGTAAGGGTCGCAATACCAGAAAAGCTGTTTGTCCGATCCGTATAAAATGTCTCTCCACAGCGCGCACTCCGGCTCCGTCAGCCGTCTGTTCGCACGGTAAAAGTCCGCGAACTCTGCCATGGTCATGTCCTCTAACTTGCCTTCTTTTTTCAGCTTGCCATAGTATGCCATGCCGTCCTCATAGGATTTCAGCAAAAGCTCGTAAGGCGCCTCCCAGCGTCCCATCTTGTTCATCCAGCCGGGACCTACGAACATCATGTTGTAGGCGTAGCCGTTGTTGTATTTCGCCAGGGCGCGGAACTGGTCGATCAGATTGTACAGATACGGATATTCCCATGTCTTTGAATCATAACACATGCTACGCAGGACATTCTGCGGATGTGTCCCGAAATTGGAGCCGTTGCCGTCATAGCACGCAATCAGGTCGCGGGATAAGTGGGGAATCGCCACAATGCCGGAATCCTCCGCCTCGTTCGCCGCAGGCGCGTGGGTGTTCTGCTTACTCGGAATCCAGGGCGCCCACGGACCGCCGTCCATGAATGTGTACCAGGAATTGTTGCAGGTGTGGTAAGCCTTGGGGCCTTCCTCCCAGCAGGTAGCCACGGCGCACTTCACCATGGGATATTTTTCTTTGATATAGTTGGTCAGATCAGCGTCCATATAATAGGAACCCGTAGACTCCGGGTAAAAGCCGAACCTGTCCTTAAATTTGCCAAATACGTCGTCCACGATAGACTTCTTATCTTCCATGGAGAACATCCAGATACAGAAATCCTTCGTCTTGTATTTCTCGCGAAACTCCTCGCAGGGAAGCCCGAGCAGGGACAGGGCGATCTCGTCGCCGTACTGCTCATGGTCCGCCTTCGCAAGCGCCACCGCCTCGTCGTTAAATAAAGAAGCGTAAGTCATCTGAATCGTCGTCTTTAATCCGTTCTTATGCGCGATCGCCTGCTGTGTCTTGAAGATATCAAGAGATTCCGTCAGAAGCTCTTTCCTTCCGATATCCTCCTCTTTGCCGTGTCCGGTCACCTTTTCCGCGTACTCAGGTACCATCTCCGGACGATGGATGATGTTCACAATAAACTTATCCATTTGCCCTGCCCTCCGTTTTTTGATAAATTGCCGTTTTGCCGTCTTTTTCTTTGCCTCCGTCAGCGCATTCCTACATATCGTCGTCTCATTCCGTCTGATATTTGGTAGTTTTGACCTTGCGCAATCGGTTGTTCATGCTCAAATGATAACAAATTGCACAGAGCTTGTCAATGCATATTTTCCAAAATCTGAGAAAGTTTGTAGCGATTCAGCCCTCGGCTTTCCTCGCTGTCAAATCCGCCCTATTCCGGTTTTGCCTCCGGCAAAGAGGCCGGATTTTTCTAACCCTTTACCTGTTCTCACAGCCTTTGCCGCAAGTGCTAAATCCTGCGCTTATCTGCTGCGAACGCTTGTTACTCTGCGTCCCCTGACTCAGGCATCCCGCTTTGCAGGTATCGGAATACCTTGAGAGACTCCAGTGGATGACCACTATAGTCAAATAACGCCTGATTGTCCCATGACGATCCCCCATAATATTTGCCGGCGTCCTTCGGATCATACCCGGATGCGTAGGAAGACGCCCATCCTGCGCCCTTTTCCTCCCATGCCTCCCGGTTCGCGGCAAGAATTTCGTCCGCGTCCGCAGCTCCTTTTTCCCACACATTGACCGGCAGCCATGCCGGTTCCCAATAAAAATAGCCAAGCCCCGCGTCTCCGACGGCGGCAACCGCAGCGCACACATCCCGGATCTGTTCCGCCTGCCCCTGTGCCGTGGCGGGATACTCCGGCAGAATATCCGACGCGCCGATACTGTTTGCCGTACCGTCCCCGTCGCCCGCCGTGTACGGATACGAATTTTCGACTACCAGCGTGTCCTTTCCGTAAGCTTCATTCACTTTCCTGAGCGTGTCCGTCAGATTCTCCATCGTTCCGTGCCAGAACGGATAGTAGGATACCGCAAAAATATCATAATCCACTTCTTTCTCTTTCAGCTTCTGCGCCAGTGCCAGCGTGCCCGTCTGATCCGCGATGTCGGTAAAATGGACAGCAATGCGCATCTCCTGTCCCCTCTCCTCTGACACATCCCTGACAGCCCGCGCGCCCGCCTGTAAAAGCAGTCCCCGCGCAGACCAGCTTGTCTCTCCTGCCATTCCATTATTGATCTCGTTGCCGATCTGTACCATCCCGACATCCGCCCCCGCGTCCAGGATTTCCCTCAGACTCTCCACCGTGAACGCATAGAGCGCTTCCGCCTTCTCTTCTATCTCCATGCCCTCCCACGCTTTCGGGCACATCTGCTTGGAGGGATCCGCCCAGAAATCAGAGTAATGATAGTTCACCAGAAGCTTCATCTGCTGCTTTGCCGCCCGACTGCCGATCTCTGCCGCTGCCGCCGTATCGCAATTGCCGCCACCGTATCCCTTCCCGTTCTCGTCGTAAGGATCGTTCCACACCCGGACCCTTACATAATTCACCCCGTTCTCCGCAAACGTCTGAAAGACGTCCTGCTCCTGTCCTTCTTCATTGTAATAGACAACGCCGCTCGCCTCCTCCGCCAGCACACTGGAAATATCCACGCCCCGGATGAAGTCGTCCCGCAGCCCTGCTATCGGCTCAATGTGTATCTCTGCTGATTCCCCGTCTGCCTCCTTTGCGGATGACTGCTCCGTGCCAGCCTGATCCGCGGCTGTCTGCCCTGCGGCTTCCTTTTCCGCCGCTTCCTGTGCCGCATCTGCCTGTGCTGCGCTCTCCTGTGCCGCCGGCTGCTCTGTGACGGGCTGCCCCGTTGCCGCCGATCCGCCCTGCGCCCCGCAGCCCGCAAGCAGAAGCGCCGCTGCCATTACACCGATCAGCAGACACGGTTTTCCTTCTCTCCCTTTTCCTGTCATTTCCGTTTTCCTCCATTCTGTCTCTGTGTTGCTATGTGCTCTATGCGTATGGGCAGACCCGGAGCGCGACGCGGTTCCTGTTCATGGTCTGCGGACCGCTTTCTGACTCTGCTTATGCGCGCAAAACGGACAGCAGTATGGAATCCCATAGTGCTGTCCGCCAATGTTACCGTTCACTCAACTAATTAGTGATGCCTTCCGTGGTGTCCGCCATGATGTCCGCCGTAATTATTTCCCGACTGGTTCGCACCATACCCGTTGCCCTGGTTCGTGTTCTGCCTCACGCAGGAATTGTCACAGTAGCCGTTCGCATGGTTATAACCGCAATAGCTCTGACTTCCATGGGTGTGCTGCCCACTCGTTGTACATCCCTCCACATGGCATACCCCGACTACGCCGCAGGAGCCGTCACAATAGCCGTGCTCATGGGCATATCCACAGTACGTGTAACTGTCATGGGTGTGATAACCCGTCTCCGTACAGCCTTCCACCGTGCATACCCCGACTACGCCGCAGGAACCATCGCAATAGCCGCATGCGTGGTTATAGCCACAGTAGGCCTGGCTGTCGTGAAGATGATAGCCTGTCTCCGCGCATCCCTCCACCGCACATACACTGACCGCTCCGCAGGAACCGTCGCAGTAGCCTCCCGCATGGGCATATCCACAATAAGTTGTATTGTCATGCGTGTGTAACCCGGTTATCGCACAGCCTTCCAATGTACACACAGAACAAACCGCATTCCTCGCGGCATCTGCCTGACCACGATGTCCATGAGCTGACACAGGCATAACAACCATTCCGGCCATCAGAAGCCCCGCCGCTCCAAGTGCAAAAATTCTTTTCATCCGCACAGATGCTCACCTCCTTGAATCGTTACCTTCATCATATAGAGAAGAATGTGCGTTGTCAATAGAAATACCAGATTTTACCGCCGTTTTATGCCGGATGCAGCCGATATCATTTTGGTCGATTCCCGCTCCCGTATCTCATACCCCAGAAGCGTGCGCCCCTGTACTTCCTCCCCTTCAAGCATCTGTAACAGGAGTCCACATGCCTTTTTCCCCAGTTCCTCCACATTGAATCGGATGGAGGTGATGGCGGGAGTCCTGTTCGCCAGCATGGAGCTGTCATAGAAGGACACCACCTGTATCTGTTCCGGCACCGCGATCTGCCTTGTCTGCATGACATTCAGCACACAGCCGCAAAGGAAATCATCCATACAGATAATACACTCGACCCGCTCAGTCAGGAGTCCTTCCACAATTTTTTCCACTTCCCGCTCGTCTTCTATATTAAGGAAAGTCTGCCTGCTGCCATTCCAACCCGGACGCCCCTCAAAAGCGTCCTCAAATCCCTGCAGACGGGTTTTCGTGACAATATACTCTTCCCTGCCGCCGATCAGCGCCAGGCTGCGGATGCCCCCGTCCACCAACCGTTCCGTGAGCTCCCGGCAGGCTCCCCTGTGATCATTGTCAATCTGAACCACCCCGGCATCATTGGTCGTGCCAATCGCCACAAAAGGCACACCGTTCTCCTGCAGATACCGCATGGGCACATCATCCGCCAGCGTTCTTGTGAGAATCGCTCCGTCAATCTTGCGGTTCGTCACCGCCCTCTCAAGCTGCCTGATCCTGCCTGCGGTCACCATGGAAAGAAGTACATCATAGCCCGCCTCGGACGCCGTCCGGCTGATCCCCATCATGCACTTCTGGAAAAAAGGCAGTTCCACTATATTATAATCCCCGGGCAGCACCAGTCCCAGATTAAACGTCTTGTTCTGCGCAAGTCCCTTCGCCACCACGTTCGGACTGTAATGGTGCGCTTCGATATACGCCTGCACCCTTTTGCGCGTCTCCTCCCCGATCCTTCCTTTGCCGGACATGGCTCTGGACACAGTAGTTTTCGACACGCCAAGTTCCTGTGCAATATCCGCGATTGTGAGATTTCTTTCTTCCATGTATCTACTCCCTTCCCACCCGGTTGCGCAAGCGGTTGTTCCATATTAGGTTACCAGATTCGGGATAATCGCGCAACCAGTTTCGGGAATTGTCCGCCCGACTAGATATTTTAGTCGATTTAGCCGCCGGCATATGATATACTTGAAACATCCCATATTTTACAATTCAATACAGGGAATACCGGGAATTGCGAAAGCGCATCTGTGTGAATAATCCTGTCTGCACACTTGCGCCGATGATACGTGTATTTCGCAATTACCTGGCAGACCATCTACACAAGGAGGCTTTGCTATGAAAAAAATAACCCGGAAAGTTTTGTATGTGCTTCTGACCGTATCCGTTCTTCTTGGATGCGCGCTTAACATCCCCGTCCCGGTAAACGCCGCTGCACCCGAGCAGATGGAAGTCCATTTTATGGATGTGGGACAGGGCGACGCTACGCTTGTCACCTGCGGCGGACACGCCATGCTGATTGACGCCGGCGACGATACCAAAGGCACCGCCATCCAGAACTATCTCCAGAAACAAAAAATTACCAAACTGGATTATCTGATATTGACCCACCCGGACGCTGACCATATCGGCGGCGCGCCCGTTGTCATTACGAAATTTAAGGTCGGAAACGTCTTTGTTTCCAATTTTGAAAAGGATAACAAAACCTATCAGAAACTGATTCAGTCGCTGGACGACAAACAGATCAAGCTGTTGACCCCAAAGGTCAATTCCCGATATACACTGGGAACCGCCAGCATTACCATTCTGGCTCCGGGAAAGACATACGATAATCCCAACGACTCCTCCATCGCGCTGCTTCTGAAAAACGGAAACCGCTCCTTCCTGTTTACGGGAGACGCTGGCGAGGATGCCGAGAACGATATCTTAAAGACAGGCACGGATATTTCGGCAGATGTGTACAAAGTCGGTCATCACGGCAGCAGGTATTCGACCTCAAAAGATTTCTTCCAGGCGGTTGATCCTTTTTATGCGGTCATCAGCTGCGGGGAAGGCAATTCCTACGGCCATCCCCACGCGGAGACACTGAACACACTCCGCACAAGCGGCGTCATGGTTTATCGGACGGATGAAGCCGGCACGATCGTTGCCTCCACGGATGGCAAATCAGTCTCCTTCAACGTGCCCGCATCCGAAAGCTGGAAAGCAGGCGAACCCACAGGCGGCAGCGCCAATTCTTCCACGAAAGCGGCTGCAAAACCCAAAACGTCCGCCTCCTCTAAATCCCAGGCAACAACTCCGGCGGCATCGGCACAGACGAAACCGGCTGCGGACGCCGGACAGGCTGCTACGCCAACGGTCAATGAACCGTCAGCAGCGCCCGCCACGCCACCACAGAATGAAACCGCGCCGGCCGTAGAAGAAAAACCGCAGGACAGCACGCCGCCCGCCACCAACGGGCTGACCTATGTGCTGAATGTCAAGACAAAGAAATTCCATAACCCCTCCTGTCACTCCCTGCCAACCACAAACAGGCAGGACAGCACAGAAAGCCGTGACAGCATCATCTCCCAGGGGTATGTACCGTGCAAGAAATGTAATCCCTAAGGAACTGCCGGGCGCATGAGGCGTTCCCCTTCATTTCGTCCCCTTCCCACAGGGAAGTGAGAGGGAATTTGCCGTATTCCTGCTAATTGGAGCAGAAGAAATATGTCTGCTCCTTTTTTAGTTGTCGGGTACTAAAGTGCCCTGTTGATAATAAAAACCGGGGCAGTTAAGCAGAAGCGGAAAATGCTTCCGAAAATTGACATTGAAAAACTCTGCGGACATCCATCAAAAATGTTCGCAGAGTTCTTTTCTTCACTTATGCCCTACACTTTATAGCCGCTCAGCTCCCCGTTCATAACGGAAATGGCTGAAAACGTGTCTGCCGTTGTCGTCTCTATGCTCTTCATCTCCTCGTCAATGGCGGAAATCAGCTCCGAAAGCTGAATGATCTCCGCATTGTTTTCCTCGGAGGCGCCGCCGACAGATTCCATCGCCATTCCGATTTTCTGAAGGACTCCGGCATACTCTTCCATGTTTTTCAGAAGCTGCTCCATGGACGCCCTGATTTCATCGGACTTTACCGCAAACCCATGGGACAGCCCGCCGAATTTCTGGTAATCCCCGGAGATATCTTTTTCCAGAAATTGAAGCATCCTGTCTGCCAGCGCGCCCAGACTCTGAATCGCCTCCACAACCTCTTTGCTCATCTTCTGGATTTCATTGGCGGCTTTGTTGGTATTGCCTGCAAGCGCACCGATCTCTCCCGCCACAACGGCAAACCCTTTTCCCGCTTCTCCTGCCCTTGCCGCCTCAATCGAAGCATTCAGCGCCAGCAGATTTGTCTGCCCGGAAATCCCCAGTATTGTCTCCGAAAGTTCCTTGATCCGAAGCACCGCCTCCGCTCTCTTCTTTTCCTCCTGCAGCATCTTTGACATCATCTCCACATTTTTGCCGATTCCCGCAAAGGAAGTTTGCGCCGTATCGTTGAGTTCCGTGGAAGATGCATTGATTTCCTGCAGTCCAACCGTATTTCCCGCAACCACCTCAACAATGTTCTGTATGTCCTTA
>CASWVG010000069.1 GCA_949472775.1 uncultured Lachnospiraceae bacterium
GAACGTCTTTAGAAACACTTCTCGCACGCGAGATTTAGTGTTTCTTGGCGTTCCGCCCTATGGCGGAACGTCTTTAGAAACACTTCTCGCACGCGAGATTTAGTGTTTCTTGGCGTTCCGCCCTATGGCGGAACGTCTTTAGAAACACTTCTCGCGTTGTTATCGTTGCGCCACATCCTTCATGGAGAAGCTGATTCTGCCCATCTTGTCCTTTCCCAGGCATACCACCGTCACCTTGTCCCCAAGTGTCAGTACATCCTCCACGCGGTTGATTCTCTCCTTCGCGATCTTGGAGATGTGAACCATGCCTTCCTTGCCCGGTGCAAACTCGATGAATGCGCCAAACTCCTTGATGCTCACTACGGTACCCTGGAAGATCTGTCCCTCCTCGAAGTCCGTGGTAATCATCTTGATCATATCCACAGCCTTGTCCATCATCTCATTATCCGTGCCGCAGACAGAAACCTGTCCCTCATCGTTGATGTCAATCTTAACGCCTGTGCGCGCAATGATCTCATTGATGGTCTTGCCGCGCTGGCCAACCACATCGCCGATCTTGTCGGGATCGATCTGGATGGAAATGATCTTGGGCGCATAAGGACCAACCTCCTTGCGGGGCGCGGAAATCGCCGGGCTCATGCAGTTCGCCATGATAAACTCTCTCGCCTCACGGCATCTGCCGATCGCGCCTTCCACGATAGGCTTCGTCAGACCGTGGATCTTGATATCCATCTGGATCGCCGTGATACCGTCGTGTGTACCGGTCACCTTAAAGTCCATATCGCCGAAGAAATCCTCAAGACCCTGGATATCCGTCAGCAGTACAAAATCGTCATCTGTGTCGCCCGTTACCAGACCGCAGGAGATACCCGCCACCATCTTCTTGATCGGCACGCCTGCCGCCATCAGGGACATGCAGGACGCACAGGTGGAAGCCATGGAGGTGGAACCGTTGGACTCAAAGGTCTCCGACACGGTACGGATTGCATAAGGGAACTCCTCCTCGGAAGGAAGTACCGGCAAAAGCGCTCTCTCTGCCAGCGCGCCGTGACCGATCTCTCTTCTTCCCGGACCTCTGCTCACCTTGGTCTCACCTACGGAGTAGGACGGGAAATTATAGTGGTGCATGTATCTCTTGCCTGTAATGTTCGGGTCTAAGCCGTCCACCTTCTGCAATTCCGAAAGAGGCGCCAGCGTACACACGTTGCAGATCTGTGTCTGTCCTCTCGTAAACATGGCGGAACCGTGCACTCTCGGAATGATGTCCACCTCAGCCGCAAGCGGTCTGATCTGGTCTAACGCCCTGCCGTCGGGACGCTTGTGATCCTTTAAGATCATCTTGCGCACCGTCTTTTTCTGATACTGGTATACTGCCTCGCCGAGCACTGCCAGATAGTCTTCGTTCTCCGCGAAAGCCTCCTCCAGTCTCGCCGTGATATTTCTGATATTCTCCTCGCGCACCTGCTTCTCGTCGGTGAAGACAGCCGTCTCCATCTCCTCGGGCGTCACGATTTTCTTCATGTCCTCAAACATCTGCTCGGGAACCGCGCAGCTCTCATAGGTGTGCTTCGGTTTGCCCACCTCGGCAACGATCTGGTTGATGAAGGTAATCAGCGTCTGGTTTACCTCATGCGCCTTGTAGATCGCCTCCAGCACCTTTGCCTCCGGCACCTCGTTGGCGCCAGCCTCAATCATCATCACCTTCTCGGCGGTGGAAGCCACCGTCATCTTCAGGTCACCCTTGTCCCACTGCTCCTGGGAGGGATTTACGATCAGCTCGCCGTCCACCATACCCATCTGCGTCATCGCGCAGGGACCTGCAAAAGGAATATCCGAAATGCAGGTCGCAATGGCCGTACCGATCATGGCAACCAGCTCCGGACGACATGCCGGATCCACGCTCATCACCAGATTGTTTAAGGTTACGTCATTGCGGTAGTCCTTCGGGAATAAAGGTCTCATGGGACGGTCGATCACACGGCTTGTGAGAATCGCGTTCTCGGAGGGCTTGCCCTCTCTCTTGTTAAAGCCGCCGGGAATCTTGCCTACGGAATAAAACTTCTCCTCGTACTCTACGCTGCAGGGGAAGAAATCAATACCATCCCTGGGTTTATCGGAGGCCGTAGCCGTGGATAACACGGTGGTCTCACCATACTGCATAAAAGCGCAGCCGTTTGCCTGCTTGCCGACTCTGCCGATGTCTACCCGGAGGGTACGCCCGGCGAGTTCTAAGGTGTAACTCTTGTACATAATCTTCTCTCCTTCTTCTCTTCTTTTCTCCCAGTTCATTCACACTGATGTCCAAGTTTGCGAAACAAATCCCGTGATTGAGCAACGCCCAATCGGTTCATCACGCCCCGTGCGGTCTGGATGAACTGTTTAATTATACTAGAAGAGCGGATTTAGGGTCGGACCTGCCAACCCTATCTCCGCTCATCATCCCACAATTATTTACGAAGTCCAAGCTTCTCGATCAGTGCACGATATCTCTCGATATCCTTCTCTTTCAGATAACCGAGCAGTCCGCGTCTCTGACCTACCATTTTCAGAAGTCCCCTTCTGGAGTGGTGGTCCTTCGGATTCTCCTTCAGATGCTCTGTCAGCTCCTGGATTCTCGCTGTCAGAACCGCTACCTGCACCTCCGGCGAACCAGTGTCGCCTTCAGATCTGGCATACTCTTTGATAATCGCTGTCTTCTTTTCTTTAGAAATCATAAGTTCTCCTTTCCTTCAGGGGGCTGCCCTAATAACCGCCTGGCACCAAGAAAGGGTTGGAGCCTCCCGCCTCCGCGTGCCGGCTGAAATTCATACCGTCATATTTTACCACAGTGTTCCTTCATTGTAAAGCCTGTTTTTATAACTATTCACGCTTCGGGGCCTTTACCTGTTCTCACGGAATGAACGATTCCTTATCTTTGCAACAATTTCGTCGTACTGTCCATACATCTTCTGCACCTCATTTTCCAGGATATAATAATGGCGCACATAGGGAATCAGCAGTACGAGAAACGCCGCCACCACAAAAAGCCAGCTTCCCGCCCCCTCCGTGCCAAGCGCCATCAGCAGAAACGCCAAACCCGCGGACAATACGGCAAACAGGGCGAAAACCACCGTGACAATCAGATGAATCAGTCTCTCATGCTGAAAAAATCCCACCTGGACGAGATGTTCCTCAAGGATCCGTTCCCAGTCGGCGTCCTCCTTCAGCAGCAGATCATCCATATATTTCCGGTAAGTTAAAATCCGTTTTTCCATCTTTTCCCCTGCTCCAATTCACTCTGTATCAAAGAACACAGACAGAATATCCGGTCCTGTCGTAACTGTTAAGCCCTCCATCCGCTCCGTCTCAGTCGTACAGGATCCTCACCGCCTTGAAGGGCGTACGGTAGGATACGTTGGAAATCTTGATTCCGGTCTTGGGGCTGCTGGCATGGACCACCTGCCCATTTCCGATATAAATCGCCACATGGTTGATGGTCTTGCCCTTCGCATAGAAAATCAGATCGCCCGGCTTCGCCTCCGCCACCTTGATCGTGGTGCCACAGTTTGCCTGCGCCCTGGAGTTCCGGGGAAGCTTCACGCCGTACTTCTGAAAGACCTTCATCACAAAACCGGAGCAGTCTGCCCCTTTCGTCAGGCTGGTGCCGCCCCACACGTAAGGGTTCCCGATAAACTCCTTGGCGTACTGGCAGACATCCACCCGCACGTCGGAAACACCCTGTCCGTAGAGCAGCTCCGTCATGGTGACCGCCGTGCCAAGCTCCGCGCTGACTTCCACATACTCCGCGGAAACATAAACCTCATCATCGTCCAGCAAAACCTTAACCCAGTCGCCCTCCACGGCCGCCACTTCCAGCTCCTCGCCCATGGCAACCAGCGTAATCACCTCCGACTCCGTGTTCGCCTCCGCCCTGACCTTCAGACTGTCCGTGGTCACCTTCGCGATAGTAACCGCCAGTTCCTCCGCCTTAAACTTCGCCGGAACGCCCGTCAGCAGATAGTCCAGACTCACGTATCCCTCCACGTCGCCGGATCTGATATGCGCCCATATATCGTCCGTATCGAGCACCTCGCAGGCGGCATTCCGGGGAAGTTTCCCCACAAGCCTGCCGTCCTCCGCGGCAATGGCGCGTATATTCAGGTTATCGCTCACATCCGCTATCCCCAGGTTCGTATAACCCCAATTGGCATTCTTCGCCCGCTCATAGGCAAGTTCATAATCCTCCGCCGTCTTGTCGGAAATCAGGATCTCGCCCCACCCGATAACTTCCTCATCCAGAACGTCCTGCGCCGTTTCCGCATCATTTTCAGAAACACTCTCCGCTGCGCTGTTGCCGCTGATCTGCTCTTCCTCCTGCGAAGCCTCCTCCGTTTCGTCCCTATCCAGTTTCAGCTGCCCGAACGGCAAAAGATCAGGTACAGGCATGGAAGCCTGTACCACAAATGAAGTCAGTAATAGAAAAACGCATGTTATTATAAATAAGTTCTTTCTTCTTTTCATGTAAAGCCGTATCCTTTTCCCCGCGTGTCGCTTTTTTTGTAACATTTTCGTAACAATTACGGGGTTATTATAACAACCACATTCCTCCCTGTCAAGCAGCGGGCATCTAATTCGGCTCAAAGTAGCTGTTCGCAAACGCAATATTTGTGGCGTGATCCGCCACTCTCTCAAGCCCCGATACAATGTCCGAAAACATCGCTCCTGCCTCGGGTGTACACTCGTTGTTGGAGAGCCGCTCGATATGACGCTGCTGCAGCTCTTTTTCCTTCTCGTCGATTGCCTCTTCCAGATTTCTGATATCCTCCACATGCTCCTCTGTGCTCCTGACGAACATTTCAAAGGAGAAACGCAGAATCGTATTAACCATATCTATCATCTCGCCCAGCTCCCGCTGTGCCGCTTTGGAGAAGCCGATGCCGGTCTTTTCCCTCTGTACCGCCGCATCCACAATGTTCTCCGCATGGTCGCCAATCCGTTCAATATCGTTTACCACATGGAACAGCGCGCCGATACTCTTTAAGTCTTCAATCGGCAGGGTTGTCTGGTTAATTTTCACCAGGTAATTGGTGATGGCGTGGCTCAAAAAGTCGATATTCTTCTCCACTTCGTAAACCTCGTCGATCTCCTCCTGATCGAGCGTAATCAGCGCGTTCATGGCGCGGTTCAGATTCTCATTCGCAAGGGAACCCATACGGTCGAGCTCCTTAATTACCTCCACAACCGCCGTGGCAGGATTTAAGACCACTTTCTCACCGATATACTTCAGCTGATAGCTGTCCCGGTAACCAATCTTCTTGTCGTCGCCGGACACAAGCACATAGGTCAGCTTCACAATCTGCTTGACAAAAGGCATCATAATGATAACCTGGAAAACCTTAATCAGTATATGGGCGTAAGCTACCATCCGGCCCGGATCGCCATGGGCCAGAACCGAGAGACCGCCGACAATCTGTTCCACCGCCAGCGAAAATATTATGTAAACAATAATGGTACCAATCACATTGAAAACGAGATGGATTGCCGCCGCTCTCTTCGCGTCTTTCTTACCGTTCAGGGATGCCAGCAGCGCAGATGTACAGGCTCCTATATTGCAGCCCAGAATAATAAACATGGCGATATCCATGCTCATCAGCCCCTGATTCGCCAGAAGAACCATGATGCTGACTGTAACGGAAGAACTCTGGATCACCGCTGTCAGTACGGTTCCCAGCAGAACCGCCAGAAACGGGGATTTGAGAGAAGCGAACATAAGCAGCACCGCCGGGGAATCCTTCATGCCTGACATCGCGCCCGACATAGTGCTCAGTCCCATAAAGAGAACACCGAAGCCGATAATGACCTCTCCCCACTGGGAAACCTTCTGCTTCTTTACAAACATAACGATAAGCACACCCACAAGCAGAATCACGGGAGCCGCCTTCTCCAGTTTAAAGGAAACAAGGAGTGCCGTTACCGTCGTACCGATATTCGCGCCGAAAATCACACCCGCCGCCTGCGTGAGCGTCATCAGCCCCGAGTTTACAAAACTGACCACCATGACTGTACACGCCGAGGAGGACTGGATCACCGCCGTAAAGAACACACCCACTAAAATCGCCATAAAACGGTTGGTCGTAAGCCGCTCCAATATTCCTCTCAGCTTCGCGCCCGCAACTTTCTCGATGCTGTCGCTCATAATGCGCATACCATACAGGAACAGTCCCAGACCACCCGCCATAGAAAGAATGATAGATACACTCATCTCGATTCAGATATCCTTCCTTTGTTCATTTCCCCATTGAAAAGCTATACGGTTCTATTGTATCGAAAAAAAAATCCTCTTACAACCCCTTACGACAAAAAAAGACTTATTTAAACTTTCTTCCCGCCTCCACATCAGCCTCAATCTGCAGACGCAGCGCCTCGACACTCTCAAAGGCACGCTCCTCTCTGCGAAACGCAAGAAGCTCCACCGTCATGTCCCTGTCGTAGACTTCCCCCGTAAAATCATAAAGATAAGTCTCCACGCCAAGAACCTTCTCCTCTGAGACCGTCGGCTTATATCCCACGTTAGAAATCCCCCGGTAAACTTTTTCGCCAAGTTTTGCCCTGGAATAGTAAACCCCGTTGGGGGGCAGAAGCTTTCTTTCATCCGGCAGAAGATTCGCCGTAGGCATCCCAAGTTTTCGCCCGAGCTGCCTGCCATGCACCACTTTCCCGCTCACGCGGTAGGGTGAGCCCAGCATGGCGGAAGCTTTCTCCATCTCGCCCGCCCGGACCGCCTGGCGCACTTTGGTAGAACTGACTTCCTCCCCGCCCACGCGGACTTTGTCGATCAGTTCCACCCGGTAACCGCAGGTTCCGGCATATTCAGCCAGAAGCGCATAGTCTCCTGCGCCGCCCTTCCCGAAAGAAATGTCAGAGCCAGCGCAAAGATATGCCGTCCGCATCTGCCCTGCAAGATAACGCGTCACAAAATCGGCAGGATCCGTTGCCGCCGTCTCCCTGTTTAAGGGAAATTCAATCAGCACATCTATCCCCAGCCGCGAAAATATCTCCCTTTTTTCCTCTCTGGTGGACAGTTCCCTCGTCTCCCCTCCAAAGAAGGAAGCCACCGAGGTGTCAAAGGTGAAAACCACCGTCTGAAGCCCACATTTTTTCTGCTCCAGCACCTGATCCAGAAGGCGGCGGTGTCCCAGATGAACCCCGTCAAACTTCCCAAGCGCGACAGCGCTTTTGTTTTCCAGTTGAAATTCCGTCGTGTTCTCTATAATCCGCATACTGCCTGTCCCACTTCCACACCTTTTGTCACAGCTGCCTGTTTCCATCGCCATACTGCCATTACCCGGAATCATTTGGCACGCTTGTTATTATTTGTCCGTCAGAAACATCTTCACGGGCCTTGCCTCCTGCGCACCCGCACAATACTCATAAATTCCGTAAAACCGCCCCGCCTCATCGTACATCCTCAGCCGCTCCTTCTCCCGCAGCGAAGTGTGATGCCCAAGCATCCCTGCCGGAATTTTGTTCCCGTTCTCCAAAAACCGGCGTGCCGCCGCCGTCACCTTCACTTCCCTGCAGTTGTCGAAAACGGCGTCCGGCGGAATTATAACACTCGATATTCTATCTTCATCCCGCAGTTTCTCGATCTCCGAAAGCCGCAGTGCCTCCTCTATCCCGAAAATACCGACCCGGCTTCGCATCAGGGACGCCATCGCACCGCCACAGCCGAGTTTCTCCCCGATGTCATGGCAGAGCGTCCGTATGTAAGTGCCCTTCGAGCAGACCACGCGGAAACGCACCGTGGGAAGGTTCATCTCCATAATCTCCAGTTCCCGGATGTGCACCGTGCGGGACTTACGCTCTACTTCCTTCCCGGCGCGGGCAAGCTCATACAATTTTTTCCCGTTCACCTTGAGCGCCGAATACATGGGCGGAATCTGGTCGTAATCGCCACGAAAACTGAGAATACACGCCCTTACCTGCTCTTCCATAAGCGCGGTAAGCGCTTCCTTATCCGCTTGAAACAACACCTGTCCTGTTAGGTCCTGCGTGTCCGTCACCACCCCAAGCCGGAGCACGGCGATATACTCCTTATCCCAGTCCGTCAGCATATCGCACAGTTTCGTGCCCGAACCAAAACATACAGGAAGCACGCCGACCGCATCCGGGTCGAGTGTCCCTGTATGCCCTATTTTCTTCTGCTTACAGATGCCGCGGAGCTTCGCCACCACATCATGGGACGAAAACCCCGCCTCCTTATAAACATTCAAAATGCCATTGTACATAAATATCCCTGTCTCTTTCCGGTTCTGCTCTGCTGCCAGCCCATGCTGCTCCAACCATGCGCACATTCCAACAGACTATGCCTGCTTCCGGGAATCATCCCATTTTAACTGGGCCGCAATCTCCCGTGAAAGGTTATTGATATTGTCATGATATGTACCGTTCATCGTGCACCCCGCGGCTCGCACATGGCCACCGCCGCCGAATTTCACAGCCACCTCAGCCACGTTGACCTTGCCGTTGGAACGCATACTCACCTTGTACTCCAGCGTGCCGGTCTCATACATAAAGATGGCGCAGTCCACACCTTTTACGCCCTGCAACTGGTTGACAATGCCGTCCAGATCTTTCGGGCTCACGCAGTAAAATTCCATCATACGACGGCTCACCATGCTGACAATACACCTGTCGTCCATAAAACGGACGCTGCCAAGAATCGCCCTGCCCATGATCTGCGTCTGGAAATAAGTCTTCTCATAGAAGGTTTTCTCTATCAAGGCAGAAAAATCAAATCCAAATTTAAGTAATTCCGCTGCAATCTCCATCGTGCGGGGTGAGGTGTTGGAGTAACGGAACACACCCGTATCGTGGGCGATCCCTACATAAATTGTCTTTGCGATCACCTCATCTACCAGCTCCGGCTCCATCAGTTCGTAGAGCAGTTCCGCCGTGGAACTTTTCTCCGGCTCTATGATATTCACGTCCCCGCATCCTGTATTGCTGATATGGTGGTCAATGTTGACGCGCCTTTTCGCCCGCCTGTAAATGGGCAGCGCGCCTCCAAGCCGCTCGTCGTTGCAGTCCAGGGCAAAGAAAACATCATAGATTTCCTCATTGTTAAATTTTGATTTAATATCTTCTATTCCCTCTAAAACGCGGAACGGCGCCGTCGGTTCCTCCAGATACACGTCAACCCTCGCTCCGGGCAGTTCCTTTTTCAGATAGTGATACAGCGCCAGACATGAGCAGACACAGTCCCCATCCGGCCTCATGTGACCGCCGATCGCCACCGTCTTCACATCCTTTAACTCATCAATCCTCTTCATCTTTACTCCCCTTATCAGACTCGGCAGCCTTTCTGTCTGAGGCCACCACTTCTTCAATCCGCTTCGACATATTTACCCCATAGGCAATGGACTGATCCATAATGAAATGAATCTGCGGCGTATTGCGGAGATTGATGGTCCTCGCAAGCTGTCCGCGTATATATCCTTCCGCACTCTGAAGCCCTGCCAGCGTATCCGCCTGCGCTTTCTCATCACCGAGCACGCTGATCCACGCCTTGCAGGTCTTCAAATCCGGGGCAACCTCCACCGCCACCACAGAGGTCATCGGCGCAATCCTGGGATCTTTAATCTCCCCGCGGATCATCTCCGCCAGCACCCGCTGTACCTCCCCGTTGATACGGGTATTTTTAACACTGTTTTTACGCATCGCTTCCTCCATACAGCCCCGACTCTGTTTCTTTTCACAAAGTCGCGTCTCAGCTTTGTTGAGACAGTTATCGCGGCACTTCCACCATGATATATGCCTCCACAATATCCAGTTCCTCCATCTTATCGAAGCCTTCAAACACAAGGCCGCACTCGAAACCGGCTTTCACTTCCTTCACGTCATCCTTGAAGCGTTTCAGGGACGCAAGTTCGCCCTCATAAATCTGCTCCTCGCCTCTGCGGATGCGGATCTTACAGCCTCTCTGGAACTCGCCGTCAAGCACATAGGAACCTGCGATATTACCGATCGCAGACGCCTTGAAGATCTGACGCACCTCCGCGTGACCAATCACCTTCTCCTCGAAGATCGGGTCTAACATTCCCTTCATAGCCGCCTCGATATCCTCGATCGCCTGATAGATCACCTTATAGAGCCGCACATCCACGCCCTCGCGCTCTGCCACGGTCTTCGCCTGCGCATCCGGCCGCACGTTAAAGCCGATGATGATTGCCGAAGATGCGGAAGCCAGAGACACATCCGACTCGTTGATGGCGCCCACGCCGCCGTGAATACACTTCACCACCACTTCCTCGTTGGACAGCTTCATTAAACTCTGCTTTACGGCCTCCACGCTGCCCTGCACATCTGCCTTGACAATCAGGTTCAGTTCCTTCAGATTGCCCTCCTGGATCTGGTTGAACAGATCGTCAAGGGACATCTTTGTCTTAGTATCCGCAAGCATCTCCTCTTTATGCTGCGCCATGTAGGTTTCCGCATAAGATTTCGCACTCTTGTCATTTTCATGGACAACAAACACCTCACCGGCGCTGGGCACGTCGGATAAGCCCAGAATCTCCACGGGCGTGGACGGTGTCGCCTCCTTCACCCTCCTGCCCTTGTCGTCGATCATGGCTCTCACCTTACCGTGGCTTGCGCCTGCTGAGATGAAGTCTCCTACATGGAGCGTACCCTTCTGCACCAGAACGGTAGCCACGGGTCCTCTGCCCTTGTCGAGCTCCGCCTCAATCACCAGTCCTCTGGCATTTCTGTCCGGGTTCGCTTTCAGTTCCATAATCTCCGCCGTGAGCAATATCGTCTCCAGAAGGGTTTCAATTCCTTCTCCCGACTTCGCGGAAACCGGCACAAATTCCGTCGATCCGCCCCAATCCACGGGGATCAGCTCGTACTCTGTCATCTCCTGCTTTACGCGGTCAATATTTGCATTGGGCTTATCAATCTTATTGACGCCAACGATAATTTCGATCCCCGCCGCCTTTGCGTGGTTGATCGCCTCCACCGTCTGAGGCATAACGCCGTCGTCGGCGGCAACTACAAGCACCGCGATATCCGTGGAGTTGGCGCCGCGCATACGCATCGCCGTAAACGCCTCGTGACCCGGCGTATCTAAGAAGGTAATGCTCTGTCCCTTCACACTCACCGTGTACGCGCCGATCGCCTGCGTGATGCCGCCCGCCTCCTTATCCGTGACGTTTGTCTTACGGATCGCGTCAAGCAGGGAAGTTTTTCCGTGGTCTACATGACCCATGACACAGATAACCGGGGGACGCGTCACCATCGTGGAGGCGTCCTCTTCCTCCTCGCGCAGAAGTTCTTCGATCACATCGACTTTCACTTCCTTCTCACAGATGATCTCGTACTCGATGGCGATATTCTCCGCCTCCTCAAATGTGATATCGGAGTTTAAAGTCACAATCTGCCCCTGTAAAAAGAGCTTCTTGATAATCACGGAAGGCTGGATCTTCATCTTATCCGCCAGTTCCTTGATGGTCAGTGTATCCGGAACCGTGATCACCTTGATCTGTTCTTCCCTGGACTCCTGAGGCTTTTTCTCCGGCTTGATAAATCTGCCCGCCTTGTTGCGGCTCTTTACCGCAGCGTCATCCTCCTCATAGATATGATCCTTCTTCGACCGTTTATCCCGCTCCTGGTTTACTCTGCGCTTTTCGTCGTCTCTGTGCTTCTCTGCATCCTTACCGGGCGCTTCAGCGACAAAGTCCTTCGGACCGTTATTTTTCTTAAATCGATTGTCCGGCCCGCCATTTCCTCTCTGAGGGCGGTCACCACCGCCACCGTTCCTGTTGCCAGAGAATGGAGCGCCGCCACGGCTGCGATCACCCTGACCCCCGTTATAATTCGGCCTGCCCTGACCTTCAGGTCTGCGATTTTCTCCTGCACTTTCCACTCTCCCCTGTCCGGGCGCCTGCTTGTTTCCGGCCGCCATGTTCCTATTGTTTTCCCGTTTTTCCTGCTGCTGTTTCTGCTCAAGGCGTTTCTCCTGCTGTCTCTGCTCTAAGCGTCTCTCCTGCTGTTGTTTCTGCCTCACATCATAAGGCTCCGCCGTCACGGGAATCGGCTTCTGCGTGGGACGTATGATCTTATGGGGCGTGTTCTGGGGCTGCACTGGACGGGCACCGTTAGACATCGGTCTGCTGTTTCCACCACCCCGGTTCTGTCCGTTACCGCCGCTCTGAGGCTGCCTGCCGCCCATTTTGGAATTGTGAGGATTGCTCACGAAGATGATCCGTTTCTTCTTGGGCGCCTCGCCTTTGCCATCTTTTTTCTCACTCTCTGCCGCAGGTTTCTGAGGCGCTGCCTTCGCTGAAGACGTCTTCTCTCCCCCGGCTGACGGCGCGACGTTTTCCTTCTCGGAAGACTCCGCTTTCTGCGGTTTTTCTTCCGTTTTCTGCGGTCTTTCTCCACCGGCAGGCGCTGCCTTCTCTCCTGAAGAGCCAAACTCCTTCCTCACCAGCGCGATCGCATCGTCCTCAATCGAACTCTGCGCCACTTTCACCTCATATCCCTTAGCCTGCAGAAAGTCAATCAGTTCTTTACTTTTCCTGTCTAACTCTTTTGCAAGCTCATGTACTTTCATCTTCGCCATACTTACTACCTCCAACTATTCCGAATCTCCTAAATGCTTCCGTATCGAATCTGCAAACCCCTGATCTGTCACCGCAAGAACCGATCTTGCTTCCTTGCCCATGGAATGTCCCAGCACGTCTTTCGTCCCATAGATTGCACAGGAAACCTCATAATAATCACACATGTTACTATACTTTTTTCTGGTATTACCCGACGCATCCTCAGCTATGATGACCAGGGCTGCCGTACCGCCCTTAACAGCTGCTTCCGTTGCAAATCCGCCACTGACAACATTTCTGGAGCGTGCGGCGAGTCCCAGCATAGATAATACCTTATCCTTCCCCGGTATCTGCTTCATGCCTGCCCTCCTCAAACTCCTTCTCCAGATTCCCGTATATTTCATCCGGTATGCGCATCTTGAAGGACCGTTCCAGTCCCTTGTTTCTCCTGGCTTTCGACAGGCACTCGCCATTCTTACAAAGGTAAGCGCCTCTGCCGTTCTTTCTCCCGGTCATATCCAGGGAAACAAGCCCCTCCGCACTCTTTAACACGCGCATCATCTCTTTCTTATCCTTCATCTCACCACAGCCCACACACTGGCGCAGGGATATTTTTTTTGCCATACTTCCCCTCACTTTAAACTGACCTGAATCCCGCTCTACTCTTAGCCATCAGTTTCCTCTACATATTCCTCAGCATCGCTCTCCTCCGCATACGCCTCCTCCTCATACGCTCCGTCATAGTCCTCCTCATACTCCTCGTCGTCGTATACATAGTCCTCATAACGGAAGCCAGGCGCGTCTTTCGCCTGCGTCTCGCTCTTGATATCTATCTTATACCCGGTCAGTCTGGCCGCCAGTCTGGCGTTCTGTCCCTCCTTGCCGATGGCCAGGGAAAGCTGGTAATCCGGCACCACCACCTTCGCCGTCTTCTCGTCGGGATCAGCGAACACCGCAACGATCTTTGCGGGAGACAGCGCATTCTGGATCAGATTGCCCGGGTTTTCATCCCAGTTTACGATATCGATCTTCTCCCCACACAGCTCATCCACAATGGAATTGACCCTCGCGCCGTTGATACCTACGCAGGCGCCAACAGCGTCCACATTGGGATTGTTGGAACGCACCGCGATCTTCGTGCGGCTTCCCGCCTCTCTGGCAATGCTCATGATCTCCACCGTGCCGTCCTTGATCTCCGTCACCTCGGACTCAAAAAGACGTTTCACCAGCTCCGGGTGCGTGCGGCTCACCAGAATCCTCGGTCCCTTGGGCGTGTTTCTCACCTCCAGAATATAGACCTTGATTCTCTCCGTCGGGCGGAAGTGCTCGGTGCGCACCTGCTCGTTCTCATTTAAAATAGCGTCCGCCTTGCCCAGATTGATGGAGATGTTCCTGCCCATGTAGCGTTGGACAATGCCTGTCACCACATCCTTCTCCTTCTCAAAGTACTGGTTGTAGATTACGCTTCTCTCCTCCTCGCGGATCTTCTGCAGGATCACACTCTTGGCATTCTGGGTGGCAATGCGGCCAAACTCCTTGGAACGGATCTCCACGCGGACGATATCACCCACCGTTGCTTTGGGGTCAATCTCTTTCGCATCCTCGGGAGAAATCTGCATTACCGGGTCATCTATCTCATCCGTGACTTCTTTCTCCGCATAACAGTAGTAGTCGCAGGTTTCTCTGTCGATTTCCACTTTCACATTGTCCGCCTTGCCGAAATGATTCTTGTAAGCGGTGATCAGCGAATTTTCTATCGCCTCGAAAAGGGTATCCTTACTGATCTCCTTCTCTCTCTCCAGAATCTCGAGCGCCTCCATTAATTCCTTATTCATTTTCCATTGTCCTCCTATGTTTCCTTCCTAATGAAAAAATCGTCGCTTTAAAAATCCAGTGCCAGTCTGACCGTTGCAATATCAGATCTCTCAAATGTACGCGAAACACCGTCCTGCTCAATGGTGACAGTCCCGGCGTCAAATGCCTTTAAAATCCCGGAAAATTCCTTCTGTCCGTCTATGGGCTTATACGCTTTCAGTTCCACCGCCTCTCCGAGGCTCCTCTCCATATGTCTGTCTTTCTTTAAAACCCTGCCCAGTCCCGGACTGCTGACTTCCAGAATGTATGCGTCCGGAATAAAATCCTCCACATCCAGTACGTCTGACAGCGCGCGGCTCACATTTTCACAGTCCTGAATGTTCACGCCCGCTTCCTTGTCTATATAGACCCGCAGATAATAGTCTTTCCCCTCCTTCACATACTCCACATCATAAATTTCCACACCATACTGCTCCACAATGGGAGAAAGAAGTTGTTCCGTCTTTCCCTCATATGTCTCTCGTTTTGACATTATACTCTCCATTCCGGTGCGTTTTCGCGACGGGGTGACGCAAATCTCCGATTTGCATACTTAGTTTACAAAGTTTCGCCATTCAGACAAATTTGTGACGCCCCGGCACAAATTTGCGTGTGAAAAACCAACCCATCCGTGTGATTTTTCACACTACCCCCTGCACGGAAAAGAGCGGACTCGCAAGTCCACTCTTTATCTCAATAACTATTCTTAATTCTCCTGTATTATAACACCCTTTTTCTTCCATTGCAAGTGTTTTCGTATCCCGGCATACCACGGTCTTACTCCTACATAATTGACAGGGCGGCGGATATCCTTTACTCTATAAATAGTTTTCAATTATGGGGGAAAAATCATGACCAACAAACGAAACCGTCTTTTACTGCTGCATCTGCTCCAGAGTTTCCTTACTACCTGGGCTCTGATGAAAGCTTCCCGCATGGAGCCGGGCAATATCCTTACCTTTGTCTTTTATCTTCTCGTATTTTTCTTCTACCGGCATGTGAACCGCAGAATGGATCTTTTACAGGTCTCCAACCGTGTGGCGCTGCTTTCCGCAGTCGTCTTTACGTCCCTCTATATGCTTGTGGACTATCCCCACTATGTAGAGCTGCTCACAAGCAGACTCTACCGTTTCGTAGTTCTGTCTGTCATCTTTGCGGGCTTTGTCTGCCTGTTTTACTATCTGCTGCACTTTTTATATTCCTACGCCTGCGACAAAAAGCGGCTGTACCGGACGCTGCTCACCCGCTATCAGGATGTGCCCTACACCTACGCGGGCAGCCGTCCGCGCATTTCCGCCTGCTTTTCGGCGTTTGCGAATGTTATCCGCAGCCATACAGCACTCTGCGCTTTTCTGTGCTGCCTGATCTGCTGGCTCCCCTACTATCTCTACCAGTATCCGGGCATTATGACGCCCGACAGCATCAACCAGTTTGAGCAGATTCTGGGCGTAATTCCATGGTCCAACCATCACCCATGGGTCCACACGCTGGTTTTCGGCTTTTTCTATCACGTCGGTTATGCGCTCACAGGCAGTATGGTTACCGCCGTATCTGTCTACACCTTTTTCCAGATGTGCCTTCTTGCGGGCAGCGTCGCCTATTTTATTTCCACACTGCGCTCCCACAAAATCAGACCTTTCGTCCTGCTGCTGATTGTGGCTTCCTATGCGCTGATTCCCTACCATGCCGTCTTTTCCGTCACGATCTGGAAAGATATTCCCTTCGCGGCGGCGGTGCTCCTTTTCAGTTGTGCCATCTTTCGCCTGTCCGTGCAGAACAGGGTCTGCGCTAACACGCTCATCGTATTTATGATATCAGGTGTTATGATATGCCTTTTCCGTTCCAACGGCTGGTATGCCTTTCTTCTTTCGCTGCCCTTTCTGCTGTTCGGTTTCCGGCACAAGGCAAAAGCTGTCTACCCGCCGCTTTTCGCCGCCCTTCTTATCGCCGTGATCGTCAAGTACCCGGTCATGGACGCTTTCGGGGTGCAGCAGCCGGATTTCATTGAATCCGTCAGTATTCCCATGCAGCAGATCACGGCTGTTATCTGTAACGACAGATACCTTTCCGAAGAGGAACTTGCTCTGATAGAGGAGGTTGTAGACCTTACCTACATCCATGACCTCTACAATCCCACCTTCGCGGACAACATCAAAGAACTCGTCAGAGCCGGCAATCAGGAATATCTGGTCGCCCACAAAGACGAGTTCTTAAAGCTCTGGATCAATCTTGGTCTGCGTTATCCCGGCGATTACCTCACGGCATACGTGAAACAGACTTACGGTTACTGGTACCCCGACTCTTTCTATCTGGTGGCGGAGGCGGAGGGTGTCAGCGCCACGGATCTTGGCGTTTCACACACACCGCTGATCGGTGGTCCTCTGGTCATCAAGTCAAAAGAGATCGCTGTCAAACTTGGCAGCATGGTGCCCATCTACGGCACGCTCTGGAGCATGGGCGTCGCCTGCTGGGTTCTGCTTTTCAGCATCAGCGTCTCCGTCATCCGGCGGGATTACCACCGGATGATCTGCTATCTGCCGGGCGTTGCCCTGCTGCTTTCCGTACTTGCCGCCACACCTGTCGCCACAGAATTCCGCTATGTCTATTTTCTGGTGCTGTGTCTGCCCTTTTATCTGATCACGTCAATCCTGCCCGAGGAAGCGGACGCGCCTGTCTAAGTCAAAACGCTGCGAATACTGTAGTACCCGCTTTCCGCGCAAGCCACTGCCGAAAGGAGATGCGCCGTCCCCGAAAAACCATCGCCCCCGGTATAGCGCTTATTGGAGAAAGAGGC
>CASWVG010000070.1 GCA_949472775.1 uncultured Lachnospiraceae bacterium
TAGATTAGGAAAGATGGTCGATAACCAATGGCTGAACTGACACCAATGATGCAGCAATATCTGGATACGAAAAAGGAGTATCAGGACTGCATTTTATTTTACAGACTAGGGGATTTTTACGAGATGTTCTTTGAGGACGCGCTGACGGCCTCTAAAGAACTGGAAATCACACTGACGGGAAAAAGCTGCGGGCAGGAGGAGCGTGCTCCCATGTGCGGTGTTCCCTATCACGCGGTGGAGAGCTACCTGAATAAGCTTGTCTCCAAGGGATATAAGGTGGCGATCTGCGAACAGGTGGAGGATCCGAAAAATGCAAGGGGGATTGTAAAGCGGGAGGTCATCCGTGTGGTCACACCGGGGACAAACCTGAATATCCAGGCGCTTGACGATTCCAAGAACAATTATCTGCTCTGTGTCACTTATTTTCCCGGTAAAATCGGTCTTTCGGTGGCGGACGTCACTACTGGGGATTATTATCTGACGGAAGTGGAGGATATCCGCAGACTGCAGGACGAAATCAATAAATATGCGCCTTCGGAAGTGATCTGCAACGAGCAGTTTTTCGTCAGTGGGTACGATATTGAGGATCTGAAGAACAGGCTGAACGTGACTGTCTATTCCCTGGCTCCCCATTATTTTGACGAGGAAGGCTGTAAAAAGACGCTGATGCGTCATTTCCGGGTAAATACGCTGAAAGGTCTCGGCATTGAGGACTTTCCGGTGGGAATGATTGCGGCGGGGGCGCTGCTTTTGTATCTTTATGAGACGCAGAAGACGCCTCTTTCCCATTTTACCCATATTTATCCCTATTTGATCAGCAAATACATGCTCTTAGACAGTTCCACAAGGCGAAATCTGGAATTGCTTGAGACCTTACGGGAAAAACAGAAGAAAGGGTCTCTTCTGGGCGTGCTTGACCGCACGAAAACGGCGCTCGGCGGACGGCTTTTGCGCAAGTACATAGAACAGCCGCTGATTGACAGAGGGCGGATCGAAAAACGGCTGGACGCGGTGGAGGCGCTCCGGCAGAGGAGTGTGGACAGGGAGGAATTGCGGGAGTATCTGCACGCTATTTATGATCTGGAGCGGCTTCTTGGCAAAGTGAGCTACAAGACAGCCAATCCCAGGGATTTGATTGCGCTTCGCAATTCACTGGCGACGCTGCCTTCTCTGCGGACGGTGCTGGCTGATTTTGAGACGCCGCTTCTTAAGGAAATACGGGAAAATATGGATCCGCTGCAGGATATTCACAAACTGATCGACGATGCGATTACGGAGGAGCCGCCCATCGCCATCAAGGAGGGAGGCATTATCCGGGAGGGATTTAACGAGACCATTGATTCCTTGAAAAAGGCAAAGACGGACGGGAAAAAGTGGCTGGCGGCGCTGGAGGAGGAAGACCGGGAGCGGACGGGGATCAAAAATCTACGGATCAAGTACAATAAAGTTTTCGGCTATTATTTTGAGGTGACCAATTCCTATCGGGATCAGGTGCCGGAGGACTATGTGCGCAAGCAGACGCTGGCCAATGCGGAGCGTTACACAACGCCTAAATTAAAGGAACTGGAAGATTCCATCTTGAATGCGGAGGACAAGCTGTTTACGCTGGAGTACGACCTGTTCTGTGAGATCAGAGAGGCCATTGCCGGGGAGGTGGAGCGAATCCAGAAAACCGCCCGGGCGGTGGCAAAGCTGGACGTGTTTACTTCTCTTGCCTCTGTGGCGGAGCAGAATCACTATGTACGCCCCGCGCTCAATGAAAAAGGTGTGATCGACATCAAGGAGGGGCGGCATCCCGTGGTGGAGCAGATGATCCAGAATGACATGTTCATCGAAAACGACACCCATCTGGATGACAAGAAGCACTGTATCGCGGTGATTACAGGCCCCAATATGGCGGGAAAATCCACCTATATGCGGCAGGTGGCGCTGATCGTGCTGATGACCCAGATCGGCTCCTTTGTGCCCGCGAAAAGAGCGGATATCGGTATTGTGGACCGGATATTCACGAGAGTAGGCGCCTCCGACGACCTGGCAAGCGGCCAGTCCACCTTCATGGTGGAGATGAACGAGGTGGCCAATATTTTGCGAAACGCCACGCCAAACAGCCTTCTGGTGCTTGACGAGATCGGGCGGGGCACATCCACTTTCGACGGACTGAGTATCGCCTGGGCGGTGATCGAACATATCAGCAACCGCAGGATTCTCGGCGCTAAAACGCTGTTTGCCACCCATTACCACGAGCTGACCGAGCTGGAAGGCAAGATGGATAACGTAAACAACTACTGCATCGCGGTCAAGGAGAAGGGGGACGATATCGTATTCCTCAGAAAGATCGTGAAAGGCGGAGCGGATAAGAGTTATGGTATTCAGGTGGCAAAACTGGCGGGTGTGCCGGATATGGTGATCGACCGGGCGAAGGAGATCGTGGAGCAGCTGAGCGACAACGACATCACCGAGAAGGTGCAGAGCATAGAGATCGACAGGGGAAAGAGCGAGAAGAAAAAGAGCGTCAGGTACGACGAGGTGGATCTGGAGCAGATTTCCCTGTTTGATACCGTGACCGACGAAGATGTGATACAGGAGTTAAAAGAGATCGACGTGAGCAACCTGACGCCGGTGGACGCGCTGAATACATTGTATCGGCTGCAGAACCGGTTGAAAAATAGATGGGGAACGTGAAGAACGTGAGAAGAACGTGAGAAGAACTTCTAACGCTCACAGCATAGGCTGTTTCGCGAAGAAGTTCTAAATCTCACGTCAGAGAATGCTTGAAAAGCAGCATTCTCCGAGCGGACCAAGAGGAAAGGATGACTTGGAGGTTCTAAGTCTCACGTCAGAGGATGCTTGAAAAGCAGCATTCTCCGAGTGGATCAAGAGGAAAGGTTGACTTGGAGGTTCTAAATCTCACGTCAGACTAGGAGGAAAAGTGGCGAAGATAAACATACTCGACAACCAGACGATAGACAAGATCGCCGCCGGAGAGGTGGTGGAGCGGCCTGCAAGCGTGGTGAAGGAACTGGTGGAGAACGCCATTGACGCCGGCGCGGACGCCATTACGGTGGAGATCAAAGACGGCGGCACGAGTCTGATCCGTGTGACGGACAACGGCGGCGGTATTGAGAAATCCCAGGTGGAGAACGCTTTTCTGCGCCATGCAACCAGTAAAATTTCTTCTGCCGATGATTTGACCAAACTGGTCAGCCTTGGATTCCGGGGTGAGGCGCTTGCCAGTATCGCGGCGGTGTCACAAGTGGAACTGATCACTAAGACGCCGGAGGAACTGACGGGTATCCGCTACCTGATTGAGGGCGGTGTGGAGAAAGAGCGCGAGGAGATCGGTGCCCCGGGCGGAACAACGTTTCTTGTGCGGAATCTTTTTTACAATACGCCGCCCCGCAAAAAGTTTTTAAAACAGCCACGGACGGAAGGTTCCTATGTGGCTGATCTGATGGAACATCTGGCAATGTCAAATCCGCGGGTTTCCTTTAAGTTTCTTTTGAACGGGCAGAACCGGTTTTATACGACGGGAAGCGGCGATCTGCGGGAGATCGTCTACCGCATTTACGGGAAAGATATTGCGGATGCGCTCATGGATTTTCATTGCGCACAGGACGGGATGACGGTGACAGGGCTTTTGGGGAAACCCGTGCTCAACCGGGCGAACCGCTCTTACGAGATCTTTTATATCAACGGCAGGTATATCCGCAGTACGTTAATCAGCAAGGCGTTGGAGGAAGGCTACCGGGAATACCTGATGCAGCACAAATTTCCTTTCTGCATCCTGCATTTTCAGATCGACACGGAGAAGATCGATGTGAATGTCCATCCGTCCAAGATGGAGGTGCGGATCGCGGACGCGCCCGACTTTTATGAGACGGTGCGGGAGGCGGTGGAGGAGGCGCTTAAGGAGCGGGAGATGATTCCCGAGGTGCGCCTTGTGGAGCCGGAGAAAATAGAAGGCAGCGCCGCGGGCAAAGGCGGCGGACTGGCAAAGGTGACTGCGCCGGAACCCTTTGAGCAGAGAAGGATTGCCCATGCCAGACAGGGACAGGCTGAAGCAGAACTGCCGGCTTTCGAGGTGCCTGGTCAGCCGGAACAGGCGGCGACCATCCGCGCGATCTATGAGAAAAGCCGGCCGGCGGAGGCGAATGTCCTGCGGCAGACGACAACCTATCATGGGGATGGCAGGACGAATACGGCGGACAGGAAGGACGATGAGAGAAAGATAACTGCGGCAGTCCTGTCAGGTTCTGCGGTACAGACGGTGTCGGAACAGGCGGGTGCCGGAAACAGCGACGGTGTCAAGGCGGCAGCTGTGGATGGGCAGATGCCGCCGATGCAGGCAGACGTGGGAAAAACCGGACAGACGCCGCAGGAGAAGGATGGGATCGGAAAACCGGAGCAGATGACCATGTTCAACGATAAAATCCTTTCTGAGAAGGCGAAAGAACACTACGAGATCATCGGTCAGCTCTTTGAGACATACTGGCTGATTGCCTGTCAGGATAAGCTTCTGATTGTGGATCAGCATGCCGCCCATGAGAAAGTCAGATACGAGCGGCTGATACGGCATTTCCGGGAGAAGGAGGTTGTATCCCAGCAGATCAATCCGCCCATGATCGTGACCTTAAACAATCAGGAGAAGGAGTGCCTGCAAAGCCACAGGGAAGATTTTGCGGCACTGGGCTTTGTGATTGAGGAGTTTGGCGGAAACGATTATGCGATACGGGGTGTGCCGCTGGATCTGTACGGGTATGCAGAGGGGACGTTTTTCTATGAGATACTGGATGAGCTTGCGGCTGAAGCGGTTTCGGGGACGCCGGAGAGCGTCCGTATACGCCTTGCAACCATGGCATGTAAGGCGGCTGTCAAAGGCAATATGCGTATGAGCAGGACGGAAGTTGAGGCGCTGATTGACGAGCTTCTGACCTTAGATAACCCTTATAACTGCCCCCACGGCAGACCGACGATCATCTCCATGAGCAGGCAGGAGCTTGAGAAGAAATTTAAGCGGATCGTATAAATGTGTGAGAAACGCGAAAAGTAATGCTAAAGACGTTCTGCCATAGGACGGGACGCCAGGAATTACTAAGTTTCGCGTGAGAGAATGCCTGTAAAGAGGCATTCTCTGCGAGGAGGGTAACGGATGGAAATAAAAAAGCGTCCGCTTGTGATTCTGACGGGTCCCACGGCGGTGGGGAAGACGGCACTCTCCATCGGGTTGGCAAAGGCGATAGACGGAGAAATTATCTGTGCCGATTCCATGCAGGTGTACCGTCGTATGGATATCGGTTCCGCCAAGATCACGCCGGAGGAGATGGCAGGCGTCCCGCATCATCTGATCGATGTACTGGAGCCGGATCAGGAATTCAATGTGGTGGTGTTTCAGAAACTGGCAAAGCGGGCGCTGGTGGATATTTACAGCCGTGGGCGTATTCCCATTGTGGTGGGCGGCACCGGGTTTTATATTCAGGCTCTCGTGTACGATATAGATTTTACGGAAAACGACGAGGACACGGCGCTTCGCCGTTCGCTTGAGGAGCAGGCCAGAAGAGAGGGGCCAGAAGCGCTCTATGAGAGGCTGCGCGCTGTGGATCCGGAGTCCTGTGAGAGCATTCATGCTCACAATATCAAACGGGTGATCCGCGCCATTGAATTTTATGAAAAGACGGGAAAGAAGATTTCAGCCCATAACAGGGAGCAGCGGCAGAACGACTCTCCCTACAATTTTGCCTATTTTGTCCTAAATGACGACAGAGAGCGGATTTATAAACGGATTAATGAAAGAGTGGATCTGATGATGGCACAGGGGCTGACGGAGGAAGTGCGTGCCCTGTGGGAGTCGGGCTGCCGGAAGGACATGGTATCCATGCAGGGGCTCGGCTACAAAGAGCTTCTGTCTTATCTGGAAGGGGAAACTTCTCTGGAGGAGGCTGTTTATCTGATAAAACGGGACACGAGACATTTTGCAAAAAGGCAGCTCACATGGTTTCGGCGCGAAAAAGAGGTAATCTGGATAGAAAAAAACGTTTTTGACCATGATAGTCAAAAGATTCTGGGATTTATGCAGGATTTCCTGCGCGAAAAAGGGATTATCCTGTAACAATATGTAAAATGCTGATGAAATCTGGGTTTTGCAGGGGTATAAACCGACAAAATGACGAAATTGCGATTTGATAGAACGTGTTATTTGAAATACATATCGTTATTTATCGGAAAGAAATGTATATTTTAACGTCATACTATTAAAAAGAAAATAAACAGTGGGATAAAAAGCAGGAATATGCAGGGAAAGAAATGCCGGAAAATGCTGATTTTATAGGGATTTTGTAAGGTGCCCGAAAGAAAAATGCCGAAACAGTGTACATATTAGACAAAGGCAGCGGAAGTGTCTTCTGATCTTAATAGTGGGTTCATCGGTTGCACCACGGAAATCAAAACGGAAAGGAACATATTGTATGAGAGCGGATATGAGAGAACGGTACAGTTGGTTTGGAATTTCGGAGGCGGTTTACCGCTTCGGAGAGGAGATACTTGACGCCCTTGCGCTACGTTTTGTGCAGATCGACGAAAACGCGGAATATAACCAACTCAAGGTCATCCACGCCATGCAGCAGGCGGGCGTCAGTGAGGCCTGCCTGCTCGGAACCACGGGTTATGGATACAATGATTTAGGGCGCGACACGCTGGAATCCGTGTATGCCGATGTATTTCGGACGGAGGATGCGCTGGTGCGTCCCCAGATTACATGCGGAACCCATGCGCTTGCGCTTGCGCTGATGAGCAATCTGCGACCCGGCGACGAACTTTTGTCCCCGGTGGGAAAGCCTTATGACACGCTGGAGGAGGTGATCGGCATACGCCCGTCCAGAGGTTCCCTTGCGGAGTACGGCGTCACTTACAGACAGGTTGACCTTCTGCCAGACGGGGGATTTGACTTCGAGGGCATTCGCAGTGCCATAAACGATAAGACACGGCTTGTCACCATCCAGAGGTCGAAGGGTTACCAGACGAGACCGACTTTGTCTGTGGCACGTATCGGTGAACTGATTTCTTTTGTAAAGCAGATCAAACCGGATGTTCTCGTGATGGTGGACAACTGTTACGGGGAGTTTGTGGAAACCACGGAACCCTCCGAGGTCGGGGCGGATATGGTGGTCGGGTCTCTCATCAAGAATCCCGGCGGCGGGCTTGCGCCAATCGGCGGTTATATTGCCGGGAAAAAGGAATGTATTGAGAACGCGGCGTGCCGGCTGACTTCCCCCGGTCTGGCAAAGGAGGTGGGCGCGTCCCTTGGCGTCCTGCCCGCTTTTTATCAAGGGCTTTTCCTGGCGCCCACAGTGACGGCATCCGCCTTAAAAGGCGCTATATTTGCGGCAAATATTTATGAAAAACTGGGGTTTGCCGTGGTGCCGGATGCGTCGGAGAGCCGCCACGATATTATCCAGGCTGTGACTTTTGGCTCGCCCGAGGGCGTGATCGCCTTCTGCGAGGGCATTCAGGCGGCGGCGCCGGTGGACAGTTTCGTGAAGCCGGAACCTTGGGATATGCCTGGCTATGACTCCAAGGTAATTATGGCGGCAGGCGCTTTTGTCTCCGGCTCATCCATCGAACTTTCCGCGGATGGCCCCATCGCGCCGCCCTATGCGGTTTATTTTCAGGGCGGGCTGACCTTCCCACACGCGAAACTGGGCATTCTGAAAAGTCTGCAGAATCTGGCGGACCGTGGGATTGTGAATGTTTAGCCTGCGCCATTCGCAAGAAAAATATTCCATTTTTTATGTACATCAAAATCCGATTGTGATAAAATGAGCCTTGAAGAAAGGAGATTGTACTTTTTATGCGCAAAAATAACTGGGCTTGTTTCCTGTTGATACTGGCAGGAATCGTGATCGGGGGCTTTATCGGGAGCCTGTTTCCCGCCACCTGGCTCAACTACGGGCAGTCTTTCGGTCTGTCGCAGCCGTTGGTGCTGGATCTTGGTATTCTGAGCATTACCTTTGCCCTGTCGATTAAGATCACGATAGCAAGCATTTTGGGGATCGCCCTGGCGATCATTATATACCGCATGATCTGACCGTCCTTTTGGAGAGAAGCTGTCGGGAAAGAGACTGCATGAAAACAGCAAAGTGTGAGAACAATGAGTATTACAGGCAGCAAAATCTTCCATTCGAGAAGTTTGCCGCCTTCGGGAGTGAGAGTCTTACGGACTCGGAGCTTCTGGCAATTCTCCTTCGTACGGGAACGAAAGGCGTGAGTGCGAGGGAGCTTGGTGAGCGGGTGTTGGCACAGACTGCCAGGTATGGAAACGGGCTTCTTGGGCTGTACCACATATCCGTGAAGGATCTGCAGAAGGTTGAGGGAATCGGCGAGGTCAAGGCGGTCCAACTTAAAGCCATCGCTGAATTTGCGAAGAGGATGGCACGGGCGAAGGCGAAGAGCGGGCTTTCCTTTCACGATCCGTACTCGGTCGCAGATTACTATATGGAGCAGTTCCGCCATGAGAGCGTGGAGTATATCCTGCTTCTGCTTTTCGATTCGGGATATCATCTGATCGGTGAGGAAATTCTCTCAAAAGGAACGGTAAACGCCTCCCTCCTGTCACCCAGAGAGGTGTTTATGCATGCCTTCAGAAACGGTGCGGCGGGCATTATGCTGTTGCATAACCATCCAGGCGGAAACCCTGTCCCGAGCGAGAATGATCTTCGGGTCACGGAGCGAATCGGGCAGATGGGAGCGCTTGCGGACATTCCGCTGATCGACCACATTATTCTGGGAGACAACAATTATTTCAGTTTCAGAGAGAGCAAATTGCTGACAGATAAACAAGGGGAGGAGAATTTCTAAAGACACCGCGCCAGGGCGCGATGTCGGGAAACTCTGTGCAGCACCTGGGAGAATATCAAAAATACGGGCGTTCTCTGTAAAGATTTCAACAGAAAGAAAGAGGGGTACATTTACCTTGGCAAACAACGCATTTGGAATTGATCTTGGCACAAGCAATATCAAAATTTACAACCGGGCGGACGACAATGTTTTCGTGGAAAAAAATATGATCGCCATCGAGAACAAAAAGACGCTCTTCGCATACGGCGACGCGGCTTTCGAGATGTATGAGAAGGCACCCAGTAACATAAGCATTACCTATCCCTTAAGCAACGGCGTGATCGCGGATATCCAGAATATGGAAACACTGGTCAAGTATTTTCTGAGCGGCATGATGCGAAATAATGTTCGGCCTGCCGACTATTATATTGCTGTTCCGTGGGATGTGACGGAGGTGGAGAAGCGCGCGTTCAAGGATCTGATCAAAGAGTCCAATGTGAAGGCGAAAAAAGTCATGGTTGTGGATAAGGCTGTGGCGGACGGCCTCGGTCTTGGCATTGACGTGAAAAATTCGCAGGGTGTGCTGGTTGTTAACGTGGGTTTTGACACGACGGAGATATCCATTCTCTCTCTGGGCGGCATCGTACTTAGCCGTCTGATTAAAGTGGGAGGCCGCAAGTTTGACGAGGCGATTAAGGCGGCGATCCGCCGTGAGTACAGCCTGATTATCGGCGGTAAGACGGCCGAAGTTGTAAAGATATCCCTTCTTGATCTGGAAGACCAGCGTGTTGGCGCAGTGGTTTACGGCAGGGATATCGTGACGGGTCTGCCTGTGGAGCGGGAAATTCCCACAGCCCTTGTGGACGAGTGTCTGATCGAGCATTTTAATTCAATTATCGACAATATCAAGGTGATTCTGGAACGTACCCCGCCGGAACTGGCGGCGGATATCTATCGGCACGGGATTTATCTGACGGGCGGCGCTTCCCAGGTGAGCAAGCTTGCGCAGCTTATGAGTAAGGGCACAGGGCTGCAGGTTAACGTTTCCGAAAACCCGGTGACCAGCGTGGCTCTCGGCCTTGCAAAGATCATCAAGGAAGATAATTATAAAACGGTAGCTTATGCGATAGAAGGAATGAGTAGATGAGTCCAATCGTCAAAAGAAAAGGAGAGAAATTTACACTACCCGGTAAATATCTCCTTTTTATTTTAACAATCCTCTGCACGGCTATGGTTCTGCTGACCTTTAACACAAAGATATTCAGTGGGCCTTTATCTGCCGTGGCAGGATATATAATAGTCCCCTTTGAGGAAGGGATCAGCGTGGTGGGAAGCTGGCTTTCCGGGAGGTCTGAGGAACTTGTACAGATCAGGGAGCTTCTGGCACAGAATGAGCAGCTTAAGGCGAAGGTGGATGAGCTGACGATCGAGAATACGAGGCTGCAGCAGGATCGCTACGAACTGACTAATCTGCGGGAACTGTACAGTCTGGATGCCCAGTACGACGAGTACGAAAAGACGGGCGCGCGCATTATCGCCAGAGATTCCGGAAACTGGTTTTATTCTTTTGTGATCAATAAGGGTGCCAGCGACGGCATTGCCGTGGATATGAACGTGATGGCAGGGAGCGGTCTCGTTGGGCGCGTGGTGGATGTGGGTCCCAACTGGGCGAAGGTAAAGTCTATCATCGCGGACGACTCCAATGTGAGCGCGATGGTGCTGGCAAGCGCCGACCGCATGATTGTGTCCGGGAATTTAAAGCTTTACGCTTCTGGTGTGATTGAGTTTGAACAGCTTGTGGACAGCGATGATGTGGTGGTGGAGGGAGACAAGGTAGTTACCTCTGATATCAGCGATAAGTATCTGCCGGGCATTCTGATCGGTTATGTCAATACGATTAACCAGGATGCGAACAATCTGACCAAATCCGGATACATAACCCCGGCGGTGGATTTTGAGCATCTGGAGGAGGTTCTGGTGATCCGGCAGTTGAAACAGACTGTGCCAGATTGAGCAGCGTGAGAAGTACTTCTAAACTCAGCAGCAAAGGCTGCATCGCAAAGTCAGCACAGCTGACTTGGAAGTACGAAATCTCACGCGAGAGAATGCCTTAAAGCGGCATTCTCTGACAGATGGAGAATTTGCGATGAAACGTGGCATCATTACCGCAGTTTTGATTTTCATATGTTTTCTGCTGCAGTGCACGGTGTTCAGGGCACTTGCCTTTGGCGGCATTGTGCCCAATCTTCTGATTGTGCTGACGGCTTCTTTTGGCTTTATGCGCGGGGAGAAGACAGGGCTTCTGATCGGCTTTTTCTGTGGTCTGCTGGTGGATATTTTCTTTGCCAGCGTGATTGGGTTTTATGCGCTTCTGTATATGTACATCGGTTATATGAACGGCAAATTTGCACAGATTTTTTATCCGCAGGATATCAAACTGCCGGTGGCGCTTATCCTGTGCAGCGATTTTTTGTATGGTATCGGGTGTTATGTTATATTATTCCTTCTGCGGGGGCGTTTAGAATTTACATACTACCTCCTGCACATTATTCTACCGGAAATTGTGTATACCATTGCGGTTACTTTGCTTTTATATCCGCTCATTCTCTGGATCAACACGGGACTTGAGCGAAGCGAACTGAGGAGCGGAAAGAAGTTTGTTTGAGGAACTTTTAGAGCATTTTAAAGAAAACTTTATGAATATGGTCACCTCCCGGCTTCTTGTGCTGATGCTTGTGATTGCCGGTATGGGCGGATATCTGGTTTACTGGATTTTTCAGCTCCAGATCGTAAACGGAGAGCAGTATTACAATGACTTTCAGTTAAAAATCAGGAAGGAGAGGACACTGCCTGCCACCAGGGGTAACATTCTGGACAGGAACGGCAATCTTCTTGCCTACAACGAACTTGCCTACTCCGTGACCATCGAGGACGTGTACGAGTCAGGACGGGGGAAAAACGCGAAACTGAACGATACCATCCGCAGGCTGATTGCCATGATCGAAGAAAACGGCGACCACGTGATCAGCGATTTCCGTATAGAGATCAATAAGAGTGGCGATTACGTTTACACGGTGGAGGGCACGCAGCTTCTGCGGTTTCTGGCGGATATTTATGGCTACGCTTCCATTGATGACCTGAAAGAGAGGGAGAAAGCGGCGGCGCCGGAGGATCTGGTCAGGTATCTGTGCGGGACGAGCCGTTACGGGATCGGTGACTATACGGACGATGAGGATTCGGACAGCTTTGTGGAAGGGCTCGGCTTTTCCAAAGAGGAAGTGTTGAAGATTATTACCATCCGTTATGCCATGAGCGCCAACAGCTACCAGAGGTATATCGCAACCACGGTGGCGGAAAATGTTTCGCAGGAGACGGTAGCCGTCATTATGGAGAATGCGGACAGTCTGGATGGTGTGTCTATCGCCGAGGGAACGATCCGCAAATACAACGAGAGCATCTATTATGCCCAGGTGATCGGTTACACCGGCAGGGTGGCACAGGAGGAACTGGAGGAGCTGCAGGAGCAGAACCCGGCATATGATTTAAACGACACGGTAGGAAAATCCGGGATTGAGGCGTCCATGGAGATGGAACTGCAGGGCAATAAGGGCTCCGAAACGGTGTATGTGGACAATATGGGTAAGGTGGTGGAGACGAGCGACCGGATCGAACCGTCAGCGGGCAACGACATTGTCCTGACGCTGGATACGGGTCTGCAGAAGGCATGCTACCATATTCTGGAGTCCAAGCTTGCCGCTATTTTGCTAAATAAAATAGAAAATATCAAGGAATATACGCCGCCGGAGGGGGGCAGCGGAGGCAATATTCCCATTCCCATCTATGATGTGTATTATGCCTGCATCAACAACAACGTGATCGACACCACCCACTTTACGTCGGAGTTTGCGGGGGAAACGGAAATGGCTGTGCAGGAGGCTTATCTGGACAAAAAGGCGCGCGTTTTCGCCACGCTGCAGGATGAGCTGACGCAGAGCCGCACACCCTACGACGCTTTGACGGAAGAGTATCAGGTGTACGAGAGTTATGTGGCATCCGCCCTGTATGAACGCGATATTCTGATGAAAGATGTGGTCGATAAAAACGACGCCACCTATATCGCGTGGACGAAGGACGAGGTTATCAGTTTAAATGAGTATCTCAACTATGCCATAGCGCAAAACTGGATCAACGTCTCCAAACTGGATATTGACTCGCGCTATTCCGACTCTGTGGAGATTTACAATAAGATTCTGGAATATATTTTTGATGTGCTTGACCGGGATCTGGAGTTTGATAAAAAGATTTACCGGTATATGATTCTGAACGACGAGATTTCCGGCCGACAGATCTGTGAACTGCTGATGGAACAGTATGTGGTGGAGCCCACAGAGGAGGAAATCGCGCAGTTTGAAGCCGGAGTGGTGACGCCCTATGTTTTTATGAGGAACCGTATCGAGCAGCTTGACCTGACGCCGGCGCAGCTTGCGCTTGACCCTTATTCCGGTTCCATTGTCGTCACGGATGTGAATACGGGGGACGTGATGGCGATCGCCTCCTATCCGAGCTATGACAATAACAGAATGGCGAACGGCGTGGACGCGGCTTATTTCGCAAATCTGAAAAGCGATTTGTCCAGCCCGATGTTAAACTATGCCACCCAGCAGAGGACGGCGCCAGGATCTACTTTTAAGCCGGTGTCCGCCACGGCGGGGCTTCTGGAGGGGGTTATTACCCTGGCGGATACCATCACCTGTGTGGGTATCTTCGACAAGATTACCCAGCCGCCTAAATGTCATATTTATCCCGGCGCGCACGGTTCCCTGAATGTGACGGGGGGACTCAGGTACTCCTGTAACTACTTTTTCTATGAGGTTGGTTATCGTCTGGGGACGGTGGGTGATACCTACAATGACAGTGTGGGTCTGAACAAACTTGCCAAGTATGCGGATATGTACGGTCTTTCGGAGACTTCCGGCATTGAGATTGAAGAGTACGCGCCGGGTGTGTCCGATCTGGACGCGGTCCGTTCTGCCATCGGTCACGGTACAAACAACTATACTACGGCAGGGCTTGCGCGATATGTTACAACCGTAGCAAACAGCGGAACATGTTATAATTTAACTCTGGTGGACAAGGTGGAAGACCAGAACGGTGGTCTGATCCGGGATAATGAGGCAAAGGTCAGAAACCGGATCGACATGGATCCGGCGTACTGGAACGCCATTCATTCGGGTATGCGGCAGGTGGTGGAGCATAAGGCGTACTTTGCGGATCTGGATGTGAACGTGGCGGGTAAGACCGGTACGGCGCAGGAGAGCAGAAACCGCCCGAACCACGCGCTGTTTATCAGTTACGCGCCCTATGAGGACCCCGAAATATCGGTGACGGTGCGTGTGGCGAACGGTTATACATCCGATTACGCGGCGCAGATTGCCAAGGATGTGTATGAGTATTATTATGGGCTGAAGGATGAAGACGAAATCATTACCGGCACGGCGGGAAATCTGGAAGGCGGTGCAATCAATGCCGATTAAGAGCCGGATGGTATAAAGATAGAGTAAACTGCTCTGACGTGGAGGTAAATATGAAGAATGCAGTAATTATCAAGAGTTTTCCCAACGGGCTTTCCATTTTTTTAGACAGTGAAATCTCTTTTTCGCAGCTTTTGGAGGAGATTGCGGTGAAGTTTAGCGAGTCCGCCAATTTCTTTAAGGATGCCCGCATGGTGCTTTCCTTTGAGGGCAGGGTGCTTTCCGATCAGGAGGAACGTCAGATCGTAGATACCATATCGGTAAATTCCCGGTTGAATATCGTCTGCATTATGGGTAAAGACGAGGAGACGGACAGAAATTTCGTAAAGGCGCTGCAGCAGCTTTCCTTCCATCAGGATGTGCTGGAAAATGCGGGACAGTTCTATAAAGGAACTTTAAAGGACGGTCAGATTCTGGAGACGGAAAACAGCATCATCGTGCTGGGTGACGTCTATCCTGGTGCGTGCATCATTTCCAGTAAGGATATCGTGGTGCTGGGCGGCCTTTACGGGCAGGCGTACGCCGGTGGAAACGGCGAGGACGGACATTTTGTTGTGGCGCTTGAAATGTCGCCGGAGAAGTTAAAAATCGGTGATTTCAAATATAAAACATCAGAGAAACAGAGCAAATGGTCGATCAAACCAAAGATCCAGCCCAAAATTGCTTTTGTGAATGACGCCAGAGTATTAATAGAGCCGATTACCAAAGAATTACTGAGCGACTTGCCCTTCTAAAGTTCGGCCATGCTCTGTAAAAATGGGCGAATCATGCTTGCATGAATGAGCACATCTTTGCAGAGCATGAGCGGAGCGCCATCTCATAAGCAAAGTTAACTGCGTAAGCAGTGGGAAAGCGCCGCAGGCGCCTTTGCGAATGGCGCGTGCTGAACTATGGTCGAGGGGAGAGCTTAGGGGACGATAACAATTCATCAATGGAGGACTTGCTATGAGTGAAGTTATTGTCGTCACGTCAGGGAAAGGCGGGGTGGGAAAGACCACCACCTCTGCAAACGTAGGAACAGGTCTGGCTGCCATGGGAAAAAAGGTGATCCTCATCGACACAGACATCGGTCTTAGGAACCTCGATGTTGTGATGGGGCTTGAGAACAGGATTGTTTACAATCTGGTGGATGTGGTAGAAGGAAACTGCCGCATCAAGCAGGCGATTATAAGGGACAAGCGTTACCCGACCCTGTTTCTCTTGCCGTCGGCACAGACAAAGGATAAAAGCGCTGTCAATCCCTCCCAGATGGTGCGTATGATCAGTCATCTGCGGGATCAGTTTGACTATATTATTCTGGATTGCCCTGCAGGGATTGAACAGGGATTTCAGAACGCCATTGCGGGCGCGGACAGAGCCCTTGTGGTGACCACGCCGGAAGTTTCCGCGATCCGGGATGCGGACCGGATTATCGGGCTTCTGGAAGCGAACGAGATACATAAGATGGATCTGATTATTAACCGGATCAGACAGGATATGATAAGAAGGGGCGATATGATGTCCTCAGAGGACGTGGTGGATATTTTGTCGCTGCCCCTGATCGGAAGGGTGCCGGATGATGAGAATGTGGTGATAGCCACAAATCAGGGAGAGCCGTTAGTCGGAAGCAATACGCTGGCGGGGAAGGCATACCAGAATATCTGTTATCGGATCATAGGCGAGGAGGTTCCCTTTATGGATTTTGACAAGGGCGTCTCGTTCTGGACGAGGGTAACAGGTATTTTCCATAAAGGTTAGGGGGGATCAGTGTGTTTAAAAATCTGTTAAAGCGGAAAAGCTCGAGAGAAATAGCCAAAGACCGGCTGAAAATACTGCTTATCTCCGACAGAGTCAACTGTTCACAGGAGATGATGGAAATGATTAAGAACGATATCGCCAAGGTGATATCCAAGTACATGAAGATAGATGCTCAGAGCATGGAGATACAGATTACCCAGACCAGCGGGAAAGGTCACGGGATCAAAAATCCGACGCTCTATGCGAATATACCGATTTTAGACTTAAAACAATAACAAATCGAACTTCGTTCGATTGCGAGATTTGCCTGCGGCAAACTCGGCAGAAAAAGCAGATCAAATACAACGTTCGATTGCGAGATTTGCCTGCGGCAAACTCGGCAGAAAAAGCAGATCAAATA
>CASWVG010000071.1 GCA_949472775.1 uncultured Lachnospiraceae bacterium
TTATTTGTCAAGGTGCTCCGAAGTTAACTCCACAGGAATTATCTTCTGAAGAATGTCTGCCATTCTTCCGCTCTGTCGCCATGCTTCAAGTCATTTCCGCAGGCGACTTTCATATAATAGCAGATGAATAATTGGATGTCAACAGGTTTTTTTAATTTTTTACAAAATTCTTTTTTTTACTACAGATAAGCTGATTTTTCGCGATCCGGCTATCCGCTGTCTCTACTGCAGGTGCATTGTTCCGTCCTGCTCACCGCCTCTGAGAATAAAGTCTATTGTATTCGGATTGGTCCCCTGTGGTACCTCCACAATACTCACCATATCCACAGAAGATCCTGCGGGTATCACACCGTCAAATGTCTGCATATCATTTACAAGCATTGTTGCAAGTGCACCTTTGCTGGCTTCCCCATTTACAGACACCCGAAACGTTGCCCGATACCCCATCATGTTCAGAGTCTGGTCTTCACCAGTCAGATTCTGGGCGTTAAACTTTAATACAAGAAGCTGCATACCGTTCGACGCATCCATGGTAAAATAAGGAACTTCGCCTTCCGCCTGCGGCGGGTAGGAATCCGCCATCTCCCATCCATTATAACTTATCATTATGTTAGGAATACCGTAATACGCTTCCACCGAGGATACCGCAGGCTGTGTCTGCGCCTCATCCTGGCTCACATCCACTACCTCCGGCGTCTCTTCCGTTTCGGGTTCCGGTTCTTCCGGAATCTCTTCTTCAGGCAGCTCCGGTTCGGGTTCCGCTGTCTCCTCCGCCAATTCGTATCCCGTGGTGTCCACCAGTCTTCTCCCGTGGCCCTTGTCATACTTTAACAGGACCCCCACCGCATATTCCGATATCAGCTCTGTCTCGGTCTGTGTCAGATCAGGCACCGTGGCGCATCCTGTCATAAGAAAAGCCGCTGCCATGCCGCACAAAAGAATATTCGCCTTCTTCACGTCTGTATCTCCCTGTTTGCGTATTTTACATGTAAACCCGCGAACGTGTACTCTGCTCTCTTTGTCTATTACATCGGACGTTCGCTCGTTAACGCCACAATAAAAACAAATGCCGCGATGCGGCGCCTGCTTTTATCTTGCGGCTACTATATTATACCCCACATTTTTTATTCTTACAAGTCAAAACAATACGACCAGCAGATTCATGCAAGCATGATTTGCCTGTCAGATTCAGTCTGGTTTAACTGTTATGCCATGTCTAACTGAAACCAGAACTCCACACCATTGTCGTAGTTTGTCACGCCGTATTCCTGGTTCATGGATTCCATAATCGCCTTTACAATGGAAAGGCCGATCCCGCTGCCGCCGTACTCCCTAGTTCTCGCCTTATCCACCTTATAAAACTTCTCCCACAAATGGGCCACACTCTCCGCCGGAATAGGATTTCCGGTGTTAAATACCGACACGCGCACCCGGCTGTCATTCCTTTGTATCTTAACGTCAATGATTTTTTCTCCCCCGGCGTAATTGATAGCGTTTGTGAAATAATTCATAAACACCTCCTCCACCCGGAACTCGTCGCCCCAGACGTAAACCGGATCATAGTCGTCCATGCGGACGGATATCTCCTTCTGCCGGATCAGAATATCCGCGGAGGCAATATAGTTTTTTATCAGCGCCGTCACGTCAAAACGTTCCATATTGACGACCTCATTGCCCGCCTCCAGCTGATTGAGTGTCAGGAGATTCTTTACCATGGCATTCATTTTTGCCGCCTCATCCATAATGACATCGCAGTAAAATGCCCTGCTCTCGGCATCGTCATTTATCCCCTCTTTCAGCCCCTCGGCATAGCCCTGAATAAGAGCAAGCGGTGTCTTTAATTCGTGGGAAACATTTGAGAGGAATTCTCTCCTCCTCTCGTCCACCCGGTCCTTTCTTTCGATATCCTTCAAGAGCTCATTGTTTGCCGTCCGCAATTCAGAAATCGTCTCCTGCAGTGTCTCCGACAATTCATTGATATTATTGCCCAGTATGGCTATCTCCGTCTTATCGTTTCCCGTATACTTTGCCTCAAAATCCAGACCTTTCATCCGTTCTGAGATCTTTGCCAGTTCCATAATCGGATTCGTGACGCGGTTTGAAAGCCAGATCACCAGAAAGACACTGACCAGAACAGCCCCGGAACCCACATACGCCAGGAAACGGTTCGAGATAGACACGCTCTCCCGTATTCCCTCCAGTGCGCTTCGCAGCATAAAAAGATACCCGTTGTCCAGCATGCCCCACATTTCGATATATTCCGTCTGGGTCCTGTAATCCTCCACCACCTGCATTTTATACTTGTCCGTATTTATAAGAAGGCCTTCCTCATCCACGCCCAGAAAAATATGGTCAAAAAGCAGCTTCAAGACCGTGCGCGGATCATTCATGGAATACTTGATCACCTCCGATTCCCCGTCCGCTACAAGCACCTGAATGTTGTACTTCTCACAGATCTTTTTCAGTTCAATATCATATTCCTCCCCGGTAATATCGCCCGCATTTGACGCAGCGTTGATGCTGTAATATGCGCTCACCAGCGCGTTCTGTTTCTTATTAAGATAGTATTTCCCCAGCAGAGTCGAATTGAGTATCAGACATAAAAGGATTGTGCCTGTAATCAGCGTTATGAAAATGAAAGCGAACTGCCTCTTCATGGAATACTTCATAGCCTAAAAAATACGCCCCTTGTCCGATTATTGTTTTGCCACAACGTTAGCATTTCCTCTCCCCTTTGTCAATAGCACCTGCCTTGACTTTCCAGGTGCATATGATAAAATTATGACAGGTATTGTTGTGGGAAACCGAGTGTCTTTATCCTTTCCCGGAAAGGACTTCCAAATGAAAACAAAACACCGTTATTTCTGGGCGAATATAAAACTGGTCTGCACTATCGTACCCATTGTTCTGGTGATGATTATCATCTACTTTATACTTGTCAGACGGGAAATACTGTCTCTTTCCAAAGAAAAACTGATTCTGGAATCCAATTACTATGTGGAAGAGATCAGCGCATGGGCGGAATCTGTTCTGAATGAAGCGACCATCTATAAAGAAATGATCGAAAGACTGGGATTGGAAAACGAGGACACTTATGAGCTGATGTACACCAGTGTGGACTCTCATGAGGCTTATCCTTTCGGTCTTTACATGGGCGACGACCAGGGAAATTACTTCGACGCCTCCGGCTGGGAACCCGGAGAGGATTTTGTCGTGACAGAGCGTGACTGGTACAAAGAAGGACTGCAGCACGACCGCTTTGCCTTCGGTGAACCTTATGTGGATGCCATGACAGGCAGTACCTGCGTAAGCATAAGCAGCCGCCTCAAAACTGGTCCTGCCGTAACAGTCCTGTCCGCGGACGTCTATCTGGACTATGCCTCCCAGCTTGCAAAGGAAATTACCTCAGGGCAGGTCGAACACGCCTTTTTTGTCACAAACGGCAGCCGCCTTATCCTTGCCGACTCTGATGCCTCCATGATCGGCATGACTTTATCCGCCGAAAGCGAATCCATGCTGTACCAGAATGTGAGCAGACTGTTTGACGAAGAAAAAACCGGGCAGCACGATATCATCGGAGATGAGAGTGTCTATTTCGTAAACATCAATGCCATACCGGACACTGACTGGTACTTTGTCACTTGTCTGAACCGCAACGAAGTACTGAAGGATTTATGGGGAATTGAGTTTCCCATGCTGCTGATTGCCGTAATCGCCTCCGTCCTTCTCTTCATCCTGACGTCTCTGTTCTCAAAGGAAATGAGTTCCATCCGCACAAAGGCAAGGATGGATCCTCTGACCAAACTGTTAAACAGAGAAGGTTTTGAAGAGCTTGTACGCATGGCATTGACGGAGCGCCCCGGACAGGGTCTGCTTATGATTATGGATATGGATAATTTCAAGCTGATCAACGACCAGCTCGGACACCCCGTGGGTGATCAGGTCCTGCGGAAATTTTCCTCTGTTCTGGAAAACTATTTTAACCGCAACAAAGATATTGTGGGGCGTCTGGGCGGCGACGAGTTTGCCGTATTTGTGGGACGTGACATCTCCACCAAAGAGACGGAAGGCATGCTGAAAAAATTTCTCTCCATCGTGCACCAGAATTTTGACAGCGAGTATCCCGACCAGAAGCTCTCAGCCAGCATCGGCGTCGGACTTGCTGCTAACAACGACACCTACGAACTGCTTTACCAGAATGCCGACAAGGCGCTCTATGATGCAAAGTGGAACGGAAAAGACCGGTTTCAGATCAAATGATCCGAAGCCGGTCTTTTTGTATCCTGGATTTCCTTATTTTTCTTTGTCTTTCTCCTCTTTCCGCGCTCTCTTTTCCGCTTTCTTCTCTTCCTTTCTAAACTGTCTTTCCTCTTTTCTGACGAGTCTTTTCGCCTTTCTGCTCCGCTTGTCTATAATCAGATAGAAAGTGGGCATCAGCAACAGGATCAGCACGGTGGACGCAACCAGCCCGCCGATGATAATCATCGCCATACCTTCCATCATAACGGAGCCGTCCCCGATTCCGAGGGACATCGGCACCATGGACAGAATGGTCGTCAGTGTGGTCATCAGAATCGGCCGCAGCCTGAGCTGCCCGCTCTGGATCAGCGCTTCCTCCAGAGACATTTCCTCCCGCAGACGATTCGCTGTATCGACATATAAGATACCGTTATTTACCACAATACCGACAAGCATCAGCACACCCATCAGGGATACCATGCTGAGGGTTGAACCTGTCACATAGAGCAGTCCGAACGAGCCAATTAGCGCGAAGGGAATACTCATCATCACCATCAGCGAAAACCGTGGCGACTCAAACTGCATCGCCATGACGAGGAAAATCAGAAATACCGCCACAAAAATAGCAGTGATAATCGCCTTGAACTCGTCAATCATCATGTCGTCCATCATACTGGTGGTACGGGAAACGCCTCTTGGGAGCACCATCTGCTCCATCGCCTCATCCGCTGCCTCCTGCGCCGTAAATTTGGCATCCTCCGTAGTGCTTGCGGTCACCGCCACCTGATAGATGCCGTCCACGCGGATCAGCGTTACCGGGGAATCCTGGTAAACCACAGACGCGATCTCCGAAAGCGGTATCTGTGTGCCGTAAGCCGTACTGAGGGTCATATTGATCAGATCATTCATACCCTCGTACTCACCCTCGGGATATTCCACCCGCACCTCGTACTCTTCACCGCTTCTCTTAAGCGTAGCTGCTTTCATGCCGCTTAAGGTATTGTACATCTCCCCCGCCACCTGCACCGGCGGAAGTCCGACTGCCATACTCTTTAACGGATCGATCATAATCTTAGCCTGGGTGGATGCCTCCGCCAGATTGGAGGACGTCTGCAGCACGCCCGGGATCCCCTGCAGCATCTGCTGTACCTGTCTTGCCGTCTCTCTCAGATCATCCAGATCGCGGCCTTCCAGATCAATCTCAATCCCACTGCTCATCATGCTGGTCATGCTGGCACCAGTAGCGCTGATGCTGATATCCATATTGGTCAGACCATCCAGTTCTTTTGCGTACCGCTCAATCACCTGTCCCGTTGACAGCTCGCAGTCGTCTGAAAGATACCCTGTCAGCGTCGCCGTATCTCCCGAAACACTGAAGGAATAGTGGTCCACATTTTCATCTTCTTCCGCCAATTTCTCCAGAAAGTTTGTCTGCTCCTCAATCAGCTCCATCTTCGTGCCGGAGCGGAAACTTGCCGTAATGGCAAAGGCGCCCTCGTCCATGCTGGGCATCAGCTCCGTGTGGATATGGCTGACCAGCATAAACGCCGCAACCAGAAGGAACACCGATATCACAACCACCAGTGCCTTTTTCGGCAGAATTTTGCGTAGCGCCTTGTCATACCGCGCATTGATTTTGCGCAGAAGTCTGTTGATCGGCAGATCCTTTTTCTCCACCGGCTTAAATTTCCTAAAGAGCAGCGGGATAATGGTCATCGCCATGACAAGAGAAGCCAGCATTGCCATAATGATCGTCATGCCAAGCTGGGAAAACAACTGCCCGGACAGGCCTTTCATCGTAGCTAAAGGCGCGTATACGACAACCGTGGTGATCGTGGACGCAATGATCGAAGCCGTCACCACGCCGGTCCCCTTGAGCGCCGCGTCGTAGTATTCTCCCGTCTCATCCTTCAGCCTAAAACAGCTCTCCAGCACCACGATCGAGCTGTCCACCATCATACCGATAGCGATGACAAGCGCCCCCATGGTCACCACATTAAACGTAAATCCAAGCATATTCATGCCGATCATCGTCGCAAACAGCGAAATCGGCATGGCGCTTCCCACGATCAGGCTGGCACGGAAATCCCCGAAGAAAAGAAACAGTACAAGCATGGAAAGCAGCACACCAAGCGCCAGGGTACTCCCCACGGAAGTGAGCGAAGAAATAATCATATCGCTGGCATTATAGATGGTGTCGATCACAACCACGTCATTGTCCGCCTGCAAAAGCTCCAGCATCCGCTCCACGTCTCTTGTCACATCCACGGTGCCGTAGCTTTTCTTTTTCGTAATGGCAATCGTCACATTATCCTGCCCGTTGTAGCGGCTTAAACTGGAAGCCGCTTTCTGGCTCTCGCCGACCTGCGCCAGCTCCGAGAGCGGAATCACCTGCCCTCTCGCCGTGGTAATGGGAATATTCTGGATCTGCACCACCCCGGAAATATCCGCGCTGCTGGACACCGCAATATCCTGTGAGCCCTGGTTCACGCTGCCCACCGGCACCGTAAAATCCATCGCCCCGATGGTCTGGGCGATGCCGCTCATGGTTACCCCGTACTCTCTCATCGCCTGCGAGTCAAGCAGCACACGGATATAGTTTTCCCGTCCGCCATATACCTGCACGTCCGCCACGCCGGAGATCGTCTCCAGCTCCGTAACCATCGTATCGTTCACATAGCTCAGCACATCGCTGTCGCCCACCGCCGTAACCGAAATATCCATGGTCTCCATCTGATCCATCGCCATCTCGATTACCGTCGGCTCCTGCACGTCGTCCGGCATGGACGACTTCGCGGCGTCAAGCGCTGTCTTTAAATCCATATAGGCGTCGTCCAGATCTGTCCCGTAATCATACTGGAACATGACCATGGACATATTTTCCGCCGACTGTGACGTATAAGTAGATACGCCACTCTGCTCCGATCCTGCCGCCTCTATCTCCTTCGTTACAAGCTCCTCCACGCTCTCCGGGTCAGCCCCCGGATAAACCGTGTAGACAAGGAGCATCGGCAGTTCCATATCGGGCGTCAGTTCCAGCCGGAATCCCGTTACGGAAGAAAGGCCAAACACTACCAGAGCCAGAACAACAAGCGCCATGGAAACGGGACGCTTCAGAGCTAATTTTGTCAATCCCATATCGCTGCCTCCTACTCTCCGCCCGCTGTCTGTGCGCCGTCCGCTTCCTCTCCGGCCGTTATCTGTTCCCCGTCTGTCTTCATCTGCACGGACACTTCCGCCCCTTCCCTGAGGTTCGCGGACCAGCTCGTGATCAGCGTTTCCTCTGTGGAAAGACCCGAAAGCACCGTAATCGTATCCATATCGAAAATACCTGTCTCCACGTCCCTACGTCTCGCCATCCCGTTCTCTGCCACATAGACATAGGGCTGGCTGTCGTCGTAGTATACCGCGTCATAGGGAATCAGCAGGGCATCCGTCTGGCTGTAAGTTTCTGCCGTGACTTTCACACTGCTGCCGGTCAGCAGGCTGTCGTCCGGCGTGCTCACACAGGATTTGATCATAAACAGACCGGTATTCTGATCCACCATGCTGCCGATCTCCGTGATCGTCGCATCATAGAGTTTGCCGTTCCTGTCCACCTGAATTTTCTGCCCCACCCGCAACGTGCTGCGGATGCCCTCGCTCACGCCGAAAGTAACTGTCATCGTATTCTTATTGGAAATAACAAAAGCAGGCGACTGCGGGGATGCAAAATCATGCTCCTTCACATTCACTGCCTCAATCACGCCGTCGATGGGCGCTGTCAGCGTATACATGTCAAGCTGATACTCCGCACTGTCGATCGCCACTTCCGCGCCTGCCGCGCCCACTCTTGCACTGTTCACCTGCGCCGCCGCGGAATCCACGCCCAGCGCCGCCGTTTTTTTGCTGATATCCTGTACCTGCCGGGTATCAATGTTCAACTGTGCCTCTGTCAGATTTTTTACCGTCTCGGTCTGTTCTTTTGTTTTATAGGTATCGGAGAGGGAATCCTCCAGTTTTTCCTTCCCGTCGTCTATGGACTCGATGCCCGCCTTTGCCTGCTCGTATGCCGCATTTGTCTGGGAAGCCGCCTCCTGCGCGCCCTCATAAGCCGCCTTTGCCGCCGCAAGCTGTTCCTTTGCCTGCTTCAACGCGTATTCGTAGGCCGCCTCATCTGGAAATTGTGCCTTTACTTCCTGCAGTTTCGCATAATCCTGCGGTTCCAAAGCCGTCACCGCCGCCTGCGCCGCCTGATACGCCTCCTGCGCCTGCTTCACATAGTTATTCGCCTGCTTTCTTGCCTTGTCGAGATCATCCCGCTGATCCTTGACATCCTCCCTGTCTTCCTCTAACTGATATATCTGCTCATTGATATCGTCTATCCCGTCGCTGATCCCGTCGATCTGCATCTGCATCTGGTACATGGTCAGATCCTTCTGCCGCTGCGTCTGTTCGTTCTGCACGTCAAGCTGTGCCACCGCGCTGTCGTACTGTGCCTGCGCGATCTCATATCCCACTTCCGCCGCCTGCACGCCCGCCGCCGCACTGTTATACTGTGCCTGCGCACTGGCAAGCTGTATTTCCGCCGCCTCGGTATCAAGTTTACATAACTCCTGCCCCGCCGTCACAGAATCACCTACGCTGATACCCGTGCTCAGCACTTCAGCCGTCACCATGGGAATCACATACACCGACTCCTCCGGGCTGACCGTCCCTACAAATTCATTTGTTAGCGTCAATGTCCCCGCCACCGGCATCTGCGCCTCCACGGGAATCACTTCGCTCAGCGTCTCTTCCTCCTCTGTAGCTGCTGTATCTCCACATCCCGCAAGCATTGTGGTAACACATACCGCGGCAAGCAAAACCGAAACGCTCCTGCGCCCGGGTTTTATGTATTGTTTCTTCATTCTGTCTCCTCCAAATCCGTTGACCCAATATCCGTTTTTTAGAATACAACCATTCATCTGCAAAAGTAAAGTATATCCGTCCACATTTAAGACTTTTTTTATCTTTCTTAAATATAGTAAAAAATGCCGGTTCCCTGTTTCTAAGGAACCGACACCGTTTTATGTATTTCTGTTCTGCTTCGTCAGCCATCTTGCCAGCATCCGCTGAAGCTGGTCAATATCCAGTGGCTTTGACATATGTTCGTTCATGCCGCATGCTTTCGACTGTTGTATGTCTTCCAAAAAGGCGTTCGCCGTCATCGCCACAATGGGAATCTTTTTTGCGTCCTCCCGCTCCATGGCACGAAGCGCCGTCGTCGCTTCATACCCGTTCATCACTGGCATCTGTAAATCCATGAGAATCAGATCATAGTAGCCTTCGTCAGAAGCAATCACCATGTCTACGGCTTCCTTTCCGTTCTCCGCCGTCTCAATCATTGCCCCCGTCATGGAGAGGATTTCCGTGGCAATTTCCCTGTTCAGGTCATTGTCCTCCACCACGAGAATCCGTTTGTCAGAATAATCCGCCTCCCCGATCTGCTCAAGCGTCTCTTCCGTCTGCTTTACTACCTCTCTGGGAATAAAATTGCGGAACGCCGTTAACAGTCTGGTCTTATCGAATGGCTTTCTGATAAACGAGTTTACACCCGCCATCCGCGCTTCCACTTCAATATCCACCCATTCGTGGGCAGAGACAAGAATAATCGGAATCTCCACACCTTCCTGCCTGCGTATCGCCTTCGCTGTATCCATACCGTTCATACCCGGCATATTCACATCCAGCAGGATGGCAAAAACGTCTTCCCCTTTCCGCCGTTTTTCCTTCATATAGTCTAACGCTTCTTCTCCGGACTGCACCCACTCACCGCGCATCCCCAGATTACTTAAAAGAACATTGGTTGTCTCCCCGGCAAACGGCGAATCATCCACCACCAGAACCGTTCTTCCGGCGAGATCCTTTCTGTTCACCACACCCGGCACCTGATACTTTAAGGGCACGGTAACCGTCACAATCGTCCCGATCCCCAGCTCGCTCTCGATCTGGATATCCCCACCCATCATCTGTATGATATTCCGGCTGATGGTCATGCCAAGCCCGGTACCCTGAATCTTGCTGGTACGCACATCATCCGCACGCTCGAAGGGATCGAAAATATGCTGCAGGAACTCCTCTGACATGCCGATGCCATTATCCTTAAACACAAACACATAACATCCGACATGCTCCTGCTGCGAGGCCGTCTCTGTAATTTCTATGCTGATTGCCCCGCCTTCTTCCGTATATTTGATGGAATTGCTTATCACGTTTGCAAATATCTGCTGCAGCCGTCTCGCATCTCCCCGCACATTGGTATTCTGAACGCCATGGGCGCGAAATTCTATCTTCTGCTTCTTCTCCCGCGCGGCATCAGAAAGCATATTCACCATGCTGTCTATGATGTTCAGAAGGTTAAACTCCTCCTCGTCCAGAGTCAGTGCGCCGGACTCAATCCTGCTCATGTCGAGCACCTCATTTATGAGTGAGAGCAGGTGTTTGCTCGCGGCGGAAACCTTTGCGAGACATTCTTCCATCCCGTCGGGATCGTGAAGCTTGGTGCCCGCGATGGCAGTCATGCCGATAATCGCGTTCATGGGCGTTCTGATATCGTGAGACATTTTGGAAAGGAAATCCGTCTTGGCACAGTTGGCACGATCCGCCGCCTCATAAGCGTCCAGCAGCGCTTTCTTCGTCTCCCTGTCCTTTGCGCGGATATCCGTGATATCTTTGGCATTGTTGAGCGCCAGAATATCGCCGCTGACGTCATCCTTCGTAAGCAGAATCGTATGCCGCAGAACCATGGGCTGTTCTTCCGAACCCGAGGTCTCAACTTCGATAATCAGTTCGTTCTCTCCCCGCTCGTAAGCTTCCAGCAGATGATGTGTATTGAGCGTCTGCACATAGACTTCCCTGTCCTCCGGGAATACCCGTTCCTTGCTCCAACGCAGGAAGAAATCGTCCGCATTGCAGGGCGCTTCCAGGCCCATCCGGGAAAGCACCGGCTCCATCTGACCATCCACGATCTCGTAAAACTCTTCTTCTATCAGATTCTGCGTGACATTCACATTAAATACAAAAACCGCTTCTGAGACAATCGCCTTCCGATACTGTTCCTCCACGCTCAGACTGCGGCGCAGCATACGGTTCGATTCCTTGATCTTCAGATTCGCCTCTTCCAGCGCCTTCTGCGCCTGCACCAGCTCCGCATTCGTCCGAAGCATCCGGTCAGTCATCTCTGTCTCTCTTGCCTTCTCTTCGGTGATGTTTTTTACATACCACATCACTCTGGCGTTTTCTTCACTGAAGTTTTCCACGGGCACCAGTTCCGTGCGCACCCATTTCCATTCTCCCGCCACCAGACGCAGATAGCTGAAATGTATCGGCGCGCCGCCGTTCACAAAAACCTTTTTCAGATTCTCCACCGCCATGATATTCTTAAAGTTCTCACTGTCCTTTTTATCCACATGGTTCTTGGCGCAGGACGCGACCGTCATCCGGTAATCGCCTCTCAGTCGCTCCACTTCCAGTTTCTCGCTCTCCACAAATTTAAGATCCGAGATCGTATTTTTGTTAAGGTCGATGGCGCTGATTCTGAAATAGGTGTCCTGCAGCATACGGAACGCCTCGTGTGACATCTGGCTGACACGGTACTGCTCGTCAATCATCCTGATTGCCGAAATCCATATCTTTCTGCCATCCTCGGACGTGGATTCCATCCTGATCGTACGTACCCAGACAGGCTCCCCCTCTCCGTTAATCACACGGTACTCCCGCTTTTCCTCTTCCCCCGGCATAAAAACCTTTGTAAAAATATGCATGTCAGGTTCATATACCGCCTTCAGATAACAGCCGCCGGTTTTCTCCATAAACTGCTCATAGGTCATTCCCATATTGTTGAGCGCAAATGAGCTGATAAAATGAACAGGATATCCTTCCTCATAAAACCCGCCGACTACGCCGACCGCCACATTTCTGCCTAACAGCTCTATAATCTTGTCCTGATTTTCATCCCCGAGTTCTGTTTCTTCTGTTGTAAAAAACAGTTCCTCCTTATAAAACAAGCGCTTAGACATTCCTTACCTCCCGATAACTGAGTTTTAGAAGTTCTTTTCACTTTCTTCCTCAAATTTATAACCCATGCCCCATATTGTTTTGATCAGATCACCTTTGTCTCCCATCTTGCTGCGAAGCTTTTTCACATGGGTGTCAATCGTTCTGGCGTCCCCGAAATAATCATAATTCCAGACACTGTTTAAAATCTTTTCCCGGGACAGGGCAATCCCTTTATTTTCCATAAAATAGGCGAGCAGTTCAAATTCCTTGTAGCTTAAATCGACAGGCGTTCCCTCCACCATCACGCTGTGCGCCTGCTTGTCGAGACGGATACCGCCCGCCTCCACGATCATTTCCGCAGCCGCCTGTCCGGTTCTTCTAAGGATCGCCTCCACACGCGCCACAAGGATTTTCGGACTGAAGGGCTTGGAGATATATTCATCCACCCCCAGCTCAAAGCCCAGAAGCTCGTCTCTCTCGTCTGATTTTGCCGTGAGCATGATAATAGGGACCTTGGAATACGCGCGTATTTCCCGGCATACCTGCCAGCCGTCCATCTTGGGCATCATCACGTCCAGAATCACCAGATCCATATCGTTTTTATCAAAAAAAAGGTCGAGTGCCTCCTCTCCATCAGCCGCCTCCACAACCTCATAATTATTCTTTACCAGAAAATCCCGAACCAGCTTACGCATACGGCTCTCATCGTCCACCACAAGGATCTTCGATTTCTCCATACACCGCCCTGCCTCTCTGTAACTATTCAGCCTTCGGCTTCTAGTTACGGAATCCGGTCTATTCCAGTTTTGCCTTCGGCAAAGAGACCGGATTCTTCTCAACCTCTACACATTCTCACGGACTTTGCAGCAAGTGCAAAGTCCTGAATTTGTTACGTCATTGTTCCTTTAACTGCCCGTTCTCTAGTTTGCGCTGCGCCTCACGGACAGCATTTTCCCGTCTGGTAAGTTCCTGCTCCCACTCCGAATATTCGTTCACCACAGCCTGCCTGTAATTCACAATATTGGGTGTTTCGCTGTTCCATGCAATCACAAGCATCGCCGCCACAAGGAATACCAGCACCACATTGATCAGCACCGACGTCACAAACCTCCCCTGGTATTCCGGATGCCTCTTTGCGACGCTCATTTTGATCGAGCGGCTGTTCGCCGTCTTGTTGCTGAAGGTTCCCCGGAGCGGCACCGGCTGTACTTTGTCCGCCGGCACGCCCCATTTTATCATTTCTCTCTGCATCTTCTGCAGATAACTCAACCCGACAGGCGTCAGAAATACCTGATTTTCCACTGCCCGGTTATAGACCAGCAGTACGTTCTGGGGCTTGCGGTAATCGAGCCGCTGCTCCAGATTCTCTACCTTTTTTATTTCCATTCTCGCCGTCTCCGCATCCGCTATCGTAGCAAAGCGGTAGCCGCCGACGACCAAATCATCTTCGCGCTTCTCCATAAACACCCCTCAAAGACATCCGTCAGATTTTGAAAATACTCATGCTCTGCTCCAGATGTTCCGCCACCTCTTTGAGCTTTGTCGCATTCTCGGAAATGCTGTACACAATGGTGCTCACCTCCGTAACGGAAGCGGAAGTCTCCTCCGTGCTCGCCGCGTTTTCCTCGGCAATGGCAGTCAGATTCTGCACCACATCCACCACGTTCACTCTCGCCTCATCCAGTCTCTTTGTCTTATCCGCAATCTGGTTCACACCGTCAAGGGACTGGGTAATGCCGTTTCTCACCTGCGCAAAGCGCTCGTTCGTCCTGCCCACGCTCTCGCTCTGGCTCTCCATGATCTTCTTCACATCCTCCATCGTCGCCACGGACTTCTGGGAATCCTCGATCAGGGAATCAATAATATTTTCTATCTGTCGCGCCGATTCATTGGACTGCTCCGCCAGTTTCTGGATCTGGCTTGCCACCACCGCAAATCCTCTGCCCTGCTCGCCGGCTCTTGCCGCCTCTATGCTTGCATTCAGGGAGAGCAGATTCGTCTCCTCCGCGATGGACGTAATGAGTGAAGTAGCCTCTCTGATCTTCATGGCAGATTCGTTCGTCGTGTTGGTCTGCTCGTAAATCACATCGATGGCTTCTCTCGCCTGATCGTTGATCTTCTCCAGATTCTGCAGTGTCTCAAACGCCTCGTCACTTGACTTTCTCATATCGTTGGCATTGTCGGTAAGCTCCTCCACCTGTCTGGTAGTCTCCTCCACCATACTGCCCATCAGAATCACGTTTTCCGTGGCTTTCTGCGTTTCGTCCGCCTGGGAGGACGCGCCGTCGGATATCTCCGAAACCGCCTTCTCCACCTGCTCCACCGTAGTCGCCGTCTCGGAGGCGTTGACGTTCAGGACATCGGAAGCCTCGTACAGCTTTTCGCTCTGCCCGCGCAGATCACCCACGACTTCCACCAGCTGTCTGCGAAGTTCCGCCACGGCACGGCTCATCTGCCCTGTCTCATCCGCTCGCGCCGTCAGCTTCTCCTGCCCTTCGATCTCAGAAAAGTCCATATGCGCAAGCTGTCCCACCACACCTGTCACTTTAATGATGGGTTTTATAATCCTGCTCACAAAGAAAAATCCGATAATGCTGGCAATAATAACCATGACAACCGTACAGGCGGTCCCCGTAAGCGTAACCCGGTGCACGGTGCTCATCAGTTCATCCTCATCCACTGAGATCACCAGTATACAGTGCCCCCGCTCCGTCACATAGTAAGCGGCATACTTCATGGCACCCTTGAACTCGTACTCCACAACATCCGGCCCCGGAACAACACCTGCGGCGATTTCCGCTGCCACAGCCTTCACCACCTCGTTCTCTACCGGCTGTCCGACTTTATCCTTTGTCGGGTGATAGAGCATCGTTCCTTCCGACGAAACCAGATAGGCATAGCTGGAGTCCACACCCTTCAGACCAACCTCGCCGAGGGACTCAGCCAGACTATTATAATGGGTCGCCGTGTTATATCCTTTCTGCTCAATCTCTGACTGCAGCTTTTCCCCGTATGCCAGCGCCAGATCATAGAGATAAGCCTGGTTCAGATTCATCAGCGGAATCCGCAGATTCCGGATCAGCACGACAGAAAGGCATACCGACAGAATAACCATCGCCAGTACCATGACCCCGACTATCTTCGTCCTCAGAGAATGCAGAACATTCCCCTTACCCCTGCTTTTCACACCCCTTTTTTCTTCTGCCATAATAAGCCCCTCTCTCCCCGTGGTAAAAATAAACCATATTTCTTTTCATTTTACAGCCAAATGAATACTATGTCCAGTGAATTGTGAAAAAGCCCGTATAAAGCCCGTATCAGCGCCATAGGTATATATTCTGTTTTCCGTATAAAAAAGTTCTTAAAACGCCTATACGCGACATTTTAAGAACTTCCCAAGTGGACCAGACGGGAGTCGAACCCGTGTCCAAAAGCCCATTCCCTGTCCTTCTACTATCATAGTCGCTCATTGCGGATTACTCCTCATTCCCTCCTCCACAAGGAGACCGACACCCCCGTGGATTCAGTAGCCTCTGATACGCCCGCAGGTAAGAGGCGTCCCCTGCGTCGTTTCCTACATAGTCGATGCCCGGATCTTAATGTGTAGGTGCACTAAGGCGGACAGCTGCCATTAGGCAGCGTATGCTAAATTATCTTCAGCGTTT
>CASWVG010000072.1 GCA_949472775.1 uncultured Lachnospiraceae bacterium
GCTTTTTAACATCATTCCCTACCACCAGGTCTTTCTTTCTGGCTTTAAATATTTCAATGGCTTTATCCCCTTGCCCTGTACCCCCCCCCCCTCAGAATTTTATCTCTCATGCCGCTTCATTCCTTTTTTGATAGTCCTAAAATCCTTAACAGCCTGTATCCCTATCTTCGTAATCTTTGGAAGATTGATGGAATTGACCCCGCCCTGGCGCGGGCGGAATGTGATCGGGATAAACTCCACCTTTTCCTTGTTATACAAAAGCAACACGGTGAGCATCACATTGGAAAGGTTAAAATCTCTCGGAATGTCCGGAAGATATTCTTCCAGGATCTCCCCGCCCATCAGCCGGAACGGCGTATTCGCATCCGTAACATTCAGTCCGAAAATCAGCCTTAACACAAGTTTCAGTGTCTTTGTGACAACGATTCTGGAAAAGCCGTCCTCCCTGTGATTCCGGTATCCGATTACCGCACTGTATTTTTTCCTGTTCTCCCAGAACTGATGAAATTCTTCAGGCCGCGTCTGTCCGTCCGAGTCCGTCTGGAATATGTAATCTGCCCCGTGTTCAACCGCATACCTGTAGCCGTATAAAACCGTCGCACCATGCCCGGCATTCGGTTTTGTGACCGGATACAGCAAGGGCCTCTCTTCCGCTAATCCACACATGATTTCGTATGTATTATCCTTACTGCCATCGTCTATGATGACAAGCCGTGACTCCCCGTCACCGTTGTATTTCTCCACGACCGGATACCACTCCTCTATCACCTGCCTGATATTTTCCGCCTCGTTGTAAGCCGGTATTACTATGTATAATTTGTCCATTCTTCCACCCCTTTTTACATGCTTTTGTCTCTAGTTCTGTCAAAGCAATCTTCTATTCCGCCCCTGTGATGCGCTGCCATTCCTCATCGAGATAAACAGAATACTCCTCCGTATTTTCCGTCAATATTTTCCCGCCCATATTATCTGAATAGCAGTATAAATACACTGACAATAAAATACCAGACAGGATAATAAAATAGAGCCTCCGGATACAAAAAGCCCGACCGGATTTTATCAGCGCATCTACTGATGTAAAATTCCTGTTTTTTATTTTTCCTGCCAGCCCGGCATAGCCCATGAATGCGTATGGAATCAGCATTACAAAATAGAGCAGTGCGTATCTCGCCTTTGCTTCCCAAAAAATGTGGAAGAAAAAGCCCCCTGTCAAAATCATGGGATAAATCAGTCTGTCTATCTCACCATTGTTGTGGCAACTGATCATCAGCTCTATAATTGCTCCTGCCAGAATAAGGAATTCCAACAAATTAAAAAATTTAACGACCATATATTGTCCTGGATAACTGAGTAATATCAAAACCCAGTCCGGAACTTCAATATTTGACCCCTCTCTCACGGTGGCAAAACATTGAAAGGTAGGATTCGCCCATGTGGAGGCAATCTTTTTTGTAAAAAAGGAAAAGGCATACTGCGGGTCATCCGCAAACAGTTCAAGCGAGCGCCGCACACTTTCTTTAGCCTTTTCTGCCTGCATCTGTGTATCCCCGTCATTATCCCAATAATTTGAATGAATATATCCGTTCCACCAGCCTGGCGCCAGCTCCGACTCCTGTAATCCCATGGCAATAAACGACCAGTAAGAATAGGGACTGTTCAATTCATAACCTGTAATCTTTTCAAAAATACAGGTGGGAACTGCAGCCTGCATTTCATACCCCAGAAGAAGTACAATGATAAAGCATAGGATTTCTTTTCTTCCTGTCAGTATTAATTTCAACAGCGCAAACAGAATCATCGCAATAAAATAAATCAGCATATTGCTTTTGAGTAAAACTGCCAACGTTATGAACAGTGCGCTAAGGCATGCCTTTTTCCATTCATTTTTCCGGAAAAATTCCAGTTCATATTTAATTGCTGTCACCCCGAGTGCAATTCCCATAAGATTGCCGTACACCATGATGGAATAACCGATCAGCGGAAAAAACAGGATGCCTGCTACAATCACGGAAAGCTGGATGCCCCTGTGAAATCCATATCCTTCCAGCATTTCAGAAAACTGTTTGTATATCATGGAAACCGCAAACGAATTGATCAGCTCATAAACCAGATAATTCTTATTTCCGATTATCACAGATGCACAGCATTCAAAAAGAAAAAGCCCTCTGTTATCTGCCGACCGACACATATATCCGCCCGGTGCAAATGTAGAATAATCTTTTTGCATAAAATCACAAACAAACTGTTGTATCTCACCTTCATCCACTCCGGGAATAAACTGTGTGCAGATTGCCCAGAATGCAGCTTCCAAAAAAATAGTAAGCAGTAAAATAAATTTAGCCTTTGAGAAAAATTTGTCGTCTGCAATTTTCTCCGTTATCACTGTGTACATTTTGCTGCGTCCGAATACCAGAAGAAAAATAACCACAGCGCACACGGACAGCAAATTTATGAAAATATGATCCCGGACATAGTAGGTCACTTCCCATTTGACAAGATAACTGGTCATTTTCGCGTTATAAACCGCAATGAGCAGCAAAACTGCCATAGCAACTGAGACAATGACATAGCGATATAATCCTTTAACCATACATTTCAGTCTCATGTTCTCTCCCTTGCCATTGTGCATATGAATCCCGCTTACAACAGCTCCCTCTCCGCCATCTCAAGCGCCCTGCCTACGACCTTGTCCATATCGTAATACCGGTACTCGCCGAGCCTTCCGCCGAAGATCACATGTTTTTCCGCCGCAGCCAGCTTCTGATATGCTTCATACACCGCATTATTTTTCTCATCGTTTATGGGATAATAAGGTTCTTCGCCCTTGTGCCACTCACCCGGATATTCTCTCGAAATAACTGTCTTTGGCTGGGTTCCAAATTCAAAGTGCTTGTGCTCGATGATCCTCGTGTACGGCACTTCCCGCTCCGTATAATTCACCACCGCATTTCCCTGGTAATTGTCGCAATTAAGAACTTCCTGTTCAAAGCGCACCATCCGGTAGGCAAGCACGCCTTCCTGGTAGTCAAAATAGCGGTCGATCTGTCCGGTGTAGACCACCCGGTCTGCCATGGCGTCAAACACCTCCTTGTCTTCCAGATAGTCAACACCCAGCCGCACCTCAATTCCCTGCAGCATCTTTTCCACCATCGCCGTATATCCGCCAACCGGAATGCCTTGATACCTGTCGTTAAAATAATTGTTGTCATAGGTAAACCTAAGCGGCAGTCTCCTGATAATAAAGGCCGGAAGTTCGGTGCAGTCCCGTCCCCACTGCTTCTCCGTATATCCTTTGACCAGTTTCCGGTACACATCCTCCCCCACAAGGGAGAGCGCCTGTTCCTCCAGATTCCTCGGCTCTGTGATCCCTAGCCCGGCAATCTGTCCGGCTATGATCTCTTTCGCCTCCTGCGGCGTCCTGATTCCCCACATTTTATTGAAGGTATTCATGTTGAAGGGCAGATTATACAGTTCATCCTTATAGACCGCCACGGGCGAATTGATGTAATGGTTAAACTCCGCAAATTGGTTTACATAATCCCATATTGTTCTGTCAGAAGTGTGGAATATGTGGGCGCCGTACTCGTGTACCTGTATTCCTTCCACCTCTCTCGTATAAATATTGCCGGCGATATGATCCCTTCTGTCTATCACCAGGCAGCTTCTGCCCTTCGCCGCCGCCTCGTGGGCAAACACCGCACCATACAGGCCGGCACCTACAACGAGAAAATCATATTTCATTCGTCCTTTTCCTCCATTTCCAGATACTTTTCCCAGAACGCAAGCTGTCTGATCTCATTTCCTCTGCTGGTAAAGCTCTGCTTTGCCTTCTCATACCCGACAAGTATGGCAGCTATCATTCCGGCCACTTCAAATCCCTGTCTGATGAAAGTCCGTATACTCCTGTGGGTCACAAAGCCTTTGTTTTCCACAATGTCATAAAACAGAATCGTCCTTGCCCGCCAGACAAATTCCGGCCGCGCTGTCGCCATAGGCACCGTGCGCACATGTTTTGCGGGAAGCAGATACCCGTTAAAAGTCAGTCTCCTCACCACCTCATGCAGGACTGAATGTTCCTCCTTACATCCCCGTTTATACTCCCGGTAAAAAAAGGGTACTTCCAGCTCCTCCGCCGGCACAGCCCGGTAACCGGCTTCCATGATCTGTCTGTGAAGCTGTTCCGCGTCCGTCTGCTCCAGAAAATCAATTCCCCTGAGGAAATCTCTGATCCCACGCATGTACAGCGACACATTTTTATACCTGTACAGGTATCCTTCCCTCCGGTACTCCCGGATCAGTTCCCGGATCAGTTCCTTTTTTCCCCACCCCGGAAAGTGAAAACTGTTATCTATCAGCCTGTTGCGGATGATATAGTATTCCAGAAAAGAGGAGTACTTGTTTTCAAAGGGCTCATGCCAGACACAGATGCCGTTCATCAGTATCAGCGTTTTCATGTTCCGTAGGCCGTATTCCAGGTCATCTCCCCGTATAAAAATGGGAAGTGGCAGATTGTCCACACTGACGATCTCCATCGGAAAACAGCAGAACCACCACGCATTATATTCCCGGTACTCCTCCTGTTCGTTTAAAAGGCAGTTCTGCCACAGGCGCAGATCCAGATTTACTTTTAACGGAACGAGGTTTCCCGCATTCCACGACGCCCCTGATTCGATCTGGATATTCCTCTGGTCAGACCGCAGCATGGCTCCGCCGATAAAAGCGGATTTATATTCCTCTTTTAACAGGGACAGAATCGCCGCTGTACGGAGTATGGAGGCCGTGTCCACCACCACATCATCATCCATCAGCAATACATGTGTAATTCCCTTCTCCGGGTGTTTCAGAATTTCAATCAGCCCTCTTGTGAAACCGCCTGCGCCGCCCGCGTTCTTATTCGGGGAAACATGTATTTTTTCGCCTGCAAGGCCGTAGGGCTCCAATGTTTTCCCATTGTCGGAAATAAACATCTCCACCCTGCCGTAAAGCTGACTTTCCGGATTTTCGATTATATCCTGGCTGATGAGCCGGACATTGTCACACACATACTTTTCCCGCCTGTAGGTGCAGACCACAATACCGATTTTTACAGGCTGACATTCTTCCTGTACTGCTGCGTCATAAGAACCACCGAAAAATCTGGCTCCCTTTTCCAATGCCTCCAGCCGGAAAAAGAACATTCCTTTCGTCTCCTCGGGAAATTCCAGTGTGATCTGCGTGCGCCTGTCCGCGTTGACGGTCCTGTTTTTCAGTTCCCTTTCGACATACATGTCATTTATTTTCTGTTTCCAACACAGGCTCACATTAAATTTTCCCTGCAGGGACAGTGTGAGCATCACCTGTCTTACCTTTGTGTACTTTCTCCACTTTTCGATTGTCAGGCTGTTAAAATAGGTATCTGTGGTTACTACCCCGCCCTTCTGAAACAGTATGTAAACGCATTCTTCCTTCACGAGACTTCTCTTATAATTGGAATGAAAATACATTTCCACATCTGTGCATATGCCATCCTTTGGCCACAAAATATCCTGAATCTTCACTTCTGCCCGTGTACTCCTTCCACGTATATCATGTATATTTTCTATCAGAATTCCGGAATGCCTTTCCGGACGGTGTCCATTGACCTCGCATCCCTGTAAGCTTCCCTGACCAGACGTTTTTCGTATGCCCAGTCATAGCCGTCCATGTTTACCACACCAAACAGCCAGTTGCGGAATACGATATGACAGAACATATCCGCCCCGTTTACTGCCCTGTCCAACGCATTCCCATGTTTCTTCACACATAGGATGCGGTTCCTGATCCCGTAATACTCCCGCCAGTCATAACGGCGATGCGGATACTCCGGCCTGTCCGCCGCAGTCTTATGATCCAGTTTTGCGTCCGGTATAACCAGAAACCGTGTGTAGCGGTTAATCCGTATGGAGTATTCTGTGTCGTCAAACCATATAAAATAGTCCCTGCATGGCAGCCCGGCTTTCCCGACCAGTTCCCGGTCAACTACCATCCCGCAGAAGGATGCGATGTCACAGGCAAAGGGCTGTCCCTCATGCAGGCCCGTATAACAGTCTTCCGGGCAGTTCTTCAGCCGCAGTCCCGGTCTGGCTATATTCCTGCGGTGAAACGTATCTATTCTGCCAGCCGTCATCACGGTACCCGCAAAAGCCTGGTAACCCGGGTATCGCTGCCTTGCCGCCATGATTTTTTCCATATAATTGCTTTCCAGAACCGCATCGTCATCGATCATCAGGATACAGTCCGCCTTCTCCCTGGCCGATTCCTGTATCCCCTTTTCAAATCCTCCTGCGCCGCCCAGATTCTCCAGGCATGTAATAATCCGGTAATGTGCATGATTCTGTTTGTGTTTCCGCAGGTATTCCGCGGTACCGTCCGTGGACGCATTGTCCACCACAATAATTCTTTTTGCCGGAACTGTCTGGTTCTCAACCTGCTCCAGGCATTCCTTCAAAAGCTCCAGCCTGTTGTATGTCACCACAACGACTGCATAATCCGCTTCCATACATTTTTCTCCCATACAACATTCCGGTTTTTTTGAAATGTGTACTTTTCCATAAAACTTCTGGGCGGCTGAATTCTGGAAAAAACAGGTGAAAATCGTTGAAATGTAACTAAAAAACGTGAAAAAGAAAAAAACAATTGATCAATTATTGTTTTTATGATAGACTAATAAACTGTTAGAGAAGATATGTAAGTTTTTGCAAAAGTACACATTTACAAATCCGGTTTTACTCAGTTGCAGCTTTCAAGTTTTCTGACTTTTCCATAAAACGTTCCTACAGGCATTTCACAGGCATCCGCTGCTTCGCGAAGTGTTATTTTTTTGCCTCTCCAGTCCCGATATATTTCCCAGAAGTTGTCTGGATAGGGAATGGCCGGGCGTCCGAATTTTACGCCTCTCGCCTTTGCCGCCGCGATGCCTTCCGCCTGGCGCTGCCTGATGTTTGACCGCTCGTTTTCCGCCACGAAGGACAGTACCTGCAGGACGATATCGCTTAAGAACATGCCCATCAGATCTTTTCCCCTGCGTGTGTCCAAAAGCGGCATATCCAGCACCACAATATCGATCTCTTTCTCTCTGGTAAGCATCTTCCACTGCTCAAGGATCTCCCCATAATTGCGCCCCAGCCGGTCTATACTTTTGATATAGAGCAAATCATTCTTTTTCATACGCCGCAGCATGCGCTTATAGGCCGGACGTTCAAAATCCTTTCCCGACTGCTTATCCATAAAAATATTCTTTTCCGCAACTGACAGTTCCCGCATTGCAATCATCTGCCGGTCTTCATTCTGGTCCCGGCTGCTGACACGCACGTAACCATATACATCTGTCATCGTTTCTTCTCCTTCCTGCCGAGCAGATTTCTCTGTTCCGACATTATTATATTTTTCCATATTTCTTTCATTGTAAAAGGAAGACAAAGAAAAAAGCATAAAAAAAGAACCGGAACACCTCTCCTTCCAGAGCGTGTCCCGGCCCCATTTTATCCATACCTCGTCCGTATACTGGCGCTATCTGGTCACTGGTACAATCCGACCAGATATTCAGTCGCCATCTCCTTTATCTGACCTTGCGCCAGATAACCGGCTCCATACATTTTTACATACTCCTCACCCATTGCTTCTATCTGCTCGTTATAATAGGCATCCGCGTCAAAAGAAAGCCCTGCGTCCTCAAAGACAGCCTGATAAACCATTACCTCTTTCACCGAATCCTTTGCCCGCTGTGTGAGATCCTGCTCATAGGCAATTTCATCTTCCATTACCATGCCGGAATTCTCGTCGTCGTTTTTCATAACGGACTTCGTCGCTTTGACATATTTATCCGGATAAGTATTCACCGTGGAATTTTCCAGGACATATGTCGTGAGATAGTCCCGGAGATGCTCCTGATAAAACTCATCTTCCACACTGGCTCTATATTCTGCCGCCGTTGATACACCTTCCGTATCCGCAAGATTTTCCGCCACAAAAGCGTCCGTAAGCTCCGGTGCCACCTGAATACCGTTGACGGTGACTGCAAAAACGGCATCCTTACCTGCCATTTCTTCATTGTAATCCTCCGGGAAGGTAACCTCCACCGTCACCTCATCTCCCGGCTTATGTCCGATCAGCTGCTGCTCAAAATCATCTACAAACGATCCCGATCCGATGGTCAGATCATATCCTGCTCCGCCGCTGTTTCCACCATCGAATTCAACGCCATCGACAGTTCCCACAAAATCAATATTGACTTCATCCCCATCGGCAATTACCCTCTGTTCATCCGTGCTGAGTTCCTTATATGATTCCAGCATTGAGTCAATCTCATCGTCAACCTCTTCTGCCGTAGCAGCAACTTCATCCGCCGGTACCGTGATATTCTTATAATCAGCCAGACTAACCATTGCGGCCAGATCCGCATTCTCTATCCTGCCGTCATCCGTAAGCCCGGCGCTGTAGTCCGTACTGGGTGTTGTACGGATCATCATAAGATACAATTGTTTTCCCACTAACAGTAAAATAGCCAACGCGATAACCGTCGTCACGGTGATTCCTGTTATTCTGGCGGCATTTGCATCCCTTTTCTCCTTGCGGGCCTGCTTTTTGCGCGCCTCCCGTTTTGCTTTACTCTTGCTCACGCCTGTGCTTTCATTCACCCTGGCAGACTTTTTCTTTTCCATAGTATGTTCCCTCTTCCTATCATATTTTTGTCTCCAAGAAACTAATTTAACACATCTGCGTGGCAAATGAAATAGATTACATGAAATTCACAAATAATACACAATCAGGGCTCCCTATTTCAGATATTCCGCCATAAAGTCCTCCTCTGACAAAATCGCTACCCCAAGCTCCTTCGCCTTTTTATTCTTGGAGGACTGGGATGCGGTATCGTTGTTGATCAGACAGACGGTCTTCCCCGTCACACTGCCCGTCACCTTGCCGCCCCGCTTTTCGATCTCCTCCTTCATGGCGTTTCTGTTCTCAAAATGCACAAGACTCCCCGTAATGACAAAACTCATACCAGCAAGAGTCTGTTCTCCCTCCACCGGCTCCTGCTTTTCGATCTCCAGTTCCCCAAGCAGGTTTTCCAACTGTCCCATTGCCTTATCATTATGAAAATAATCGTAAATGCTCAAGGCAATCACCCCGCCGACGCCATCAATCTGGGCAAGCTCCTCCGCCGAAGCATCCCGCAGCGCCTGCAGATCATGTTGAAAATACCTGCAAAGCATTTTGGCGTTCGCCACGCCCACATTCTCAATCCCCAGCCCGTAAAGCAGACGCGGCAGCGTGGTTTTTCTGGCTCTCTTAAGGCTTTCTGACAGGTTCTGCCACGACTTCTCCCCAAAGCCTTCCATCTGTGTGATTTCCTCCCGGTAACGTTCCAGCCGGAACAGATCCGCAAATTCATGCAAAAATCCTCTGGCGAGAAACTTTTCCAGTGTGGATTCCGACAGACCGTCCACATTCAGGGCATCCCGGCTCACCAACAGGGTGAATGCCTTGATTTTCTTCGCGTCGCAGTCAGGATTGTCACACATAAGTGACTGCACGTCGTTCATCTGGCTGATACGGGTAGGCTGCCCGCAGACGGGGCACACATCCGGAATTTCCAGAGAGTCGCTCTTCGTCAGATTTTCCGCGATCTGGGGAATGATCATATTCGCCTTATAGACTGTAATCCTGTCGCCGATCCCCAGTTGCAGTCCCCGAACAATACTGATATTGTGTACGGATGCCCGGCTCACCGTAGTGCCTTCCAGCTCCACAGGCTCAAAAATGGCCACCGGGTTAATCAGACCGGTACGGCTGGCGCTCCACTCCATCTCAGTAAGCGTCGTCTCACGCAGTTCATCTGCCCACTTAAAGGCGATGGAATCCCGCGGGAATTTCGCCGTCCTGCCAAGGGACGCACCGTAAGCCATATCCTCATAGGTGAGCACAAGGCCGTCTGAGGGCACGTCGTAGGTCTGTATCTTCTCCTCAAAATAACTTATGTTATCTAATACATCTTCCGGCGTCACCAGACGGTATTCCACCACGTCAAATCCCTGCTCTTTCAGGAAAGCAAACTGCCTGGCACGGGAATTGTGGAAGTCCACATCCGCACGCACCAGGGAAAAAGCGAAGAAACGCACGCCTCTCTGTGCCGTAATCCGGTTGTCAAGCTGTCTGACGCTGCCGCTGCAGAGATTTCTCGGATTTTTATATTTTGCCTGTTCGTCCTCAATCTCCCTGTTGATTTTATCAAAGCCGCTGTAGGTGATAACCGCCTCACCCCGAAGAATCAGTTCACCCCGGTAGGGTATGCTGAGGGGAAGATTTCGGAATACCCGGGCATTGCCTGTGACCACCTCACCCACCTCGCCGTTTCCACGCGTCACTGCCTTCTGCAGCGTGCCTTCACGATAAGTGAGCACAATGGTCAATCCGTCCAGTTTCCACGAAAGAATCCCCGTCTTCCCGTTCAGCCAGTCCACCAGTTCCTCCCTGCTCTTTGTCTTCGCCAGAGAGAGCATTGCCGACTCGTGCTGCTCCTTAGGCAGTTCCTCCACCGCCTCATAGCCCACCTGCACCGTCGGACTGTCCGCAAACGTCACGCCAAGCTCCTTTTCCAGTTCCGTCAATTCATCGTAGAGCCTGTCGTACTCGAAATTCGATATGATCTCCTCATCTCTGGCATAGTAAGCCTCCGAGGCTTTGTTCAGAAGGGAGACAAGCTCCCGCATGCGATCCATTTTATTTTCTGTCATATCTGCCCGCCATTCTCCCATTTCATGTTTGCCTTGCGCCCACGCAGCAGCCTTTCCCTGCGCGCCCCGCTCCATTGTCAACCCGGCTGCCCCGTATCCAGACCACAGAGCCGGTACAGTTCCTCCCGCTCCTGCCCTGTCAGCTCCCGATACTCACCCGGTTTCAACTTTTCCAGATTTACATTAATAACACGCGTTCTTTTTAGGCTTTTCACCCGGTAACCCTGTGCCTCGCACATGCGCCTGATCTGCCTGTTCAGTCCCTGGGTAAGCACCATTTTAAGGGTTTTATCCCCGACCTTCTCTATCTTGCAGGGGCGGGTCGTCTGCCCCAGCTCCGCCAGATACACACCCTCCCGCATATGGTCTATCGCCTCGTCCTCCCATTTCCGGTCAGACTTGACAATATACTCCTTCTCGTGCCCGTTCTTCCCCCGCATCATGGCGTCTATCAGCTCTCCGTCGTTGGTGAGAAGCAGCAGCCCCTCGGAATCCTTGTCCAGTCTGCCCGCATAGGTCACGCGCTTATGGTAACCGATCTCCTTCGTCACCAACCGCCCCGCATGGGCGTCCCGCTCCGAGCAGACCACCCCCAAAGGCTTATAGTAGGCAAGCACAACCTTTTCCTCCGGCCGTGCGAGACATCTGCCCCGCACTTCCACACGGTCGTCCTGTCCTACCTTCATGCCCGCAACTGCCTTTTTGCCGTTCAGGAAGACCTCTCCCGCCTCTATCAGCTTATCCGCATCCCGCCTTGAGCATACGCCGCAGGAGGCAAGATATTTGTTCAAACGTACCATTTCCATCCCCACACCTCTAATCGAAACATCCAACGCCGCTTTACGAATCTCCCGGCTCACCGGGCTCACCCGGCTGTCCGTTTCCTCCCGCCTGCTGTATTTCCTCACGCTCAACCCCGTGCGCAAAGAGAAAATCCCGCCATTTGTCGTAGTGCTGGGCATAGAGATGTACCCCGTCAAAAGTGAGTTCCGCCTGCAGATACCCCTCCTCGTCGGTAAAGAGCGGATTGCAGTCCAGATAAAAAACATCTCTCCCGTTGGCAAGTCTGGCGGACGCCACGTTTTTGTCGTTGATATTGATATTGTTAAACTCCGTCTCCATATTATTCTTTTCCTGGCTCACATGGAGATTTGCCATCACATAAATAATAACACCCGGTTGCCATTCTTTGATCTGCCGGATCACTTTCAGATACTGTTTCATGTACATGGGCGTGTCGCCGTACCCCAGTTCATTCATCCCTAACATGATGTAAATTTTGCCGTAACGCTTCTCCTGCAGAATTTCTTTCATATCCACCTTCTCGCCCGTCTTCTGGTATGTTACCCCGTCATCCCCGAGAAGCTTGTATATGGTCATACCGTTGTCGCAGAAAAAGTCCGCACCCTCAAGCCCGGCATAGTCTGATATGCCCAGAGTCCGGGAATCTCCGAGAAAAGCGGCATCATTAAAATAACTCTCGTTCTCTAACGCATAGTCATATGCAGTGGTCAATGCAATTTTTCCTGCATCCGAGTAATACCGGGAATCTGTCTCGATCGGCGTATATTCCACAAATTCTGTGGAATGTGTCTCTACTTTTCCCGGTATTCCCTGCAATTTCCAATTTTGCGAGTCGGTTTCCCGTTCGCTATTATTCTCTATTTTGTCAACATTTTCCTTGCGTGCTCCTGCATTCTGAACGCTATCTTCCTCCTGCTTCATCTTTTCCACAGGCTCTTTCTCTATAGCCGCATCGCCATTCCGTTCTTTCTTGTTTTCTATGTCATCATCTTTCGCAAGGATTTCTTCTCCGTTCCCTGTCTCTTTCGCTCTGTCGATCATTTGCAAAACCGATAATTCCCGTGTGTCTCTTCGATTCCCCGCTCCGTCAAAAAGGAAAACAAAGACCAGGCTTGTAAAGAGCACAAGCAGGATAAAAGGACAATTATATATGATTTCCAGAAAAGTTCTCATCTTATTTCTGTCCATTTTTGCCTCCATGGGTCAAGCGAACATGCCTGCATGGTCATTTGACCCTCAAATCAAGGTTGAAAGATTTTCTTTCAACCTTCACCTCATTCATACGCTAAAATCTAAAATACAAAAACGGATTATTGCTCCCCATAACAATCTCTCTCACCGACCACCAGAAAACACCCAGAAGAATCAGCACCACAAACCAACGATCCTTCCATTTCCAGTACAACTTTACAGGCAGGGGTGTTGCAAAAATAACGCATGCTATCAAAAGAGCGCCATACTCTTTCAGATACCGGATCAGTTGTGTAACCCCGACCAGTATGCCCTCCCTGTGATACCCCACAAGATTACCCAGATACCCGGCAAGCTGCCTCATATCCGTAATCCCAAAGATCACCCATGTCACAGGAATAAGCAGAACCGTGTAGACATGCCCCAGCACGAGACTTTGCTCCAGCCGCTTTCCAAAGGTTCCCTTCTCCAGAGAAAGCAGCAGAAAAAACACAATGCCCCAGAGCAAAAAATTCCATGCCGCACCGTGCCACAGCCCGGTAAGCGCCCAGACAACGAACAAATTACATACCGTCCGCCCGGAACCTTTCCGGCTGCCACCCAGAGGAATGTAGACATACTCCTTAAACCAGCTTCCAAGCGTCATATGCCATCTTCTCCAAAACTCCGACAGGGAACGCGATATGTACGGATGATCGAAATTGCGGGGAATGGCAAATCCCAGCATCTTGCCGAGCCCCATAGCCATCACGGAATATCCCCAGAAATCAAAATAGATCTGGAAAGAATAGGCCATCGCGCCCAGCCACGCCACAAGCGGATGGAGCCTGCCCGCCCCCGCCGTCATAATCAGATTCCACAGGGTTCCGATCTGGTTCGCCAGAAGCACCTTAAGCCCCAGTCCCAGGGTGAACAGCTTCAGCCCGTTCTCCAGATCCCGGATCCTTACCCGCCTGTTCTCCATGCGCTCCGCCACCTCGCCGTAACGGACAATGGGACCGGCAATCAACTGGGGAAACATACAGACATAGGTGGCAAAGAAAAGCAATCCCGCACGCTTCTCCACGGTTCCCCGGTAACAGTCAATCAGATAGGAGATCATCTGGAAGGTATAAAAGCTGATCCCGAGCGGCAGTGCCAGGGAAAGCAGTGGCAGAAGTCCTTTCCCTGCCGCCGCATTGATACTGCCCGCAGCAAAATCCCAGTATTTAAACACAAACAGTACGCCCAGATCGAACGTCACCGCCAGTACAAGTGCCCGTTTCCGTCTTCTCGCCGCTTTTTTTTTGCGGTCCGACTGCGGAGAACGCGGTTCCCAGAACATATAGCGGCTGAAACCATAATTTACCAGAACAGACAAAAGAAGCAGCAGAACGAAATACGGTTCTCCCACTCCATAGAAGATCAGACTTCCAATCAGAAGTACAATATTGCGGTATTTTGGAAATACCAGATATAATATCATAAAAATCGGTAAAAACCGAAATAAAAATCCAACACTGGAAAATAACATCGAAAGGACTCCCTACGTTAGCATACACAATGAAGTAGTTTATCTCCTGTAAAAGGCTACATCTAGTATATTCCAGGCAGAATCATTTGGCAAGCCCATAATACGGCATATAGGAAATATTAAGAATTCAGAAAGATTTGCGGAGCCCTTTCGGATAATGGTTCTTCATCTGGCCGCCAGACGCTTTTCCGAAACCGAGTGTATAACCCTCGTAGGAAAGCGCCGTCCAGCCCTTCTCCTCCCCACAGGCAAGACTCTCCCCCCGCAGATAAGCTGCCGTCTCCTGCGCCACAAGCCCGCGGACACGCCCGCTGTCCCCCGGCAATAAGGTGAGCGCCAGCGCGTGCGCCGGCTCAAACCGGTTCTTTTTCTCCACCGCAAGCTGCAGCCCCGGGCGAAGCACCTTGATCCCGGCAAGGGAAATCATCTCTGCCGGTACAAGATAAATCTGGTCCCCGAAGCAAAGCAGTTGTCCCGGATGACGTATCATCCACGCGTCGCCAATCCCCAGTTCCCCACGCAGGAAATCCTCTGTTAGTTTACATAACTTTCTGTCCCCCGCAATCTGCCATACCCCGTTTCCCGAAGCGGTGGTTTTCTCCACAGAAGTCTTCTCATGATTCTTTCGCACGTTTTTTCGCGTAGCAGTTTCCTGTGCACCCTGCACTGGCAACGTCTCTCCGCGCTTTCGCAGTCTGGCTATATAATGCCCCTCGCCCCGGACCAGCTGGGGCCACAGTCGCAGCGTATGTCCGATTCCCGCCTCAGGCTGTGAAATCCAGTCCGCCCGGCCTGGTGAAAGCCTGTCTTCCAACTCCGTTTCTTCTATATTATATTCATCATGCACCCGCAAAAATGCGCTGATGGTTCCCTCGTTTTCCTCCGGCGAAAAAGTGCAGGTAGAATACACAAGCACACCGCCTGGCTTCACCGTCTTAGCCGCCTCCTCCAAAATCAGCAGCTGCCTCCCGGCGCACATCTGCACCGCCTCCGGGCTCCACTCCCGCCTTGCCGTCTCCTCCTTGCGGAACATCCCTTCCCCGGAACAGGGCGCATCCACCAGAACCCTGTCAAAAAACGCGGGGAAAAGCGATGCGATGCGCTCCGGTTTCTCGCTACAGACAACACAGTTTGAAACGCCCATCCGTTCCACGTTCTGGGATAGAATGCGCGCCCGCTCACCGATGATCTCATTGGAGACCAATAACCCCTGTCCCTGCATCCGCCCGGCAATCTGCGTACTCTTTCCCCCCGGCGCCGCACACAGGTCAAGAATCCGCTCACCAGGCTCTGGCGCAAGAACCTCCACCGCAGCCATGGCGGACGGCTCCTGAATATAATAGGCGCCTGCCTCGTGAAGCGCATGCCGCCCCGGCTGCGCCGCCGCATCATAATAAT
>CASWVG010000073.1 GCA_949472775.1 uncultured Lachnospiraceae bacterium
AAAAAGGTAGCTGATTGTCTGTTAAGATAATCGCTACCTAAAAGTAAACAATATTCAGTTTTCATATCATTTTTCTGTCTTGATTTTTCCCGACAAACGTGAATTTACCTATTCATCTTCATCAATTCAAGCGTTTTTTCAAATGAAATACATTCAGCGTATCTTCCATTCCACATGAACTCATTATAATATCTATAAGACTTTTCTGCTGTCATATACGCATTATCAAACGTACTATTTGTATTTGCTGGAACAATCATTTTAAGCCCATGCTCAAAACCACATTTCACTGTTGCATCTATGCAGTAATCTGTCTGTAGCCCTACAATAATAATTGTGTCTTCGCCTTTTTCATGCAGGTACTCCAACAACCCTGTATCTCGAAAAGCACTGTTTACATTTTTATCAAAAACACGCTCATTTGGCATCGGCTGAAATTCTTCGCATATTTCATAGCCTAATGCGCCTTTCGTTAATTTTTGTCCAACACCATCATCATGTCTAACATAAATAACTTCTATATTATTATTGCGCGCCTCTTTGATTAGTGTTTTAATACGATATACAAAAGTCTCAAATTCATATAAGTCATGATTCATAATTAAATTTTGAGTATCAACAATCAACAATATCATTCTATTACCTCCCAAATTCCGATTTTTTACTTTCTGCAACTTCCCAGCAAACGTGAATTTGGCATTATATTCGTTTTATCATATCTATACACCAATCTTCATATTGCCCTTGATTGCCCTGTCCATCGGTATATTCATATACACCGTCTAAGTGTAGTTCACCCACCTCATGATATCCTAATCTTTCATACAATCTCTTTGCCGCAAAATTGTCCGCTGGATTCACATCAAGTCCTAAATAGGGAATTGCGATTTCTTTGCAATATTCTTCACATACCAACGACAACCGGGTTCCAATACCATAATTCCTTAAGGGTTCTATTACCAACAAATCAATCATATCTGCACATTTTTCTTGGTTTGTATATGGCATAACATCTTTTTTATTATCCAGCGATAACAACACATATCCAATCGCATAGTTATTGATAAATGCGCCAAAATAAACCGCTTTCCCGCTATTTTGTTGTTGAAATCTATCAGCGTGTATAGAAGCATCAGGTTTAACCAACAACAAACTATTTAAATCAGTTTCTTCCACTACCCTGATTTGATACGATATAGAACTTATTTCATATAATTTTTCCCACATATTTGCATCCATCCAAATTTCGATTTGTTAAATTGTTCAATGTCATTATCTTACCACAAACGCATACACAATTCCATTATATTTTGCTTAATCTCCTTTTGCCTTATTCTTTGCAATCATCATCCGCCTTGCCCGTTCCCTCTGTTCTGTGCTGACCGCCCTCGGCTTGCGGTAGCCGACAAAAGACTTCGGAAAGGAATAGGTCTTAGATACTTTGTCCTGCCCTGTCAACTTGTATGTGTCGGGATAATCAGCAACAAGCGTGTCAAGTTTTCGCATAACTGCCTTATCCCTTGTGTAGAGGATGACAGTCTGTTCTCCTGCATTGTAATTGACAATTGTTTCCTGCTCGTATCGGGAAAGTTTCATAGTTCCATATCCCCCTTTCCCTTGCTGTGGGTTCTGTGCTTTTTCCCCCGGCAACTGTAGGCTGTTTTGCCTGTTCCTTTGCTTTGGCTAACCTTGTCTTTATGGAATAGTCACGCTCGGTCATTTTCCGTCTTTTGGTGGTGGCAGTTAATTCTGCACACGTTTCCTCTGACAGGGCATTTAATTTTTTTAAGGTGGTGCTTACAATCTGCTTGATGTCACTGTCCTTTATCTGTGGTAGGATTGCGGAATACTGTTGTTGGGTATTTCTCCACTTGTGGGAATATGGGTTCATTTCATACAGTAATTACCGCATGAAAAAAGCTATAACCGTTACTGTCATAGCCTTTTAAGGATTGAGGAAGTCTCTTTCTTATTTGTATTTGTTTTGTCACCCCTCCGCACTATCCAACATCCGTAGCAACAATCGCATCTTTAACCATTTCATTGATAGATTGAATGATCATTTGCGGCGTCAGCCCGGCTTTCCCCATAGCAATCGGATATTCCTTTTTCCAACGGCTGATTTCATCTGTCCACGCTGAAATATGCAACGGCTTTGCCTTTTTAAGCAAAGCACATATCGCCTTTTTCGCATCGGTAACGATAGGAATATCCACATCAATAATCCGAGAAATAAACGCCACATCCACATCAATATGGACAATCTTTGCATGGACTGCAAATTCATCTGTTTTTCCAGTGATGCGGTCATTGAACCGTGTTCCTATGGAAAAGAGAACATCATAGTTACTGATTGCCAAATTGGCAGCATAGCTCCCATGAATCCCTATATCACCGACATACAGACTGTTCGTTGTGGGGACTGCCCCTTTTCCCATGATCGTCGTAATAACAGGCACGCCTGTCAGCTCTGCAAGCTGTGTCATTTCCTTATTTGCACGGGCAATATTCACCCCGCCGCCTATTAGGAAAACCGGCTTTTCCGCATGATTCAGGAGCTCCAGCGCCTTATTTAACTGCCCCCTATGCACGGATGTGTTCGGCTTATAACCTCTGACCATAATTTCTTTTAAAATGCCTTTTTGATTATTTCTGCCAGATCTTCCCTGTTTCGTACCATCACGGCATAAAAGCCTGCGGCACTTTCATGATGAGCCGCCTGGTCTCCTCATAGAGCTGTGGCGCCCTCAGACCGATTGACAGATTGACAAAATCCGGCGTCATCCTGTCAATATATGCTCTCATGAACATTTCCAGATCTGCCTGCAGATCCCACTCTGCCTTTTCAAAAATCTCTGGTGTGACATTCGCCCGCCATCCTGCCTGGTTTGCCCCCTGTAAAACGATATCCTTTTTGCTCTCAAACTTGCGGAACGGGGTACACTCATTTACACCAACTTACAAAACTGTAAGTTACGGCGCGCAAACTGTAAGTCAAATCCATGGATACCGTTTCTCTTATCTGTTATCCTTATTTCAGAAAACAAAACACCTCACAATACAACAGGGAAAAGGAGATCTCAAATTATGAAAAAGGCATTTATCGCAGCAGCTTCTATCGCAGGAATTATCGCAGCACGTATGATACTGTCTGTCACACTCAGCGAACAGGTCGCAGATGTGTTTACGAAAACAGCAACCAGCTTTTTGTTCTTCTATTATGTCTTCACGTTAACAAAAAAACGGACGTCATGACGTCTTTACCTTTTGGCTCTACTTGATTTTTGCCTGCTTTTTTCGTAAAATGTTAGTTGAATTAACACATAATCAGAGAAAAGCACGATTTCGGAAAGGTAAACTTCAATGAATATGGATTCCATCAAAGTACAAAACAAAGCGCACGGGATTATGTACCATCATTTTCACGATAGTCAAAAGCATATTGTTGGACAGGGCTCAATTTCAGCTGAGACGTTCAACGATATGCTTGATTTCTATGGAAAAGATCACAACATCATCGGTGCCGGGGAATTTTTACAAAAATCGGAAGCTGGCACACTCTCGCCTGCCGATGTCTGTCTCACATTCGATGACGGGCTGCTTTGTCAATACGATGTCGCCTATCCTGTAATGAAAGATCGGGGATTAACCGCTTTTTGGTTTATATATACATCCCCGCTTGATGGCATCATTGAAAAAATAGAACTTTATCGGCATTTTCGGTTCTCAAAGTTTTCTGATATCGAAGATTTTTACTCGGCCTTCTTCGATATTGTCGCTGCAAATGATCCCGAAGCCACGGCTGCAATGCGCTCTTTTGACCCGGATCAATACTTAAAGGAATTTCCCTTTTATACGCCAAACGACAAACGTTTCAGATATATGCGGGACAGGGTGCTGGGTGTAAGCAAATATAATATGACTATGGATAAAATGCTTGAGACATACCAGTATGACATAGAAAAAAATTCACAAATCTTATGGCTAAATGCTGACCATATAAAAAATCTACGAAAACAGGGACACATCATCGGTCTGCATTCATACTCGCATCCGACCGTTATGTCAGACAAAAATTATCTGGAGCAGAGCAGGGAGTATACGACTAACAAAAGGCAGCTCGAAAATGTACTCAATGAAGAAATCACAGCGGTATCCTATCCTTGCAACTCTTATAATTCTGATACCTTAAAATGTATGAGGGAGCTGGGAATACGGATCGGATTCCGGGCAAATATGGTGGATGTGCAATTGGAAGATATACGCTATGAATATCCCAGACAAGATCATGCAAACATTCTTAAAGCAATGGAGGAGTCAAAATGAATATCACAGTATTTACAAGTAATCAGCCACGCCATATCAGCCTTATCAATTCTCTGGCCAAAATTTCAGACCGGGTGTATGCCATTCAGGAATGCAACACTGTGTTTCCGGGAGAAGTCAAGGATTTCTTTGACAATTCAGATGTCATGAATACCTATTTCCAGCATGTCAGAGACGCGGAAAGAGAAGTGTTTGGCAGTATTAGTTTTCTGTCTGGAAATGTAGATCATCTGGCGTTAAAGAGCGGAGACTTGAACAGAATATCACAGGAAATATTATCACCCGCATTACAATCAGATGTGTTTGTCGTTTTCGGCGCAAGCTATATCAAAGGATGGCTTATAGATTATCTGATTGATCATAAGGCAATCAATATTCACATGGGAGTAAGCCCCTATTACAGAGGAAGCTCATGTAACTTTTGGGCTGCATACGACGGTCATCCCGATCTTGTTGGCGCAACGATACACCTTTTGGGAAAGGGACTGGATTCTGGTAACATGCTTTATCATGCCCTGCCCAGGGCGGAGGCCGTTGATCCATTTGTTTTGGGAATGAAAGCCGTCAAAGTCGCGCATGAATCCCTGGTAGAGCGAATTGCCAGCGGAGAAATCTTTACCTATGAATCAGTGATACAGGATAAGAGCAAAGAATATCGGTATACGCGAAACGCGGATTTTACAGATGATGTTGCCAAGAGCTATCTTGACTCACTGCTTTTACCCGAACAGGTGAAGGTGAAATTGGAGCAGCGCGACATGTCACTTCTGGAGAAACCATTTATTGCGTAATACTGCTTTGTGCGGCGCAAGGGATAACCTTTTCCTGCGCCGCATTGCTATTTCCGCTCTTTCATTCTTATGTGAATCAGGTATTGTTCATCCTGCCGCATGACAGGCGAAAGGCCCAGCATTTCCCGCAAGTCGTTATAATCGGTGATTCCCTGTCCTTTCCATGACGAATGCCTCCCTTGTCTGCTCTATTTGCGAAATACATTGCTGCCATGAATGATAGCGCCCGGATCCTATGCTCCGCCCTGCAGGGAATCGCCTCGAAGCAGCGCCGCATAAGACCAGTAGACACCCGCGCAGAAAACCATGACAAAGACGCAGACGCCCACCATCACCATATAAAGCACATTATCCCACCCCACATTTACACTGTCCAGAAGATACATCGTCTCCCAGTTTCTGCTGATCCAGCAGGCAAACTGCAGCTCGTTTATTCCTACAATCAACAGACAGACGACGATACCCGAAAGCAGCGCTTTTTTCATTTTTGAAAACTCCTGCTGCAGTTCGCTTCTGACTTCATCCGAGAAAATCAATTCTTTTCTTCTGAAATTTCTGTACGGATTCTGCTTCAAAATAATGTAAAATACGATAGAGAACATGACCAGCACAGACAGGGTCGTAAGAACAGGTTCAACCGCCAGTTCATAAAAGCCTGGCTCAGTCGAAGAAACGGATACGCTGTTACAGCCCGCTATCAGTCCACTGGCCGCTCCGATCAGCAGGAATTTCTTTTTATAATAAAGCAGAAACCCGTTTGCCGCCTCTCGGTTTACATAATATCCATTCCCATTTTTGCCTTCAGACTCCCGGCTGTTTCCGGCATTTCCGTCTGTACTGCCGGACTCCTGACAAAGCTCCCGCTCATCCATCAGCAGCTCATCCAGACTTACCTGAAAAAGCTTTGCAATCAGAATGATTTTTTCTGTTTCGGGATAGCCGTTATTGTTTTCCCATCTGCTGACCGCCTGTCTGCTCGTATTCAGTTTCTCCGCCAGCGCCTCCTGAGAGAGACCGTGCGCCTTTCTCATCTGATACAGTTTTTCTCCAAACGTCATTTCTGTCTCTTCTCCCTTCTCTCCGATGATTATTTTCACCTGCGGTTCCTGTTTATCATAGCACAGCGCACTTGTATATCCAGCATTTTTCTGTGTCAATTCCGCAATTTCAGCTTGCATTTACTTCCCGGAAATCCAAAAAGGACTATCGGAGTCCTTTCCGATAGTCCATACATCTAAATCTGCGCTTATCCCTGTTTATACCACAATCTGATTCCTGCCGCTGTTTTTTCCCTGATACAGCTTCTCATCCGCGGCCCGGATAATGTGTTCGATTTTCTCATCGTTTCCCTCTGTCAGTCCAAAGGTCATTGTAATATTTAATTTCACATCCCCATATACAATGGGTTTTGTGCGGATCGCTTCCAGCAGTTCCTGCATATAGGCGGCTGCTCTGTCCAGATGCACGCCACCATACACCAGCAGCATCTCCTCTCCGCCCCATCTGGCGACAAACCCGCGTCCCTGCATATGCTCCTTCATCCGCGCGGAAAGTTCTGTGAGCGCCACATCCCCGCATTCATGCCCATATGTATCATTGACACATTTAAAGTGGTCCACGTCACCGATGGCAACACAGAAAGGCGTTTTGTCCTGCACGTATTTCTCACAGACATGTTTCAGGAGTTTTTCCCCGCTCCTGCGGTTGTACAGGCCAGTCAGAAGATCCTGCTCCACCAGCTTCTGCAAAGACTGCTGCATCTTAATCAGATAGCGGCTCATCTCCCCAAGCTCGTCCCTGCGCTCCATAACTTCCTGATCAAATTCCTCATGGAGATCTCCCCGCTCAATGGCAACGAGAAACAGTTCCATTTTGCGAATGGCATCCACCAGTCTGCCGGAAAAGCGGATGGTCACAAAACATGCGATCAGCATTGTGAGCAGACCAAAAAGAATGATCGGACTGAGCGAACTTCTCACCAGTCCCTCCACTTCCGCCGAAGGTTTTCCGAGAAAAAGCATGCCGATGCATGCCCCCTTCGCATCGTAAAGCGGTTCATAGTAGGAAAAATACCGTACACCCTCCACCAGCGTGCTGGAATAAAACTGCGAATGACCGCCATATAACACGTCATCAACAACCGTTTCATTGGCTGTGGTTCCGGTCACCCGCTCTCCGCTGCCGGTTCGGATCGTGGTAGAGATACGGGTATCCCTGGAAAAAATGGTGATATCAATGCCCGTCCTTTCTTTGATGGCATCGGGAATCCCAAAATCGCCGTTCAGCAAATGTTCACCCTTCCACAGTAAAACCTCGCCGTCTTTCTCCACCGCATGATAGTCTCCTTCATATACCTTGTCATACAGCGTGGCAACCGTATGACTCAGATCCACAAGACCATTTTTCGTCTCTATCCGCATGGAAGATGCAAACCGCATGGCGCTGAACGTAGTTATCACAATCGTAAGCAGTATAATCGGCAGTACATTCATTTTAAACAGGACACGAAAAAAACCGCTCCCCTTTAATTGTTTCATCCTAATCTCCATTTCTCTCCAATCCAAAGCAGGTATGTCGCAAAAATACTAAACCATCATAACACAAATTATTCTCTAAAACCACCCGCATTCACATCTTTGCCTTTTTATGGTATAGATTGCAGTATGTCGGTCGATTGCAAACTGATGTTCCCGTTTTGTAAACGAATTTCGCATTTTGAAAACGAGGTCACAATTCACACTAAAAGCGCGCAAAAAACAGCGGCGCCGTTACCTGGACACCGCTGTTTCCTGTCATCATAAATTTATGCGTGATATTTGAACCTGTCAACCAGTTCTTTGAGCAGATCCGCCTGCGATGACAACTCCTGGGACGCCGCCGCGCTCTCCTCCGAGGTAGCGGAGTTAGACTCCACAACCTGGGCAATCTGATTGATCCCCTCTGTAATCTGCGCCGTGGCATCCGCCTGCTCTTCGGAAGCAAGCGCAATCCTGTCAATCACTTCGCCCACTGTCTTCGCATTTTCAACCACAAGCAACAACGACTCCGCCGTGGCATTTGCCAGTTTCGTGCCATCCTCTACCGCCTGAATCGCATTCTGGATGAGCTGCTTTGTATTTTTCGCCGCCTCGCTGCTCTGCTCGGAAAGCGTACCGACCTGCGTGGCAACAACCGCAAAGCCTTTTCCTGCCTCTCCCGCTCTCGCCGCCTCGATAGACGCGTTCAGTGCGAGAAGATTTGTCTGGGATGCAATCTCCTCGATACTGCTGATGATCTCTGCAATCTTATCGGAAGCCTCTCTGATTCTTTCCATAGCCTCCGTACTCTGTTTCATCTGGGCGTTGCTCTCACTCACCTGATCGTTCATACCTGTCACAACTTTTCTTGCTTTCTCTGCGTTCTCCGCATTGGTATGAATTTTTTCCGATATATCCGTCATGGTTGCCGTCAGCTCTTCAATCGCACTCGCCTGATCCGTTGCGCCCTCCGCCAGGTTCTGGGATGCGCCTGCCAGATCTGTCGCGCCTTTTCTGACACTCTCCGCATTAGTATCAATTTCTCCCATCGCGGTGCTGAGTGACTCGACAATACCCCGGAAAGATTCACTGATCTGGGCAAAGTCCCCTTTATAATCCTCCTCCACATCAATCATAAAATTACCGTCCGCCAGCTCTGCCAGATCGTTGCTGATGCCAGTGATAATCGTATTCAGATCACGAACTGTTTCCGACAGACAATCAAGCAGGATTTTCGTCTCATCGTTTGCCGTCGCTTCGGGTACCGCTGAATGGATATCCCCATCCGCCAGAAGCCGCAGTCTGTCTACCGTCCTGCCAAGCGGTGCAGCTACTTTATGTCCCAGTTTCACGCCAACCCTGACGCCATACACCGTAAATGCCACTACGAAGAGGATCGTAAGCACCAGAGAGATATAAAACATCGTTAAAAACTCAGTTCTCACCGCTGCCACACCGATACTCCATCCATCCGTATCCGGAACCGGAGAGTAGGCAACCACCTTTGTCTTACCGCCATAACTGTATGTACCCGTACCGTTTGCCCCTGTAATCATTTTTTTACAGATGGCGCTGTATTTCTTAAGTTTACGGTTCGTATCACCGAGCGCAACGCTATCCTCTTCACCGACCAGCGAAGAATCCAGATCCGCAATCGTAATGCCGTTCTTATCCAGCATAAAAGCGGTGCCGCCCTCTCCGACCTTTATGGAACGCATGATATCATTCAGAAACTCACCGTTTGGCACATAGGCGATTACGCCGACCGGTGTCGTTCCTGGAATGCCGCCTTCCCACAGCGGCGCCGATACCACATACGATACTTTTCCTGTCACTTCGCTGTAAGCCGGCGTGGAAATATAAGTATTTCCTTTCATGCTTTCCGCAAAGTATATCCTGTCAGATAAGTTCTGCCCTGTAATGACATCCACGCCGTTGCTGTCAATCAGATATCCGCCGTCGAAGTTATGATCTTTAATCCTCTGATCTAAAATAGCCTTCTTTTCCTCCGCCGTTTTCTCCGGATCAGCAAGCCGTGCAATACTGCCTGTCTCGTAAGCAATTGCCACAAATTCCTGCAGCGCAGAAGAAACATAATTTGCCGCCACGTCAGATGTGTTATTGATCGTCTCTGATATCGCGCTGATCGAGGAAACATAACTCAAAATCGATGTCACCGCTCCCAATACAATACAGCAGATCATAATAACCCTGCCAAATCGCTTAGAAATCTTTTCCCCGATGCCAATAAACCGACCGTCATTTTTGTCTTTTTTTTCATGCGTAATTTTTTCCGCACTGTCCGCATTCATTCCCTGCATGAAGTTTTCCCCCGTTCACATGTTGGATTAATAAGATAGACAAACAGACCAAAATAGAACAAAATCGAATAGATAACTGTAAAAAAGGACTAGCAGAAAACGATTCAGCAATAAAGCAGTATATTTATCTAAGTTATTAAAATAATAGGTACACTGACATTATACCACACTGTTCTTCTTTTTTTACACTTAATTTACAATTTATTTATTTTTTCTTTATATTAAGTGACCCTTGACATCCGAGATTGCTGTGCCGCTTATTCGCACGCCCCCTCATATAATTGCCAAGATTTGTCAGACAAAGCAGGGTTGCCACCAAAAAAGCACCGGGAATCAATATGATCCACCACGAGTGGGAAAGTAACGCGCTTTCCGAAAGGGACAGCATGCTGCCCCACGAAACCTCCTCCATCGGAAGGCCCAGCCCCATAAAGCTCAGCGTGGACTCCGCCACGATCGCATTTCTCACATTCATAACTGCCATAAACAGCACCGACGGGAAAAAGTTGGGCGCCAGATGCCGGAACAGCACATGAAAAAAACCGCCGCCAAGACACTTTGCCGCCAGCACATAATCGGTATGTTTCAGCTGCAGAACTTCCGCCCGCACCACCTTTGCCATACTCATCCAGCCCGTCAGCCCGATCACAACGGACAGACTGTACGCATCTGATCCGCCAAAAACAGCCTGTAAAAAAACCGTGAGCAGAAGCCCCGGCACACTTAGAAAAAGTTCAGTCAGCCCCATAAGAACGCCGTCTATCCGGGCAGGGGCGCAGCCGCTCACACTCCCCGCAAGCACCGCCAGAATGGTGGAGAGAAGGGTTGCGAGAAACCCGATTGTAAGGGAAATCCTGCCGCCATAGCGTATCATGGAAAAAATATCCCTTCCCATTGTGTCGGTGCCAAAGAGAAACTCTTTTCCCGGTGCCTCATTGCAGTGCGCCAGATCCATGTAAAGCGGATCCTTCGTCATCAAACCTCCACAGGTAAGGCAAAAAATGACTATGGCGGTCAATATAGTTAAAGAAAGCGCGGGAAATTTCTTTTTCAACATCCTCTCACCTCCCCGCCGCCCGTCAGGCTGTGTATACGCATCCGGGGATCAATCCGCCCGCTGATAATCCCGGCAAGCATGTTGCAGAAAATAACCATTGTTCCCGTGAGCAGGCTCACTACCATCAGAAGATTGTAATCCTGATATCTGGCGCTCTCATATGCCAGAGTGCCGATGCCCGGATAGGAAAACACCGTCTCCACCACATATGTGCCGCCGAGTATATGGGGCAGTGCCACAGCCATCATACTCAGATAGGAAGGCAGCGCCCCCCGCAGACAGTGTCTGTATAATACCTGTTTCCCACTCAGTCCTTTCATTCTTGCCAGCAACACATAATCCGCGCGCACCTCCTCAAGCAGCCTGTTGCGGACCTGAAAAGCGTAGTACCACAGATGCCCCAGCACCACCACTGTAAGCGGCAGAACAAGATGCACTGCCCTGTCCGCCACGTCCCCCTCTTTTCCAATGGAATATGCCCCGGAACCTGGCAGCCAGTCAAGCCACACAGCAAACACCAGAAGTAAAAGCAATGCCAGCCAGAACTCGGGAACGCAGCTTGTCACAGTCCCGATTCTGCAAATGATCCGGTCAGCCGCCCGGTCCTCCCTCCACGCGCAGAATAGCCCAAGTAAGAGTGCAAGTACGAAAATCAGTAGAAATCCCAGACCGCCCAGAATAAGGGTATTACCGATTCTTGCGGCAATCACCTCCTTCACGTCCGTCTTATACTGATAGGAAATGCCAAAGTCGCCGTGAAACGCCCCCTGCAGCCAGCGCGCATACTGCGTAAACAGCGGCTTGCGCAGACCAAGTCTCTCTCTTGCCTGCTCCTGCTGCGCCACGCTCATTTTCTCCACCCGCTCTCCGTAGTAGGCGTAAAGCGGATCCCCCGGCGCAAGTCTGGAAATGGTGAATACGAGAACGGACAACACAATAACACGCAGCGCAAATTTTCCAATATTATATAAAATTCTGCCTATGTATAATTTCCTCAAAAATTTCCTCCACATCTCCGATTCCCGTCAGCTCCCCATTCTTCATCAGCGCCACGCGGTCAGCCGCCCTTGCCGCCACACCCGGATTGTGTGTGACAAGGACAATGGACATACCCGTTTTTTCTCGCAATTCCAGAAATAAGTCCAAAATCTGCGCCTGCACTGTCACATCCAGCGCCGTGGTCGCCTCATCCGCAAACAGAACCGACGGCTGCGCCGCCAGTGCAATGGCGATGACACACCTTTGCGCCATGCCTCCCGAAAGCTGATAGGGATACTGCCTGGCACGTTCCCCGGGATGGTCAAGTCCCACCAGATGCATCAGCTCCGCCACCCTCTGCTGCCGCTCCTTCCCCGAAAGTCCGGGCTGCCGCAGACGCACCGCCTCAGCAATCTGCTCGCCCACGGACATACACGGATTCAGCGCTGTCATGGGATTCTGGAAAACCATGGAAAAAAAACTGCCCCGCAGTTCCCGCATCTGTCTTTCCGTGTAATCGGTGATCTCCTCTCCTCTGACAATAATATGACCTGTCTTTATTTTTGCGATATCCGGCAAAAGTTTCAGTATGCTTTTGCACAACACGCTTTTTCCGCAGCCGGTCTCCCCCATCACCGCCAGAATTTCGCCTTCCCTCAGGGAAAAGCTGACCTTTTTCAGCGCTTCTATCTCCCCTTCGGGTCTGTAAAAACTGACCGACAAATTTTCGACCTCCAGCAAATCCATTCCTATCCTCCGATCACATGCGGAGAATGTCGCTTTTCTGACATTCTCTTACGCGAAACCTGCTACTTCCCAGTCCGCTTTTCTGACTTTGTCCTGCCCTTTGGCGGGACATCTTTAGAAGTACTTTACGCGTTTCTCACTTTGTCCATTCCGCAATATTCCAGAAAATCCCCACGCCGTGATGACCCATCACTGTTTCGGGCGAAATGCCCTGAATCGAGGCATCCGCCACATAATCGGCGTCAATATAGCAGATAAACGCATACGCCGGATCTTTTGCCAGCTCCTCCTGAAACCGGGCGTAATTCTCAGCGCGTGCCTGCGGATCGTCAGAGCTGCGCGCCTGCGTCAGATACCGGTCCACCGCCTCATTGGAATAGCCGCTGTAGTTTGCGCCCTTTCCCGTGCCAAACACCTTATAGGTATGATCGTCCGCGTCAAAGGGGCTTCCCCAGCCGATCAGGTACGCCATTTGACCGTTCCAGTCAACCTTTGTCGGAATCTCCACCCTGCAGTCAATCCCAACCGCCCGGATCTGCTGCGCCGCCGCCTGCGCCATGTCCGCCCGGACCTGATCGCCGGCACCCACGCTGATCACAAAGGAGAGCGGTTCTCCGTCTCTTGTATAAATCCCATCTTCTCCTTTGACACATCCCGCGGACTTGAGAATTTCTACTGCTTTTTCCGGGTTATAGTCATAGTGCTCCATATTCTCATTGTTATAAATATTTCGCTGTAGCGGACCGTAGGCGGGCATCCCCCCTCCCAGCAACACCGCGTCTACAATCGCCTGTCTGTCTATCGCATAACAGACAGCGGGAATGATATCCCTGTTTTCCTGCCAGTACGGATTGTTAAAATTGAAAAGAATCCCTCTGTAATCGGAGGTCTGCATATGATAACAGACATAGTCCTCCCGGCCCTCAAACGTCTGCGCCGCTTTCGGAGGCAGAAGCGCCAGATCAAGCTCTCCCGCTTCCATCTGCAGCGTCTTCGCATTGTCGTCTGTCACAATCTTAAAAATTACCCTGTCGATATGGGGTGCCCCTTTGAAATAGGATTCGTTTTTTGTCAGTACAATCGCCTGCCCCATATCCCAGTTTTCAAGTTTATAGGGACCGGTTCCTATCGGCGCACGAAAGAAATCCGAAGTCTGCATATCCTCCCCCGCAAGCAGGTGTTCGGGAAGTACCGCCATAGCCATATAATCCAGAAAAGCCACGTTCGGCGCGGACAGACGGAACGAAACCGTATGGTCATCCGTCACCGTGATTTCCTCCACATCCTCATAATTGGGCGCATTCTCGGAAGCGTTTTCCGGATCCATGATCGTCTCGATCGTGAACTTCACGTCCTCTGCCGTAAAAGGCTCTCCATCATGCCACGTAACACCCTCTTCCAGATAAAAGGTATACGTGCACGCTGCCTCGTCAAACTCCCAGCTTTTCGCCAGTCCGGGCACGACCTCATTTTTCCCGTTGTGCGAGGTCAGCCCGTCAAAGAGCAACAGGTTGATTTCGCCGTGTTCGTCCAGTGCCGGATTGATGCGGGTGTAGTCGCCGCTGCCGTAGACTAAGGTGACAGGTTCCGTCTGCCCGTCTGCAGTCTGTTTTTCATCCGGCTTCCCGTTTTCTACCCCTGCACCGCCCGCGCTGTCAACTCCACAGGCAGTCAGTAGCCATGCGCATAGTAGCAAGATAATTGCAAGCAGTCCCGTCGGTCTTCTCATACTCTGTTTCCGCCTCTTCTCTCCATGATCCAATATTTTGTTTTGCCTCTCATTGCGAAGGCATACTCCGCTTCTCCTCTGCAAGTCTTTTTGGCTATTCATTTTCCCATACCCTCACAGGGATTCCGCCACCTCCTGGATGGACATCCCCCGTTCTCTCGCAATCCGCGCCAGATCTTCATATTCATACTTTTCCCTCGTCGCGCCGTAGCCCTCCGATATTTTTTTCCGCACTTCCCCAAAAGGCGTCTGCACCTTCCGGATCGAGCGCGCAAGTGTATATCTTCTGGAAATGTTTTCACGGATACCGATCGTGGTCGTGTGTTTAAAAATAAGTTCCACCATTTTTCCTTTCATGGATTCCGTGCACATCACATGCAGCACCGTGCCCGGGCGGGACTTCTTCATGCCCGCCGCCACGGTGTAGACCTCCAGCGCACCCGCCTCCAGAAGCATCTCCGACGCAAATCCGACAGCTTCCGCCGTCATGTCATCCACATTGCAGACAAGCTCTGCAACCGTGTCCCCCGTGCCTTCCGTCTCCCCAAGCAGCGCGCGCACACAGTTTGCCGCCGGGAAATCCTTTTTCCCCATACCGTAACCGATAGCAAGCGTGCGCATAACTGGCATCGCCCCGAAACGGCTGGCAAAATATTTGAGCAGCGCCGCACCCGTCGGTGTGCACAGTTCTCCCATGATCTCCCCGCCGTAAATCGGCACATCCTTTAATATATAAGCCGTTGCCGGCGCAGGCACCGGCAAAATCCCGTGGGCACACTTCACCTGCCCGCTTCCCACATGCACAGGCGACACAATAACCTGATCCGGAGCCAGTCTGTCCATCAGCACACAAACCGCCGTGATATCCGCCACCGCGTCCATGGTTCCCACCTCGTGAAAGTGAATCTCCGTGACAGGCACACCGTGCACATGACTCTCCGCCTCCGCTATCATCCCGAATACCGCCAGAATGTCCTTCCGTATCCGCTCCGACAAAGGCAGACCGCTCACAATGTGCTCTATTTCGTGCATACCGCTGTGATGGTGGTGCGCGTGCTCCGCCTCGTGCGTATGCCCATGGTCATGGTGGTGCTCCGCCTCGTGCGCATGGTCGTGGTCATGGTGATGCTCTGCCTCATGCGCATGGTCGTGGTCAT
>CASWVG010000074.1 GCA_949472775.1 uncultured Lachnospiraceae bacterium
GATAGCCCTTTTCCGGAATATATGGATGGTATGGGTTGATATAGTAACAGAGTGGAATTTAAAGTTTAATGCTTTAAACAGTGTATACCTTGCGCTGATGGTTGATATAGTAACAGAGTGGAATTTAAAGAGCGGATCACAGCGCTTGAGGCAGGGCAGCAGACACGTTGATATAGTAACAGAGTGGAATTTAAAGGATACTAACTGTAACGGTGACATGCATGCCGCGCTGGGTTGATATAGTAACAGAGTGGAATTTAAAGGAGGTTCTGCAGCATGTGACTGCCGCCGATATCGCTGTTGATATAGTAACAGAGTGGAATTTAAAGGAAGGACAGGGTAATCCGGATCTGTAAGACTGAGACGTTGATATAGTAACAGAGTGGAATTTAAAGGACACGGGAAATCATATTCCCTGTCCCAGTTCTGGTTGATATAGTAACAGAGTGGAATTTAAAGGGGATTAAATTTGAAGAAATAGATCATTAAGGTAACTGTTGATATAGTAACAGAGTGGAATTTAAAGAAAACATCCGATCAGAGGCTAGACAGGCAGGAAATTGTTGATATAGTAACAGAGTGGAATTTAAAGTAAATAATACGAAATTCCATCTCGGCGTAGTATTTGTTGATATAGTAACAGAGTGGAATTTAAAGAATTCTTTCATGCCTGTTTCTGTGATGTCCGCGATAGTTGATATAGTAACAGAGTGGAATTTAAAGCAGATACAGCCTGACTCTCGGTCTTATCTGCTTCAGAGTTGATATAGTAACAGAGTGGAATTTAAAGAAATATATCGGCTGCGTATATTTGCCCTTTTTCATTGTTGATATAGTAACAGAGTGGAATTTAAAGATAAACGAGCATTTAAGTAAGAACGTTATTGAATGGTTGATATAGTAACAGAGTGGAATTTAAAGAAAATCCAGATCCGGATAATTCCTCTCAAAGGCTCTGTTGATATAGTAACAGAGTGGAATTTAAAGATTATTCAGCGTATGGGTGATTTAGCCACCCAAAATGTTGATATAGTAACAGAGTGGAATTTAAAGTAAAAAATCCGTGGTGGATTCCGAAGTGTGATAGGGTTGATATAGTAACAGAGTGGAATTTAAAGATTTCACTAAACGTTCGCAACTCGCCGCCACTCAGGTTGATATAGTAACAGAGTGGAATTTAAAGGGCACTGGTTCAAGGTTAACTGGATTGATAAGGCAGTTGATATAGTAACAGAGTGGAATTTAAAGGTGGGCATTTGACGGAAAGAAGTCCATTAGGGAAAAGGGTTGATATAGTAACAGAGTGGAATTTAAAGTAGCAACTTCGAGCCTATTTTCAACAGCGAGAAAGAGTTGATATAGTAACAGAGTGGAATTTAAAGCTGTCTCGATTAACGACGAGGCGAGGCCGATTTGGTTGATATAGTAACAGAGTGGAATTTAAAGTGCAAGGAGAAATTGCCTCAAAAAGACGGTTATTAGTTGATATAGTAACAGAGTGGAATTTAAAGGCGAAATGTGCCGGAATATGGATTGATGGATGGATGTTGATATAGTAACAGAGTGGAATTTAAAGTTCTGTGCGGCAGGCTGTAGGAAACCTCTATGACCGGTTGATATAGTAACAGAGTGGAATTTAAAGTGTAGAATGTTTCCGCCTCCAAACACTGCACCGGCGTTGATATAGTAACAGAGTGGAATTTAAAGTGAGTTAGTAGAGAGGGTAAATCTGGAACATCTGGGTTGATATAGAAACAGAGTGGAATTTAAAGACGTAGAGGTCGGGAAGCTGGAATGCCGACTGCACCGTTGATATAGTAACACAGTGGAATTTAAAGCAGGGAACTACAGTAATCCACTTTCCTTTTTCTTGTGCTGAAAAGAAACAGAATGAAATTTAGGGTATATCGTTCGGGTCAAGGCGCGGGGCAGGATTCCAACGGAAATACATATAGAAAAGCCTGTAAAACTAAGCAATGATCATAAGCCATGGCTATGTTCCTAACGGATCGGAGGAAGCAGTGAAAAAAATTCATTTGTCCAAGAGTGGCTCAAATTGAGGCCTATATGCAATCCTTGCGCACGGAAAATGAAAAAAGCAAATTAATTCCGAATCATTGTAACAGTGCCCGCAAAACGCTTGCATTGTAAAACAGAGTGATGTGGCTTGACAAAAGAATAAAGAAACTGATATGATTGTACCGGACAAGGGCGTTCTCGAAGGGATAGAGCGCCCTTTTTTCGCGCATAAGCAGAGCTATAAAGAGAAGGAAAGGCGGTATCGCATGAGAAAAAAATATAGCAGGGAAGATATTATAAAGCTGGTTGAGGAGGAGGACGTGGAGTTTATCAGACTCCAGTTTACAGATATTTTCGGTAACTTGAAAAATCTGGCGATCACGGCGGGGCAGCTTGAGAAGGCTCTCGACAATGACTGTATGTTTGACGCATCTTCCATTGAAGGCTTTGCCGGTGTGGAGGAGTCGGACATGTATCTGCATCCGGATTACAGTACGCTGGAAATATTTCCGTGGAGACCCCAGCAGGGAAAGGTGGCACGCTTGATCTGCGATGTGTACCGTCCAGACAGAACGCCGTTTGCGGGTGATCCCCGCTATGTGCTGAAACAGGCGATCAAGGAAGCGGAAGAGATGGGCGTTACCTTCCAGGTGGGCGCGGAGTGTGAATTTTTCCTGTTCCATCTGGACGACAACGGAATGCCTACCACGCTTACCCACGAGAAGGCGGGTTATTTTGATGTCGGTCCGGTAGACTTCGGGGAGAATGCGCGGCGTGATATGGTACTCACTCTGGAAGACATGGGGTTTGTGGTGGAGGCGTCCCACCATGATGTGGCGCCGGCACAGCATGAGATCAGTTTCCGATATGACGACGCACTGACGACGGCGGACAATATTATGACTTTTAAGCTGGCGGTCAGAACCATTGCAAAAAGACACGGGCTGCATGCCAGTTTTATGCCGAAACCCAGATATGGTGTGAACGGTTCCGGTATGCACATCAATATGTCGCTTCTGAAGGATGGGAAAAATATTTTTGCCGATGAAAAAGGCGCCCACGGGTTGAGCCGTGACGCATACGCTTTTCTGGGCGGCGTTATGGAGCATATGCGCGGTATGACAGCGATTTTGAATCCGATTGTCAATTCTTATAAGAGGCTTGTGCCGGGCTTTGAGGCGCCGGTATACATTGCGTGGAGCGCCACGAACCGGAGTTCGCTCATTCGCATTCCGGCGGCGGCAGGGGACGCGGTGCGGATGGAACTGCGTAGCCCCGATCCGACGGCAAATCCGTATCTGGCTTTGGCGGCGGTTCTGCGGGCGGGGCTTGACGGGATCAGAAGGCAGACGCCTGTGCCGGAGAGCGTGGACTGCAATATTTTCCGTATGAGTGAGCAGGAGCGGAGAGCGCGGAAGATAGAGGAGCTGCCGGGGACACTGGCGGAAGCGATTTCCTGCATGGAGAAGGATGCGTTTATGAGAAAGACGCTGGGAGACCATGTGTTTGAGAAATATATTTCGCTGAAAAAGGAGGAATGGAACCGCTATCGCAGTCAGGTGACGGATTGGGAGATAAACGAGTATCTGAACCGGTTTTAAACCTTGTAGCCGGACGGTGGGGCAGCAGAATAAAATAATATGTGCTTTGAATAAGGAAGGGGGTGAGCGTGTGTTTAACATCATAGTGGTGCTGCCAAAACCCGAGGACGCAAAAGGCATCCGCAATCTGCTTGTAAAGAACGGATTTCATGTAGACAGTGTGTGCACGACAGGGTCCCAGGCACTTAGCAGAATGGATGATCTGAATGACGGGCTTGTGATCTGCAGTTACAGGATGTCCGATATGATGTACCATGAACTGCACGCCTGCCTTCCGAAAGGATTTGAGATGCTGCTGCTTGCTTCCGCGAACGTGTTGCAGGAGTGCGACCTTCGCAATATTATGAGTCTTGCCATGCCGCTTAAGGTGCATGATCTGATCAACACGGTAGATATGATGGGGCAGGCGATTGAGCGGCGAAAGAGGCGGGAAAGACAACGCCCCAGAGCGCGCAGCGCACAGGAGGAAGAACTGATCAAGGAGGCAAAAGCGCTTTTGATGAACCGGAATCACATGACAGAGGAGGAGGCACACCGCTATTTGCAGAAATGCAGCATGGACAGCGGCACCAATCTGGTGGAGGAGGCGCAGATGGTTCTCGCCATGATGCGGACGTGATGGGATTGGAACATTTTGTGTTTGTCAGGCGCTGCCGTGAAGCCGAAGGGCGGGGCGTCTTTGCGAAGGGCGGGGGCTGGACTGTTACGGAATTTGGACTGCGGTGAATAACGGTGTAGCATTTTTGCAGGGATGGATGTATACTTGAAGGAAAATTGGTAACAGTTCAGCCTGGGACCTTGCACTTGTTGCAAAGTCCGTGAGAACATGTAAAGGTTGAGAGAAACCCGGCTTCTTTGCCGAAGGCAAAACTGGAATAGGCCGGATCCAGTAACCAGGAAGCCGCAGGCTGGATAGTTGCATAAACTGAAAATTGCGCAGGAGCATCACAAAGCTACCATGATGGCACACGAATCTGTTCATATAGTGTGATATTTGGGATTTGGGCGATTGCCGCCGCATGGATGCTCCGGAATGGAGATGAACATGAAATTCACAAAAATGCAAGGCTGCGGCAACGATTATGTCTATGTGGACGGTAGCCGGGAACGGATACCGCAGGAGGAGAAGACGGCGCTGGTGCGACGTTTGAGCGACAGGCATTTCGGTATCGGCGGAGACGGGGTGATCTTTATCAATCCGTCCGACGAGGCGGATTTTGAGATGGAGATGTTCAATGCGGACGGCACCCGGGCAGAAATGTGCGGCAACGGCATCCGCTGTGTGGGGAAATTTGTCTATGACAAAGGGCTTACCGACAAAACTGACATAACCGTCATAAGTGCAGGGAGCGTTAAGTATCTGACGCTTATTGTCAAAGATGGAAAAGTAGAACAGGTAAAAGTCAATATGGGCGCGCCGGAGCTTAAGGCGGCGCTGGTGCCGGTGGTCAGCGAGAATGAGCGTGTGATCGACGAGCCGATTTGCGTGCAGGGGAAGGACTATAAAATGACATGTGTGTCAATGGGAAATCCCCATGCAGTGGTGTATCTGGATGACGTGGACTTTCTTGCCATAGAGGAGATTGGGCCGTATTTTGAGAACCATGGGCGGTTCCCGAGACGAACCAATACGGAGTTTGTGAAGGTGATTGACAGGAATACCGTGCAGATGCGGGTGTGGGAGCGCGGCACGGGGGAAACGCTCGCCTGTGGCACGGGTGCCTGTGCGGTTGCCGTGGCATGTGTCCTGAATGGTCTGACGGAAGAGACGGTTACGGTAAAGCTCCTTGGCGGCGATCTCGTCATTACATGGGACAGGGAGGCGGATCTGGTCTATATGACGGGACCGGCGGCGACAGTTTTTGAGGGAGAAATATAAAGGGACGGAACAAACAAGAGAATGTATCTTGGAAAGCAGTTCAAGTGTGGTGCTCACAGCAAAAGATGAGTGCAGCGGAGGAAGGATGGAACAGCCATGGTTAAGGTGAACGACAACTACTTGAAATTACCCGGGAGTTATTTATTTTCTACAATTGGGAAGAAGGTGAACGCCTACGCGGCGGCTAACCCGGACAAAAAAATAATAAGACTGGGGATCGGCGACGTGACTAAGCCGCTTACCCCTGCGATTATCAGTGCCCTTCACGGGGCGGTGGATGAGATGGCGGATGAAAAGACGTTCCGCGGTTACGCGCCGGATCTGGGGTATGAGTTTTTGCGCACGGCGATTGCAAAGAACGATTACAGGGCGAGGGGCTGTCAGATTGATGCGGACGAGATTTTTGTCTCCGACGGGGCAAAGTGTGATTCCGGCAACATTCAGGAGATTTTTGCCACGGACAATAAGATTGCGGTCTGTGATCCCGTCTACCCGGTGTATGTGGACACCAACGTGATGGCGGGCAGAACAGGCACTTACGATGGGAATACGGGCAACTGGAGCGATGTGATTTACATGCCCTGTACGGCGGAAAACGGCTTTGCGCCGGAACTGCCAAAGACCGTGCCGGATCTGATTTATCTGTGCTTTCCGAATAATCCAACGGGTTCCACCATCACAAAGGCGCAGTTGCAGGAGTGGGTGGATTACGCCAATAAGAACGGATCCGTTATTATCTACGATGCGGCCTACGAGGCATATATATCCGAGGCGGATGTGCCCCACAGCATTTACGAGTGTGAAGGGGCGGGAACCTGTGCCATCGAGCTTCGCTCTTTTTCAAAAAACGCTGGCTTTACCGGCGTCCGTCTGGGCTTTACCGTGGTTCCGAAGGAATTGAAGGTGGGGGATGTGGCGCTCCACGGACTCTGGGCAAGGCGGCATGGCACGAAGTACAACGGTGCGCCTTACATCATCCAGAGGGCGGGAGAGGCAGTCTACAGCGAGGCAGGCAAGAGGGAGACGAAAGAACTGGTCGCTTATTATATGAAGAACGCGGCTTATATTCTGGAGGGTTTGAAAAGCGCGGGGTACACGGTTTCCGGCGGCGTCAACGCGCCTTATATCTGGCTGAAAGCGCCGAACGGCATGACGAGCTGGGAGTTTTTCGACTATCTGCTTGAGACGGCGAATGTGGTCGGCACGCCCGGGTCGGGATTCGGACCGAGCGGCGAGACATATTTCAGACTGACGGCGTTCGGCAGTTATGAAAATACCGTGGAGGCGGTTGACCGGATAAAGAGGCTGGGGGTCTGAGGCAGTGCAGCTTCGGGTGGGAAGAAAGGCTTAAGCTGGCAGCAGTCTACGAAGACAGGAATGGATGCAGAAGCGTATTTTTGTCTGAAAGAGGTTTTCGGGCGATAAAAAGAAAGGTATCAGAACATGGACATATATTTGCTCCGCCATGGGGAGACGGACTGGAATAAAAAGCGGCTTTTACAGGGACATACGGACATTCCGCTGAATGAAAAGGGAAGGGCGCAGGTGGACGATACCGTGCGCAGATTGTGTGCGGCAGGTGTGCAGATGGACGCCATCATTTCAAGCCCCTTAAAGAGGGCGCGGGAAACCGCGGAGATCGCGGCGCACAGACTGGATTATCCGAAAGAGAAGATCGTTGTGGAAGAACTTCTCATCGAGCGTGGTTTTGGCGAGGGGGAAGGCATGTCGCTGGATGACATGAAGGCAAAGTATCCCGACAGCGACTGCCCGGGCATGGAGTCGAAAGAAGAGCTGATCAGGCGTGCCGGACAGGCATTCCGAAAAATAACGGATATTTTTTGCGATGCGGAGCGGATTCTTCTGACGGCGCATGGTGCGGTTTTGTTTGCGCTTCTGGAGGCGGCTTCGGAGGAAACGATTCCCTATACAGGGAAGGCGGCATGTATCACGCAGGGCAGCATTTACCGGATTCACAAGGCGGACGATGGGATTTCCTTTGCCGCGTATGATGAAGAAGCAGGCGGATTTACGGAGCTGGATGCGGACGGGATTGGACGGTCGGCGAAAATATATTTATGAGATTTTATTGTGGTTTGTACCAGAATACGGATAATGTGTTTTAGGAAAATACTCTTGCGGTCATGTTCTTTCACATCATTTTTGGCGATGACTGTCTGACCGCGTTTTTGAGAGCAGGCCGTGAGCCAGTCAGATCGACGAAGCGGCGGTGAATCTGCTGAAAACAGACAGGGAAATTGAGGCAGAGAACGGCGTGTATGTGGCTCCTGCCACTTCTTTGCGGAAATAGATGTTGTACTTTTTGACGTACACAGCAGGTTTTTTAGGATAAAACACTTGCATGTGGGAAAGAATTATGTTATACATGTATACAAAGATGCACGAATGTTTTTTACAGGAAACATCTCTGCAGATAAATGCGATGAAGGAGACTCACCTTGAGGGAAGCGACAGGAATACGGCGTCACCGACTGAGAGCGCTGTTTGTGAAAGACAGGGATGGGAACACTCCGGAGCAGACTGTCTGAATTTTGCAATAGGGTATCACAGGGGAAAGATACCAAATGTGACACGAGTGTCAATGACACGGGTGTCATAAGCGGGGCTAGGGCAGTACGTGACACGCGTTAAGTGGATGAGAGGGTAAGGCGGATTGCATCCTGTCTGGGATGGCGGCTTACCAATGCGGGTGGTACCGCGGATAATCAAACATATCCGTCCCGGAATACAGCAATGTGTTCCGGGACGTTTTGCGTGTATAACCAGAGTCAGACGGTTTTCGGAACATGAGTCATGCCTGTATGAGCGAACGTTTCGGAATGTTTATGACGAGCAACGCGAATGAGAGACGGGGCGCATCTCGAAGCTGCTTATACAAGGCGTATTTATGAAGAGGAGAGACAGTTATGACTATCAAAAACCAGTACAGGGACGTAACGTTACAGGAAATCAGCGAGAGCGACATTGGCAGGGAACTGCGCGTGGCAGGCTGGATCGAGAATATAAGGGATCACGGTGGTGTATCCTTTGTGGATCTGCGGGATATGTACGGTGTGTTACAGGTGGTGATGCGGGACACTTCCCTCCTGGAAGGGTTGTCCAAGGAGATGAGCGTTTCCATTGAGGGTCTGATCGAAAAACGGGACGAGGACACATACAACCCCCGGATTCCCACGGGAACCATCGAGCTGGAAGCGCATAAAGTGGATGTGCTTGGCAGGGTTTACAGGCAGCTTCCCTTTGAGATTATGACTTCCAGGGAAACGAGAGAGGATGTGCGGCTGAAATACCGCTACCTTGATCTGCGCAACCAGAAGGTGAAGGACAACATTATTTTCCGCTCCAGGGTGATTGCTTACTTGCGGGAAAAGATGACAGAGATGGGATTTTTAGAGATTCAGACGCCGATTCTGTGTGCGTCTTCGCCGGAGGGTGCGAGAGACTACATTGTTCCGTCGAGAAAATATAAGGGCAAGTTTTACGCTTTGCCGCAGGCGCCCCAGCAGTTCAAACAGCTTCTGATGGTGTCGGGATTTGACAAGTATTTCCAGATCGCGCCATGCTTCCGGGATGAGGACGCGAGAGCGGACCGCTCGCCGGGTGAATTTTATCAGTTGGACTTTGAGATGAGCTTCGCAACGCAGGAGGACGTGTTTGCGGTGGGCGAGGAAGTTTTGTCTGCTGTGTTTGAGAAATTTGCGCCGGAGGGAGCAGCGGTGACAAAAGCGCCTTATCCGATTATCAGCTATAAACAGGCGATGCTGGAATTTGGCACCGATAAGCCGGATCTGCGCAACCCTTTGCGGATTATGGATTTGACAGACTTTTTCCAGGCATGTACCTTCAAGCCTTTTCAGGGCAGGACAGTCCGGGCGATCAAGGTGCATGCGGATATGTCGAAGGGCTTTCATGAGAAGCTGTTAAAGTTTGCCACGGATATGGGCATGGGCGGTCTCGGTTATCTGGAAGTGGCGGAGGATTTGAGCTACAAAGGTCCGATTGACAAGTTTATCCCGGAAGAGAAAAAGGGAGAACTTCGTGAACTGGCTAACCTTGTGGCTGGCGACACGATTTTCTTTATCGCTGATAAGGAGGAGCGGGCGGCTTTCTATGCGGGGCAGCTTCGCACGGAACTCGGGCAGAAACTGGATCTATTGGAAAAGAATGCATACCGGTTCTGCTATATCAACGACTTTCCCATGTTTGAGCGCGACCCGGAGACAAAGCAGATAGGCTTTACCCACAATCCTTTTTCCATGCCGCAGGGCGGTCTGGAGGCACTTAACACCATGGATCCGCTGGAGGTGCTGGCATACCAGTACGATATCGTCTGCAACGGCGTGGAGCTCTCCTCCGGCGCGGTGCGTAATCACGACATGGAGATTATGGAGAAGGCATTTGCCATTGCGGGCTATGACGGAGAGACTTTGAAAACCAAGTTTGGCGCGCTGTACAATGCGTTTCAGTTTGGGGCGCCGCCTCACGCGGGCATGGCGCCGGGGGTTGACCGCATGATTATGCTGCTTCGGGGTGAGGAGAACATCAGGGAGGTGATCGCATTTCCCATGAGCGGTTCCGCCCAGGATCTGATGTGCGGCGCGCCCGGGGATGTGACGGAGCAACAGCTTAGGGAAGTGCATATTAAGGTGAGGGCGTAGTTTTTAAAGATATGAAGCGTATGGAGGTTGATTTCTGCGTCGCCGCGCTTCCGCTCCGTTAAAAGCGTAGCGGGCACTAAGCACATAAGAGACTCTGCTAAGTGCCGACGCTTTTTGAGTGGCTCCTTGAGAAATGAACTTCCCTATGTACGAAACGTGACGGAGTGACGAACCAAATAGGAACTCGTGGATAGGAGAAAAACATGGCAAATATAATAACCGACGAGACAATAGAATATGTGGGTATTCTCGCAAAACTAGAATTGTCCGCAGAAGAGAAGGAACAGGCGAAGGCGGATATGGGGCGGATGCTTGACTATATCGACAAGCTGGGCGAACTTGACACGACGGATGTAGAACCCATGTCCCATGTGTTCCCGGTGGAGAATGTGTTTCGCGAGGATGTGGTGACGAACGGGGATGAAAGAGAACGGCTGCTGTCCAATGCGCCGCAGGAGAAGGATGGGATGTTTGTGGTGCCGCGGACGTTTGATTGTTGTTGATTTTTGTGTCGCCGGGTTCAGGTATTGCAGGCATGAGCGGACAGTCATTTCTATGTCGCCGCGCTGCTTTGCAAAAGCGTAGCTGCACCAGACTCGGAAAAATGATATCCACTTATGCAGGAAAGGCTAAGCCGGAAATCAATGTAAGCGAAGGATTCATGCGGCACACCAGATATAAACCAGAAAGACGGGGAAAGAAATATATGGATATATTTGATATGACTGCGACACAACTTTCTGCGGCCATAAGAGCGGGGGAAACCACCGCTGTGGAAGCCACGGAGGCTGTGCTTGCGCAGATCGAAAAAGAGGATAAAAAATACAACTGCTATGTCACGGTAGATAGGGACGGCGCGCGGGCGCAGGCGCAGGCAGTGCAGGCAAAAATTGAGGCGGGAGAGCTTGTGGGAGAGCTTGCGGGGGTACCGGTGGCGGTGAAGGACAACATTTGTACGGAAGGACTGCTCACCACCTGTTCTTCCAGAATCCTGCATAACTTTGTGCCGGCCTACACGGCGGAGGCCGTGAAGAATCTGCAGAAGGCGGGGGCGGTGATTCTCGGCAAGACCAATATGGACGAGTTCGCCATGGGTTCCACAACGGAAACTTCTGCATATGGTCCCACAAAGAACCCGGTAAATCCGGAACATGTGCCGGGCGGTTCTTCCGGCGGTTCCGCGGCAGCGGTGGCGGCAGGCGAATGTATTTACGCCATCGGTTCCGATACGGGCGGTTCCATCAGACAGCCGGCCTCCTACTGTGGGGTGGTGGGTCTGAAACCCACATACGGCACGATTTCCCGCTACGGTCTCATTGCCTACGGCTCCTCCCTGGACCAGATCGGCCCGCTGACTAAGGATGTGAAGGACTGTGCGGCTGTGCTCACGGCGCTTGCTTCCCATGACACGAAGGATTCCACTTCTGTTTTTCGGGACGACACCGACTTTACGGCGGCTCTCACAGAGGATGTGAAGGGGATGCGTATCGGTATTCCAAACGACTATCTGGGGGAAGGGCTGGATGACGAGGTGCGGACGGCTGTGCTGCGGGCGGCAGATGTTTTGAAGAGCAGAGGCGCGGTGGTGGAGCGGTTTGATTTAAGCCTGGTGGAATACGCAATTCCGGCTTACTATACCATTGCGGCGGCGGAGGCGAGTTCCAACCTGGAGCGGTTTGACGGTATCAAATACGGCTACCGCACCGAAGCGTACGCGGGTCTCCATAATATGTATAAAAAATCCCGCTCCGAGGGATTCGGAGAGGAGGTAAAACGCCGTATTATGCTTGGCTCTTTTGTTTTGAGTTCCGGCTACTATGACGCCTATTATCTGAAAGCCCTGAAGGTAAAGGCGCTGATTAAAAAGGCGTTCGACGTGGCGTTTTCCAAATACGACCTGATTCTCGGTCCCGTAGCGCCCACTACTGCGCCGAAGCTGGGAGAAAGTCTGGCGGATCCGATACAGATGTACCTTGGCGATATTTACACGATCGCCGTGAACCTGGCGGGACTGCCGGGCATCAGCGTTCCCTGCGGACAGGACAGCAGGGGGCTGCCCATCGGACTGCAGCTGATCGCAGACTGTTTTCAGGAGAAGAAGCTGTTTCGGGCGGCGTATACTTATGAGCAACGCGAAAAGAAGTTCTAAAGCCATCGCGCCATAGGACGCGATATCAAGATCTAAAGCTAACGCGGCATTGGAGGTAAATACAACTATGAGTAAACAATATGAAACCGTAATTGGTCTGGAAGTGCATGTGGAGCTTGCCACGAAAACAAAGATATTCTGTGGCTGTTCCACCGCTTTCGGGGCGGCGCCGAACACCCAGACCTGCCCGGTCTGCACGGGAATGCCCGGGTCCCTGCCTGTTCTTAACAAACAGGTTCTGGAGTATGCCATAGCCGTGGGGCTTGCGACAAACTGCGATATCACCCGGTATGCAAAGTTTGACAGAAAAAACTATTTTTACCCGGACAACCCGCAGAATTACCAGATTTCCCAGCTTTATCTTCCCATCTGCAGAAACGGCGGTGTGGAGATCGAGACGGATCAGGGCGGTAAAAAGGTTGTCGGCATTCATGAGATCCACATGGAGGAGGATGCAGGCAAGCTGATCCATGACGAGTGGGAGGACTGCAGTCTGGTGGATTATAACCGTTCCGGCGTGCCACTCATCGAGATCGTGTCCGAGCCCGACATGCGAAATGCCGGGGAAGTGATCGCTTATCTGGAAAAACTGCGGTTGTTGATCCAGTATCTGGGCGCTTCGGACTGTAAGCTGCAGGAAGGCTCCATGCGTGCGGATGTGAACCTCTCTGTCAGGGAGGTGGGAGCAGAAACTTTCGGCACCAGGACGGAGATGAAGAATCTGAACAGCTTCAAGGCAATTACAAGGGCGATTGAGGGAGAGAAGGAACGGCAGCTTGACTTGATCGAAGCGGGGAAAAGTGTGGTGCAGGAGACAAGAAGATGGGATGACGCGAAGGGGGAATCTTACGCCATGCGCAGCAAAGAGGACGCCCAGGATTACCGTTACTTCCCGGATCCCGATCTGACCCCGATCAGCGTAAGTGAAAAGATGTTAGAGGAAATCCGCGCAAGACAGCCGGAATTCCGCACGGAAAAAATGGCGCGTTATCGGGAGGAATTTGATATTCCCGACTATGATATCGAGATCATCACCGGGGAGAAGCCGCTTGCGGATTTGTTCGAGGCGGCAGTGGCGTTGGGGGCACAGCCGAAGAAGGTTTCCAACTGGATTATGGGGGAGACGCTGCGCCTGATGAAGGAGCGCGAAGTGGACGCTTCCGACCTGCGCTTTTCGCCCGAAAATCTGGCGAAACTGATTGCCCTTACCGATACGAAGCAGATCAACAGTTCGGTTGCAAAGGAAGTTTTTGAGGTCATGTTTGCTGAAAATGTAGATCCAGAACAGTATGTGGAGGAGAAAGGATTAAAGATCGCGGGCGACGAGGGCGCGTTGAAGAAGACCATAGAGGAAGTGATCACGGCGAATCCCCAGTCCGTGGAGGATTACCGGAACGGCAAAGAGAAAGCCATAGGTTTCCTCGTGGGGCAGACCATGAAGGCGATGAAGGGGAATGCCGATCCGGGGGTGGTGAACCAGATGCTTCGGGAATTTTTGAAAAACTGACAGTTGTGTCAAATTCTGGAAGTATGACAAAGAGAGCAGGCATTGCAAAATGTGAATATGCCAGATAAAATGGATGCGCCAGAGCAGAACGATCAGCTTCTGGCGCAAATTGTTTATGCTGGAATATTTTTAGGATGATGGACAGGTACTGATTTATGTTCAGGCGTTATCCGCGAATAAATAGTCCAGAAATTGTAGCGTTATCTTTGGATTTTCCACCGATACCGGAATCCCGATCACAATCTCGGAAGGGTATCCCTGAAAGGTGTAATCGTACTCGGAAATATAATCATAGTAGCCGGAATCTCCCAGCTTGTTTCCTGCCTGTGGGATGCGGACGCCAACAGCCACAGGTTTTTCCATGGAAGCGGGATCGCTGTGATCGATGACCATGCTGTAAACGGCTTCCTGCGCTGCATCCAATTCTTCCAGCGTATCGCCCGTATCTGCATCAAAGGCGGCGCCGTCTGTGTAGTAGAGCAGATCGGCATAGGGAGCCAGTTCCTCTTCGGTAAAGGTGGCATTCAGATCGTAGAAGTATGCAAGGCGGGCATAGATTTCAAAAGTTTCCGTGTTCGCTACGATCGCGTGGATATCGCCCGCATGCATCATAGCCATCATTTTCTGCCGGTTGGCTACTTCGTACTGGTTGCCACCGCCGGAGGAGATACCGATAGAAGTGTCAATATTTACCTGATTGGACTCCGGGTCAATGCCCGCATACTCCATGAACCCTTCATTCCACGCATTGGCGGCAGCGGCATTGTCCTCGTAGGCATCCGCGTTTAATAAAACCGCGTAGAAAGCGGTGGGCTTGCTGGAACGGTAGGCATTGATGAAGCTTACGACAAAGACGATCACGATTATTGCAACGATTGTGTGCATTTTATAATAATCCCAGAAGTAGGCAAGCTTTTCTTTTGGGGTCATGGTTGCAAACGCTTTTTTCTGCTGTTCTCTGATTTCTTCTATTACTGAATTTTGAGACGACATACCATAATCCTTTCTTTGGCGGGGCGAGTCTTCCGTATTTTTATCTTGTTTTCGCATTTTTTGGCGGAAATAAATGACCTGCGGGAGTGAGCATTTCCCGTATCTATGTTATAATGATAAATATTTCGGAAATAGATGTCAATGAGAGGAAACTTTAGTTTGTGTAAAATTTTTATAAACAGAAATAGTATGAATATTTATTCAAATAATGACGTGATTAGGTTTTCTTTTGTTATAGGTAATTGCGAAACTCGCGATGCTCGTTTGCAATCTTGAACTAAAATGAGGA
>CASWVG010000075.1 GCA_949472775.1 uncultured Lachnospiraceae bacterium
GCGTTCCCACCATGCAGATTGATATACCACTGTTATTGATAAGCTGGGTAAGCATACCCACAAGGCTCTTCCCATTCTTACTGTTGCATACATTCTGAATCTCATCCACCACCAACAAGCCGATATGATTTAATGCTACCTGGCTGACACTCCCAATCAGCATATCCGTTGTAGTCCTTGCCCTTAATGCGTTCTCATAATATTTACTTTCAATCATTTCATCCACCTTGCGCAATATCTCTAACAGTAATCCCTTTACAGAAGAATCAAAAGGACACTGTACACAAATACATGGAATAATCTTCGTGTATGGATTTTCCACTTCAATCACTCTATTCTCGGTAATCAATGTAATTGCCCGACTGATAGCAGAACTTTTGCCTATTCCACTGGAACCAATAATCGTAAAACTATCGGAGCCACCCATAATACCGCTGTACTCCTGCTGTAACACGGCTTTATGGTTCTGATTCTTCTGCTGTATGGCCATTTTCGTACCCTTCTTCTGCAATGACCGCAACAATGCCAGATACATCTTACTGTAAATCTCCAATGACATATTGGATGGTACATATATCCTGTAAAGATCAGAGAGAGCCATGAGACGCACAGGTACTTCTGCTTCTCGGATAGCCTCATCATACTTCGGTAAAACTTCCAATGCAGAAAACAAATCATCACCAGATTTCATTGTTGGCAAAATATGTATAATATTTGAAAGATCAGCCATAGTTTACTCTCTCCTTCATATAATCCTGATGGTTCTTCATCTGTTCCTTTTTTCTGGTATTGCGGATATTCTTCATATGTACATCCGTATGGCCACAAGCATTATTCGCAATCGCCTCAATATGCTGTGCCAGATTAATTTGAGCCTGTAGGTTCTCTCTCGCAACACTTCTGGTTATATCCTTTTGACTGGTCTGTAATCCCTGTACTCCAACAAGGTCTTTTCCCTGAAAGCGGGATTCTATCAAAGTAAATTCCGTATAAACTCCATTCTCTATCACCCATACAGAAGTCACATCCTCTGGATTATATGCCACAGTCGCAGTACCACCAGATAGGTACTGCTCTGTATATCCCTCACAATGATAACGCAGCTTATTTACCTTCAAACCTGTTCGTCCAAATTTCCCTGTCGTTCTCGGAAGTAATATAAGCATCAACTCTCTACTATCCACTCCTATCAGATTCGCTCCGATCAGTGATTTACCCCATTCCCAGATACAGGACGCATAGGGTTTTACCTGTGCATCTATCATAGCTTCTGTATAAGGAAAATTTTCTATGATTCTTTGAGAATTATAGTAAATCATACAATGCAGGATGATCTTCTCAAAGTCCATCATCGTTAAGCAAGCATCTTTACGGTAATCATGTACCCCTCGTTCCTGATAATCCGGTTCTATCACACCTTTTCCCTTTAAATGCTTCTTGTACATCTCCTGTACCAGATCAAAAAACTTCTCTACCAATCCTTTCAGTTCAGGTCTATAGGACGGCAGATTTACAACCGTAACACCCAGCTCCGCAATCTGTTCAAAATTCTCCGATTTATACTCACTTCCCATATCTGTGACAAATGTACCGGGAAGCCTGTCACAATCCCAATCCTCTTTCTGTATAGAGATACCATAACGCTTGCACCAAGCCACCTTATCGGCAATGATATTCAGCATTAACCCTCTGAGACTATATACTCCACCTTCCCATGAAAGAGAATAACCACAGCACAGGCTACTGTAAGCATCAATACATGCAGTAAGGATAGGTCTGCCAACAAGATTCCTTTCCTCATTGATCAGATAAATATCACACACCGTAGCATCCAACATCCCCACGCCAACTGCAGGTGCAAACTCCCGTACTCCCTCGCCTATAAGCGGACGATTATTTCTCTGATAGTTCTTCAATCCATCTCTGGAAATATAGAAGTTCTGCAGCTTCCTTGTCTTACGGTAAAAATATCGGAACTGATAGAAGGATGGATATTCTTCTGCCAATACACCCATTACATCACAATACTTCTCTTTGAGCATCATGGTATAAGCAGTCATAAGTGATTGCTTCTTTGTCGTATAGAAAAACTTATTCAACGCCCAACGCATATGTTTTTCATCCTTTGTCAGTTCCCGATTCTCTTTCCGCTTCTTTGGAGCAAGCACAGTCACATCCAGATAAGACAAATACAGACAGAGATAATTCCTAATCGTCTGTTTTGATACATGATGTTCCTCAGCCATAGAACAGATCAGCTTGGATCGCGTCTTATCATCTGCTATAAACGGAAGAATTGGTGTGATCATCGTATAGCGTTCATACATAACCTTCCTCTGGTCTGCATCTAAAGTATCAATGTCAACGCTGGTAAATTCTGTAGCCTCTAACAGTTCATTTTCAGTACACATAGATAATTCTTTGCAAGAGTATTGAGAATACACACTCAACAATTCAGATTCCGATAATACAGAATCCACTGATTCAAATTTCCTCCACACAGGCATAGTCTGTTTCAAACAGTCGATCACAAAGATTCTGTCATCCTGAACATCCAACTGAACATTGCATCTGATCTCCTTTACTTCCTCATCCATCTGCAGAAGATCAGCATAAGCATACTGGATCGCATCATATGTCCTGCAAACCTCAGTACACTTGCCAATCATCCTCTTTTCACATCGCCCTTTGAAATTCTTTTTCCTCATCCTTCGCAAAACCTCCCATCCGGGAACATTCTGCTATTCTCCCAAAAACGTTCCCAAAAATGAAATCATACCACTTTTGGGGAATTGGGAATTGCTTTTTGGGGAAATCAAAAAGCCAAATATCCAGCATTTACAAGGCTTCCATGCCTGCTGTCATTTTCCCAAAAACATCATAAACAAATATCACCATGTCGTAGGGCACGGAAATTTTTTCTATAAAGGGCATAAAAAGGCAATCTGTTTTATCCTCGTAGGCTAAAGCCAACGCTGCCCCTACTCCATGGTGATCCTGTGCAGAACGTTCCTAAAAATCCAGTATTTATGCAAGGGAAAGGATAAGTCCGCAAACAACGGATGTCCGGCTTCGCCAGTCATCCTTATGTTGACAAAAATAAGACCCCGCATCTTTCGATGCAAGGTCTTATTTTTCTATGTCGTAGCCAAATTATTTTGCCTCTTTTTAGAATAAATTTCCGTGCCCTACGACAAAAAATCCTAAATTACTTCTTCTCCGAAATCGCCGCCTGCGCAGCCGCGAGCCGGGCAATCGGCACACGGAACGGGGAACAGGAAACATAGGTCAGTCCCACCTTATGGCAGAACTCCACGGAGGACGGATCGCCGCCGTGCTCGCCGCAGATACCCAGCTTGATTTCCGGCCTGGTTGTGCGTCCCTTCTCCGCCGCCATCTGTACGAGCTGTCCCACACCGCTCTGATCCAGTCTTGCGAAGGGATCGGACTCATAAATCTTATTCTTATAGTAATCGCTTAAGAACTTGCCTGCGTCATCGCGGGAGAAGCCGAATGTCATCTGGGTCAGATCGTTGGTACCGAAGGAGAAGAACTCTGCCTCCTCAGCGATCTCGTTTGCCAGAAGAGCCGCACGGGGAATCTCAATCATGGTGCCGATGTGGTACTGGATGTCGGAATTTTTCTCTTTCTTCACGGCCTCAGCCACTTCCACAACCACATCCTTGACAAACTTAAGCTCTCTCTTCTCGCCTACTAAGGGAATCATAATCTCGGGTACGACATCATATCCCTTCTCATTCTTCACCTCAATCGCAGCCTCCATCACGGCTCTGGTCTGCATTCTTGCGATTTCGGGATAGGTAACCGCCAGACGGCAGCCTCTATGTCCCATCATGGGGTTAAACTCGTGGAGGGAATCGCAGATCTCCTGCACCTCTTCCGCCGTCATCATCATCTCAACCGCCAGATCGTCGATGTCCGCCTGCTCTGTAGGCACGAACTCATGTAACGGGGGATCCAGGAAACGGATGGTCACAGGTCTGCCTTCCATCACCTCATACAATGCCTTGAAATCGCCCTTCTGGAAAGGAATCAGCGCATTCAGCGCTTTCTCCCTCTGTTCCTGGGTTCTCGCCAGAATCATCTGACGGATCTTCGGGATTCTGTCGGGATCGAAGAACATATGCTCGGTACGGCAGAGGCCGATGCCTTCCGCACCGTACTTCACGGCATTTGCCGCGTCGGCAGGCGTATCCGCGTTGGTGCGCACCTGAAGCTTGCGGTACTTGTCCGCCCACTCCATAATGCGGCCGAAGTTTCCGCTCACGGAAGCCTCAACAGTCTTGATATCACCCTTATAAATCTTACCGGTGGAGCCGTCCAGGGAAATATAATCGCCCTCATGGAACACCTCTCCGCCAAGTTCAAATACTTTTTCCTCCTCGTTGATGGCAATTTCGCCACAGCCCGATACGCACGCCGTACCCATGCCGCGCGCTACAACTGCCGCGTGGGAGGTCATGCCGCCGCGCACGGTGAGAATACCTTCCGCCGCATGCATACCCTCGATATCCTCCGGGGAAGTCTCCAGACGCACAAGCACGACTCTCTCGCCCTTCTCATGGGCTTCCTTCGCCTCGTTTGCCGTAAAGTAAACCTTACCTGCCGCCGCACCGGGAGATGCCGGGAGCGCCTGTCCCACTACCTGTCCTGCCTTCAGCGCGTCGGGATCAAAGGTCGGATGTAAGAGCTGGTCCAGAGACTTCGCTTCTATTCTAAGCACTGCCTCCTCGGGAGTAATCTTTCCTTCGTCCACCAGATCACATGCAATCTGCAAAGCCGCGGGCGCGGTACGCTTGCCGTTTCTGGTCTGTAAGAAGAAGAGCTTGCCTTCCTCGATGGTAAACTCCATATCCTGCATATCGCGGTAATGCTCCTCGAGGCGGTTCGCAATCTCCATAAACTGCTTGTAGCACTCGGGAAGATCCTGCTCCAGTCTGGTGATAGGCTGGGGCGTACGGATACCTGCCACCACGTCCTCGCCCTGGGCATTGATCAAGTACTCGCCGTAAATGCCCTTTGCTCCAGTGGACGGATTTCTGGTAAAGGCAACGCCTGTGCCGGAAGTTTCGCCCATGTTGCCGAATACCATCGCCTGCACGTTCACCGCCGTGCCCCAGTCGCCGGGTATATCGTTCATACGTCTGTAGACAATCGCCCTCTCGTTATCCCAGGAGCGGAACACCGCCTTAACCGCCTCCATAAGCTGTACTTTGGGATCCTGCGGGAACTCTTCGCCCTTGTTCTCTTTATAAATATTCTTGAAACGAACGATAATCTCTTTCATGTCCTCCGCAGTCAGATCGGTGTCGAACTTCACGCCCTTGGACTCTTTGATTTCGTCTAAGATTCTCTCGAAATAAGATTTGGGGATCTCCATAACCACATCGGAGAACATCTGGATAAATCTGCGGTAGGAATCATACGCAAAACGGGGATTTCCCGTTTTCTGTGCAAATCCTTCCACTGCCGCATCTGTCAGGCCCAGATTCAGAATGGTATCCATCATACCGGGCATGGACGCTCTTGCTCCGGAGCGAACCGACACGAGAAGCGGGTTATCGGTATCACCGAACTTCTTTCCCTGTTTTTCCTCAAGCCCTGCCAGTGCGGTAAAGATCTGCTCCTTGATTTCGTCTGAAATCTGTCTGCCGTTATTGTAATAGTCTGTACAAGCTTCCGTTGTCACGGTAAAGCCCTGCGGAATCGGCAGCCCCAGATTCGTCATCTCTGCAAGATTGGCTCCTTTGCCACCCAGAAGATTACGCATGTCCGCGTTTCCTTCTTCAAATAAATATACCCATTTCGCCATGTTATTTGCTATCCTCCATTCCGTTGAAAATTAAAGCCACTCGGCTAGCATTTATTTTACCATATTTTTGCAATTTTAACACTGGTTTTTTGAAAATTTTCACAAAAAGAAGGACAAATATTACAAAATATTTGTCACATTAGCGTGTGAAAGTGCCACCATATTTTTAAAAAGAGCCAAAAGATCACAACCGGCTGGCTGTGCGGGGAAGAAAGCTGTCAAAAATGAACACATCATACTCACCCTTCAGCGCCTCCAGATCCTGTTCGCTGCGGACCGTCCACGCCGCCGCGGGATGTCTGTAAAGATGCCTGCATATTCTTCTGCCCGGTTCCTCGCTGAATTTGTGATTGTAGGCAATGAAATCCGGCTTGGTCAGAAAATTGAACAGAAGATGTGTCATGGCAAAATAGAGAATATTCCAGTACACGCCCTCCCTGCGGAAGTTTGAGGAAAGCTGCCCCCGCACCACGTCACCGCGGTTCAGGCGAAACCACCAGAGCACCATGGGATTAAAAGATTCGATACAGTATGGCCCATGATAAGCGCGCAGCAGCCGGTCTATGGCCCTGCAACAGGATACATCAGCCGTCTCCGCCTTGATCTCCACGATCAAGGGCACCCGGCCGTCCACCATCTCAAGCAGATCGGACAGTCTGGGAATCCGTTCGCTGGACTGACAGAGGGTATAAGCCTGCAGCTGATCATAAGTGTAATTCACGACCTTGCCCGCTGCGCCGCAGATTCTCTCCAGATTAAAGTCATGGAAAATAACCGGCACGCCGTCGCTGCTCACCTGCACATCGAGCTCCATGCCAAATCCGGCCTCCACCGCCCTCCTGAAAGCCGCCAGAGAATTTTCCGGTGCATCCCCCGTATTGTCGTGAAGTCCCCGGTGGGCAAAATACACCTTTTTAAAAAGCGAAGTGTCAGGCCTTTTTATCATGCGCGGCATGATCGCCAGAAGATATAAAACCGCAAGCGCCCCAATACTGCTCAGTGTGATTTTGATCGCTGCCAGAATCATCGGATTGTCCGTCCTTTTTTACATAGTTTCAAATATCCGAAACCATTCTACAACCATGCCAGACACTTTTCAATATCTTTCGTCTATAATTCCCCCTGTTTTCATCGTTTCCCGGTATATCTCACATCACCCGTCCGACAGTCTTACCACATCCCCCTTCTTAATCTCCTTCGTGGAAGACTCTATGATCCTGCTCTCCTCCGTCACAGCGCCTTCTATTGCCGCCAGTTTATCATTCTTGTCAGCCACGACGACGATTATTTCCTCCACATAATATTCGGTGCCGAGAATCCCCTCCCGCTCATTCACCACATACACAAAGTTCCTGTCGTTCTCCGTGTGCAGCGCCAGAAGAGAAACACAACACGGGTACTTATCCCCCGCCTTGGAACAGGTCATTTTCCCGGAAAGGCCGGGCGTTCCCGTCTCCTCCGGCAACCTCAGAAGCGCAGTGTAAGTGCCCGGCATATTCTCATTTTCTTCAATGTAATCCACCTTGGCGTCCATCTTTTTGCTCCCGTCCAACTGTAGTTTCACATCGTCTCCCATATTTACATAACTTTTCTGTTCTTTGGTGAGAGACACCCGGAACTGGCAGGGCACTTCGTCATCCGCGAGAAGGAAGGAAGCCGTATCCGGCACCCTGCCACCGGTCTGCACAAACACATCCGTCACCATTCCGCCAAGGGGGCTGGTCACTCTGCCCTCCTGCTCCATAATCGCCTGATAGGCGGCAATCTTTTCCTTCACCGCCGTTAGTTCCGACCGGTATACCGCCAGCGTCGCATCCGCGTTATCCTCCTGCAGAATATCCTCCACCTTGCGCCCTGCGTCCTTTATGGTATTATCCCGGTTCCACCTGGCGTCCGCCTCCGCGTAAACGGCTGCCTGCAGTTCCTGTTTCAGCCGTTCCTCCTCCTGCTCTCTGGCCTGCTGCTCTGCCTCCATCTCCGCCTCAGTTTTGGACTCGCCATCCTCTTTCTGCCAGTCGTTTTCATGCTCCCTGTTTTCCGCCTGCAGCTCCTCAAGCGCCTCCTCAGCCTGCACCACGCCCTCGGCGGCTCTTCCCACCAGCGTATCCTGATATCTGGCAAGCGCGTCGTAGTCCTCTCTCGCCCTTGCCTCCTCCAATGCCTTCTGGCTCTGCGCCAGCTCCTTATTGTGGACAATCGCGTCGATCTGCAACTGCACCTTCTGCGCCGCCAGTTCCTGCTCGTCCATAATCTGTTTCATATCTTCCAGATCCACGACAAGCAAAAGATCTCCCTCTTCCACTTTATCGCCTGTCTGCACCACAAGCTCCTTCACGCGCAGACCGCTTAATATTGTCACAGGCAGTTTCGACCCTGCCTCCACAATGCCCTCCGCCTCCACAATATGCTCGATATACTTGGAATCCGTCCGGGTGGTCGAAACCATAGGCAGTTTTGAGGCGTATATACTTTTTGAAATCAGCGTACACAGCCACATAAAGGCTATAAAAATAGCCAGCCCCCCGCCAATTCTCTTCCTCCGCTTATCCATGAAATCGTTCCTCCTCATAACTTCTTGCCAGGTACTTAAGTGTCTGCGAAACGCATCACAGCGCTGCCATATCAGCAGACATCGTAGCGTTTCACAATCCCCTGCCCTGCTTTATTCTTTTAGACCCGAATAGACTATCCCCTGCTCCAGATAATCCTGCCCCAGCACAAACACGAAAGCAGCCGGAATCAATGTGACAAACGAGGCGCAGAGCGCGAAGCCCGCCTGCAGCCACGAAATCTCCGGCAGATACAGTGACAGCGGCCACAGTGCCTTATCCTCAAGAAACGCCAGCGGCTGTTCCATCAGGTTCCAATACTCCAAAAACCCTAACACCATGGCAGACAATAGCCCGCTTTTTCCCAAAGGAATACCCATTGTCAAAAAAATTCTCACTTCACTCGCCCCGTCAATCCGTGCCGCCTCGAACAACTGTGGGGGGATCGCCCGGAAACCTCCATAAGTCAAAAAGATGGGCAGGGTGGAAAACACCGCCGGTAAAATAATGGCGGCATGGGTATTCATCAGCGCCAGCCGGTCAAGCACCAGATAGCTGGATAGCATCGTCACCTGAAAGGGCAGAAGCATCAAAACCACATAGAGGGCAAACAAAGCCCTGCTCCCGCGCACGGAATAGGCGGCAAACGCCCACGCCGCGGGAACCCCCACCAGAAGCTGCCCCGCCAGAATACAGAGCACCATCTTCACGGAGTTCCAGAACAGAACAAAAAACGAGGGTGTCATAAACAGGAGCCTGCCATAATGCTCAAAAGTGGGGTAGTCCGGTATCAGCTTCCATCGGATATACCCCTCTGTGTCACTGAATACGGGAAGCAGATACTGTTTCATTTCCAGACTGTCCATCACCGATCCGGTCAATATCAGAAAGACAGGCAGACAGATCAAGACCGCCGGCACAAGCAATGCCCCTGCTGCAATATACTTTTTTATGATACCATATATTTCTTTTCTGAACCTCGGCATTTTTTCGCCCTTCTCTTTTCTATTTCTCCTTGCGAAACTCTTCTAAACGCCATGCTGATTGTGCAAATATCATACCCATAAGCAAATCCTTGCAAGTGTTTAAATCCTCCGGATTGTCCGGAGCAGCGCGCAAGCGCGTCTGTGTTGGTTATCCTGTCTGTACCGTCTCATCAACTGTGCCTTCGTTTCAAAACTGCCGTATTTCAGTCCGCCTTGTCCCAGATCCGCTGCAAAGCCATAATCGCCACAAACAGCACCACCCCCACGCACACCGCGGCTGCCGCCATCTTGTCAAACTCCAGATTGACGAACCAGTTGTTGAACAGATGCTGGAGCAGATAAATGTCTTCCTGCGGATAGGACCCCGCCACCAGATAAGCCTCCCTGTAAATCTTAAAGGAATTTAAGAAGGACAGAATCACAATCGTATAAAAACTCCCCTTTAGATTCGGCAGAATGATATAGCGGATACACTTCCAACGTCCTGCCCCGTCCACTTTTGCCGCCTCAATAAACTCACTCGGAATCGCCAGAATACCGGCAAGCCAGAGCACCACCGTATACCCGGTATTCTTCCACAGATAGCTTGCCACCAGCACCCAGAAGGACGCTCCCGTCCCCAGATAGTCTGTGGTCACGTTCCCCCATAAACCTGTAAGCTCCCCGATTTTCGTGAGAAAGAGATTTAAAAAGCCTTGCCTGTAAAAGACCATTTTCCATACAAGAACGATGGTAGCCGTCGGCATGGCAAGTGGAAACAGATACACCGACTTGATCAGCGACGCATTATGAAAATTGCTCAGCGTAAGCGCCACCAGAAGCCCCGCAAACACCAGAAGTGGGATACAGACCACCGTAAACCGCGCGGTATTTTTCACCGCCAGCAAAAACGCCTGGTTCTGGAAAATAACGCCATAATTTTTTATGCCTGTAAACTCACCCGTGACCGCCGTCTGGAAAGACCGCTTCACCACATCAAAAAAAGGCAGGAGCACAAAAAGGGCCACCCCGGCAAGACTCGGCAAAAGAAAGAACAGGAAAGCGCGCCGCCTCCGCCTGTATTTTTTCCCGTTACCCCACACTTGCTTATCTCGGATCCTTAAGTTATGTAAACTATTATGCATTCTTTCCGTTTTCGACATTCCTCGCACAAACTCTCCTATTATAGTACAGTATTTACGCTTTTCCCCACAATCTGCCCAATGATATTATCTTACAAAACCAAAGGTGCTCTTTTCGCGCTGCTATTCGGACATGTAAATTGCCAGCTTTTCCTTCACAAGTTCCACAGCTTCCTCCAGACTGCACCGCTCCTCCATATAATATTTCCCGGCTTCCCGCACCACATCTTCCACAACCGCGTCAGCCAGATAGGGCGTGCGGACAGAGGAGAGCAGGTCGTACATCTCCTTCGTCTCCTGCTCGGTGGGCGCATAAATATTCATATAAATCGTCGTGCCGTCATCACCGGTAAGACTACTCCCGCCGTAGGACGTACCCGGCTTAGCCCAGTCCGGAAGCCGTCCGCCCATTGTCTCAAGATATGTCTGCAAACCCGCCGCATTGACGGGAAATCCGATCGGGTAGATAAGACTCTGCATGTCTTCGGAAAGGGTCTCCCGCATAAGCCCGCCTGCAAGTTCCGCCTGCCTGGACGCTGCACTTATTCCCATCAGCGCATAAGGGCGGAAGGAATCCTTCACATTCCCCGGCGTCAATGCCATCTGACAGTTTTTGCCGTTCTCCCCGTTCCCCGGCTTATTAACCGACTTCATAAACACATAATTATAGGCATTTTTCAGCTCTCCAAGCGCCACCTTTTCATTGCCGGCAATGATCTGCATGCCGCCTCCCTGCAAGTCATTGTAAGCACTGACCTCGTCGCTGCTGTTGACCCCGTTCTCCGCCATGTCCAGATACCGCTGCAAAACATCCTCGTCCAGATCTTTTGTGCAGGCGTCATAGATCCGCTTCGTCTGCTCCAGATAGTCGGACAATTCCGCTACATTGAACTCCCCCGCCTCCGTAAACCAGAGCGGCGCGGACACCGGCATCAGCGTGTCCAGTATCATGTCTTTGCTGTAAGTCTCCATGATTCCTTTGCCGGGATTTTCACTTCTGAGCTTCTCCAACATGTCTGCCAGAGAGGATAAGTCTGACACATCTGTCATATTTTCTTTATCAGTCATATACATAGACACTGTTACCGCCGCCGGAAACATACAGATTTTTCCCTGCGCCGTAAAGCTTTCCTTGATATTTGGAAGAATCTTTTCCTCCTTCTCAAGCTCCGAAAGATAAGGCGTCAAGTCCGCCAGCACCCCTTTTTCCAGATAGGAGTTCACTGGAAGACCATCCAGAATAAGGAAATCTGGTCCTTTGCCCGCCATGATTTCCGTGTTCAGCTTCTTCACCGCATCTTCTCTGGTGGTATTGCCCTCCTCGTCCATGCCCACCTTGTATTCCACATAGATGTCTGGGTGCGTCCCCTGATAGCGGATGATCGCCTGCCGTAAAATATCGTTTTCCGTCAGACTATATGCCGTGAGTGTCTGCGCTGGCACGGTGCTGACATTCGGATCGTAGGCAAAAGCCGATACCTTCCCCTCGGAAAAAGCCACCAGAAATCCTTCCTCCCCCATCCGGATCATCTTCACCACATGCTTCATAGGGTCGCTCAAACTGGACAGGCCGCCATTGATCACCTGCTCCATCACGGTGCCGCCGATCACATGACGGTATACCCCTTTATTGCAGACCAGATAAACGCCCGCCTCTTCCGCCGGGAATATACTGTAGGTGGATTCCACGACCCGGTCGTTAACCGTACAGTTTTTATTCACAAAATCCGTGATCACGTCGTCATCAATCCGCTCCGCCGTGTCCAGCGCATACAGAACAACGCCGCTCCGTTCATTTTTTATTGCCATATAGTTATCCCAGACACAGAACATGTTCGGCGTGATATCCGCCGTCAGAAATAGTCTGGCATCGCCGCTCTCCCGGTCGATCTCGTAAATCTTCTGATCTAAGTTCGCCACAAAGAGCCTGCTGCCGTCCTCCGATAAACACAGACAGGCGGGCACTTCATACTCGCTGTCGGGCACATCAAACCACCGGGGCTCCCCCTTTGCAGGGATGAGACATATCCTATTTTCGCTTTCCCCGGTTTCTTCATCCTTTGCTTTTTCGTCTGACGATTTATCATCTGCTTCTGCCTCTTCGCCAGCCTCAGTTTCATCCTCCGCCCAGCTCATGCTGCCATACTTCTTACAGAGAACCGCCACGCTTCCGTCGGAAGCCGCTTTCATGTCATACACATAATAATCCATCAAAAGATTGTTCCAGCCCGGCAGTTGATCCGGCTTCCATGTGGCACCGCCGTCCTCGGAAATGAAACGTCCCTGGGTACCGTCTTCCAGAAGGGCAAGCCGCCTGTCGGAAAGCTCTTTCAGATCCATAATCTCCCCGGCATCCACATCCATCATGGTCTCCACATACCGCCCCATGGCGACAGCGTCACCGGGCAGCTCACCCGTCTTTGTCGCCGTCCCGCCTGTTCTGCCGCTTTCTCCGCACCCCGCAAGGGACACAGCCATCACCCCCGCAAGCCACAAAGCCGCCGCACGTCTTACGCCATTCTGCCGTTTCATCCCGTTCAACCACATCCAAATCGCCCTCCACACACTCCATATCATACCAGATCCATACGGAGAATGCCGCCTTTTGGGCATTCTCCCATGTGAGACATAGAAGTTCTTGGCGTCCCGTCCAATGGCGGGACGTCTTTAGAACTTCTTCTCACATTGCTATTCACTCATGTAAATCGCCAGCTTCTCCTGCACAAACTCCACAGCCTCCTCCAGACTGCACCTATCCTCCATATAGCGTTTTCCGGCTTCCCGCACCGCATCCTCCGCAACCGCATCTGGCAGATAGGGCGTGCGGACAGAGGCAAGCAGGTCGTACAGCTCCTTCGTCTCCTGCTCCGTCGGCACATAGATACTCATTTGAACCACCAGACCATTCTCATCCCCAAAGCCGTAGCCGCTGTAAGGCTCTCCCGGCTTTGCCCAATCAGAGATCTGACCGCCCAGCGTCTCAAGATATGTCTGTAAACCCGCCTCATTGACCGGAAATCCAACCGGATAAATCAGGCTCTGCATGTCTTTGGAGAGCGCTTCCCGCAAAAGCCCGCCGGCAAGCTCCGTCCGGGCGGATGCTGCGTTCACGCCCATCAACGCATAAGGACGGAAGGAATCCTTCACGCTCCCCGGCGTCAATGCCATCTGACAGTTCCTGCCGTTCTCTCCGTTCTCCGGCTGTTTCACCGACTGCATGAAGGCGAAATTGTATGCATTTTTCATTTCTCCAAGAGCGACTTTTTCATTGCCGGCAACGATCTGCACGCCGCCGCCCTGCAAATCATTGTAGGCGCCGAACTCATTGCTGCTGTTAACCGAGTTCTCCGCTCTTCCCAGATAGACTTTCAACAGTTCCTCCGGTAGTCCCTTCATGCAGGCGTCATAGATCCGCTTCGTCTGCTCCAGATAATTGGACAGCTCCGCTGCATCAAGCTGCCCCGCCTTCGTAAACCAGAGCGGTGCGGACACCGGCATCAACGAATTCAATACCATGTCCTCGCTGTAAGTCTCCCAGACCCCCTCTCCCGGATGCTCACTTCTGAGTTTTTCTATCATATCCGCCAGAGAAGATAAATCTGACACTTCCGTCATATTTCCTTTATCCGTCATATACATGGACACGGTCACCGCCGCCGGAATCATGCAGATTTTTCCGTCCGCAGTAAAACTTTCCTTAATGTTAGACAGAATCTTTTCCTCCTTCTCCAGCTCCGTCAGATAGGGCATCAAGTCAGCAAGCACCCCCTTTTCCATATAAGAGTTCACCGGAAGACCGTCCAGAAGAAGGAAATCAGGACCCTTGCCTGCCATGATTTCCGTGTTCAGCTTTTTCACCGCGTCCTCCCTGGTGACGCCGCCCTCCTCGTCCAAGCCCACCTTGTATTCCACATAGACGTCGGGATTTGCCCCCTGATAGCGGATGATCGCCTGCCGCAAAATGTCGTTCTCCGTCAGGCTGTATGCCGTGAGTGTCTGTGCGGGCACGGTGCTGACATTCGGATCGTAGGCAAATGCCGACACCTTCCCCTCGTAAAAAGCAGCCAGAAATCCTTCCTCCCCCGTCTTGATCATCTTCACCACATGCTTCATGGGGTCGCATAAGCTGGACAACCCGCCGTTGATCACCTGCTCCACGACCGCGCCGCCGATCACATGGCGGTATACCCCCTTGCTGCAGACCAGATAAAGGCCCGCCTCCTCCGCCGGAAAAATACTGTAGGCGGATTCCACAACCTGCTTGTTAACCACACAGTTTTCCATCACAAATCGTCCTCAATACGCTCCGCCGTGTCCAGCGCATACAGTGTGCATTTCTCATTTTTCACTTTTTTTAGTGATTTCGTCATTTTTCAA
>CASWVG010000076.1 GCA_949472775.1 uncultured Lachnospiraceae bacterium
GAACGGCAATATCATGAATCTCCACCGTCTCCAGTTCCTTCGCCAGCTTCTCGCCAGCGCCAATTAACAGAGGAGAATGGAAGGGCCCGCTGACCTTTAACGGTACGCACCGCTTCGCGCCTGCCGCCGTCAGTTTTTCCATCGCCGCCTGCGCCGCTCCCTCCTCACCTGTAATTACAATCTGTCCCGGACAGTTATAGTTCGCGATCGTCACCATTCCGGGTGTCTCCTCACAAATCTGCTCGATCACTGCCGTATCCAATCCCAGCACCGCTATCATCGCGCCGCCCTGGGGCACTGCTTCCTGCATATAAATGCCGCGCTTGCGCACAATTTTGAATACATCCTCCGGGCTCATCACACCACTTGCGACAAGCGCACCGTATTCTCCGAGGCTTAAACCGCCTGTGATATCGGGCTTCACGCCCTTCTCCTCCACAGCCTTCAAGATCGCCACCTCTGTGGCAAGCATGGCGATCTGCGTATATTCCGTAATATTGATCTGCTCGTTCTCCTCAAAACAGAGCGCCGCCACATCCAGACCGCTTGCCTTTCCAGCCAGTTCAAACATCTCCTTGCAGACCGGAATCTGCTCATAGAAATCCTTTCCCATTCCCACATACTGTGCTCCCTGTCCCGGGAACATAAAAACAGTTTTTCCCATAATCAAATACCTTCCTTTCCCGTATGATTCCCCTTGCCATGATAAATATTTTGAATTTCAAAGTATTTATGTGAGAAAAAAGCAAGCTGCGCAGCTTGCTTTTTCAGCATCTCTCTGCTTTTTCTATCCTTCAATAGAATCTTGCGTAGTGCTCTTATTTCAATTTTAGCAGCGTCTCAGCCTGATCCATAATCTCCGCCAGCATGTCCGCACAGGACTGCTCCTTATTGACCATGCCTGCAATCTGCCCTGCCATCAGTGTACCGGTCACCACATCACCTTCCACCACAGCTTTACGCAGGGAACCGAGCGTCAGCTTCTCCATCTCTTCCAGAGATGCGCCGTCCTTTTCCATCTGCAGATATTCTCTTGTCAACTTATTACGGATCTGACGAACAGGATGTCCGTTCGCCCTGCCGGTAACCTCAGAATCAATATCCTTCGCCGCAATTACCTTTTTCTTATAATTCTCATGTACGGTGCACTCCGTTGCGAGCAGGAACCGTGTACCCATCTGGACTGCCTCTGCGCCCAGCATCATGGCCGCCGCAAAACCTCTGCCGTCCGCGATACCACCTGCCGCAATCACAGGAACACTGACTGCATCCACCACCTGCGGCACAAGGGTCATCGTCGTCGCCTCGCCGATATGTCCGCCGGACTCCGTACCTTCAGCAATCACAGCATCCGCGCCCGCGCGCTCCATCATCTTTGCCAGAGCGACGCTTGCCACCACAGGAATCACCTTGATTCCTGCCTCTTTCCACATCGCCATATACTTACCAGGATTCCCTGCGCCGGTGGTAACCACCTTGACACCTTCCTCTACGATCACCTTCGCGATCTCATCAGCCTCCGGGTTCATCAACATCACATTCACACCGAACGGCTTCTTCGTCAGTTCTTTCGCCTTCTGAATCTGTTCTCTCACAAAAGACGCCGGTGCGCCGCCCGCGCCGATAATGCCAAGCCCGCCCGCTTCCGATACTGCCGCTGCCAGATGATATTCCGCAACCCAGGCCATTCCGCCCTGGAAGACCGGATATTCAATCCCCAGAAGTTCCGTAATTTTTGTCTTCATTCTATAAACCTCAAATCTCAAATCGAGCGCCCGGGCGCCCGATTCAGAGAACGCGCCGCATTCTCCTCACATGTTTTAAGACTGTCACAAATCCAAACTACAGCCTACGCCTCTACGCCCTTGCTCTTCATATACTCAACTACAGCACCTACCGTTGTGATCTGCTCTAAGTCCTCTGAAGGAATCTCTACGCCGTACTCCTCCTCGAAAGCCATAACCAGCTCAAACAAATCCAGAGAATCTGCACCAAGATCGTCCTTGAAAGAAGAATCCTCGGTAATTTCCACGCCGTCCAAGTTTAACTGTTCCTGAATAATCTCAATCACTCTCTCTAACATTTTTCTGTTCTCCTTTTCGTCATTAAAATAGTTTGACATTCAAAGTATATTATCTGACCTAACATTTGTCAATCCTAATTTTACGGATTCTGGGATTTTTGTCAATCACTTTGACAATAAATATTGATAAATTTCTCATCTTCTCACAGATTGCACCGCTCAGCGCATTCCTGTGCCATGAATTGCAGCATAGATTTCCCTCTTCGCCACGCCACGGTCTTTTGCGACCTGTTTCATGGCGGCTTTGTCATCCATCCCTCCCTCCACATAAAATGCCATATGCTCCTCAACCGTCATGCTCTGCCATGATGCCCGCCGCTCCGCCTCTTTCTGCCGCAGACTTTTTCCCTCCATCACAAGCACATATTCCCCGCGCGGTTCCTCATGCTCGTAGAGGGATAGCGCCTCTCCGATTGTAGTTGGCAGTATGGTCTCAAATTTTTTCGTCAGTTCCCTGCAGAGTGTGATCCTCCGGTCGCCAAGTGTCTCATAAAGTTCCCCCAACGTCCGTACCAGATGATGAGGCGCTTCGTAAATGAGAATGGTGCGGGACTCTTCCTTAAGTTCCGCAAGGACCTGTGCTTTCTCCTTTTTATCCGACGGCAGAAAGCCCTCGAAACAGAATCGTCTGGCGGGAAGCCCGGAAAGCGTAAGCGCTGTAATACACGCCGCCGGACCGGGCAGAGAAGTGACGACAATACCTGCTTCCTGGCATTTCTGTACAAGCACCTCTCCCGGGTCGGAGATCGCAGGGGTTCCCGCATCTGAAATCAGCGCCACATTTTTTCCCTGCTGCATCTGTCCCACCAGGTAGTCTGCTTTTTCTACTTTATTATATTCATGATAGCTTGTCATAGAAGTCCTGATCCCGAAATGGTTCAGAAGTTTAATGCTGTTGCGCGTATCCTCCGCCGCAATCAGATCTACGCTCTGCAGCGTCTCCACCACCCGCGGCGTCATATCTCCCAGATTTCCGATCGGCGTCGCGCACAGATATAACATTCCCGGCATACTTTTATCCTACCTTTTGTGTTTTTAAAAACCATACACTTCATAAATCTCAGGCGTATACACCCCAGGCTCCTCATACACAATCAGCGGTTTCTCCACCGTCATGCGCGGTCTGCCGCCTCGTACCGCCTCCACAAGAACCATATTGGGTTCCTTATCCACAAACGGATACACTAACCGCATTCGTTTCGGCTCAAGCTTATATTGTGTCAGCGTCACGATGATCTCCGCCAGCCGGAATGGTCTGTGTACAAGAAAAAACCTGCCCCCCGGCACAAGAAGTCTGGCTGTCTGCGAAATCACATCCTCCAGCGTGCAGAGAATTTCATGTCTGGCAATTGCTTTCGCGTCCGCAGGATTCTGCAGTCCGTGCTGCCCGATCATGTAAGGCGGGTTGCAGGTAATAACGTCAAAGGAAGCAGCGTCAAACAGCTGATCTGCCTCCTTAATGTCCCCCGTCACAATATCTATTTTTTCTTCCAGCCCGTTTAATGCCACGCTCCGCCCCGCCATCTCCGCGCTGTCCGCCTGAATCTCCAGTCCGGTCAGATGCGCCGCTTTCGTTTTTGCCTCCAGCAGAAGAGGGATAATTCCCGTTCCCGTGCCAAGATCCAGCACCCGGGCGCCTTCCTTTACAACGGCAAAACCCGACAGCAGCACAGCGTCCATCCCGAAGCAAAAGCGGGCGGGGTCCTGTATGATACAGTAGCCGTTTCTCTGCAGATCATCTATCCTCTCATTCTCTTTCAAAGATATCTCTCTATTTCCCTGCTCCATCTTTCTTTTCCAATTTTTCAAGTTCTTTCAGCTCTGCGTCATTCGTTTCCGTCTTGCGATTCTTTCCGTGTCTCCTCTTAAAGCGAAGCTGGTCCGCCCGATACTCCTGAATCTCCTTCTCGTCACCCACGTCCACAATCACCTTCACAAGCTGCCGCAGTACATTTACACTCTGCACCTCGCCCTTTAATCCGTCGTCGGTCGTCACGTAATCGCCCACATTTGGCAGCTTTCTATTCAGCTCCTCGTAAGTCTCTTCCTCATTTTTCAGACAGCACATCAGTCTGCCGCAGACGCCGGAAATCTTTGTAGGATTTAGGGAGAGATTCTGCTCCTTCGCCATCTTGATGGACACAGGCGCAAACTCTGACAAATGCGTGTGACAGCAAAGTGGACGCCCACAAATACCGATACCGCCCAGAATTTTCGTCTCATCCCTCACGCCGATCTGCCTGAGCTCAATCCTTGTCTTAAACACTGACGCCAGGTCTTTCACCAGTTCCCGGAAATCAATCCGTCCATCCGCTGTAAAATAGAAGAGGACTTTATTGTTATCAAAGGTGTACTCCGCATCGATCAGCTTCATCTGCAGGCCATGTTTCCTGATTTTTTCCAGACAAATTTTGAAGGCGTCTTTTTCTTTCTGCCTGTTCGACGCCTCCTGCTCATCATCCTTCTGATTTGCTATCCGGAGGACTGATTTCAATGGCTGCACCACTTTATCCTCCTCCACCTCTCTTGGAAATCCGATCACCGTACCGTATTCGATGCCTCTGGCAGTCTCTACGATCACGTGATCCCCCTGTCTGACCTCAAATTTGCCCGGATCAAAAAAATATACTTTCCCGGCGGTCCGAAACCTCACGCCTATTACCTTAGTCATAATTTATCAACCTCCAAATTATCTGCCGCTTAAACTTTCCTAAAATTAATGCAGCATCACTTTCTGCGATTCTATATTCAATTTTCCTTAATTGTGAGTAACAGAAGCTCCATCGTCAGATCAAAATTGACGTTAGCCTCCAGCCGCCTCTTCGCCTGCTGAAGCGCATTCACAATAATCTCAATCCCCTCATAGGTACTCCTGTCTGCCACTTTTCTGATCTGTTGGATCTCTTTTCGGAAAATCAGACTGTTCATGTCCTTTGTCGCCTTAAACATAAGCACATCCCTGTACCACACAGTCAGAATGTCCAGGTAATCGTTAATATCCAGATTATACTCCGTAATCTTTTTGATCGCCTTGACAATCTCGTTAATCTCCATATCGTTGATATATTTTACAAGCGAAATGGCCTCTTCCTTAACTTTTTCAAACTCTTCGCTGCCTGCCAGATGCTTCGCTTTGCCCACATTTCCCCTTGCGAAAGCAACACAGATATTCGCCTTATAGTCAGGCACGGCCAGCTCTTCCATCAGATATTTTTTCACAAGCGTATCCGGCACCGGCTTCATGTTTAATACCACACACCGGCTGATAATCGTGGGCAGAAGTTCCTCCACGTTGGAAGTAAGAATCATAATCACCGCGTAAGCAGGCGGCTCCTCAAGCGTCTTTAAGATGGCGTTCTGTGCCTGCGGCGTCATCTTTTCTCCCTCATTCATAATATAAATCTTGCGCGGGCTGCTGTAAGGTTTGATACCGATATCGTTATTAATCTGCTCCCGTATATCCTCCACACCAATGGTATTCGGCTTTTCGTGGCTGACATAAATAATATCCGGCTGGTTGCGGCTGATCGCCTGTTTACAGGAGTGACACTCCCCGCAAGGCTCCGCGCCGCCTTTCTCGCACTGTAATGCCATCGCAAAAAGGCGGGCGATAAATTCCTTGCCCGCATTGCGCTCCCCATTAATGATATAAGCGTGGGAAACCTTGTCCATCTCAATCGCGTTCTGTATATGTTGTTTCAGCTCCTCCTGCCCGATAATGTCTGAAAACTTTGGCATTTGTATCCCCCTCTTTACGTAAAGATATCCAGCAGTAATCCCCGTATCTCTCCGATTTTCTCCAGAATCGCCAGATTGTCCTGTTCATCCTTCACCAGCTCCTGTGCCAGCGCATCCAGATTCTGGTCAATCAGACGAATGATTCCGTATACCCTGTGCCGACCTCTTCTGTCCAGAAAATTTTCCCTGGAAAAAGCGTGGGACCGGTTGACAATCTCATTCAGAAAGTCCTTCACAAGCGCACGATACCGCCTCATGTCCTTGATATCACGGTGCTTGGCAAGCTTATCTCCCTGTCTGGTGATCTCCTCCATCATGCCGGCCAGCGCATTTTGCAGGTCCTGCTCCTCAATCCTGCTGACCAGAGTAAACTTGAACGTGCCGTCCGCCTCCTGCGCCTGCTGTGGCTGCTCAATCTGTGGCGCCTGCTGTATCTGATTTACTTTAATGTCCACTCCTGTCACCTCCCCGAAGGAGTTCAGCCTCTGTCTTTCCCGTTACGGGATCTAAGTGCTCCCACAGATAATCCGTAATCTCGTCCAGGCAGCGTTCCAGCTGATCGTTATAAAAAGTCCTGTTAATCTTTGAAAGCGCCAGCTTCTCCTCTGAAAAGTCCTGTGCATCCGCCAGATACCGCCTGCACATCTCTTCGTACTTCGGATGGTCCTGCGCTTTCTCCCGGTCCAACGCGCGCTGCAGACGCACACCGTCATCCAGTTCAATCATCACCGGAAGCACCTTATCCGCACCATAAAACGCGCGAAGCTGATCATAGGCCTCCAATGTGCCTATCAGCACATAGGAATGGGCCGAAAGATCAATCTCCTCATCTGCCACGGTAAAATACCGCCAGACGCCGTAACACGTATCATAGGCTCTCGCCTCTATCACGCTGCCCTGCTTCAGAAACCTCTGGAAACCTTCCTCATCCGTAAAGTGATATTCTATGCCATCCTGCTCCCCTGCACGGATAGGCCGGGTCGTGTATGGTACAATTGTCCTTAAAGGAACGCTTTTTTGTGCCAGTAGTTTCTTATATATGGTATCCTTTCCCGATGAGCTCTTTCCCATCAGGCAAACTATTTTCCCCATGCCATTATCTTACCTTAATATAATCAGAATTTCAACCGCTATAACGCTACCGCGACAATCTCACCTTTTTCAGATACACCCTGTATGTTCAGTCCTGTTCTGCGGCATTCTTCGATCTGCCTTATCACTGCTTCATCCAGTATTTCTCCCGGTGCCACAATCGGACTTCCCGGCGGATAAAGATTGATAAAACCTGCTGCAATCCTGCCTGCGGCCTTCAAAAGTGGAATCGTCTCCCAGTCGCTGTGAAATGCCCGCGCAAGAGGCATGCGGCTTTTGAGCTGCCTGCCCAGCACCTTTTTCTCAGATATGGAACCAGTTTCTTTTGTGCTCTCCTCTATCCTACCATCTATTTCACAGAGCGCGTCAGCCAATCTCTGCCAGCCTTCCGCTTCGTCCATCAGTGTCATGATCGCCAGCACATAGGTATCCGTTGCCATCTCCATTTCCAGATGATAGGTATCCCGCAGAATATCGCCAAGCTCTTTTCCCGTCATATTCATCCCTTTGACAGATATCACTATCTTGCCAATATCCCAGCCCTTCAGCTCATGTCGATTTTGTGACACATTTGTCATTTTCCCAATGTGTATATGTTCCAGTAACGCTGTTTTTTCGCAAAAACTTTCGTAATGCCCTCTCATTGCGGCAAAACGTTCCTGTCCGCGTTCCTCCAGAAACTTCATGCAGGAATCCATGCTCGCCATAAGTACATAGGAGGGACTGCTGCTTTGCAGCATGGAAAGATAACCCCGTAGTTTCTCCCTGTCCACCCTGCCGCCGTTCACATGCAGGAGCGCCGTCTGTGTCATGGACGGCAGCGTCTTATGCAGGCTGTGGATCACCAGATCCGCCCCTCCCGCAATGGCTCCCTCCGGCAGATGCGGCGACAAGCCAAAATGCGACCCGTGTGTCTCATCCACAATCAATATTTTTCCGCGCCCATGCACCACAGCGGCAATCCCAGGGATGTCAGAAAGAATACCCTCATAAGTCGGTGAAGTAATAACCACAGCCTTCACCTCTGGGTAAGTATCCAGAGCAGCACCAATATCCTTCGCGGACACCCCGTCACAAATATCATACTCCGAGATCATTTTCGGATAATAATACCTCACGATCAATCCTTGGAGAATCGCCGCATGATATATCGACTTATGGCAGTTGCGGGCTATTAAAATTTCATCCATCGGTCCGGCCGACGCCATTACAGACGCCAGGACGCCAACGGATCCACCGTTTATGAGAAAAAAAGTTTCGTCTGCCCCATAGAGACGATTCGCCCTGTTCTGCGCCTCTTTCAGAATGCCTTCCGCCCGATGCAGATTATCAAAGCCTTCTATCTCCGTTATATCAATTTTATGATAATCAGCCATCTCACCGCCCGCCGGATTCCGTTTATGCCCCGGCATATGGCAAGGGTAAAAATCGCTTGCCGCATAGTCAGATAATGCCTGATACAGGCTTCTCCCCGCCGTCATGACGCCTTGGCCCCATGTCCCCGGTGAATACCCACCGTTTCCAGCAGTGAGCAATACTTATCCGCGGCTGTCACAACCCAGGCCTCTCTGCAGGTGGGCGGCACCACTGACAAAGGCCACATGTGCTTCTTTATAATTTCCCGTTGAATATCGTTCAAATTATACTCCTTTTCCGCATTCTGCAGCGCTGTCATCGGATGATGAAAACCGTGCAGACGCTTCCTCTGGGACAGATAGGCCTTATCGTGCCAGTCATAAAGAAAATAATCGTGCAACAGCGCTCCCCGGATCAGGTCATGCTTGTTGCAGCCAATCCCCAGTTTTTTATTTAAAAGAAGACTGTAACGTGCCACATCCATGCAGTGATTGTGCACCGTCATGGTTCCGTGCTGGATGTGTGCCCTGGTTTTCTTAAAATTGTCTGAATTCAGGATATCCTCACCGTGCTCCCGAAGCAGCTCATGGATTCTCTTATGGCGTTCGTAAAGCTTTTGCAGACGCTCCCTGCGCCTTTTTTGATGGTTCTTAAACAGTTCCATTCTTCCCTTTCCTCCATTTCCTGCGGGTGATGTTTATCAGTTGCTGTACATCTCCTCTTCCACCAGACTATGCAGCACCCTGGCACGATGTGCCCATGTATGTCCCGCCTGCGCCAGCTCATAACCACCGTCTGCAAGTTCCTGCATACGATCCGGGTCTTTCAGCAGTCCCATCGCTATTTCCGGCAGCCATTCCATCTTCTCCAGAGAATAAAGGCTGCAGTCTCTGCCGTCATGCAGAATCTCATCCAGATATACACTGCTGTCCGTCAGGCAGACCGCCCCGTTCAACATGGAATTAAATATTCTGTCATGGGCGCCGTTCTTAAACCACGGCATCACATTCAGGGAAAGTTTCGTCTGGCACAGCTTTTTCAGACATCCCTCCGAATTCAGACTGTTCATAATCATCAGATTCTCCGGATGCCTGCATTCCAACAGATCCCAGCCGTCCCCAAAAACATGGACCTTAATTCCCGCGTCCACCAATTCCTGTACCGCCCGCCCCCTGAACGTATAGCGCACATACAGGTCAATAAAAGTGAGCGCCGCCATGGTCTTTTTCAGCTCCTCCTCTGGTACCTCGGAAAGTTCTTCAAGAAGATGGGATTCCGCCACCTCCTCCACCGTCTTACCCGGGTGCGTCAGGAGATCCTCTATCATTCCATAATAAAAGGCTGTGTACTCGTCGTCAATCCTTGTAATATATTTATCGAAAGTTGAAGGTCTGCAGTAGTTCCCGACCATCGTCACATCATACTTCCGGCAGGCAATCGGCACATTCGATCTGTTCGGATTCAGTTTCGTACCCGCAAGTGGGAGAAATGGTCCGTTCTTAATTTCCGGAAAAAACCTGCGCATATATGTTTCATGGTTCCGGTCAATACTGATATGATGATAATTTGCGGGTACCTTCTCCAGGAAATGATGATAATACATAGGATGGTCTACCACAATATTATAGCTTGGAATGTGCAGCGCCTCCCACATTATCGTATCATTCTCATCCAGAAAATATGGCTCCCCACTCATCCCATGAAAATTAAAATTGATGAGCGCCGTATTCCCCTTTTCAAAATACTGGAAAAACTTTTCCGTGCTCTCCCACGGTCTGCTCAGATCATAAATAAAAATTTCATGCCCAAGCGTTCTCATCGCTTCCGCGATCTGCAGGGAAAAATATCCCTGCGTCTCAATATCACCCGTAAAAAACAACAGCTTTTTCATCGCCGCACTCCTTTTTGTTGTGCCGTCAACTACTCTTTATATCGGCTGTATTTCATATTTCGTAACTGCCCGGTCTCTTCACAAAATAACAGCTATATCGCAAACGGCCTATTTCGCCTCCAGCTCTTCCAGATATTGTTTCGCCGCTTTTTCCCGCGTTCCGCCTGGCGCAGTTTCTAAATATGATTTGATTTCATCAATATATGGCTTCTTATCCCCGGAAATCCTTCCCTGCATGTAGGCGAGCCAGACATCAGAAAATGCCCAGTACTCGTCAAACTCCTCCTCATAATCTCTGTCAAAGTAGAGTGAAAAAAAATTATGGGCCGGTCCGAACATGTTCTCATCCAGTTCTATGACTTCCAGACGGTAGGACAGCGACCTTGTCATGTAACTGCGGGACAACTGGCGAAACCGTCCGAAGCAAAACGCCATACACGCAAAAAACAGAACTGTAAATATGACAATCAACATATAATACCATGCATTGCTTCTATTTTTCAAAATACGCCTCCATTCTCCGTTTGGTGACGCTCTCGATATCCGCGCTTCCCTCCAGTGTAAACTGTTTCCCCGGCTCCAACGCCTTTAAAGTCTCAATTTCCTCCTCTGTCAGCCGATAATAATCCCTTAAATAACCGTCAATCTCTTGCACCAATTCATCCTTAACCGCACTGTTTTCATCCGAACCGTAAAAAATCTGCAGACTGATCACATCCGTATCCTGCAAAGCCGCGTAGTTGTTCCCCTCGTCCATGGAATCCATGGACTGCAGCACCCCTGTCAATATAATAGAATAATTATAAATGTCGAAAAGCTCCGCCGCATACTCTGGATAATTCTGAAAGCGCTCACCCGTCGGATCCGTTGTTGAAGCGAGAAGATACGCGCGTATATACTGCCCCTCATCCATATAATTGGCAATCATTTCCTTATTCCGTACAAGCCGCGTTCCGCTCACCTGATATGAAGATTCGCCCGAAAAGCGGTACTGATAAAAAGCGACAAAACCAAGAAAAATAATAGCAATCGCCAGAAAAACCATCCCCAGCCCGAATGTGAGATGCCTCAGAACCCGGTTCGTCCCGTTCTCCAGCAGTTCATCTCTCTTTTTCTCATATGCGGCGTCATAAGTCTGGAGCTCCTTCGCCAGCTTCAGCGCGTGTTCGTTGACCGTACCACAATAGGGACATCTCAGTTGGTCGCTGGCAAAATCAGCGCCGCAGTTTGTACATTTCATCCTCTAATCCTTCCTCTGTCATGATTTGCGTTTCCCGCTCTACTTCACTTGCAAGCGCCGCTTCGATCTCTTCATCCGTCACGTAGACAGAGAAAAACACATCATCCGCACGCATGTCATAGTCCTTCGCCATGATCTCATAGATAAACAGCATTTCCTCCGCGTCATGCGACCGATGCGCCTCGTCAAAAAGAGGCGGATAGATATGCAGAAACCATGCCGTGCGGTATAGAAAATAGTCGGGCGAATCAAGATACACTTCACACTCATCAATCAGATACTGCTCCAGCTTATCCCATTCCTCTTTCTCATAAGACTCCTGCATATTACGGGACAGCCGGTCCATCCCCCTCTGCATCCCCGACTCCCTCATCTTCCCGGGTATATCAAAAAAGACGGCAAGCCCAAACAGTAAAAACAGAATCAGCAGTGTGACAACGGCAGTCCATCCGATTTTCTTCGGGACAGACATTGTCTCAGACTGCACCCTTTTTACTCCCTGGATCTTTTTGTCCGTATTTTCTCTGCTTAAATCAACCAGTTCCCTGCCGCAGTAATGGCAGAAAGCTGTTTTCCCGTCGGGAGCCTCTGCGCCGCAGCCGGGACATATCCGCATTTTCTGTTTCACAGCGACCAGTTCCTCCTTCTAAGTATAACATATCCTCCGCAAAACTGTGCGTTTTACAGTCAAAAATACCCCTTCAAACTGACAGGCATCAATTCTCCGATGCCTTTTCCGTATCGCGGTACACAAGTGCTGTAATGATAAAGCTGGCCGCAAAAGACACAACCGCCACCGCGGCAGCCTTCCATAAGTTAGCCGGATCATCCACACTATAGAACATCAAAATCGTCGAAACGCACGGGAACGCGAAAGTATAGCAGTGTACCGTCAAAAGGCCCTGCACCGCCCCTGCAATCATACAGCCGAAAATATTGCCGATCAGCGGCGTTTTTTCCTTAAAGCACACGCCAAAAATGGATGGCTCCGCAATACCCGACACAAACTCCGTAATCATTGCGCTTATTGACATCGCCTTCTTATCCGCCGTTTTCGACTTGACAAAAACCGCAAGATCGCAGCCAGCAAGCGATATATTCGATATCAGAAATGCCACCATAATGCCATAGTCCACGCCCGTCACCCCGATCTGGGTAATCGCCAGCGTGATAAAGATCCAGTGCATTCCCGTGGATACCAAAAGCGTCGTCAACCCCGCAAACAACGCCCACGCGATCATAGGCGCCCTCAGCTGCATGATCTCAAGTCCATTTGCCAGCAGACCGCTCAACAGACTCACTATCGGTTCAATGACGAGAATGCCCAGAAGCGAGGTGGCAAAAATCGCGCAAACTGCCAGAAAATAAGGCTGCAGGCTCTCCTTTATCAGCTTTTTCAGCCACTTTACAATATGTGACATGCAGTAAACCAACAAAATAATCGGGATTACATTATAGGCATAAGTCGCCGCCACCACAGGTATGCCCGCAAAGGTAACGCGCTCCCCACTTTCCATCAGAGACGCAAAATCAGGAAGCAGCATAACACACACACTGGTAAGCGCAATCAGCGGATCCGTTTCAAAATGCTTCGCCGCGGAATAAGCCACATACACCGGCAGAAAATAGAAGGGAGTCGTCGCAAGCGCCGACATGATCACCTCTGTCGTTCCCGTCAAAATATGTACCGCCGTCAAAAGCATCACAATAATTTTCAGAATGCCGCCTGCCAAAAGAATCGGTATGATCGGCATCATACACTCCGTCACATGATCAAATGCTGCCAGAATACCCTTTTTAAACTTACTCATGTTCCTCCACCATCCATAGCCCTTCTTTTCATTGTAAATTAAATGTTCAAAAAACATTCGTCTACTAATGGTATCATACTCCGTTAGAAATTTCTATTCTAAAATCCGATTAGAAGAGATTAAAAAAATAGAGAAAACGCTGTATATTCCAACGTTTTCTCTATCTTTTAACACGACTTTTTCATTTAACTGTTACCACATATGTCTACACTTTTTACATTTGTATTGTTTACCTATTTTCCCAGATGCCATACCAACCATCGTGAAAGATGCCGCTCTGTCTAAAGTCGTAATTCTTTGTATATTAGTTGATCCACACGATGGACATTTAGGTTTTAATGTTTCAACGAATGCCCTGCGCTCCTCTTCCCTAACAAATTCTTTTTGATATTTTTCAAAATCTGTTAGTGCCAGATTATATCTTTCCATTTCACGCTTATACTGTTTGTCCCCCTCATAATACATCCACCATGCATATAGAAACATTATAATTGCAATTACTGGTGAAAGGAAAAATCCATATAATCCTGCAATTACAGATAATACTGCAAGAACATAAAAAAATTTTTTCTTCCGGGGCTTTTCTGGCATTTTAACATGATCTAGCTTCCTTTGATATATTTCCTGATTTAGCTGTTTCTGTTTAAGCAAATCAAAATGTGCCTTTATTCCATATCCACATTCTGGACACATTTCAGCATTGTCTGAGACATTCTCCTTCCCACATTCTGGACATTTAACAAGTGCCATCACACATCAACCTCCATAAACTTTACTATAATTATACTTCAAAAATCCGCTATTCACCAGTGGCTATTAAATTTTGAAAAAATAAAAAACCTCATAACCACCACGAATGTAGTAATTACAAGGATCTCCATTAGCTAATGCCCAGAACCGGAATCGAACCAGTGACACGAGGATTTTCAGTCCTCTGCTCTACCAACTGAGCTATCTGGGCATTGAGTAGCGGGGACAGGATTTGAACCTATGACCTTCGGGTTATGAGCCCGACGAGCTTCCAGACTGCTCCACCCCGCGTTATTTATCTTTTCTGATTACATTATATGCAATCATATCGGTCAATAGACCTAATGGATGGAGGTGGATTCGAACCACCGAAGCAATTTGCAGCAGATTTACAGTCTGTCCCCTTTGGCCACTCGGGAATCCATCCATATGATATTGTATATCAAAAGCCGATAAACGGACTCGAACCGTTAACCTGCTGATTACAAATCAGCTGCTCTGCCAATTGAG
>CASWVG010000077.1 GCA_949472775.1 uncultured Lachnospiraceae bacterium
AACCCGTGTTACCGCCGTGAAAGGGCGATGTCTTAACCGCTTGACCATGGAGCCCCAACGAAGGTATGATACCATACTCCGTCCTATTTGGCAAGGGAAAACGACGTTCTTTTTCACTTCTTTTTTATATTGTTTCAGAATGAAAAAAATAACTATAAAATTTTGCGAAAAGGCAATCATTTGGAAGCGGCGGTTTCGTTATATACTAGTGAGGGGACATCCCCGGGAGGAACAATCTTGACGCGTGAAGATGAACTGATACAAAGAATAGAAAGCGGAGATCTCCGTGCGGCAGACGAACTGGCCGCCATATTCTACCCCGAAATTCTCCGCTACTGCCTTTGGCATGCCCCTGACCGTTCTCTTGCAGAGGACGCCGCTCAGGAAACCTTTCTGAAGGCAGTCCGTTACCTTAACCGCTATACGCACAGGGGAAAGTTTAAGTCCTTCCTCTACCAGATCGCCGCAAACACATGCATTGATATGCAGCGAAAAAACCGGCACTCCACTCTTTCCCTGGAGGAAGCCGCGGTTGACCCCGTCTATCTGGAACCGGCTTTCGAGGACCTTCCGTCCGAGCTGATGTTTCAGCAGCTTGTGCGCGGTCTGCCAAAAGACCAGCGGGAAATCGTTGTTTTGCGGTTTGGGCAGGATCTGACTCTGCGTGAAATTGCGGACGTGGTGCACCTGCCGCTTCGGACGGTGCAGTCCAGACTGCGCTCGGCCCTGAAAAAGCTGAAAGCCGAAATTCCCCCGCCCAAGGAGAAACCTATTCTTAAAAAAGAAGAATCCGGGAAAGGAGACCAGCTATGAAACATGTATTATTTGGAAGAGAACCGAAAAAAAGCAGCCGGGATCTGGAACAGAACATAAGGCAGTCGCTGCACCAGTCCCCCTCTGTAACCGATGATGCGCACATACACGACACCGTATTGCTGCTCAGAAAGGAAATCTGTCGGAAACGGGACAGACGGCGCATCTCCTTCGTGTGCTTTGTCGGAAAACAGCTTTCTTTGATCGGCTGGAAGCTCTGGAGCATCCAGGGCGTTTTCCTTCTGCTGGCCTGCCGTGTCCTCTCCGGCTTTCCCGATATTTTGAATCGTCCGCAGTCTCTGGCAAAACTGCTGTTTTGTATATCCATTGCGGTTTTTATGACGGCTCTCCCTCTGCTTGGCCGTTCTGTCCGCTATCAGATGCACGAGATCGAGGCAGCGTCACTCTTCTCATCGGTAAAGCTGCTGCTGGCAAAGCTGATTGTCATAGGCATCGGTGACTTCTCCCTGCTTGCCCTTATTTTTTTCTTCACGCTTATAAAAACAGATTTGCCGGCGCAAAACGCAGCCTTTTATCTGTGCTTTCCATTTCTACTGACCAGCGGCGGCTGTCTGTTTATGCTGGGGCATTTTCCTCCCGGAAAGTTTCTGACGGGAAGCCTCTTGTTCTGCCCAGCCTTAATTCTCGTGTTTTCCGTCCTTCCCGGGCAGCGCGCGTTTTTGTTTCAACCGTCTTTTTCCAAGGGCTGGTTTCTGGTATGCACTTTACTTTTTGCCTTTTGCGCCAGCCAGCTTTGTTATATCATAAAAACTTCCCCCTACGGGGAAATGCAGCTGACATAAAAGAAATAGAGAAATGGAGATTACAATGGAATTATATGTGGAACACCTTTCCAAACAGTTTAAAGACCTGACCGCCGTAAACGATGTCTCCCTGCGGATTACACCCGGCGTCTGGGGACTTCTCGGCGCAAACGGCGCCGGAAAAACAACGCTTATGCGAATGATCGCCGGCATTATGAAGCCGTCCTCGGGGCAAATCCTTTACGATGGCATTCCCATCCATGACCTGAAAGAAAGCTACCGGGATGTGTTTGGCTATCTCCCGCAGGATTTCGGCTTTTATCCAGAATTTAGCGTAAAAGACTATCTGGAATATGTGGCCGTTTTAAAAGGGCTCCCGGCCAGGGACAGCAGACGCCGGATAGACAGTCTGCTGGAGCAGATGTCGCTTTCCCACGTCAGAAACAAAAAAATCATCAAATTATCCGGGGGAATGAAGCGGCGGGTCGGCATCGCGCAGGCGCTCCTAAACGAGCCGGAAATTCTGATTCTGGACGAGCCTACCAGCGGGCTTGACCCCGGAGAGAGAGTGCGTTTCCGCAATCTGCTCTCCGAGTTTGCCCACGACCGCATTGTCCTGATTTCCACACATATCGTCTCCGATGTGGAATATATCGCCACACAGAATGCGGTTATGAAAGGCGGAGCGCTGATCGCCCAGGGAACAACCGGGGAACTGGTGGAGCTGGTTGCCGGAAAAGTATGGACTGCCCAGATTCCGATGAGCCGTCTGGCTGAGTACGAACACAGGCTGCCGATCGTAAACATCCGCAACGAGGACAATGGCCGGATATCCATTCGTTATCTGGCAGACGTTCCCTGTGTCGAAGATTCCGAGCCTGCGGCGCCGCACCTGGAGGATCTGTACTTATGGCTGTTTCCCCAGGAAACCATCGATAGGAGGTAAGTGACATGCGATTGTTAAAAGTGGAAATGAAACGAATTTTGAAGACGAGACTGACACTGATTCTGCTGGGCGCCGCCCTGCTTTTGACCTTGTTGATGGCATGGCTCCCCATCACTTTTCCCTCCAGCAGTTTCAGCTACACGGATGCGCAGGGAAACAGAGTAGAAGTAAACGGGTTGCAGGGCATTGCCCATAAAAAGAAAGTGCAGGCGGCTATCACGGGGACCGTTACGCCCGAAAAAGTACGGCAGGCTTTGGAAGATTATCAGGCATGCCTGACCAAATACGGCGTAGAATCTTCCTACGATCTGCCCGACAGCGTTTACGAGAACGAGATCCTGCCTTACGCCCCGCTTGTGCACGGTATCCGGGAAGCCTTTGCCAACCCGAATACCGGAGTTGCGCCGGGTATACTGGAGATTGATCCGGAAAAAGTGGACAATTATTACGACGTATGCAGGGAACGTATCGTATCTCTGATGAGACAGGAACAAAAAAACCATCCGGCTGCACAGCAAATCGCTATTGACTTATATAGTCAAGTCAAGACGCCGTATGTGTTTTATCCCGGATACAGCACGGAAGCCATGGAGTATCAAAATTTTCTCGCCTATTTGATCCTGCTTCTCTGTACCGTCATCGCCGCGCCCGTCTTTACTTCCGATTACCAGACCGAAGCGGACGATATCTATCGCTGCACCAAATACGGAAATGCAAAGTTTGGCTGCATTAAGATCTTGTCTGCATTTATCATATGCGGAGCAGCATATCTCCTCAGCGCCATTGTCTACCTTCTGGTATCGAACAGCCTATGGGGTTGGGAATGCACAAAATCTTCCATGCAGATACTATTCTCGATCGTCAATCTGCCGGACATGAATATCGGACAAATGCAGGTCTTCATCGCCGTATCCGGTCTGCTTGGCCTGCTTGCCGCAACAAGCCTTACTCTGTTTCTCTCTTCCCGGTTAAAAAACATGGCAGCGTGTCTGTCAGCCGCGCTTCTGTTCTGCATCCTGCCGGTTATCGTTTACATGGCGCTGCCAGAGGAGATTGCCACCCGGATCTACAGTATCCTGCCCGCCTCAGCAGTCAGCATGCAGACCAGCATTCTGTATGCCGCCGCGGATTTCGATTTTTGGAATATCGGCTCCCTTTCCGTCTGGCTGCCCCATGCGATGCTCGGGGCTTATGTTGTGGAAATTCCGCTGTTTACCGTTTTAGCCGTTCACTCCTACGCCAGCCGCAAAGACCGCTGAGAACCTTGTCGCACTTTCCCACAAAAAATCGAGCGGTACAGAACAGACGCTTTCACGTCCGCTTTGTACCGCTCTTCATCGCTCTTTGATCTGTTACAGGCAGCTCTCGGCAATCTCCTGCATTTTTTCCCATTTATCTTCCATGTCTTTTACCATACGGAACTGTGTCCTGGTGCGGTCCAGGTTATGCTCCGGGCGGTGGATCTTAAAGTAGTGATCCCCTTCCAGGTAATCCGTCAGAAAACGCATGCCGCACTCCAGCGTCATCAGCTTTGCACCCATCGGCAGCATACGGATCTCTTTCTCTGTCAGCGAGCCGCCACAGCCCTCAATAAATCCCTTTGTGTATAAGGCAAACAGCTCCAGGTCGCAGGATATCTTCGACAGGTCTTTCTCATCCTCCGCTCCCGTGTTCGCACCGAAACGAATGGAATCTCCATAATCATAGAGGGCAGAGCCAGGCATAACCGTATCCAGGTCAATCACGCATATGCCTTTTCCCGTCTCATGGTCCAGCATGATATTGTTGAGTTTGGTATCATTGTGCGTAACCCTCAGCGGGATTTCACCGGCCGCCAGCATATCGCAGAGGATGTGGCAGTCCGCTTCCCGATCCAGCACAAACTGGATCTCTTCCTGAACGTCCGCCGCGCGTTTCATGGCATCCGCTTCCACTGCCTTTTTAAACTTTTCCACCCGGTCTATGGTATTGTGAAAATTCGGAATGGTTTCGTGCAGGCTTTCCGCCGGGTAATCCGCCAGAAGTTTCTGGAACTGGCCAAACGCCACTGCGCTTTCATAAAATTCTTCCGGCCGCTCCACCACATCGAGGCTGTCAGCCCCTTCCACAAACCGATAAACCCTCCAGAACGTGTTGTCCTCCTGCCAGTATGAACCGCCGTCCTTGAGCAGGATTACATTCAGCGCCTCCCGTTCCGGGTCCCCGCCATTTTCTCTGATCTTATTCTGTAAGAAGGTGGTCACACCCGTAACGTTCTCCATCAGCTCTTTCGGATTCTTAAAGACCTCCTGATTCATTCTCTGTAAAATATATCTGCGAGTCTTTCCCTCTGCCAGCTGGCAGGTTACAAGAAACGTATCATTTATATGCCCATTTCCATGAGCTTCAATACTCCCAATTTCCCCCTCGATTGCAAATCTCTCCGCAATATGTATCAAATCCGCCTTCTCTTTACCCATTAAAGAACCTCCTATCCTTTCACGCCGCCGCCAGTTACACCTGCAATAATCTTCTCAGACAGGAACACATACAGGACAAACGTCGGCAGGAATACGATAACCACCGATGCAAACATTCCCGCATAATCTCCCGTATATCTCATGGAATTGATCATTCCATATAATCCGATCGCCACGGATTTTACTTTGTCAGAGTTCGCAAAAATTAAGGACATGAAATATTCATTCCACACATTGATGAAATTAAAAATCGTAACGGTTATAATGCCCGGCTGCGCCATCGGCAACATAATTTTCCAGAAAGTCTTCATGGGAGGGCACCCGTCAATAGCCGCCGCCTCCTCGAAGGATCTGGACAGATTGCTGAAAAATGTCAGCAGGAAAATAGTCGTATACGGTACGTTAATCCCCACATACAGAAAAACCAATACCGCCCGGTTTGCCAATTGCACATTCAGAATATTCCAGCCTGCCACCAGTCCGAACAGGGGCAGCACAATCATCGTCGCCGGAACGCCCATCGCCGCCACAAATCCATTCTGCACCAGCTTGTTGCCGATAAAGGTAAAGCGGGACAGTACATAGGCCGCCGGCGCACAGATGACAATGAGCAGCACGCAGGATATGGACGCATATACAAGTGAGTTCATAAAGAACACGGATACATTCGACGCGCTCCACGCCTTGGCATAATTCTCAAAGTGAATACCGCTCTCAAACTTAAAGACCGAGCCGGAGAAAATTTCCTTGGATGTGGAAAAGCTGGCGCCAATCACCCACCCAAGCAGAATAAAGGTAAACAGCACCCACAGGGACAATATGATATAGCCGGGAGCCAGACGAAACTCTTTGTGCCAGTTTACATGGTCACGCACTTTCTTTTCTTTTGCCATTCTTACTCCCTCCTTTAAAATTCAATATCATCGTCTTTGAACAACTTGTCACACACAATGAAAATCAATACCACACAGACACTCAGAAGCACGCCGACCGCTGCGCCAATTCCGGCATTCCTCTCCGTCATACTGTTCCCGGCGCCGAATATGTTCTGGTACATATAAACCACCGGCGTAATCGTCTGCGTGTTGGAAACCACCATAGAGAACAACTGCGACCAGAGGAAGAATCCTGCCGAGCTGATACTCCACATCGTGATGTTCGTCTTGGTAACACCCTTTAACAGCGGAAGCGTTATATAGCGGAACTGCTGGATTCTGCTGGCTCCATCCAAAGTAGCCGCCTCATAATACTCTGTGCCGATCCGTTCAATGCCGCTGGCAAAAATCAACATATGATACCCGACCATACCGAAACAGTATGCTATGAGAAGCGCAAGGAAGAGATGGGAAGGATCCAGCCACTGGAAATCTTCCAGCCATTTCCAATGCAGTAATGTTCCAATTGATTTGAAGAGACCAAATTTCGGGCTGAACACATACTGCAGCCACATGGTCGCCAGAGCTACCGCACTCACCACATTCGGCATGTAGATAATCGCCCGGAACACATTTTTGAAGCGGATACCGCTGGTCAGAATCGCCGCAAACAACAGCGCCAGTCCCATCACCAGAATACCCCCGAAAAGCCAGATGCGGAATATGTTCCACATGGATATCCGAAACAGCTCTGTGTTAAACAGCTTTATGTAATTTGCAAGCCCCGAAAACTCCCACTTCGATAATGCATCCGTCACGCCCTCGATCTTAAAGAAACTCATCAGAATGGTTCTGATAATCGGATACACGAAAATAATACAAAACATGATGACTGCCGGCGCCAAAAACACAACAATCATGGTTTTATTTTTTTTCAATCCAGTAGCCCCCTCTCACTTTCATGTAAGTTGAAACAAGGCGGCACCGTCAAACACGATGCCGCCATACTACTCACTCATGCCTATCCGTATATGTCCTTATATTTTTGATAGGTTTTATTACTTGCTCCGCTGTCTGTACACATACGATGCAGCAGCCGTCAAGATGCAGTTATTTACTTGCCTGCAGCTTTCATCGCGTCCACAAAGCCCTGTGCATCCAGAGAACCGCCACAGAGTTTTGTGAAGTTCTCAACGATGATCGGAGTCATATCCGCGTTCGCTTCCGCGCCTGCTCCCCAAGGATACCGTGTGGTCAGACTGTCCATAACCGGCTTCACGTTGGTCAGAAGCGCCGGCCACGCTGTATTGCTGGAATCTGCCGGGATACCTACGGACATCTCAGAGAGGAGAGCGTCCGCCTCACCCTTGGTCAGATAAGTGATCAGCTGGAATGCCTGATCCGGCTTGGAGGATTTCGCGTTGATCGCAAATACCTGTGCACCATAGTTGGAAGCCTCTGTTCCGTCAACACCGCCCTCTACTGCAGGATAGCTGAAGCACCCCCACTTGAAATCTTCGCCTGCAATATCCTTTACCTCGTTGGGAAGCCAGGATCCGTTCAGATACATTGCCGCTGTACCCATTGCCAGCTCTGTATTCTGTCCTGCCGGCCACTGGTTACTCTCGATCGTCTCGGAGAAGTAGCCCTTGCTCGCCAGCTCTTCATACGCCTGCGCCGTCTTTAACACAGCTTCGTGATCCCATTCACCGTTCTTAACGATCTCTTCTGTTGCCGGCTCTCCTACCAGACGGCTCATGTGATAGCCAAACATGCTGCTGATGTATGCGTTGTCGTTTGTGATCGGCGTATAACCCGCATCCTTGATCTTCTGGCAGGTATCCAGGAACTCCGCCCAGGTCGTAGGAACCGCGGTAACTCCTGCCGCCTCAAAAATCTCAACGTTGTAGAAATATGCAAACACATTAGGCTGATAAGGAATGGACTTTAAGGATCCGCCTCCCACCTCACGGCATGCAGCCATAAGCCCTGCATTTGCGGTTGCCTCATAATCATTTGCCTTAGCCAGTTCTTCCAGATCCAGAAGATAGCTGCCCCATGTTGTGTTCACGCGGTCGATATCTTCGTCAAACAGATCAATATTCGTTCCTGCATCCAGCGCCGGCTGTAACCCTTCACGGATACCGGTACGTCCTTTAAACTGTACATCCACCGCAATCCCTGTCTCTTCCGTGAATGCTTCGATCGACTTCGAAATTGCCTGTGCCTGCGGTTCTGCCGCATCCCACATAGACCAGTACACAAGCTTTTCGTCGGCTGCAGGCGCTTTATCACCACCACAACCTGTCAGCATTGCCGCCACCATAGCTGCGCACAGAAGCGTACTTAAACATTTTTTCTTCATACTTTTTCCTCCCGCTGAAAATAGTAGCTGCAGGATACGCGTTTTCTCTTTTGTATGCCTGCGTATATTGATTGTTGCCTCTATTATAGGGATTCGCCCGCCAGATGTCTTTGTCTTTTCCATTGTCCTTTTTGCATTATCGGATCCATTCTTGTGTATTTTATATATTTCATTCCTATTTTCACATTTTCTATCGTATATTTTTAACATTTGCTTTTTTCTTCATTTCGGAATATTGAACAATTTTTTCGTGGTTTCTCTTTTTGTTATTGCATTTTATACAAAGCGCTCTGCAAGGGTCCAAATTTCCCATTTACTGTTTTTGCACATTTGTATTATAATAGGTTCAATATAAGACACATTATTTGCATTATCCGCTTATTTTTTTTGAAAGGACAAGTCCATTATGAGCTATAAAAGCGTTCCGCTTCAGGATGTTCTGACCATACGGGAGATCTATTCCATCCACTATTTTGAATATATGTGTGATTTTTCTTTTCCGGGAGAATCCCATGATTTCTGGGAATTTTTATGTGTCGATAAAGGCGAAGTGAATGTCTATGCCGGTGAAAAGTTTCACAATTTAAAAAAAGGAGATATCATCTTCCACAAACCCAATGAATTTCACGACGTCAACTCCAACGGTCTGATCGCGCCTAACCTTGTCGTCATGTCCTTTGCCTGTACATCCCCCGCCATCTCTTTCTTCAACGGAAAGGTTCTTCAAGTCAACGAGGCGGAGCGGCTTCTTCTGGCGCAGATCATCCAGGAGGCCAGACATGCCTTCGCAGGACGTATGGATGATCCCTATCAGGAAGAGCTTGTGCGGAATGAAAATCCACAGTTTGCCGGGGAGCAGTTGATTCGGCTTTATCTGGAACAGCTTCTCATCCAGTTGATCCGCCGCAACATGGTCCGCACCCTGCCGGCTGTCAGCACCACCCATGTCAAATCCATGAAACAGAAAGCAGACGGCGCTCTCTTTGCGCAGATAGAGGAATACATGGAATCCCACATCTGTGAGACGCTGACCATTGAGCAGCTCTGCAGAAGCAACTCCATAGGACGCTCCCAGCTCCAGAAACTGTTCCGAAGCAGGAGCGGCTATGGCACAATCGAGTATTTTTCAAGGATGAAAATAGATCTGGCCAAACAGATGATACGGGAAGACCAGTATAACTTCACCCAGATTGCGGATGCGATCGGCTTTTCTTCCGTCCACTATTTTTCGAGGCAGTTTAAAAAGATTACAGGAATGACTCCCTCCGAATATGCATCCTCCATCAAAGCGCTGTCCGACCATACCGGGTAAAGCAATGCTCAATCCCAGAGATTCTGCGGATACAGCCCCTGGTCCTTCAGCGCCTGGATTGCTTTCACGACTGTCGGCTTATCTTCCTTGTAGGTGACGCCGTACCAGCGGTCTTTTGACTGCAGGACAGTTACCTCCGCCTTTTTCTCCTGAATCAGTTCATCCACGACAAACGGAAGGAAATATTCACCTTTCAACGGATTCTTTTCCAGGTTTCTGTTCAGAAAATCAGCAAATCTGTTCTGAATCTCCACCATCATGCTCTTCGTAAATCCCCACATATTCATGGACACTACCGTATCTTCCGGGAGGAACGTCCATGTTGCCCCATCGTCTTCCGTGTAGGCCATGCCGCCCTCATGGTTCTCAATGCGGACCCGTTCTGTGATCTCAGTCAGCTTTCCTTCCCCATCCATCTGGCAGACGCCGCGCGCCACATGGCCGTTCTCTGTCATCGTGTTCTTTAACAGATATCCGACCATTGTATACTGCAGCTTATCCGTATCGTCATGGCTCACCAGGAAATCATAAATCATCTGGAACGCCTGCTGTCCATAATAATCATCCGCGTTGATCACTGCAAAAGGACCGTCCACTGCCGACAGACATGACAGAACCGCATGTGCCGTTCCCCACGGTTTTACCCTGCCCTCCGGCACCGCAAAGCCATCCGGCAGATTGGCAATATCCTGATAGACATATTCCACTGCAATCCGCTTCTCCATGCGGTTTCCGATTTTCTCCTTAAAATCCTGCTCCAGTTCTTTTTTGATAATAAATATGACCTTTTCAAATCCTGCTTTCACCGCATCATATATGGAAAAGTCCATAATGATATGCCCCTGCTCATCCACCGGGTCAATCTGCTTCAAACCACCGTAACGGCTTCCCATGCCCGCCGCCATAATAATGAGAATTGGTTTCTTCATACGATCCTGCCCTCCTGTTTGAAATTTCACTTTCCCTTCAACCGCTTACTGCTGATACTTGTATTTTAAGTATATATGGCTTTCCCATGATCTACAATAGCACAATCGGCCCTTTTTTTTATCTCACAAGGTGTCTGACCCGCATCCGATCTGCCCCTTGTGTTTTCAACTGCCCTTTGTTAAGATATATTTACAATTCAAAAAAAGGAGAGATTTATTATGAAATATGATGTGTTTTCCATAAAATCGTCAGAATATTTATCGAGCTGTCCCACCTTTTCAGTGGACCAGTTTAACTGGGGAGGCAGTTACCGCCCTGTCACCACTGGGCGCCTTGGCTATATACCCGGAAGCGGTTTTCTGCTTGAGATGGAATGTCAGGAAACCGATCCCTGCCGCATATACGAGAGCGACAATGATCCCGTCTACCTGGACTCCGCCCTGGAAGCTTTTTTCTGCTTTACCCCCGATCAGCCAGATCCCTGCTATTTAAACTTCGAAATGAACGCAAATGGAGCTATGCTGGCCTGTTGCGGAGAAAGCCGCCAGAATCGGATCCCTTTTTCAGAAGAACTTCGCAAGGATATTCTCTGCCGCGCGCAGATTGAGGAACATTCCTGGCGCATCCGGCTGACCCTTCCCCTGTCCGTGATCGCCGCCGTTTATCCCGGTCTCACACTAGGCACCGGCAGCACGTTCACCTGTAATTTTTATAAAATAAAAGAGAGCGAAGGGCAGACGCATTTTGCCAGCTTTGCTCCCATTCCTGTACCTGAACCGAATTTCCATCTTCCCGCGTATTTTGCACAGGCACAGATTCTTGCACTTACATAAACAGTCGCCGCCACCCGTAAAACGGGCAATGTCGTCAACCTAAGAAAAATAAAAAATATTAGAAAATACTTGACAAGTCAACAGAAAAATGTTGCCTCGCATTAATCATTCTTTTTAATGCGAGGTGCTTTTATGGATTCACAGGACTCTATTACCCTGAGGAGTATTCATTTTTTACCAGAAGACGGAAACAGTGAGTATTTGCTAACAAATCTGATGCCCGAACAGCTGGAAACCGGGAGATTTATGGAGTTATATCGTCTGCGATGGGGTGTTGAGAGTAAATATCGGGAACTCAAAAACCGGCTTGAAATAGAATCCTTTAGCAGTATCAAGCCAGTCAGCATCAGGCAGTTTTTTTTGCTGCAATGTATCTGTCTAACCTAAGCGCAATTGTTAAACAGGCAGCAGATTCAATGATTGCTGCATCTGTTAACAGGCGGCACAATTACCAGTCCAACCGCAGCTATATATTAAACCGAATAATATGCAGCATAATATCTCTTTTGCGTTCTTCCATATCTGCATATAGCGAAACAATATCCCGGATAATAGTGGAATCTTCCAAAGTTCTTTCCATCGTACGTCCTGACAGAAAATATGGCAGATACAGGAAACATACACAGCGAAGATATTATAACCATATGAAAAGCTGTATTTGATATAGAAAATATTATAATGCAAATGGGGACTGTTGAAAAAGCAAGCGTCCTGCTCATGATACACTTATTTCGGGATTTAACTGTAAAAGCTTATTACAGTTCTGCTTATTGTACATCGAACATTCTTAAGTTGACGACATTGCCCGCATAGCGGGTGGTTTAACGTTGCACACATTTCCGTTTCTCTGCCCCGAAACTCCAATGCACTCAACAGGGTCTATCCGACCCATAATTAAATTGCAATTAACTCTACAATAATTCTTCTTTTGCAAACCATTTCGCACCATTTGTTTTCCCTATGCAATAAATTTTTCCCGCATTCTTCAATTCTCGCAGCAAAACCTGAATTTGACCGCGATTGTTACTTGGCAATACTTGTTGCAATTCTCTGAAAGGTGTTCCATTTGTTCCGTTCCTAATAATATGTTGTAGTAACAATTCCTTATTTGTGTTCCGATCTAATCCGACTATGCGTGTATGCGTTCCCGCTTTCCCAACAGCAGAATAAAGGCTACGTGCCAAAACATATTTATTACGTCCTATATGTTCTGCGATGCCCATAGCAGCTAACCGTTTAAGGCGGGATTTCATATTTTCTGTCATTGATTCCTCGTGATAAAGCGCATTTATAACAAGGAAGTCCGTGGTTGTAAGAGTTTCCCAGCGTTCTTCATCAATCTGATGGATTACAGAAAGCATTCTTTTGTCTAATATCATGCCATTTAACGTAATTTGAACAAAATGATCATCTGTCCCGGAAAAGTCCGGCAGCTGCTTCGCTTCCTTAATACTCAATTCATAAATCAGATTCATACCTTGCCCTGAGCGTTCTACCAGTCCACACAGCGCAAGAATTTCCGCAATACGGCGGTTACGGGGCAATTGCCGATCCAAGATATTATCCAGAGATATGCCGACCGGGAATCCGCCGGGACTTTCAATCGTAAGCCTATCGTGGTACTGGCGGATAAATATACTGCCACCCATTTGATAATCGCGATGACTGACTGCATTCAAAACAGCTTCCCGGACAACCCGCTCATTAAATGTTAATATGTCATAAACAAAAAAGCCTTCTTGGTAATGTTGCTTATCATTTCTTAAATTGATCAGATTCCAAATCCGATCATAGAAAGAAAAAAAACCTTCGCGAAACTCTTCCCGGTAATTCGCTGGGCCGGAAGCTTCCGATGATCGATATTCAAAAACAATCTCCGTCTGCGGCAAATATTTTCTGAGTGCATCTTGTTTTCCAAAAAGGATAAGTGCAGCGTATGTGACCCCTTCACTGGTAACTGCAGCACAATCACGAAGTAATTGTTCAACAGAAAGACTTAGTAGTCGGTTGTTGCCACTTTTCTGAACCCATTGCTTTTGAAATTTTTCAATGCATTCTATATCTAAATCACCAATACCAGCATTTTGACAAATACTACTTGAGAAATCAATTCCGGCTTCAGCGTATATCCTTCGACGAACTTCCTCCAGCATGGGCACAAGACTATCACCTTCATACCACCACGCTACCCCTTCAAACTGTATTGGCAAACCAATCGGCCGTCCGGAAACCTCAAAAGCCAAGACCCTCTTACCCTGATAATCATAAACTTGAAAATCAACCATGACTTTCAGCGCATCTATAAGCCCTTTTCTTGTGCGCTCAGGCTGTCCAAACGCATTGCTCCCTACTACTTTTCGAGGGCGCTGATCGGTAATGCCAAATACTAATTTACCGCCACCACAATTTGATAAAGCGCAACAACAGCGAGCCGCCTCTTTGGAGTCAAAACGGTTTTTAGCTTCCATCGCCATGTATGTCCCATGCCGGTGCTCCCGCAGGAAACTCTCCCGCATCATCCCGTATATACCGATCATCTCCTCCGGGCTGTGCCTTATCTCGTCATCCAAGATACGGTTGGGTATCAGGTAATTCCCTTCGACTCTGTATGTGATATCTGTCATCCTTCT
>CASWVG010000078.1 GCA_949472775.1 uncultured Lachnospiraceae bacterium
GCAGATGCCGATGCCCGGAACGACGGAGAAGCTGATCCCTGGAACGCCGCAGATGCCGATGCCCGGAATGCCGCAGATGTCCATGCCCGGAACACCGCAGGCGCCGGTTTCCCGTGCGTCGTGGCCATTCGAGGCGGCAGCGTTTCACAAGGTTAAAATTTCCACCCTGCTGATGATTACGCTGTGTACCTTTCTGATTATGCCGCTTGTCACAGTGCTCAACACACTGACCATGTTTTTTGCGGACAATGCGGTGGCGGCTCTGGAGGGCGACATTGTAAGTACGTCCTTTCCGGTGATGCTTTTTATGATCGGGATATTCGGCCCTTTTTGTGAGGAATTTGTTTTCCGCGGTGTAATATACAGGAGCTACAGGAGAGGCGGAGGCTGGGAGAGTAACGCGCGTTATGGAAGACTGCGGGACAATGGCATTCAGGCAATTCTTCTGTCAGCGCTTCTTTTCGGGCTGATGCATATGAACTTTAACCAGGCGCTTTATGCTTTCGGAATTGGTATTTTTCTGGTGTTATTGGTGGAGGCGGCGGGGAGCCTGTGGGCTTCCGTTTTCTGCCATATGTTTTTTAATTCCTGCCAGGTTGTTTTAATGTACGTATCGGAAGGTATTCTGGACAGTATATATGGACAGGCGGTGAATGAGGCGGCAGAGCAGTTGTCAACGCAGGACCTTCTGGTGGCGCTTTCTGTTTATCTGGTGATCGCGGCAGTCACAACGCCGATTGCAGGGTGTGTGATCGTGTGGATCGCGAAGAACGAGGGGCGGCAGGAGGAATTCCGGGCTTTGTTTCACAGGCAGGACAGTCACGCCGCCGGTTTGAAAGTGCCGCCGCAGATGCCGATGAACCGGCCACAGCCAATGCCGATGAATTTGCCACAGCCGCAGCCAATGCCGACGAACCGGCCGCTACAGCCGCCGCAAAACTGGCTGCTACAACAACAACCCGAACAGGGGAACCGGCCGGGGCAGTGGAGTATGCCAGAGCCGCCGCGCACGGAGTATCTGCTGAGCGTGCCGCTGATCATTGCCATGGTACTCTGCCTTGGGTACATGAGTCTGGAACTGTTTTTGCTTTAGGGGGCGCTTTCTGACTTTATTTATGCGCAGAAAAATAACGACCCGTCAGGGTCGTTATTTTGGTTCAGACTGTCATATCAAAGTTTCCGCCGATATGGGGATTGACGGACAGTTCCATTGCTGCCGCATCCATCATGCCGACAACCTGACTTCCTGTGGTTTCCGCCTGATCCAGAGACTTGGCAAGCATTGCTACGCCGTAGGCGTCGTTTGTTTTGGCACTGGACATGGCCATTGATAATCCTGCAATATCCATAAAAATCACCAGCCTTTCTTCCACTTCATTCTACCACACTTCCGTTGTTGGTAACAATATACAATTTTAACAATGCCATGAAATCCTAGAAATTGCCAAAAATCTTAAAAAATACACAAAAAATTCACGAATGCAGGTAGATTTTTTTGTAAATATAGATTAAAATAGAACCTAGCTTTTGCTTTTTCCGAAATTATGGGGCGGAAAGGCATAGTGAATTGTTACGAAACATAAGAGGGGTGGGGGAATGATTTCAAATCAGATTTTGCAAAACACGATTGAAGGTCTGAAAGCTATCGCCAGGGTGGAACTTTGCGTTATGGACGTGGATGGGAAGGTGGCGGCACAGACGGCAGAGGAGATGGAACGCTGCGGCAGGGCGGCTGCGGAGTTTGCGGATTCCCCGGCAGATTCCCAGGAAATTCAGGGATATCAGTATTTTAAGATTTTTGATGAGCAGCAGCTGGAGTATATTCTGGTGGCAGGTGGTGTGGGCGAGGATGTCTACATGGTGGGTAAGATGGTGGCGTTTCAGATTCAGAATCTGCTCATTGCCTACAAGGAGCGGTTTGACAAAGATAACTTTGTGAAAAACCTGCTTCTGGACAATCTGCTTCTGGTAGATATATACAGCCGCGCGAAGAAGTTACATATCCAGACGGACGTCAGAAGGGTGGCGCTTATTGTGGAGACGGACAACGTCAAAGACTGTAATGCCCTTGAGAGCGTCCGAGCTTATTTTGGTGTGAACAACAAGGATTTTATCACGGCTGTGGATGAAAACAATGTGATTGTGGTGAAGGATCTGTCCGAGGACGACAGTCCGCGGGAGATTGAGCGGTGCGCGTCTGCGGTGGCGGCTTATCTGCGCAAGGAGAGTTTTAAGAATGTCCGTATTGCCTATGGTACAGTGGTAAATGAGATCAAAGGCGTGAGCAGCTCCTACAAAGAGGCGAAAATGGCGCTGGACGTAGGGAAAATTTTCTTCGGTGAGCGCGATGTGATCGCTTACAGCGAGCTGGGTATCGGCAGACTGATCTACCAGCTTCCGATTCCTCTTTGTAAAATGTTTATCAAGGAGATTTTCGACGGTAAAAGCCCCGACGAGTTCGACGAGGAGACGCTTGTCACGATCAATAAGTTTTTCGAGAACTCACTGAACGTGTCTGAGACTTCCAGGCAGCTTTTTATCCACAGAAATACGCTGGTTTACCGTCTGGATAAGCTGCAGAAGAGCACGGGTCTGGACCTGCGGGTGTTTGAGGACGCCATCACCTTTAAAATCGCGCTGATGGTGGTAAAATATATGAAGTATATGGAATCGTTTGAATTCTGATGTATGGAGGAAAGGACATGGTAGAAATTATGACAGACAAACAGTTTGATAAAATTATCAAGATGATTTCCATGATTTTGGATGGATGTAAGGATCTGGATGAAGCGAAAAAGAAAGTGAATGAGCTTTCTGATGGTGTAGAATAAGAAAATGGAAGAAAAGTAGGAGTGAAGAAACGTGGCAGTAAAAAAGAAAAGAAAAGCCCCTGCGGTGGAGAATGAAATTATCAATCTGACGAATGTGAGCAAGGCGTACTCGACCGGTGCGCCGGCCTTAAAGGACGTGAACCTGCATATAAGCAGGGGCGAGTTTGTCTTTATCGTGGGAGACAGCGGATCAGGAAAATCTACCCTGATCAAGCTCCTGCTGAGGGAGCTCACCATCAGCAGTGGCTATATCAATGTGATGGGTTATGACCTTTCCAAGATCAAGCACAGGAAAATTCCGAAATTCAGAAGAAATCTGGGGATCGTGTTTCAGGACTTCCGTCTTTTGAAGGACAGGAATGTCTATGAGAACGTCGCTTTTGCCCAGCGTATCATCCAGAAGTCCAACAAAGAAATCAAGAAAAATGTGCCCAGCATTCTGGCTATTGTGGGACTTGCGGGCAAATATAAGGCGAAACCCAGACAGCTTTCCGGCGGTGAGCAGCAGAGAGTGGCGCTTGCGCGCGCGCTTGTGAATCAGCCCACGATTCTTCTGGCGGACGAGCCTACGGGGAATCTGGACCCGAAAAATTCATGGGAGATCATGAAGCTTCTGGAGCAGATCAATGAAAACGGAACGACTGTTATCGTTGTTACCCATAACCGCGAGATTGTGAACGCGATGCAGAAGCGGGTGGTGACCCTGCGCCGCGGCGTTATCATCAGCGACGAGGAAAAGGGAGGGTACATCGATGAGGATTAGTACATTTTTTTATACCTTGAAGCAGGGCTTTCGCAATATTTTCCGCAATAAGCTTTTTACGCTGGCGTCGATTGCGACGATCGCGGCCTGTCTTTTCCTGTTTGGTATTTTTTATGCGGTTCTGGCGAACTTCCAGCATATTGTGAAGAATGCGGAGGAAGGCGTTTCCGTCTGGGTATTTTTTGATGAGGGCATTGAGGACATAAGGATTCAGCAGATCGGAGATATGATTGCGAAGCGGCCCGAAGTGGCGAAGATGGAGTTTATCTCCGCGCAGGAGGCGTGGGAGAGCTTCCGCGATGAGTACCTGGGCGAGTACGGCGACGGCTTTACAGAGAATCCGCTGGAAAATTCAGCTAACTATCAGGTGTATCTGAATGATGTGTCCATGCAGTCTGCACTGGTGACCTATCTGGAATCCATAGACGGCGTGCGGATGGTCAACCGCTCGGAGCTTGTGGCGACAACACTGACGGGAATCAATGCGCTGATTGCCTATGTTTCAGTAGGTATCATCGCCATTCTGCTGGCGGTGTCCATTTTCCTGATCAGCAATACTGTGGCGATCGGCATCTCTGTCCGCAAGGAGGAGATCAATATCATGAAATACATAGGGGCCACTGATTTTTTCGTCCGTTCTCCCTTTGTGGTGGAAGGTATTATGATCGGACTGATCGGCGCTGCGCTGCCGCTCGGTTTTATTTACACAATATATAATGTGGTTCTGACTTACGTGACGGATCGGTTTCCGCAGCTTTCCTCTCTTTTGAGCTTTGTGCCGGTGGGGGAGGTCTTTCACGTGCTGGTGCCCATATCGTTGGGGCTTGGCGTGGGCATCGGTTTTCTGGGAAGTATCGTGACGGTGAGAAGACATTTGAGAGTGTAATAACCGTGAAAAGTACTTCAAAAGACGTTCCGCCATAGGAGGGAATGTTGGGAAATACTGGCTTTCGCGTAGGAGGATGTCTGAAAGGTGGCATTCTCCGTGCAAATTTGAGATGATGCAGAGGTTATGGCTTGAAGATACACATCCGAAAGAAGATTAAAAGAATAGCGGGCGTTACCATATGTCTTGCGCTGGTTTTGTCCAGCGCTGTGCCGGGGCCTTTCGTGCAGGCGGTTACAAGCGAGAGTATCCGGGAGAAGGAGCGGGAAATCGAGAAGGCGAAGGAAGAGGTTTCCGGTCTGAAGAGCAATCTGACTGATGTGGAGAAGCTGAAAAAGGAGCTGGAGCAGTCGAAAAGCGATCTGACGGCTTTTGTGCAGCAGCTCGACGGGCAGCTTGCTGACATACAGGAGAACATCAAGAAATATAATACAATGATTACCGAAAAAGAGAAAGAGATCGAGGAAACGGCCAGAGATCTGGATGAAGCCCAGGCAAGGCAGGAGCTGCAGTACGCGGCGATGAAGAAGCGTATCCAGTTTATGTATGAGCGCAGCGATTCTTTTTATATGGAGACTCTTTTCGGTTCCAACAGTATTGCCGGGATTGTAAACCGCGCCGATTATATCGAGGCGCTGTCCCGCTATGACAGGGAGAAGCTGGATGAATATGTGGAGACGCGCAAGTACGTGGAACTCTGCAAGGAAGAACTGGAAGTAGAAAAACAGCTTCTGGACGAAGCCAGGGAGGCAGTTGAACGGGAGGAGGCCAACGTCAACAGCCTGATCGGGGAGAAGGAAGCCCAGATTGTTTCCGTGAGCGGTGATATTGCAAATAAAGAGGCTGCCATTAAGGAATATGAGGACATGATTGCTCAGGAGAACGCTGAGATCGCCGCGCTGGAGAAGGCGGTGGCGGAGGAGAGGGCCAGACTGGAGGCGGAGAACGCGCAGGCCAGAGTTTATAACGGCGGTATGTTCGCATGGCCCTGTCCGGGTTATAAGCGCATTTCCGACGAGTACGGCAATCGTATGCACCCGATCCTCGGTGTAGAGAAGTTCCACAATGGACTGGATATGGCCGCGTCTTCAGGAACGCCTATTCTTGCGGCTTACGACGGTGACGTGGTTGCTGCGGCTTACAGCGGTAGCATGGGCAATTATATCATGATCAACCACGGCAGCGGACTCTACACCATATATATGCACTGTTCCGCCCTGTACGTCTCCAAAGGGCAGACTGTTTCCAAAGGACAGAATATTGCGGCGGTAGGCTCAACCGGGCGCTCGACCGGTCCGCACCTGCATTTCGGCGTACGCCTCAACGGAAACTACACCAGCCCATGGAACTACTTGAAATAGCATTGAGTCCATGCAGAGCGACTCAAAACAGAATGATGAAAGCTAGCTTTCAGCAGGCTGATTTTGAGGCGATCTATACGGCGAAAGCCGTACATGAGCAAGAAGCCTCGAAGAGGCGGATTGCGAATGGCATGGACGGGATAGAAGGAAGCGAGGCGAAAGCTAGTTTTCAGCAGGCTGCTTTTGAGCCGGACTATACGGCGAAAGCCGTACATGAGCAAGAAGCCTCGAAGAGGCGGATTGCGAATGGCATGGATGGAGTATTATTTTTATTGTGTATAAGGAGATGAACCAACTTGGATTCAAGAAACAATGACAACCGTTATTATAACGACTACCCTTATCCAGGGAATGGTCGCCAGACCAACCCCTATTACAACGGCGCGCCGGGCGGTTATAACGGCGGTTCAGTTCCGCCACAGCCTCCTCAGCCGGAGAACGGTAAGGGCAGTGGCAGTTTTCTGCTCGGTATGGTACTCGGTGTGGCACTGACGACACTTGTCTGTGGCTTTACCTTTGTGGGTATGAAAGTCTACGAGGCGGTGGACAGCAAAAATGTGACGAAAAAGGGAACCGCGTCCAGTGTTATCAACGAGGAAACGGAAAAGAAACTCGAGGCGATCGAGGAAGTGATTGACGAGTATTACTATAAAGATGCCGATATTGACGTGGATGCCATGACCGAGGGCATGTATGCGGGTATGGTGGATGCGCTGGGTGATCCTTATTCCGTATATTATACGGAGGAAGAGTGGAACGATATGATGCAGGAGACGGCTGGTATCTACTACGGCATCGGTGCGTACCTGATGATTGATCCCAATACGGGCCTTGGGAAAATATCGGGTGTTATAGAAGGGACCCCTGCCGAGGAGGCAGGACTTCGTGCGGATGATCTACTCTATCTTGTGGAAGGCGAGAGCACTATGGGAATGGAGCTTTCCGAGATTGTGTCCCGCGTGAAAGGTGAGGAAGGCACAAAAGTCCACCTTACCATCTACCGTGAGGGCGAAACGGACTATCTGGAGATAGATGTGGAGCGTCGCCAGATCGAGGCGCCCACTGTCAAATATGAAATACTTGAAAATAACATAGGTTATATTCAGATCAGCGAGTTCGATGACGTGACTACTGATCAGTTTACCGAGGCGCTTGCCGTGATTAAAGGTTCTGGTGCGAAGGGGCTTGTTCTGGATCTTCGCGGCAATCCCGGCGGCAGTCTGAACGTAGTGGTGGATATTGCCAGACAGATTCTGCCAAAAGGACTGATCGTCTACACGGAAGACAAATACGGCGATCGTGACGAATACACATGCGATGGTAAACACGAACTGGATATGCCACTGGCGGTGCTTGTGAACGGCAATTCCGCAAGTGCATCCGAGATCCTTGCGGGCGCAATCCAGGACTATGATAAAGGGACTCTGGTGGGGACGACTACCTTTGGGAAGGGCATTGTCCAGCGGGTGCTGCCATTGACTGACGGCACGGCTTTGAAACTCACGATCAGTGCGTATTATACGCCAAAAGGCAATAATATTCACGGGGTTGGCATTGAGCCAGACGTGGTCTGCGAGTTTGACGGCGACGCATACTACGATGAGGATGTGGATAATCAGCTGGAGAAAGCGCTGGAGGTGCTGGAAAAAGGCAGGAGATGAGTCCTGCGCCAGGCGGACAGCAGAATACGCTGGGAAGTTGGGAGAACTGGGAAATGAAGGATTATCTGTACAAATACCGGGAGGCACTGTTTGCGTGCATCCCGGCATTGGTGATTTTTCTGCTTGCAACATACAGGCTGTCCGAGACAGGGCAGCCCATCCTGTTTAACGATGAGATCGGATACTGGTCCAATAGTGCCTTTTTTCTGGGGATGGACTGGAAGTCGGTGACTGGGCGGATCGGGTATTATTCGTATGGGTACAGCCTGTTGCTGGTACCAGTCAGACTGCTGGGCAGGTGGTTTGCCTGGGACTGGGCGACACTGCATCACGCCGCGGTGATGATGAATGCCGGATTTCTTGTTGCCGGTTATGCGATAGCCTTGAAGCTGGCAAAGAGATATCTGCCCAAGATGGGACCCGCCGTCAGAATTATGGCATGTTTTACGATATTTACCTACTCCTCTTATATCGTATATGCGCATATTACATGGACGGAATGCACGTTGATGTTCTTCTTCTGGGTGTTTCTCTATGTGATGATGCGGGTGACGGACAAGCCGGGGGTCTGGAATCATATCGCTTATGCGGCGGTTTCTTTTTACATTTATACTGTACACCAGCGTGCGCTTGGTATCGTTGTCACATCAGTGATCATTGTGCTGTACATGCGGATTTTGCGGCGCAATAAGATGAAGGATACGGCGGCGTTTCTCGGCACTCTGTATTTGTGCGGGCTGTGCCATGCGATGATAAAAACCAATCTCCAGCAGGTAAATTACCTGGGTGGCGAGCCGGTGGGGATTCAAGGGCTTCTGGGCTATGCCTTCACGAAGACATTCTTTGTATTTCTGGCAGGAGGGCTTATCCTGCTTCTGATTCTGTATCTGATTGAGAAAAGGAAGTATAAAATTTTGCTGGCGTTTCTGGCAGGCGGGGCTATTCTGTGTGCGGTTGTGTTTCTGGGTGGCAGTGGACAGGCTCTGCTACAGTCGGGAGGCGGGGAGAAGAACCGGCTTTCCGTGAATGATTTTGCGGGTCAGTGGGGAGTTGTCAGTAAACTGCTTACCGCGAATGGCATTGCGCGGCTGGGTGTCAGCATGATGGGCAAATGGTTTTATATGGCGGCTGTATCCGGCCTGGTAGTCTGCTGGGGGATCTGGGGGCTGTTTAAAAACATCTGGTATCTGCTGCGGGACACCATCGGGCAGATGAAGCTGTCTTATGGAAAGAAAGCGGAAGAAAGTACGGAAGTTTTGGGAATTGTGGGTATGGAAGACCATATCTGGCTGTTTGGGATGTTTCTGGCGTGGTTTAGCACTTTTACGATCAGCGCGCTCTATAAAGAAGGGCTTTTCAAAAATGATGATCTGTTTAACGGCAGATATGTGGAATTCACGGTGGGATTTCTCCTGCTTTATGGTTTGTATTGCCTGATAAATGACAAAAAATGGGTGCGCACGGCAGTATTATACATGATATTATATATAGCAGCGGGAAAGCTGTGCCAGGATCTCGTGGACGGACTGCAGAGGAAAGAGTTTGAGCTTGCCCACTGTGTGATGTTCGGAAGAGTATTCTGGAACTATCAGGTGCCCTATGGCAGGGTGGCGGCCCTGGCAAGGTATGTGATGCCCCTTAGCGTATCCTTTCTGATTCTGATGAAAGCGCTGAGGGAGAAGCTGCCCCGTGTGGCTGTTGTGAGAACCATCATTGCCCTAATGATTCCCGTTGCCGCATGGTCTCATCTGGGAAAGACGATCGTGGACGTTTATGTAGTTGTCAGAAATGAAAAACAGGAAAGGCCTTTTGTGCAGTTTTCTGACTGGATCCGTATTCTGGGGAGTGAGGAGAAGGTGTACTATATATCAGATTCTTCTAACGACAGGAACCCGGGACTTTTGCAGTTTATGCTGCAGGGTCAGCCAGTTACGGTGGCAGCAGTGACTGATCTGTCTTATGAGGAAGATGCCTTTTATATCATGAAGGAATATTTCTGGTCGGCAGAAGGAGTGGCCCTGAGTGATGAATGCGAAGTGATTATGCAGACGGCCGGATATATTATGGCGGTCAATAAGAACCAGAATCTGGCAAGACGGTGGGATCCTTTCAGATGATTAACTTGAACCAAAAGGCGGGAGGCGTCCGATGAAGCTGATTATTCAAATACCATGCTATAATGAGGCGGAAACCCTGGAGATCGCGCTCAATGAGCTGCCAAAACATATTGAGGGCGTGGACGAGATCGAATATCTGATCATCAATGACGGCAGCAGTGACGATACGGAGCGGGTGGCCCTGGACTGGGGAGTTCATTACATTGTGCACTTTAAACGCAATCTCGGGCTTGCCAGGGGCTTTCTGGCAGGGATTGACCTGGCGCTGCGTCATGGTGCAGATATTATCGTTAACACCGATGCGGATAACCAGTACTGCGGTGCGGATATTGAGAAGCTGATCCGTCCGATTCTGGAGCGGGAGGCAGATATTGTAATTGGGGAGAGACCTATCGACGACAATGCGGAATTTTCTTTTATCAAGAAGAAACTGCAGCGGTTTGGCAGTTACGTGGTGCGGGTGGCATCAAGGACTGACATACCTGATGCGCCGAGCGGGTTCCGCGCCTACAGCCGGAAGGCGGCCATGCGGGTGAATGTACATAATGAGTACACTTACACACTGGAGACGATCGTTCAGGCTGGCAGAAATAAGATGGCAATCACCTCGATACCTGTGAACACGAACCCGGAACTGCGGAAGTCCAGACTGATGAACTCTATCTTTGATTATGTGAAAAAGTCTGTGCTGACCATTTTGCGGGCGGTGCTTATGTACAGACCGCTCCGAGTGTTTACTCTTCTGGGATCAACGGCTATGGCAGGCGGCATAGCCATCGGGATACGTTTTCTGATTTTCTTTTTTCAGGGAGACGGCGGAGGGCATACCCAGTCGCTGATTCTGGCCGCCATGCTGATTATTATTGGCAGTCAGACGTTTGTCACAGGTCTGCAGGCAGATATCATATCCGCCAACCGTAAGCTTCTGGAAGATATCCAGTACCGCGTAAAAAAGCTGGAGTTTGGAATGCTGGATCCAGACGGAAAGCCGCTCGGCGAGGCAGAAAGGGAAGCGAAATCGCGGGAGCCAGGGGCAAATGATTAGCAACTGGCAACAAAATTTTGGTATTATGTAGTTTTTTGCAAAGAAAAACCAACAAAATACACAAAAAATATTTTTATTCAGGGGAGGGATTGCAAAATAAAAAAAACGGATGTATACTTAGTACTAGTCGTAAAAAACTATAAAATGGAGGAGAGAGTACGATGAAAAACATGAAAAAGTTGCTTCAGAAAGCAATGGTGTTTACTCTGACAGCAGCTATGCTGGTCGGAACGCCGTTGACTGCCTCAGCAGCCGGTCTTGTCGATCTATATCAGATTGAAGATGGTTGGGGGAATGTGACAGGTAACGAGGATAATACCCGTACAGGTACCGTGACTGCGACACAGACAAATTCCGGCATTCTGACGGCTAATGCTACGTTGGAGGGAATTTCCCTGAATGAGTCAAATATCGAGTTGGAATTTCCTAAGGAGTTTGAACTGGAAGCCAGTCTTGATTGGAATGGTACAAAGAATGAGGAACTGGAGGCAAAACTGCTGAAGACGCTGCAGTGGAGATCCAGCAATACGGCTATAGCAGCTCTGCGCGTGGAAAACCGCAGCTATAATGGCGGATCTCGTGCGAAGATCACGGTGGTTCCTAAGGCTGCCGGTACAGCTAATGTTACGGTAAGCCTGGACAGTAAGGAATATGATATCCATTATTCTGCTACGGCTACAGTTACAGTAGTACAGTATGCGGATGAGCTGAAATTTATGGATGAACTCAAAGAGGATGCCGTGACGGGTAACTCCCTTGTTCTGGATGAATATGTAGAAACATATGTAAATAAAGAACCCGTTAAAACTTCCGATACACTTACTTATGCTATAAAGGGTACAGATGTAAATAAGATCGCAACTCTAAAGAATAATGTAATTACATTCAAAAAAGAAGGAACGATCAGCATTCTTGCAATCGGTAGGTATAAAACATCTGGATGGTATGAGATTACAGTAGGGAAGGGTCATAATGCCAAGAATATCGAGTTTGATGGTATAGCCAGAAATAAACTCGACTGGGTAATTAACAAAGAAGGACTGACAAAAGACGTAACAGCGAAAGTAACGGCTACAAAGGATGGCGAAAAGCCCTGCACCGACAGAATCAGCTGGTCTTCCAAAAAGCCTGAGATCGTGGCTGTTTCAACTACTGCTCCGATGAAACTGACGAAAAAGTCTGAGAATGACTTTGGCGAGTGTACCGTGAAGCTGACAGCGAAATCTGCTGGTAAAGCACAGATCATTGCACAGGCGTCAAGCGGAAAGAAGATAACGCTCAATGTCACTGTAGCTGCAAATTTGTCAAGTATTAAGATTGAAGAAGAGACCAAGACGCTCTATTCTGGACAGACCATTGACCTATATGCTATGGCAGACCAGTACTTTGGCAAAGATTCTAATGATCTTGCAAACAAGAACTTCACAGATGCAGGTTTGAAGTGGACTTTTGTTGGTAGCAATAATGAACAGAAACCGATGAAGAAGGTGGCATCGCTTAATGCGAATGGTGTACTGAATATCAAACCAGATCTGAGTGTTAATGGCGGTACAAAAGTAATCAAGGTTCAGGCCGTAAATGCGAAGAAGGTTGGGGAAAATAAACCAGGAACCATTAAATCCAACGAGCTCACCATTAATTTGAAGCAGGTAAGTGTTACAAAGATCACTGTATCAAAAGGTGCCACTCCGATGGCAGAAGCCACCGCGAAGGATGGAAGGATTACACAGTCTGTAAAGGGAAAGACTGATGAGGTCGCTGTTGACGGAAGCAGGGTGTATACTCTGGCTGCAACAGGAATTGTTGAAGGCGAGACTGCGGAGAGAGTATTGGATCCTTCCGTTTTAGGTTGGACAGCTTCCGGTAATGGAAAGATTGTCAAGGCAAGCAGAAGCAAAGATAGTAATGGAGTAATCAAGGCTGTCAAGAAAGGTACAGCAACCATTACCATAAACAGTGCTACCAAGAAGGGCGAAAAGTATGTTGCCATCAAGACAACCTTCAAAGCAAAGGTTAACGCACCTACAAAGACAATATCCTTGTCTGTAAAGAACAGAGGAATTGCTGCGACGGGTAAGAGGCAGACCATTTCCATCACACCAGTTTTACAGAAAGGTTCGACGACCAATAAGAATAAGGACATCGAATGGACAGCAACAAAAAATGGTAAAAATATCGATATTGACAAGGGTAAGATCAAGAACATTACTCTGGGCGAATCTGATCTTGGACATGAGATTATAGTAACTGCGAAAGTTAAGAACGGTGGTCCGAGAACATCAATCAGACTTACCATTGTAAAACCTAGCAAGAGTGTAGAATTCCAGCAGAGCGGCACGAAAATCAGAGGAACGTTACCAGTCGCAGTAAATGCTACAGAGAATCCGGTTATTGAGACAAAGATCAACCTTACATCAGGTACGTCAGGTGTTCCAGGTGTAGATAATGTATCTGGCGTGACCTATACTGTAAATAAAGCAGGTATTGTCAGAATTATCGAGAAAGGTGAAGGCAAGATAGAGATTGAGCCATTGACCCCGGGTACTGTAAAGATTACAGCTACGACGCTTGATGGTAAGAAGGGAAGCCAGAGTATTAAGGTAACCCCATAAGTCTATCGGACTGGTAAATAGTATTAAAGCATAAGATGTAATGTGTTGAATCACAATCAATAAAAGAAGCGGGGCAGTATTCTTCGGAATGCTACCCTGCTTCTACGTTACTATAATCTTTTGGTAGTGTAAAATAGTTTGTGTCTTTGGAAAAAAATACCTCTTTTTTGGTAAG
>CASWVG010000079.1 GCA_949472775.1 uncultured Lachnospiraceae bacterium
AGAAGTTTTTAATGTCCTGACGGATGAATATCCCGATGTCAGAAAAGCGTTGTTTGACGAGGATCGGCAGCTGCGGCCGTATGTCAACGTGTACGTCAACGACCAGAATATAAATGTGCTGGATGGCCTGCAGACAAAGCTCGGGGACCGTGACGAGCTTCTGCTGCTTCCGGTCATCGCGGGGGGAGCGTTATCGGAGAGCATCATACCAAAGGAAAGAAGAAAAGAAATAAAACTGGATGACAAGGAGATCGACCGCTATGGAAAGCACCTCATGCTGCGGGAAATCGGCGTGAAGGGACAGAAAAAAATAAAAGCGGCAAAGGTGCTGGTGATCGGTGCGGGCGCGCTGGGATCCCCCATTGCGTTGTATCTGGCTGTGGCAGGAGTCGGAACCATCGGAATCGCTGATTTCGACGAGGTATCCGTCACAAACCTGAACAGTCAGGTCATACATGGCACGCGTGACATCAACCGCCCGAAGGCGGCATCCGCGAAAGACTCCATCCGCGCCATCAACCCGCTTGTAAAGGTGGAGACCTATCAGGAGAAGCTTGGCGCTGAAAATATTGAAGGCATTATCGAAGATTATGACGTAGTGGTGGATGCCACGGACAACTATCCGGCACGCTATCTGATTAATGATGCGTGCGTCCTCATGGGAAAGCCCGTCGTGTTTGGCGCGATGTATCAGTTTGAAGGATACGTCACTGTGTATGACGCAAAAATTGGTCCGTGCCTGCGCTGCCAGTTTCCGGCACCGCCGCCTGCGGGACTGGTGCCGTCCTGTGCACAGGGCGGCGTTATCAGCACACTTCCCGGAATCATAGGGAGCATGCAGGCAAACGAAGCGCTGAAGCTGATTATTGGCGGGGCGGATTCCCTGACAGGGGAGATGTTTGTGTTTGACACATGGAATAATATCCCGAGGAAAATACAGGTCGCGAAAAACACGGAATGTCCCATATGCGGGAAACATCCGTCCATATCCCATGTGGAGGACTTTGACTATGAAGACTTCTGCGGACTAAGGCAGGATGAGAATGCTATACCTGTAGAGGGAATCGAAGTGGAGGAGCTTGCGGCAAGGATTGCGCGCGGAGAAGAAATGACTATTGTCGATGTCCGGGAGCCGCATGAACGGGCGATTGTGCGCTTTCCCAGTGCGATTGTCATTCCAATCGGGCAGCTGGAGCGGCGCCAGAAGGAGCTTAATCCGGATATTGACACCATTTTTATCTGCAAGGAGGGCAAGAGGAGCATTCTTGCAATCAATACGCTGCGCGAGGCAGGATACAAAGGTCCAATGTACAATCTCAAAGGCGGTATGGAGGCAGCCCGCAGCGTTATTTTCCCTAATGAAGGGGCATGGCTGTAACATTTTCATGACAAGGAACGGTTGTATCTTTCTGAGCAGTTTCTAAATGGAAATGTTTACATAGATTTTTTAAAGAATATATTACAAAACAGGAGGTCATTCATATGGCAAATGAAGTAAATGGAATCAATGCATTAGGGGCACAGGCGGCCTATAATCTCGCCAATGTCACCAAGACGAGACCGCAGTTTGCGGCAATCACCCCGAAGTGGCTGACAAAGCTGCTTGAATTTAAAGGACTTGAAACAGGTATTTACCGCGTGAACAAGGTCGTTGAGGGAGATACCCCGCTGGACGTTTTGTGCAGCCAGACAAAGAAATCGGATATTGTCCCGCAGGGGTATGTGGAGTACGAAAGTGAACCAAGGGAATACCGCCTCAATTCCATATCGACCATTGTCAATGTGAACACGGCCATTGAGGATGTTTATGGCTCGCCATATGATCAGGTCCAGGAGCAGCTGTCGCTGGCAATTGAAAGTCTCCGTGAGAGGCAGGAGAGCCAGCTGATCAACAATGATGACTACGGACTTTTGAAAAACATAGCGGATTCGCAGAGAATCCAGACGCGCACAGGCGCACCCACGCCGGACGACCTGGACGAACTGATTTCGAAAGTATGGAAAGAGCCGTCCTTTTTCCTGGCGCATCCAAGGGCTATCGCGGCTTTTGAAAGAGAATGCACAAAAAGGGGCGTACCGCCAGTGACGGCAAATATTGCGGGCGGCACATTTATCCTGTGGCGTGGAATCCCGGTCATTCCGACGGATAAGCTTCTTGTTGACGGACTCAAAAATCCCAAGAGCCAGAGCGGCAAGACCAACATCCTGCTCATACGTACCGGCGAGACGAAACGCGGCGTAATCGGGCTGTACCAGGCGGGGCTTAAGAATGAACAGTCCAGAGGACTGTCGGTAAGGTTCCGGGGAATTGATGACAAGGGAGTCGCATCTTACCTATTATCTTTATACTGCTCTGCTGCCATTCTGGCGGATGACGCGATTGCGGTTTTGGAGGATGTAGAGGTAGGTGAATACTATGACTATTGATAATATCGGTAAAACCGAATATCAGGACAGCCTGCCATTCGGACTTCCGAGCGCCGGGGAAGTGGAACAATGGGCAAATGCCTATTTCCCGGAATTTGATGCGCAGACTTGCGGGGAGGGGGTTCAAAGTCTGGTGGAAGATGGAAATCCCAGTGTGTTCTACACTGCCGCAGATAAGGCAGGAAATTATTTGGATCAATTTACATTTGGCGGACAGGACTACGCCAATATTTTAAATGAAGCGACAAAACACGAGGAAAAGAGCTTTGCACCGGTTGTAGTGTCGCAAAATCAAGCGGCGAATAACCGTGAAATCCGCGTCCAGCAGTCTAATGGCGCCCGAGAAAGTGGTTTTTCGAGAAACAGTGGCATTATCGTGGGTACAAAGTCCCTGGAGGATATCCGCAGGGATTTTCCGATTCTGTCAGAAAAGGTGAACGGACATAACCTTGTATGGCTTGACAACGGCGCGACGACGCAGAAACCCAGGGCGGTCATAGACAGGCTGAGTTATTTTTACCAGCATGAAAATTCCAATGTACACAGGGGGGCACACGAACTTGCGGCGCGCTCCACGGACGCATACGAGGGTGCAAGGCAGATAGCGGCGGACTTTATCGGCGCACCAGACAAGGACAACATCATTTTCGTGCGCGGGACAACAGAGGGAATCAACCTCACGGCGCAGGCCTATGTGAAACCGACCCTGCGTGCAGGAGATGAAATCATCGTCACGATTCTGGAACACCATGCCAACATTGTGCCCTGGCAGCTGATTGCACAGGAGACCGGGGCCGTTCTGAAAGTGGCGCCGGTGGACGAGAGCGGGCAGATTATCCTGTCGGCGTATGAAAAACTCTTTACACGGCGCACGAAGTTTGTGTCAGCCACGCACGTATCCAACACGCTTGGAACCGTAACGCCGGTACAGGAGCTGATCGCGATTGCACACAGGCACGGCGTCAGGATTCTGATTGACGGCGCGCAGTCCGTCGCGCATATTCCTGTCAATGTCAGTGCGCTCGACGCGGATTTCTTTGTCTTTTCCGGGCACAAGATTTTTGCACCGACGGGCATCGGCGTCCTGTATGGGAAAAAGGAGCTGCTCGAGGCGGCAAGGCCGTATCACGGCGGCGGTAATATGATAGCGGACGTTACATTTGAGAGAACGATATACAATCCCGCGCCAAACAAGTTCGAGGCAGGAACGGCGAGCATCGCGGATGCTGTCGGTCTGGGCGCCGCCCTGACGTATCTTGACAGTATTGGAATGGAGGCAGTCAACCGCCATGAACATGAGCTTTTACAGTATGCAACGAAAGAGCTGTCCAAAATCAGAGGGCTGCATCTTGTCGGGACGGCGGCCAACAAGGCAAGCGCCCTGTCCTTTGTGATGGACGGCATACCAGACGAAAAAGTGGGGGAATATCTGAACCAGTACGGGATTGCAGTCCGCACGGGACACCACTGTGCGCAGCCTGTGCTGAGAAGCTTCGGACTGGAAAGCGTCGTGAGACCAACACTGGCTCTTTACAATTCGCCGGAGGACATTGACGCACTCGCAAAGGCGCTTAGAAGTCTTGCGTATTGAGGAGCTGTTAAGAAATAACGCATTAAGAACGCATCAAGAAGTTATCTCTTGACAGTTCATGGGAAAATATTGTGGAAAGGGGAAGCAGTGAGTGTTATGGAAAATACGATTGAAAATAAAGTAGCGGGAATTGTACAGGATATCCTGCGGGATTATCAGTCGGACAGGGCAATTGACAAGATTGACCTGTTTCACCAGCCGGACAAGGAGGTCGTAATTGATATCGTACAAAAACTGATCCAGATTATTTTTCCGGGTTATTACCGCGATAAGTCTTACCGCATATACCATGCGGCGAATCACCTGTCTACATTGATAGAGGATGTCATGTACCGCCTGCACAAGCAGATTGCAATCGCCCTGGAATTCCGGCCGGAAAAAGAGAAGGAAAGCGCAGTGGAAACTGACAAGGAGGCAGAAGGCATTGCAGTCGAGTTTTTTGAAAGTATCCCGCGGGTACGGGAATATCTGGAAACGGACTTGCAGGCGGCTTATGACGGCGATCCTGCGGCCTATTACAAAGATGAGATTATTTTATCCTATCCGGGAATGTTTGCAATCACGGTCAACCGTATTGCCCATGAGCTGTACCAGCTTTCCGTACCCCTGATTCCCAGAATCATGACGGAATATGCCCACAGTATCACGGGTATAGACATCCATCCCGGTGCCTCGATTCTTGGCGGCGATACCGTGATTGGCAGAAACACCGTGATTGGCAGCAATGCCTTTATCACGAAATCTATCGCAGAGGGAACGCGGGTGAGCATCAGGAATCAGGAGCTGCAATTCAAATACGATACAAAGATCATCCTGAAGAAAAAAGACCTGGAACAGGATGAGTTTTGGAGTTATTCCATTTAGTTAGTGTGAAATCAGAGATTTCACACGGCAAATTTGTGCAGGGGCACAAATTCGCGGGTATTGGCAGAAATGAGGATTCATAATGAGATTTAATACTTCGTTAGTGCATGGCGGCGTAAAAAGAAATGATAAAAACGGTTCGACGCAGGTGCCGGTTTATCAGGTAAGCGCGTTTGGACATGAGTCGGCGGGCGAACTGGAAAAAATTTTCGCAAACAGGGCGGCGGGATATACCTATACGCGCCTTGGCAATCCGACCGTAGAGGCGTTTGAGGCAAGGATTACAACACTTGAGAAAGGAATTGCCTCTGTGGCGTGCGCTTCCGGCATGGCGGCGCTGACAAACGCATTTCTCAATATATTAAAAAGTGGTGACGAGATTGTGGCAAGCGCCAGCCTGTATGGCGGCAGCATCGACCTTTTCCGGGATTTTGAGGCGTTTGGCATCAGGACGGTCTACGTGGAAAATAATAACTGGGATGCTTTTGATGCGGCAATCAATGAACGTACCAGGCTTGTTTTTGCGGAGACAATTGGAAATCCCAGGCTGGACGTGACAGACATACGCAAGCTTTCCGAACTGGCGCATGGGCGAGGACTGCCATTAATCATTGACAATACGGCTGCCACAGCCTATCTGGTGCGTCCCATTGAGCTGGGTGCGGATATCGTTGTCAATTCCTCCTCAAAATACATCAACGGGAGCAGCAATGCAATCAGCGGTGTGCTGACAGACGGAGGAAAGTTTAGGTGGGACTGTGAAAAGTATCCGGGATTGAAGGAATATGAAAAGTTTGGACCATATACATACACGGCAAAGCTGCGGAACGGATTATTTCGTAATACCGGAGCCTGTCTTGCGCCGCAGAATGCTTTTTTGAATCAGATTGGCCTGGAAACGCTGGGTCTGCGCATGCAGAGGGAATGTGACAACGCGGCGGCGCTTGCCGGATGGCTCCAGTCATCTTATCCGGAACTGACAGTGAATTATCCCGGACTGGCGGACAGTCCGTGTCATGAAATAGCCAGGGAGCAGTTTCATGACAGATACGGGGCAATACTGACATTGCGCACAGGCTCCAAGGAAAGCGCATTCCGTCTGATTGATGCGTTGAAGTTGCCATATATCTTATCAAATATCGGTGATGTGAGGACGCTGGCAATTCATCCGGCATCGACAATCAGCCTGCACAGTACTAAGGAACAGCAGGAGAACGCAGGCGTCTTCGACGACTTAATCCGCATCAGCGTGGGTATCGAGGATGTCGAAGACTTACAGGAGGATTTTGAACAGGCTTTAAAACAAATAAAATTTTAGGAAAAAATTCAGGAGGTGTACAATGGAAGATATAAAAGTAGATGCGGAAGTGGATATTACGGATAAGGTGTGTCCCCTGACTTTTGTGAAGGCGAAAGTCAGCCTGGATGAACTGGAGGACGGAGAAGTGCTTGCAATCCGGCTCAACGACGGTGAGCCGGTACAGAATGTTCCGAGAAGCATGAAGGAGGAAGGCCATCAGGTCTTAAAGCTGGAGGACAATGAGGACGGCACGTACACGCTTTATGTGCGGAAAGTGGAGGAGGACGACTGATGGCGGAGAGAATCACCGGGGCGGATTTCGATAAAAAAGTGAAGAATGCGGACGGACTTGTCCTGCTTGATTTTTACTCCGACAGCTGTATACCATGTAAACAGCTGTCCCCGGTTTTAGGAGAATTAGAGGAAGCCTATGCGGGAAAAGCCGCAGTCTATAAGGTCAATGTCAACTATGAGGAAGCCCTGTCGGCCGAGTACCGTGTCATGAGTGCACCGACGCTGATTTTGTTTCAGAATGGAGAGCCTGTGGACAGGAAAAGCGGTATGCAGAAAAAGGAAGTGTTGACAGAATGGCTGGACCGTTATACTGGCGGTTGAAAAAACGGACCAGTATCATTGCAGTATCATTGGATGCGCACAATCGCAGCCGCAAAGCGGCATGAATGATAATAATGATAAAGGAGCATGTGAAAAATGACAATTACAGTTTCAGGAGAAAAGAAAGAGGTAAAGGAAGGGCTGACACTTCCGGAATTAATCGAACTGGAAAAGGTAGAGACGCCGGAATATGTTACCGTGTCGATCAATGAGGAATTTGTATCGTCAGATGACAGATCATCCACCATACTCAAAGAAGGGGACAATGTAGAATTTCTTTATTTTATGGGAGGTGGATGCTGATGGCGCTGACAGATGAACAGCTTGAGCGCTACTCGCGCCATATTATTTTAAAGGAAGTAGGGGCAAAAGGGCAGAAAAAGCTGCTTGAGGCAAAAGTGCTGATTATCGGGGCAGGCGGACTTGGCGCGCCCGCGGCAATGTATCTGGCGGCGGCAGGAGTCGGAACCATCGGCATAGCGGACGCGGACGAAGTGGATTTATCGAACCTGCAAAGACAGATTATTCATGGCACAAAGGACGTGGGGAAAGCAAAGGTGAAATCGGCACAGGAAACAATTGCCTATATGAATCCTGACGTCAAGGTCAATACATACCGTACCTTTGTGTCGTCGGAAAATGTCCGGGAGCTGATTCGGGATTATGATTTCATCATCGACGGAACGGACAATTTTCCGGCAAAGTTTTTAATAAACGATGCCTGCGTCATGGAGAAAAAACCGTTTTCGCATGCCGGTATCATAAGGTTTAAGGGACAGCTGATGACCTATGTGCCGGGGGAGGGGCCGTGTTACCGCTGTGTGTTCAAAAATCCGCCGCCAAAGGATGCGGTGCCAACCTGCAGGCAGGCGGGCGTGATCGGCGCAATGGGCGGGGTAATCGGAAGCCTTCAGGCAATGGAGGCAGTAAAGTACATAATCGGGAAGGGACAGCTCCTGACAGGGTATCTGCTTACCTACGATGCGCTTACAATGGAATTCCACAAGATAAAGCTGCCAAAAGATACCCATAACTGTGCGGTCTGCGGCGACCACCCGACGATTACGGAGCTGGTGGACTATGAACAGGCAGCCTGCGACTTGAAATAAAGGAGTGCGGATATATGATGCTGCGGATGACGCAAAAGGATTATCAGAAGATTTTAAACCATGCGGTCAGCGAGCTGCCAAATGAGGCGTGCGGTCTGATTGCGGGAACGGTGGAGGACGGAGTGAAGGTTGTCAGGGAAGTGTACCTGCTGACAAATGTCGACGCCAGCAGGGAGCACTTCAGCATGAAACCCGAAGAACAGCTGGCGGCAGTCAGGGATATCCGTGCAAAGGGATATGTGATGTTTGGAAACTGGCATTCGCACCCGGAATCGCCGTCCCGTCCTTCCGAGGAGGACAAGAGACTTGCCCATGACTCTGGGGCGGATTACCTGATTTTGTCTCTGCAGGACAAGGAGCATCCGGTGCTGAACGCGTTCCGGATTTTCAACCATACAGAGGTTTCACAGACAGAGATTTCGTATACAGAGATTTCATATACAGAGGTCTGACATATTTTACGTGGCATGATGCCTGTAACAGGAAGCCAAAGGCTAGACCGTTACAGGCATCATGCCATAGGAACAAGGAGTAAATACATGAAGATATCGACAAGGGGACGATATGCAATCAGGCTGATGCTGGATTTGGCGGTATATTATAATGGAGGTCCGGTATCACTTAAGGACATTGCAAAACGACAGAATGTGTCTGATAAGTATCTTGAACAGATTATTTCAGCCCTGCATAAGGCGGGGCTGGTCAAAAGCATCCGGGGCTCGCATGGCGGATATTGTCTCAGTTTTCCGCCATGCAAATATACGGCGGGACAGATTCTCAGGGTAGTAGAGGGAAATATGTCACCCATGGACTGCGTGGGGGAACAGGGAGTTGACTGTATTAACAAAAGCACCTGTGTGAGCTTTATTCTGTGGGAAAAGCTGGACAAGGCAATGAACGAGGTGCTGGAGGGCATCACGCTGGCAGACATGGCAGAGTGCCAGAACGAACTGATGACGGATCAGTATGTCATATAAAAAAGTTGCAATTTTGGCATTGGCATTATTCCGCTTTTGATAGCGAATTCGTTAGGATTTGTATTTATAAAAATAAAATTGAAGTTTATAAAATTTCTATTTCTGATTCCGAGCGTGATATGTTTCGTTATAGTGGTAAGCTATTGGATAAGATCATTGACGTAGGAGTAGAAAATTCCTGTTTGCGGCAAAATGAGTGCTGTCAGAAGCATTGGAAAGAATCTGGAAAGCAATACAGAAATAAAAGGAGAATGCAAAAATGAACGATAACAGATATGAATTAAACAAAGAATTAGCACAAATGTTAAAGGGCGGTGTCATTATGGATGTAACAACACCGGAGCAGGCAAAGATAGCGGAGGAAGCCGGAGCCTGTGCGGTCATGGCATTAGAGAGGATACCTGCAGACATCAGGGCAGCGGGCGGTGTTTCCCGCATGAGCGACCCGAAAATGATAAAAGGAATACAGGAAGCTGTTTCCATTCCCGTTATGGCGAAATGCAGGATTGGGCATTTTGCAGAAGCGCAGATTCTGGAAGCGATAGAGATTGATTATATTGACGAGAGTGAAGTTTTATCACCTGCGGATGATGTTTACCATATTGATAAAACCAGATTTAACGTTCCATTTGTGTGCGGGGCAAAGGATTTAGGCGAGGCATTGCGGAGAGTTAACGAAGGGGCATCCATGATCCGGACAAAGGGAGAACCGGGAACGGGGGATGTTGTGCAGGCGGTCCGCCATATGCGGAAAATGAATCAGGAAATTGCAAGGCTTACGTCCATGCGGGAGGATGAATTATTTCAGGCGGCAAAGGAGTTGGGGGTTCCTTATGACCTTGTACAATATGTCCATGAAAACAGCAGGCTGCCAGTTGTGAACTTTGCGGCGGGAGGCATTGCGACACCGGCAGATGCGGCGCTGATGATGCAGCTTGGGGCGGAAGGCGTATTTGTAGGCTCAGGCATTTTTAAATCAGGAGATCCAAAGAAACGTGCCGCAGCGATTGTAAAGGCAGTTACCAATTTTAATGATGCGACGCTTTTAGCAGAATTGTCCGAGGACCTGGGAGAAGCTATGGTGGGAATCAATGAGCAGGAAATAGGGCTTCTCATGGCTGAAAGGGGAAAATAGAAAATGAAAATAGCGGTATTGTCTGTACAGGGGGCATTTATTGAGCATGAAAAAATGCTCTCCCTGTTAGGCGTACAGAGTTTTGAAATACGTCAGAAAAGAGATTTGGAACAGGAATTTGACGGGTTAATCCTGCCGGGCGGGGAAAGCACGGTTATGGGTAAACTGTTAAAGGAACTGGATTTATTTGAACCATTGGAGAAAAAAATAAAAGAAGGACTTCCGGTACTGGGAACCTGTGCCGGATTGATTCTTTTGGCAGAAAAGCTCTCTAATGATGCAAATACATATTTTGGAACGCTTCCGGTTATTGTAAGACGGAATGCTTACGGAAGGCAGCTTGGCAGTTTTTATACGGAAGAAGAAGTAACCGGCGTGGGCAAAATCCCTATGGCATTTATACGGGCTCCTTTTGTAGAAAGTGCAGGGGCAGATACAGAAATTATTGCAAGGGTGGATGGAAATATCGTCGGGGTAAAATATCATAACCAGATCGGCGTTTCTTTTCATCCGGAGGTTACAGGATGTACCAGACTGCATGAATACTTTCTACGGACATGCCAGGTTCATTCCAAACCATAGCCAATATCTATTATGTGTAAAAGGAATAATCTATCACCATGATTACTGAAACTAAATGGTTATGCGAAACTCCGTTGACAGATACTTGTCAACGCCACTGTTCGGAGATTTTTGACAGTGGCGAAAATTGTTTAATTTAAGATGCTGTAGCCGCTGGAATGGCATAGGTTTGCAAAACCGAAGTTGCTGGTTCGAATCCAGCCAGCATCGGTAATGTCAGCATTTGAAAGATGTCAGCACGCAGGTGATCTGACACGGGGTAGAATGCAGATTACACATAAAATAATAAGAAAACAGGAGGTCATCATTATGGCGAATGAAGAGAACACAATCAAAGCCTTAGGAGAACAGATGTCCAAGACAGAAACGGCGAGCATTGAGGAAGCGTATATAGACAGGTTAAAGAAAAGGATGTTGTTATACTGGCACATTATTATGTGGATGGCGAAGTGCAGCGGATAGCAGACTATGTGGGAGATTCCTACTATTTGAGCAAGGCAGCCACGAAGGTTCCGCAGGGCACTATTTTATTTTTTCCTTTATGGGAAAGACAGAAAAAATCCTTAACCCGCAAAAAAGAGTGGTTATGGCAGATGACAGTGCGGATTGTCCGATGGCGCATATGATTGATCTTGAGAAAATCAGTGAGGTGCGGCATGCCTATAGGGATGTGGCAGCCGTCTGCTATGTCAATTCAATCGCAGAGATCAAAGCTGCTTCTGACATCTATGTCACTTCTTTCAACGCATTGCGTGTGGTCAAAAATTTACCGGAAAAAAATATATTTTTCATACCCGATAATAATTTTGGAAAATATGTGGCATCACTGCTTCCCGAAAAGAATTTTATATTTCATGACGGCTTCTGCCATGTCCATAAAAGTATTACAAAAGAGAACGTTCTGAGGGCAAAGCAGGCGCACCCCGACGCTTTGGTACTAACCCATCCGGAGTGTACAGGGGATGTAATAGAGCTATCGGATTTTGTCGGGAGCACTTCAGAGATTATTCAGTATGTGTGTGGCAGCAGTCGGGAGAAATTTATTATCTGTACGGAAATGGGAATTTTCTTTGAATTGCAGGAAAAAAATCCCGGCAGGAAATTTTATTCCGCAGGACACAGGCAGTTTTGCCCCAATATGAAGAAAGTCACGATAGACAAGGTGGTTCGGGCATTGGAAAACCCATCTGGTTTTATAGAGCTGCCGGAGGATATCCGCCAGGCAGCAGCAAAGCCGTTGCGGAGGATGCTTGAGATAGGAGGATAAGGAAATCAGCCGCTGGGAACGTTTTCACACATTCCGTTTGAAATCTCCACCATAATCTTATATACTCAATCCATCAAACACAATCATGTGTTGGAAACAAATAACAGAGGTATAAGTTTGAAACAAAGAAGTAGAGGTTACCAAGAACGATAGAGCATAGGAAATAAACCATCGTAAAAGGTGGATTTGAAAAGTAAATATAGACACAACACCTAATCAGGAAACAGGAACTCCATCATCTTTGATGATATATCCTCGTTGCTTCAGCAGATTAAGTGCCTGTGAAGTAGTCAAGACTTTTGATTCGTTCACAGGACGTTGTTCAAGAAAGCCTTCTGGTGTATAGGGTTTTAAATCTGTAAGTATGTGCCAGATAGCGGTCAGGAGCATACGACAGATGGCAATGACAGCTTTCTTGTGACCACGCCGTGCTTTTATACGCCGGTAGCGGTTAGTAATTTCAGGATGTTTCCTGGATTTAATTAAAGCATTTGCAACTTGCACCAAAACTGGTTTAAAATAAGAACCAGCACGGGAAATCCTAGTGGATTTGATTTTGCGGTTGCTTTGGTCATTACGGGGACAACATCCAGCCCATGAGACGAGGTTTTTAGCTGTGGGGAAGACAGACATATCACCTCCGATTTCAGAGAGCACCTGAATGGCAGTGATTGGGTTCTTATCGAATCCCGGTACGGTTCGGATAAGAGTAAGGGCATCTTCGTATTTATCACTGAGACGAAAGATTTCCCGTTCTACTTCTGCTTTGTGCATTTCTAATTCATCGATGTGGTTAAGGCACTGCCTGAGTTTCACAGCCTGTTCTGCAGAGATTGCACCATCAACAGCGGCCTGTATTTCTTCGATTGGAGTTTTACATCTGACATCAACAAAATGCGCCACATCAAAGGTTTCCCCGGGGTGTTGTAAAATCTGTTCTGTAATAGAACGGGAAGATTTGCCAAATACATCAGAAAAGACATCATCCAGTTTTAAGTTGGATACGGTAAGGCAGTTTTGGGCACGATTTTTTTCGCCGGTAATCATACAGGTGAGTTTATACCGGTATCTTACCAAATCCCTTAATTCACAGATGTCTGCGGGTGGAATAAAGGAAGGTTTCACCATTCCGCACATGTATAAGTCGCAAATCCATTTTGCATCCTTACGGTCTGTCTTATTGCCTTTTTGAGGCTTGGTATATTTGGGATGGGATAGAGTCACCCAGATGTTATTCTTCTCTAAAATATTAAAAACAGGGATCCAGTACTTGCCAGTTGATTCCATACAGACATCGGTACAGTCATATTTTGCAAGCCAGTCACACAACTCCTGCAAACCTTTGGAAAAGGAAGAAAAGCGAGCCTGCTTATACTCTGTACGGCTGTGAGAATCAGTAATACCGATACAGGCAAAGATCCATGTTTTGTGGACATCAAGTCCACAGCAGTTGTTTTTTA
>CASWVG010000080.1 GCA_949472775.1 uncultured Lachnospiraceae bacterium
TCCAGCAGAATCCTTTCCAGAGGAATATACTGCACCGCTTCTTTCAGTTTCTTCGCATTCTTAAAGGTAATGACGCCGCCGATGCCGAAATAGAAATCCATATTCAGATATTCCCGCGCCATCTCCTTCCCATAGGAAAAACAGTGCACCACGCCGCCAATCTCCCCCGCACGATGCGCCTGCATGATGTCCAGCGTATCCTTCGCCGCCTCTCTGGAATGAATAATCACGGGAAGCTTTACTTCCCCCGCAAGCACAAGCTGTCTGGCAAACCACTCCTTCTGCACAGACACCGCAGGCTCGGGATAATGGTAATCCAGCCCCGTCTCGCCTACCGCAATGATTTTTTCATGGCTGCACCACGCGCGCAGCCGCTCCATGCCTTCCTCCGAAAGCTCCTCAACCTCGCTGGGATGCACGCCTACCGCTCCGTATATAAAAGAGTACCTCTCCGCCAGCTTCACCGTCGCTTCGCTCCCGGCAAGACTGGCACCGATATTTACAACCGTACCGATCCCGTGCGCCGCCAGCGAAGAAAGCAGCTCTTCCCTGTCCACATCAAAATCCTCGTCATCATAATGCGCATGACTCTCAAAGATCATAAAATCTCTCCCTTCCGTCTCTCATATCCTGTGCTCATCAAAGCTCATAAACCAGTCGTTTAAATCTGTGAATAATGTATCATTTTGACCCTTCAAATGCAAATACTAAAAAATTTTTAAAAATTCTTAAAAATAATTTAAAAAAATACTTGCATTACGGAAAACATTATACTATAATAACTCTTGCTGATACAAAAGAAGTCATGCACCGCTAGCTCAGTTGGTAGAGCACCTGACTCTTAATCAGGGTGTCCAGGGTTCGAGCCCCTGGCGGTGCAGTCGGAAGGACTGTTTTTGGAGACGTAAGTGCTCTGGGGACGGTTCTTTTTTTATTTCCCAGCTCAGTCGTGCACCGACCGGAAGCGGAAATCATGTTTACATGAAACGTAGCGAACAGACGTGTGCATGAGCGGAGCGCCTTCTTAATGGGCTGATTGCGCTTTGCTCAATCGTTAGCAGCGCAGCAGCGGAAAAGCAGCGGAACTGCGGCTTTGCGAATGACGCAGGCCAAACAGCACCGATCAAGTCATGACCCCGAATCAGAATCCCACCCCCAACAGCTCTATCAGCGCGCCGCCAGCCACTCCAAGCGCATACAGAAGTCCGAAGATCCGCAGATTTTCCTTCTTATCCTCATTTACCCTGAGAAGCACCAGAAAACCCACGCCGGAGCCCGACAGAAGTCCAGCCATCAGCGCTCCCGCGCCGAGCACACCGCCCAGATAAAGCTGGGTCAGTATGACGGAGGAAGCACAGTTCGGGATCATGCCCACAAGAGCTGACACAAACAGGCTGAGGGCAGGCTTATTTAAAACCATAGCCGCCAGCGTCTCCTCGCCGACCAGTGCAATCACAAAGTTCAAAATCAAGGAAACGGCTATTATATATAAAAATATTTTCCACGTGTGGCTGAAAGCCGACCGCCAGATGCCCCTCTCACAGTGGCAGTGCTGCCGCTCGCACAGATGCTCGATCTGCGGCTCCTCCTTCTTCCGAAACAGCACATCCACGAGAAACCCCGCTGCCAACGCAAAAAACACTTTGATCAGAAGGATCTTTCCGATCATGGAAATCCCCACATTTTCGGAAACCATAATGGGCAGCATTTCATCGGAAGTAGACAAAAACACCGCCACAAGCGTACCCATCGTAATAATTCTGCCCGCAAAGAGGTTTGCCGCCGCCGCGGAAAACCCGCACTGTGGAAAGATACCCAGTATACCGCCGATCGCCGGTCCCGCCTTTCCCGATTTTCTGACAATCGTCTGCATTCTGCCACCCGTCCAATGCTCCAGACATTCCATAGCAAGATAAGCCAGAAAAAGAAACGGCAAAATCCTGAGACTATCTATATAAGTATCATGTATCACGTCCAAAATGATGTCCATACTTTCCTCCATACTGTTTATGCCCCGATTCCGGAACACAGCGAAAGTTACCGAATCTATGATACCATTCTTTGAAAAAAAAGCAAGCAGTGGTAATTTTGCACAAAAAGCGCCGATTCTTCTCTTTTCACCAAATTTCTGCTAAATAATGATTGATTCCTTGGGAAAGATGTACTAATATAGAATTGTGTAGCTATTATGAGGGAGGTTCAGAATGGAAGGCTTAAAAAATATCATGGAGGATGCCGTGGAATATCAGCTTAACAAACTGCTGCCCACGATGCCCGAGGTTTGTTCCTGCGATAATTGCAAATTGGACATGATGTCTTATGCGTTGAACAGACTGTCGCCCCAGTATGTACGTACAGATACTGGCGCGCTTTTTCAGAAGTTAAACAATTACCAGCCACAGGCTGAGGTGGAAATTCTCGCTACCGTGATGTCTGCAATTAACAAGATCGGCTCACATCCCCAGCATAACTAATTTTGTTTTGTCAATGACGCAAAACCGGATGCCATGCACCCGGTTTTTTCATGCCATTTATTCCCGCGGGCAGCGAGCCAGCATCATGCCTCCATGACCCTGGTGGCTGCCGCGAGGTATTTCACTTTCCTTTAGTCCTCCACGATCTCAATCTCTACTTCTCTTTCTTCCCTTGTTTCATAATAATAAATATTTAGTTCCACCTCTTCCCGAAGCTGCTTCTCATAGTCCTCCTTCGTCGTCACCGAGAAATCGTCCGCTTCCCCGTTCCATCTGCACGACACCAGATACGACGCGCCGTCCCCTCCGACAAACAGTACATCAACCAGCCTGCTCACCGTTTCATCCGTAACGTTCACCCTGTAATAACTCTTCACTTCTCTATAGCTTCCCCGGATTTTCAGCTTTTCCTCCAAAAAGTCCTGCGCCTGCCTCTTGATATCGGCAATTTTTCCAGATGCCTCTGAAACAGTGGGTCTGACCGCCTCGGCTTCTTTCATATCGTGGCTGTACGACAGGGAACGCAATGTGCCGTCCGACGCGTTTATATGGAAATAATAATATCGGTAATTTCCATAATCGCTCCAGTTCACGCAGTATGTGTCTGCAACGATTACCGGTTCCGCATCGGACTCATTATAATAATGATTTAACTCCATACCGCTCCCGTCAAGCCCGAACACCTGCTGCAAATAATTTGTCGCAGTCTCCACTGCCTGCTCTTCCGTGATGCCGCCGGACGCAACCACCTCTTTGATCTGCTCTTTCTCCGCCGCCTCTCTCTCCGCCAGTTCTTCGGCGTTCTGCTCCTGCAAGGCGTAATCCTGCTTTCTCTCAAAGTCAATCTTTTGAAGAATCTCTTCGTCCGTCAATTCCCTGTCCACCGGCAGATAAAAGACCCCTGTCGTCGTCAGAAAACAAAACTCGTGCCCTTCTGCCTCCTCCTCACTGTCCACCATTGTCAGCTCTCCTGTCGGAAAAAGACCGTTCATATACTGCGCATAGAGTTCTCCCCGGCGCGCCTTTTCCCCCTCAGTGTACTCTCTTGTGGAACTGTTTGCCTCGGCCTGCTGATTCTGTATCTGTTCCGCAATCTGTGCAACCTCCTCCTCAGGCAGGCTCTCCATCCGCTCCCGCACCAGAGAAATTACCACCGCCCGCACAGGCACGCTCAAGATACCAACTGCCAGAACACAGACAGCGACAGCTGCCGCTGCGCGTACGATTCCTGTATGTCTGCGCGGCCTTTTCTTCCCCTGTATCTCCAAAATCATCTGCTCCTGTTTTTCTTTGTCAAAATATATCTCGTTTACTGCATTTCTCAAATCCTTAACATACATATACCATCATCCTTTCTCCGCATCCTGGCTATACCACTTTTCACCGCTTTACCTGCCGTCCCGTCACTATCGTCAACAGCCGTTTTTCATGCGCAGCCCCTGCATCCGCACAGGTTATCTTATTTTTCTTCCAGTCGCAGCCGCAACAGCTTCCGTCCTCTCTGCAGACGTTTTTTCACCGCATTCACAGAAATTCCAAGCATTTGCGACACCTCTGTCGTTTTATAACCTTCTATATAATGCAGATACACCGCTGACTTCACAGGAAGCGGCAAAGCGACCAGTTCCGCAAGTACCTGGCTGTGCTCGGGATTCTCATAATTTGTGGAAATTTCGTCAAGTGATACCTTGGGATGCCGCATCTGAAACCGCCGCATATCGCGGCACCGGTTCTGTGCCACCTTGATCAGCCACGCCTTCTCATGTTCCCGATCCCGAAATTCCTTCCTGCATTCCAGATATCTGCATATTGTATCCTGCACTGCATCCTGCGCATCCGCCTCATTGCCCAGCATGACTACACAAATCCGGTAGAGCATGGGGCTGTACGTTGTCACCACTTCCTCTATTGTCATAATATTTCGCCTTTCTCAACCCATGGGTTACTTTTGTGTCCTCTACCTATAACACGCACCAGACTCCAAAATGGTGCCCCTACATTTTCATATTTTTAATCGCACAGGAAAAAACATGAATAGAAAAAGAACTTCTATCCGGCGGCAGCCTTCTGGAAGTTCTTTGATAATCCACATTATTGTTTTGTTTACACCGTAACCTTCTTCTTGTCCACCTCTCTGGCAATGTAGGCTTCCACCTCACTCTTCGGGATGGAAAGCGCCAGAGACATTTCACTGTAAAGCAGTTCTTCCGCCTTATGCAGATACTGCTCGTCGGAGGAAAGCACTTTCTTGCCCTCATTGATACGGCTCCTCTTGCGCTGGTAAAGCGTCTTAATGATCTGCACCAGACTCCGGGAATCATAAGTGCGGATCGCTTCTTTATAAGTCTGCTCCCTACGCTTCTCCTCCTGAATCCACATGGTATCGATCTCCTCGATATGCGCAATCAGCTTCTCCGCCTCTTCCCTGTTCATAATCCTGCGCATAACAATCTTTTCATTGTTCACAGGCGTGTAAATCGTGCTGGCTTTTTCAAAAACCGGCTCCAGCACATAATACTTTTTCTGTAAATCCGACCGGTCAATCGGATTTCCGGTAATATCAATCACGCGGCAGACTCCATGCCCACCACACATGATCAATTCGCCTTTCTCAAACATAGCAACCTCCAAATTTTCTGACCCTTGTCTGTTGACAGCTCCAATTGCAGTGGCTTGTCCACGATTATAGCATACCAATCCGCAGTACTCCCTGGTTTCATTGTAACACTACAAAAATTTCCTCGTAAGTACATTTCGGAATGGATAACCATTTTCGTCATATTTATGGTACAAGCCGTCTCTTCTGTTGTGAAAATTTGCCAGTCAGAACCTTGACGGTTCTGGCTCTCGCGGCAGTCGCCAAATATCCATGCAAGCATGGTTACATGGCTCGTTGCTCGCGGAAATAATATGTCTGAAAAAGCGATTCCTGAAAAATACCCCTTACTAAATTATTGTTTCCTCTCTCACACTTTGGTGTTTCTACACCGGCCTGTTAACGCGTCTTAAAATTATCGCAGATAAATCTCGTCTCCTCCATCGGAAAAATACGGATCATAATGCCCTTCAGCAGCTTCGCCGCCTCAAAACGGGAAAGAATAATCACCATCTGCGCCCCGGGAAACGGAAGAATATCTATGGATTCAATATCTTCCTTTGCGTTAACTAAAGTTGCCTTCGGCGGATTGATGTCCACCGTTTTTCCAATCATCTCCGTAAGAGAGATCGCCGAAGCCCCCATCATCTGGTTCATAACCTCAGATACGCAGGACAGGTGCATCTCATTGAGCTCACCGGGTGCCGCAGTTCCCGATCCGCCCATCATCAGATCCATAACAACCTTCACGTCGTTCTCCTTAAACATCAGAAGGTTATTGCCGTGAAAATCGTCCTTATAATCAATCTGAACCGTCACACTGCCCATACCGAATGCCATAAGAATATTTTTGATATCCGCACTGTTAACAACCTTCACCGAAGGCGGACTGACAGTGATAACCTGTCTTGTCAACGTATTCAGTGAAGTCGCGGAATGAGACATGCAAATATGCGCTACCTCTGCCATTTTATCTTGATCTAGTGGTGCTAGTTGTGCCATACGTCTGCTACATCCTTCTCAAAAATATTTGCGCAATCCCGATGCTAGTTTTTCTACTATACTATACCTCATTTTTAGCCCTCCGTGCAACCTCTTATTTGGAAAAATGTAGGGAAAAAATATTTTTACTGTTATATTGTGCATTTTTATACAAAAACGCCTCCGATTATTTATAAACCGAAAGCGTATTTTGTCATTTTCTTTCTCCAGTTACTGCAACAGGCTTAATATCCCTTCCCTGTTTTGATTGCTCTGTGCTAACATAAACTGCCCGGTCTGCGATAAAACCTGATTTGTTACAAATTCAACCATTGATTTTGCTACATCAGCATCGCGGATCCATGACTCCGATGCCTGCGTATTTTCAACCACATTATCTAAATTGTTAATGATATGTTCCAAACGGTTTTGATATGCTCCCATCCGGCTTCTTTCTCCGCTTACGTACTCCACTGCCTCCTTAAAGGCAACAATTCCGGCGCTGGCTCCTTCCTGCGTCCTCGCATCCACCTGGCTGATCCCCACTACAAAAGTGGAGATAAACGGAAGCGCTATTTCAAGATGCTGTCCGGCTTCGGCTCCCACCTGTATATGAACCTGATTCTTTCTGACAAAATCCTTCATTTCATCAATCGAATGGGCAACACCCGGGCCAAAACGCCCATATATCTCACGAGCCTGAATCATAAACTGGGCATTCTTCCATCCAACCCAAGTTCCGGGCGTAGTACCCGGTACCTTGGGATACGCCGCATTGCTTCTGTCGTCATAGACAACTAATATGCCATTATTATCCACCATTTTTGTGAAATGCTGACGTGGATTTCCGTTATCCGTTCCTTGAATAATCCGCTGTATCAAATCGCTGGCATTCTTCGTACCATCAATTCCAATATTATATATGAAATGACCGCCGCTGATTTCCATACTGCTGGAAGTCCCACCCGTAAACCTGATACTGTAATGTCTGGTACAGGTACAACAGGTACTGTAAAATCCGTTTCCAATCAATTCATCAATCTGGCTCTGTGACCCGTTAAACTTACGGAAATCTACCGTAGCCGCCTCATGGGTAATGTTAATCGCCTGTGTCGCAAGCTTTCCACTCGCATCTACATATTGATAGGTCTCCTGCGTAGTCCATTCTTCGTTCAGATTATTTTTCGATCCTACCGGCACCCACTTCGGCAGACCGCCAACCGCAATAATCGACGGATCCCCATCTACAAGCTGAGGCATGGTTCCTAGGAGAATCGGTATTTCGTTGTAAGTGGTTCTCTCCCCGATGCTGTTGATCTCCCGCATGATCTGATCAAGTTCCATCTGGATATAGTTTCTGTCATCAACTGTCAAAGTCCCGGTTGCGGCTTTAATACACAGCTCCGATCCCCGATGGAGCATGTCCTGAACCTCCTCCATCGCCCCGTCCGCAATCTGTACCAGGGAAATACCCTCCTGCGAGTTAGCTGATGCCTGTGTGAGCCCTCTGACCTGTCTTCTCATCTTTTCGGATATGGAAAGTCCCGCCGCATCATCCGACGCACGGTTAATCTTATAGCCTGATGAAAGCTTTTCCATGTTCTTTCCTTTAGCCTTCTGTGTCTGGCCGAACATTCTATTCGCATTCCATGCATCCATGTTGTGCTTTATAATCATCAAGTTCCCTCCAAAGGCCATGAACCCCCCATCCATGCCCCATTGCCGTTTTTCCTTTTACAGGTATAGTTATTTTATATTATATACGATAACGGCGAAGAAATAAATATGTCTTTTGTATCATTTTTACTTATTTATAAATTGGGAACTTGCTTGTACAAATTACATCTGCCAAATTATTTTTATTCCGCCTCCCTAAGTCTCTCCACCACGGACCGTTTTGCCACATAATGATAGGAAAATAAGGGAATCACCGCACCGATCGCGAGGAACACAGGCGCTACCACAAGGATCGGCGTCACAGTCAGATGATAGCTGAAAAACCAGAACATCCCCTCCAGCACATCGCTGGCCAGCGGTCCCATGACAAGCGTCAAAATCAGCGTAATCACCACGGAGCTTCCTGCGAACACCATGCCCTCTGTAATCAGCATCTGGTTGAGCTGTTTTCCTGTCATGCCGACGGACTGCAGCCCCGCAAACTCCCGCTTTCTCGCCATAATACCCGTGAGGATTGCGTTCAAGAAATTTAAGATGCCCACCATGCCGACAATCAGCGCCGCGCCGCTGCCCACCATCACAAACATATTGCGGAAACCATAAAACTCTTCCTCCTCACTCTTCCTGCTCTCATAGTCGTACATGGAGTCGTCCCCGCCCGCAAAGTCCTGCATCCACTGTTCCACCTGCGCCACCTTGTCGTCCTCGCAGTCAAAGGCGTAATAGAGAATATCCGATGTGCCGGAATCCCGTTTAAAAGTGTCCGCGCCCATCACGAACTCATCCGCCCCATAATAACGGTAAGAAATCTTTCCCGGCACAGTCACCAGAGCCGCTACCTCATATGCCTTATCCTCATATATCTTGGCTCTCGTCCGATACGGCTTATTGCTTTCGCTTAGGTCCTCGTCCTCCCCGTAAATCTCTCCGGTTTCCGGGTTAAAATACTCATACTCCTTCACATAGCGGATGGTTATTTTGTCCCCCAGCTTCGCCCAGTGGGAATCCTCATGGAGATTGCCGTAGTCATCGTCACTGTAAACAGCAGCCACATAATTGCCGCCCTCTTTTAACTTACTGAGGTCGCCTTCAATCACAGGAAGCTTATCCAGTACAAAGTCTTCCATCCCGTAAAGCTGCACCCGGTCGGCGCGCATGTCGCCTACCTTTTCTAGCATCTCCACATAGCCATCCACCTGCTCCGCGCTTCCATATTTTCCATTCTGCTTCCGTACCCACTCCTCTGAGACAAACTCCTGCGCATCAAATGTTTTCTGATAAGTCCTGCCGCCTTTCACCCCGTCAAGCGCCTCAATCTGCGAAACAACTTCCTCCGGCAAAATTCCTGTCTTGTCAAAGGTAGACGCTTGAAAATAAGGCGCTTGTGCAATGATAAAATCTGCTACCACCCGGTTTAAGTATTTATCCATATCAAAGCCGTTTGCCAGAATAAAAGTAATATTCAGAATCACCACCGCAAAGGACATGGAAATGACCGTAATCACGGTCTTGCTCTTATTTCTGCCAAGGTTCGCCATCGCCATGCGCAGGATGGACGCGCCTTTTTGCGGAATCTCAGATTCGCTCAGAGAACGCCTTCTTTTAGGCATTCTTTTCACGCTGTTTTCCGTGTAGCGCACCGCCTCCACAGGAGAGATCTTTGCCGCCATTTTGCGGGGCTTTCTACAGGAAAGCCATACCGTCACAAGCGAAAATAGCGACGCGCCCAAAAAGATTACGGGACTGACCGAATAAGTCAATTCTATGCCATCCAGCCGGGACACCACAATTCCCGTCATCAGCACGCCCACACCATAACCAAGGACAAGGCCGATGGGAATCCCAAGCGCCGACAGCAGAAACGCCTGCATGGAAATGATCCTCTTGATCTGCCGCCCCGTGGTACCGATGGTCTTTAACAGTCCGTAAAACCGCACGTCGTTTGACACCGATATCTGAAAAATATTGTAGATAATCAGATAGCCCGTAAAAATAATCAGCAGCATCACCGCAGCCAGAGCAAGCACCGTAGAAATATCAAGGGAATCCTCAAACTGTGCCGACATATAACCCCAGTTGACGCCAGTTCGGATATAGTTATCCCCTTGATCCAACCCTTCCGACTGATAGCCATGTCGCTCCAGAATGGTGTTCATATTTTCCTCTATGTTGGAGGCGTTTTTGAACATCACATTCAAATTCCTAAAACTGGTCATGCCATCCTCACCCTGCGTACCCAGCTTCTCAAAAATCTCCTGCGTCCGGCTTTCGGGAAGGAGTACATGGTTTGCCACCGTGATATCGTCATAATCCCAATAGCCGCACAGGGTAAAAGTTTCCGTCGTTTCCTCGCCGTCCACCAGAAACGTCATGGTGAACTTATTACCAATCACAGGCTCCACCCCCAGCAGGGAGAGGACTCTCAAATCCGTAGCCGCTTCGCCTGTGCCTTCTTTGGGGAGCCGCCCTTCGATCGGTTCCAAAAACATCCATTTTGCCGTGTTTTCGTCGCAATAGCTGACCTCCACATGACTCTTGTGGAAAGGTTCTTTCTCCGGCATACCGCAAAATATCCGTTTTCCGTATTCTTTAATCAGCGGGTCGTCCTTTAGCTCTTCAAACTGATCTTTTGTCAGATACTTAAATCCACCGTGACTGTAACCGCCCACCTGCCGGAAATTCGACTGCTCAAAACCGTGCTTGATGGACATTCCCACCGTAAAAAGTACCGTAAACAGTATCGTAGTCAGCGCAATCGCCGCCACCGTGATGATATTTCTGATTTTCGCCGCCTTGAAGCTGGCAATGCTGAGACGACGGATGATTTTTCGATTTGAAACGTTCATATTTTTCTCCATTTCTGCGCCGCTTTTTGCGCATCAACGAGTTTGTGGCAAGCAACGCGCAGACACAAATCTCGCGATTGAAAATTTTAATTTTCAATCTTTTACTCTCCTCTCTGTGCGAAACATAGAAATTCTTAGCGAAGCAGCCTCTGCTGCGAGCATTAGAATTTCTTTTCACACGCTTCACCCCGTGATCTTTCCATCCTCAATGCGGATCACCCGATCCGCCATCTGCGCAATCGCCTCATTGTGCGTGATCATTACAATCGTCTGAGAAAATTTCTGCCCTGTCACCTTCAAAAGGCTCAGCACATCCTGACTGGTTTTGGAATCCAGATTTCCTGTCGGCTCATCCGCCAGAATAATGGCCGGTTTGGAAGCCAGCGCGCGTGCGATCGCCACCCTCTGCTGCTGTCCGCCGGAGAGATTGTTCGGCAGATTACCCAGTTTTGACGAAAGTCCCAGCGTGTTAATAATATCTTTGATGTAAGTCTGATCCGGGCTTCCCCCGTCAAGCTGCACTGGGAGAAGGATATTCTCATAGACATTCAGCACCGGCACCAGATTATAGTTCTGGAATACAAAGCCAATCTTCCTGCGGCGAAAGATCGTCAGCGCCTCATCCTTCAACGTAAAAATCTCCTTGCCGTCCACCGTGACGCCGCCCGAAGTCGGACGGTCGAGGCCTCCAAGCATGTGGAGAAGCGTGCTCTTCCCGCTGCCGGACGTACCCACAATGGCCACAAATTCCCCTTTTTCCACCTGAAAGTTCACCCCGGCCAGCGCGTGCACCTCATTCTCCCCTGAACCGTATACTTTCTTTAAGTCTTTCGTTGACAAAATCGCCATACTTTCCTCCATTCCGATCAAAAATAAGTCTCCAAACTTATTTTTCATCTTTTCTTACTAAATAAAAATAAAATCTGTACCGTGAAGATTTTCTTACATCGTCCTCCACAATACAGATTATCTCATAGCATTCTTTCCACATTCTTTCTGGAATCCAATCAATTCTGTCAGTTTTGTAAGAATCATGCCCTCAAACTGACAAGGCCGGTCACGCACTCGCTATCCTGCTTTCACATCACCCCGGGCTGCCGCCTCAATCCACAGGAAGATACAGGGAGAATACCGTCCCCCTTCCCACCTCGGAATCCAGCTTTATATAACCCGACTGCTGTCTCAAAATCTCTCTGGCCAGATACAAACCAATGCCCACGCCCTGCTCATCAGAAACTGCCGTCGAACGGTAAAAGCGGCCGAAGATTTTGGCATGTTCTTCCTCCGCAATCCCGATCCCCGTGTCCGCCACCTCTATACAGGCAAAAAGTTCATAGGGCTTTACACTCACGGTGATGCCTCCTGTCTGCGTGTATTTTATGGCATTATCAATCAAATTCCCCAGCGCTTCCAATGTCCACTTCGGGTCAAAGCAGGCTGTAACTCCTCCCGCCTCCCCGGTAAGCACATGCAGATACAGGCCTTTTTCCCGCGCGCGGACCGCATACTGTTTTTCCGCTTCCTCTAAAAGTGATGACACTGCATTTTTGTGCGGATAGAGCACAAGGACTCCCGTCTCCAGTCTGGAAAGCTTTACCAGCGACTGTATCAAAAAACCAAGCTTTTTCACTTGACTTTCCAACAGTGCAACAGTTTCGCTGCCCTTAACCCCTTCTTCCTCCTTCAGCAGTTCTGTATAGAGAAGAAGATTTGCAATCGGCGTTTTCGTCTGGTGGGAAATATCCGCAATCAGCGTTTTCGTGGTCTCCTGTTCCGCTGCCGCTTTTCCCGCCCTGGTTTCCGCTGCAGACAGATACTCCGCCAGCTTATTCTCAACAGCCGCATGCAGAGATTCATCAAAAACGTCTGCCTGGAAGGTGCCGTCTATAGCTGACTGTATCATGTCATACATACGGCGCAGGCTCCGTCTTCTGAAATAGAAATCTGTAATCATAACCAAAATGGCCGCCAGTAAACAAAACAGGCCGGCCGCAAACAGGATAACTACTGTTTTATTTTCCATGATGTATAACCCATTTTCCTTTTTTGGTAGGGCCGATATGTTCGAGAACGCCGGTGCGCTTCAGCATTTCGATGGAATATCTTACTGTCCCGTTTGTCACTTGCAGTCTTTTCGCAATCTTTTCAATAGATAATTCTGGTTCGGCCTGTAAAATGTCTATAATTTTGCCGCTTATCTCATTGCTGTTTTCTTTGCTGTTTTCTTTGCTGTTTTCTTTGCTGTTTTCTTTGCTGTTTTCTTTGCTGT
>CASWVG010000081.1 GCA_949472775.1 uncultured Lachnospiraceae bacterium
ACTCGCAAATTCGCGCTTCCGCGCTTGATGCCCGCCTTCGTCGGCCATTTGCTCGTTATTGTCACCGAAAAATGAATGTCGCTTCGCGCCGCTCATTTTTCTTACGTGACAATTACATTATACAGAATATTTGTTCTTTTCGCACTACTTTTTTTTAATCAGCCGGGATTGCTATTGTGTCCCAACCTCTGAATTGCTATAATATAGATATCTTTATTGCTCTAAATATATCTTTATAGACGGAGAGGTTTTACCGATGAAATTCAAATTTGATAAGAAATACCTATACTGGGGCATTACCGGATTTCTGGCGTTGGCAGGGGCGATTCTTTTCTATTATATCCTCTTCCACCGCTCTAATTTTATGGGCGGGCTCGAAAAATTCATCACCATCGCCATGCCGATCATCGACGGTTTTGTGCTGGCATATCTGTTCACGCCAATCTTAAACGCCATTGAAAATAAGATCATGAAACCGCTTTACAAAAAAGCGGACATTACCATAACGCCGAAAGTAAAAAAGCGTATGCGCGCATGCTCCATTCTCGCCACGCTGGCAGTTGTTCTTCTGGTATTATACGAACTTTTCGCACTGATCCTGCCGGAAGTAGTCCGCAGCATACAGAGCATTATTTTCCAATTCCCTATTTATATTAACAACCTTTCAAACTGGGCTCTTCTTTTGCTGAAAGACAACCCGGAACTGGAAGCCACCGTGGACGCACTGATCAGCCAGTATTCCGCAAAGATACTAGAATACGTGAACACCAATCTCCTGCCTCATATCAACGAGGTTTTAAAAACAGTTTCCTTGAGTGTGATCGGTGTGTTTAAGGCACTCTGGAATCTTATCATCGGATTTATCATCTCCGTCTATCTGCTAGGGAGCAAGGAAAAATTTGCCGGTCAGGCGAAGAAGATCGTCTACGCCCTTTTTGACCGCGAGGCTGGCAATGAGATCGTCTCCAACTTCCGCTTTGTTCACAGCACATTTATCGGCTTCCTCGGCGGTAAGATTGTGGACTCCATTATCATAGGTATCATATGCTTTGTATGTACCAGTGTGATCGGCACGCCTTATTCCATTCTGGTAAGCGTGATTATCGGCGTAACCAATGTAATTCCTTTTTTCGGCCCATGGATCGGCGGCATTCCCAGTGCTCTGCTTGTCCTGATGGTGGACCCTAAACAGGCGCTATACTTTGGTATTCTGATTATTTTTATCCAACAGTTTGACGGTAATATCCTCGGCCCGAAGATTCTCGGTGACTCCACCGGGCTTTCCGGCTTCTGGGTTATCTTCTCGATCACCATTTTCGGCGGTCTTTTCGGCGTCCTTGGTATGATTGTGGGCGTACCGATTTTTGCCGTATTCTATGCGGGCGTCAAGTCCCTTGTCAACAGGGTGCTGCATAAGAAGAGTCTGCCGACAGATCTCGCCCCTTACATGACAGTTGGACGGATTGAGGAATCTATGGCATTCACGGAATATGTACCTCCTGTGAAGAAAAAATCATCCGGCAAGGTAAAAAACACCAGCATAAAGGCCAAAGGCAAAACTGACAGTTCTAAAGAAAGCTAGGAGGAAATCATGATAAGTGTCATTCTCTTTACACTTCTGATTGCAGTTCTCATCTTTTTCTATATGCGCCATACGGCAAGAAAGAGAAAGAAACAGTCTGCAGAATTAAACTCTGTCAAAGATTTCCATGCGTCCTATGACCGCGTAAAGACCCGCAGGGAACTGCGCGACCGGCACAGCGGTTATCAGACCTATGTCACGAAATATAACAGCACAGAGGACTACAGAGAGCGGAGCGAATAAAACCGCATCTATCACAATTTCCATCAGATAGAAAAGGGAGCGGATGCAAACCGCTCCCTCAATATATGCAGAAAATGTGCAAGCACCCGCAATCGAGCGCTGCTTGTATTCGAACGTCAGCTTCGCAATCGAGCGACAGCTCACAATCGAACTCAGCTCGCAATCAGGCGCAGCTCGTAATCGAACTCAGCTCACAATCAGGCACGGCTCGTAACCAAGCAAAGCTCGATTTGCTAACGGGTCTCGAAATCCTCCACAAACTGTGTAATCAGCTTCACCGTGCCGTCAATGCCCAGAATACTGCTGTTGATAGAAAGATCATAGCTGTCCACACGCCCCCACTTCTTGGAGGAGTAGTAGTTGTAATAACTCTGCCTCTGCTTATCCTTCTTGTTCATCATATCGAGCGCTTTCTGCTCCGTGTTGATATCCTCGTAGCGCTCCATAATCCGCTTCACCTTACACTTTTCTTCCCCGTGGATAAAAATATGCAGGCAGTTCTGATAGTCATGCAGTGCATAATCAGCACAGCGTCCCACAATCACACAGGGACCTTCGCTTGCAATCTTCTTAATCGTGTCAAACTGTGCCAGGAATACCTTGTGGCTGATCGGCATATCCACAAAAGACGAGGAATTATAGCCGAAAGAATAGGTGTCCATCACCAGATTGTAGAGAAAGGAATTGGTGGGACGCTCGTCGTGGCTCTGGATCATTTCTTCACAGAATCCACTCTCCTTCGCTGCCCTCGTCAGCAAATCCTTATCGTAAAATTTAACTCCGAAATGCTCCGCTACCTTTTTCCCGATCTCTCGGCCTCCGGAACCAAATTGTCGTCCTATCGTAATAATCGTATTCATACATACATCCCCTTTCTGTCCTTACATCCCCTGCTGTCTGCCACTCCCCTGCCTGTGCCAAAACATGAAATGTGTTTATGATGTATACATTATATATAATTTGCACAATAAAGTCAAGTAAAACGCGGTTAGAAACAGTGATTTTGCCGAACAATCCGCTATGGACCTAATCCGTTTAATTTCCTTATCTCTCGATTGAACCGGGAAACCATGCTCACCGTAAAGCCACATATTCCGGTACATAAAAACATTACTGCCATTCCGCTTCCAACGCTGTCCCCCACTATGATTTCAAGCATTTTTGCAAGCCTGCCCCCGGACGACATAAAAGGCTCAAAAAAATAATCTGCCAGATAACCTCCGAGGATAATTCCGATCGGAATCGTGCTGTACTGAATAGCGTTTCTGACTGCAAATACCCTCCCCTGCATAGCAAACGGAATTTTCCGGTATAAGATAGCATTCTGGTTTGCCATAATAAAAGGAATTGGTGTGCTGGCACAGACCGCAGCAGCCGACCACCAGAATACATTTTTCCCAACTGCCATCAATAAATCCCCAAGCAGAAAAGACAATGCCATCGAAACATAAATTACCGTTGCCTTATGGCGGCTCTCTTTTTTCACGGAAACAATAATTCCCCCGGCAATTCCACCCGCCCCCATGCAGGCGTTTACGATCCCGAGCGCAACACTGTCCCCGGAACTTCTTGCCAGAATCATTGGTGAAAGAATGTTTTCATAGGTCAGCCTCGAAAAGAAATTGATCAGCGCCATTGTCAGTATCATGTAAAAAATACCCTTTTCTTTTTTTAAAAAGGCAAACCCCTCCGCTATTCCCGCAAGAGGAGAACTATATGTCTTTTCCGGTTCCTGTTCCGGGATCGTGATAAAAAACAACAGTGCACAAAAGGCAACTGCAAAGCTCGCCAGATCTACCAGCAGGATAATCGGCAGCCCTCCCGTTGCAAAGAGAATTGCCGCCAGCATAGGACTGAAAACCACTATCAGGTTATGAGAAAAAGAATTCATCCCGCTCACATTGGAAATCTTCTCTTCTGGCACAAGCCGCCCTATTGCCACTGCGGATGCGGGCTGCTGAAACGCGTTTGTTATACCTACTACCACATTGATGACATATATATTCCAGACTGCCAGCCGTCCCATAAGCAAAAACGCCAATACCGCCAGTGAACCAGCCGCTGCAAAACAGTCCGCCACCAGCATAATCGTCTTTTTACTATGCCGGTCTATGAAGCTGCCAACAAACAGGCTTAAAATAACATATGGCACATAATTACAGAATGACATCACGGAAACAGACATGGCAGAATGGCTCTGCTCATATGCCCATAAAACAAGTGCGAATCCTGTCATGGAACTGCCAAGCCCTGATATGCATTGACTTAACCACAAAATAATAAATTTCTTAAATGATTTTTCTTCCATAAATTTTTCTCTATTCTTAAACTTTCCGAGTAAAAATACAACAATGTAGACAATGTTACTTTATCAAAGAAGGAGGGCCGAAATTTCAGCCCTCCCTCAATTTACATCATTTAACTATTTTTTTACTCTTACGCCGACTTCTTCTGCTTGGATAAAGTCTGAATACCCTCGATTACCAGCACAACTGCGAGGACAATCAGAATCACTGCCAGAATCGCCTGTGCATAAGGACCCCAGTCTGCGCCGCCTGCGGAAATGATACCGATCTGGTTCTTAACGGTTACACACAGGGAACAGATGGTAACGATGATCATAAAGCCCATCGGAAGCAGGAACATCTTGTTGTTCTTACCCACATTGCCAAGCCAGGTAGCAACTGCCAGCAGACCGATACCTGCAAGGAGCTGGTTTGCCGCGCCGAACAGGCCCCAGATCTTGGAGTAACCCGTCATACCAAGCACAATGCCGAGAATAACAGTGATGATGGTTGCCACATAAGGATTCACCAATGTCTTTTTCCAGCCGTCCTTGATATCATCCACAGTCTGGCCAGGCTCAAGGAAGAACTCCTGGAACATGAAACGCGCCAGACGTGTCGCCGTATCCAGAGAGGTCAGACAGAATGCGGAGTAAGTAAGCACAAGCAGCGTATTCAGAACAGCAACCACGCCTTCTGATGCGATACCGCCGTACATCTGGGAAATACCGCCTGCAAAGATCGCTGTTGCGCCTGCAGTGATGCCGTTCTTGTATGCGAAGTTGATTGCGCACACCGTGATCACTGCCAGCACACACTCTAAGAGCATGCCGCCGTAAGCGATAGGCTTCGCGTCTGTCTCTTTGTCGAGCTGCTTGGACGTGGTTCCCGAAGATACCAGAGAGTGGAAACCTGAAATCGCACCACATGCAACCGTAGTAAAGAGCACAGGGAACAGATACTGCATACCGTTGCCATTGTCAACCGCAAAACCGTTGAAAGCGGCAAGGCCGTCTGCACCGCCCATACCTGCATGGGAAATAATTACACCAACCAGAGCCACCGCCAACATTGCGTAAAGCAGGAACGAACTCAGATAGTCACGGGGCTGTAACAGAATCCATACCGGCGTCACGGATGCGATGGCGATATAGATACCAACGATGATCATCCATGTGTTCGTGGTCAGATAAATCGGATGGAAATTCATACCGATCACCATGCAGAGTGCGATGGCAACCACGCCAAGAACCGTGGAAACAGCCATGGATGCGTTGCGGCGGTACACCATGAAACCAAAAACAATAGCAATAACGATAAACAGCAGGGATACCATAGCGACAGATGCGTTTGTCGCGGAGGCTGCCTTATCAATTGCGCCTGCTTCGTCTACCACTGCGCCGAAAGTAGTCGCCACGATGGATGCGAATGCGGCAACCACAAGAATCAGCGTCAGATATGCAAAAATGGTAAACAGCATCTTCGCTCTCTTACTCATGTTGGAGGAAATGATCTCACCGATGGACTGTCCTTTATGACGGATGGATGCGAAGAGCGCACCAAAGTCATGGACACCGCCGAAGAAGATACCACCGATCAGAATCCAGAGCACAACAGGAACCCAGCCGAACATAGCCGCGCCGATCGGGCCTGTGATCGGGCCTGCTCCCGCGATAGATGAGAAGTGGTGGCCCATCAGCACGGGCGCCTTCGCGGGAACATAGTCCACACCGTCCTCCATCTCATGCGCAGGGGTCGGTTTTCTGCTGTCGCCCACACCCCACTGTTTGCAAAGCCATCCGCCGTAGCATATGTAACCGACCACGAGAATGGCAATGCAGATGATTAACAATAACAATGAATTCATACAAACTCTCCCTTTCTTTTTTTGGAATATAATACTTTTTTCAAAATTTTCGCAGTCGGACGTCCGGCACGGTTACTTTCAATCCGGTCACTATCCCCAATGACCGCCGCCGCATGAAAGTCCATCCAGCCGTGAAGCGAAAATCGAAAACTTTTGTAAATGTGACACTTCTTTAACGCCTTTACAGCCTCCTCGTCACAAGTGTCACAGACAATGATGGGAGTAATATAGGAATACATATGACCTGGACCGATATGCAGACGATCCATGCCATCCTCGTAAGCTGTTTTTTTACAGGCTTCAAAAATCTCTGTCGTAAGGTGCGGTACGTCAAAAAGATAGATAAATTCCTCGCTGTCCGCCGCCCAGAGCGAAACCTTTCTGGAAACCATATATTTCTCGGCATGTTCGTAATACTCGCACAGCGCCCGGAGCGGTTCCCGTTCATTTCCGTATTCGGTTATGTTGTAATATGCCACATAACTCTTTAATAAAATATCTATGATGTTCTGTCTCGTATATTTCATAATCCCTCAGATTTTAACAAAATCCACGTCTTTAATAGTACCATTTTACGCTTGCTATTTCAAGTTTTTTTAATAGTATATTCATAATTTGTTTATAATTATTTAATTCATAGCACCTCAAGCAGATGCGAAAAATACGCCGGAAGAGGCGCTTTCACCTCAATATATGCCCCACTTGCAGGATGCATAAATCCAAGACAATATGCATGGAGAGTCTGCCCTTCCAGATGAAAAGCCGTCTTTCTTGCCCCATAAACCTCGTCACCTAAAAGCGGATGCCCGATGGATGTCATATGTACCCGGATCTGGTGGGTGCGCCCCGTCTCCAGACGGCACTCAATGTAAGTATAATCCTTTAATCGCTCCAGCACCTTATAATGTGTGACAGCCTCTTTTCCGTTTTTCTCGTTGACCGCCATCCGCTTTCTGTCCTTTTCATCCCTGCCGATGGGCGCACAGATGCTGCCCTCATTCTCTTCTATCACACCGTGCACGATGGCGCGGTAACTCCGGTTTAGGGAATGGGCCTTCAGTTGTTCCGCGATCATTCTGTGCGCCGCGTCATTTTTGCAGACGATGAGAGAACCGGTCGTGTCCCTGTCGATCCGGTGCACAATTCCAGGACGTAATACGCCGTTAATCCCGGAAAGCTGCCCCTTACAGTGATACAAAACCGCATTGACCAACGTACCGCTGTAATGTCCGGGAGCGGGATGCACCACCATCCCTTTCGGCTTGTCAATCACAAGTACATCGGCATCCTCGTAGAGAACAGAAAGCGGTATATTTTCCGCCTCCACGCAAGGCTCCACTGCCTCCGGGATCGCAAAGGCGATCTCGTCATCCACCCGCAGCCGGTAATTCGCTTTGCAGGGCTTTCCGTTCACAAACGCCTGCCCCTCTTTGATGCACTTCTGTATATAAGTACGGGATAGTGTCGGAACCGCAGCGCTCAGCCACTTGTCAAGCCGCTCTTCATCCTCCCCCACCCCGATCTGGTAGCTGAATTGTTCCATATCCTGCCTTCTCTTCATGCTATTTACTGGTAATTGCGAAACTCTTTACAATGCTTCTGCGTTTCGCAATGATCTGACATTATTTGAGCTCCCGGTAACGCTTCTGCTTGAAGCTGATAAAATAAAGATCCCGCTCCTTATAGACAAACAAAAGCAGAAAGAGCAGAACAATGGCAGAAACCGTCGCATAGATATCAGCCACATTGAAAATGGGGAAATTAATCCTCACAAAGTAAATGAAATCCACCACATAATCATAGCGGACCCGGTCGATCATATTGCCGATAGACCCCGCCACAATCAGGCTGAACAGGAAATGCAGGATCGTGTATTTCTTCTGGTCCGGCACCTTTATAAGGACATAGCCTACCACAAACAGGATCACCGTCGCCACAAAGATAAAAAACACTTTCTGATTCGGCAGCATCCCGAAAGCCGCGCCCTGATTCTCCAGATAATTCAGTTCCAGTATCCCGTTAATCAGATTATATGCCGGTTTATCCTTCAAATAAACTTTCGCCCATTGCTTTGTATACTGGTCAAGTGCAATAAGCCCGGTAATCATAAGCAGATCCAGAAACAGAAAAAACTTCTTCTTCAGACTCATTCCCGCATATCCTCATCACTAAAATAAATTTCTTTCACTGCATCCAGAATTTCCGTATCCGTAACGGTTCTGTCTACATAAGCCTTGCCGACTTTTTTGAGCAAGACAAACTTAATCTGCCCTGCCTCCATTTTTTTGTCCGACTTGGTCAATGAAACAATCTCCTCCGGGTCGATGTCATCGATACTGATCGGCAGATTAAAGGGCACAAACATATCCCGCACTTCATAGTACTCTTCCATGGAAATATTCTCCCGTTTCCATGAGATAAACGCTGCCGCCACCATGCCAAGCGTGATGCATTCCCCGTGTACCATCTCAAAGTTCTTTGCCTTCTCGATCGCGTGTCCGATGGTGTGCCCAAAATTGAGAAGGGCGCGCTCCCCCTGTTCTTTCGGATCTTTCTCCACCACGAGCTTTTTCACGCCGCAGCTTTTCATTACCATCTCCAGAAGTACCTCTGTGTCCCGGTCGTGAATCTCATACATATGGTCGAGCAGCCACTCGTAAAACAGTGCGTCCTTGATCAGCCCGTGCTTCATCACCTCGGCAAATCCCGCATAGAACTGTCTGTCGTCCAGCTTTTTAAGCGTTCCCACGTTCATATATACAAGCTTCGGCATGTAGAACGCGCCCACCATATTTTTGTAGCCGTCGAAGTCAACGCCGGTCTTGCCGCCGATACTGCTGTCCGACTGGGCAATCAAAGTGGTGGGAATCTGGATAAAATCAATGCCCCGCAGGTAAGTCGCCGCCGCATAGCCGGTAATGTCCCCCACTACGCCGCCTCCCAACGCCACAAGCAGATCTTTCCTGTCAAACTTCTCCTCTATCAGTTTCCTGTATATTTCCTTCACCGTGTCCAGCGTTTTATTCGCCTCCCCGGCGGGAAAAGCGTGCAGAATCACCTTCTTAGCACTTTTTTCAAGGATTTCTCTGACCTCTTTGCCAAACAACTTCTCCGTATTGCTGTCACAGATCACGGCAACCCTGCGATCCGCAGTCCCCAGATCCGCCAGTTCCTCCGCAAGTAAGCTGAAATCCCCCGCGAAAACAATGTCATAACAGGGCTTTTTCTCATAGTTTATCGTCATTCGGCTCGCCATAATATGTATTTCCTCCTCATATGAATTTACATTTGCATCGTATAAGCAGATTTGAGATGCTTCGCATCTCTTATTCGCGTTGCTCGTCATAAGCCTCACGAGCCATTCGCTCATGTATGCATGACCCATGTCTCGCGCGTCTTCTGACTCTGCTTATACGCGAAAAGAATCGAGTGCGTTATGCACTCGATTTCCCTAAAACCTTTTGTCTATCGGCACATCGAAGGAGCCTGACAGGATATCCTGAAAGTCGCCGGAAATATCTACGCTCGCCGGCGTGATAATGAAAATATAGTGGGATATCTTCTGCAGATTACCCGAGATCGCGAAGCAGGAACCCGAAGTGAAGTCGATAATCCGCTGGGCTATGTCCACATCCAGTCCTTCCAGATTTAACACTACTGTCCTGTTTGCCAGAAGCGTTTCTGTAATCTCCCTTGCATCCTCCACCGTGGTCGGTTTGATGACACAGACCTCCATGCCGGTGCCTACCTTTTTCGTCTGTCTGAGGGGCGTTACTTTCGGGGTGATCTTTCTGACTTTATCTTCCTCTGTGTTATCCGTATCCTTGCTGGAAACGGGCTTGCGCATCGGTTCTGGTTCATCATCATAGAAATCATCGTCATAGTATCCGTCGTCCTCATCTTCGCTCAATTTCATGGCGCTGATAAACTTGTCCATAACACCCATCTGTAAAATCCTCCGTCCATTCTACTGATTTTAGATACTACGGATTGCATCGAACTCCCGCAATCCTGCAAACATTCGGAATCCGCCGATTTACTCCGTAAATTACTGCTTCCTCATGTTTGTCGGGCCACGAATGCCAAGTGATACTTTCGTGCAAGCACGAACATCATTACCACTGTGCCCTTTAGTTTCAACTTATGTATACTAAATCGCCGCGTATTCTCTTTCTCCAAAGATGCCCGTTCCGACTCTGATGTATGTCGCGCCCTCTGTTATCGCGACTTCGTAGTCTCCGGTCATGCCCATTGAAAGTTCCTCCATAGAAACATTATCAATGTTTTTATGTATTATGTCAACATAAATTTGTTTCATTTTTGCAAAATATCGTCTGTTTTCTTCCGCATCCTCTACATAAGGCGCTATGGTCATCAATCCTCTGACTCTGACATGCGGTAATTGGGCAATCTGTTCCACAAGGGACACCGACTCCTGCACCGTCGTGCCAAACTTACTCTCCTCCTCTGCCACATTCACTTCCACGAGAATATTGACACACACATTCTTCTTAGCGGCCTCTTTCTCGATCTCCTGCGCAAGACGCAGGGAATCCACGCTGTGAATCAGGAACACCTTATCTACAATATATTTCACTTTATTGCGCTGCAGATGCCCGATCATATGCCAGCGGATATCCTTTGGCATTGCCTCGTATTTGTCCACAAGCTCCTGCACCTTGTTTTCCCCAAAATCCCGGCAGCCGCACGCATAAGCTTCCTCCAGCATGGGAAGCGGTTTGGTCTTGCTCACCGCAATCAGTTTTACCTCGCCCGTCTCCCGTCCACAGGCAGCGCATGCCGCCTCGATATTTTTTCCGACCAAATCAAGGTTTTTCTTTATGTCCATATTCACTCCTATTCTAATAGCACAAATAACATAATTATAAGCAGACCTTTGGAAACGGTTTAAGATTACATTATTTGTACAATCCAGGATTACTCGTAAATAAATTCGTTATCCTTCACCATATCCGCATTCAGCACAATATAGTCATATACATTCAGTCCGTAGTTCGTGTTCGACTTTACCACGGAATATTCTTCGTTTTTATACAGAATACTGATCTGCTTAAAGTCCGCATAACCCTTGTTGATATTGTAAACGCCCTGCAGGGAACCCGTCCTGCTGACGGCATACTTTTCTCCCGTCTCCGGCATGACGATATAATTCCCGGATCTGAGTGTGGAATTATCCAGATAATAATCCGTCTCCGTCTCCTCGTAGATCTCCGTCTCTATAAACTGAGTGGTGGCCTCACCTTCTTCGTTGTAAGTTTCCAGAAGCACGCCATCGCCGCCGTTATTGCCGCCCCTCGTCACATATGCCTTCGGCACAATGAAAAATTCCTTCTGCACAATGGCAGAATTGGGAATTTTCAGCCCCCTCTCTTCCTCGAGAAGTAGTTCGATATCAATGAAGCGATCCGTACAGAACGTGATCATGGAATTGGTAAAGGTGAGGGACGCAAACGTTTCTTGCGCCTCGTTGGTGTAGATTGCCACCTCTCCCCATGCCGTGTACTGATTCTTTAAAAACCGGACCTCCACATACTCTTTTTCCAGAAGCTGATCCGCCAGTTCTTTTTCCACTGGAATCACAATCGACCAGTCCTCAGAAGTCGCAAGCTTATAGACCGGCTCTCCCGCAGCAATCAGTCCGTTATTCACCAGATACTTGCGTTCATAGTTTTCCTCGTCAAACAGTTCCGACGTCATATTCTCCAGCTTTAATTCCTCATAGCCGTCCGTGGAATAGAGCACAATGCCACTCTTAGCCGCATAGCGATAGTTGATGAGCACTGTGCCTGAGGCATCATTCAAAGCGTCCGCGTTTTCCAATATGTTATAGTTCGCCAGCTTGATCGCCATACTCTCCATGTTGTGCCGGAAATTGTAAACTTCGTCAAAGTGTTTCCTGTCAAATCCGTGCATAAATGCGGTAATATCCGTCTTAAGCTCGGACAGATCGCTGTCGGAAAGGGAATTTTCCCCGTTTGAACCCGCTTTGATATAGTCGGACAACCTTCCCGTCTCATCCACCGTATATATAAGGTCGCCCACCGCCGTACGCTCTCCTTCTCTGGCAAAATAATTCACATAACCGGCGTCCTGTCCTGTCACAATCTGCTCTGTCCTGAGAGCAATCCCCTTATAAATGCTGTTTGAAGTAAGGGATCCCTCCTGCACGCTGTAGCGGACAATATGGTCCGTCCGAAAGTACATGACAACACAGATCACCACATAGACGAGTATAACGGCAAAAACCACCATACCAATATTCAGATTGATTGGTCTTCTGTATTTAGTTATCTTATTATTCTGATTATCTGCCACTTGATGTTCTCCAATCGGGTGGGCAAATTTCCTTCCCCCACTCGCCGCGTGACCCGTGCGCCCTAAAACGGCTTATTTCTGCTGCGCAGGTCTGCGCATAAAAGCGAAAACCTCGGAAACGCCTCCGAGGTTTACTATTTTTTATATCATGTTTATGTACATATCAGAGGGAAACAATAACGTTTTTACGCATATTCTCGGGAAGCTCACTCTCGTCGCGTGACACGCTGATCACGAAATCCACATGGAACTTCTCGCTGATCTTCTCAATCTTTTCAATAATCTTCTCAAGCTCGTCCGCCTCTACACAGGCAATCTTTAAGAAGCTGTCAAAATACATCTGCTGCAGATCATGATCCTGAGAAATGATACCACAGATAAAACCAATAAATTCGTCGCTGTCCGTCACCATATACTCCGGCACATCAATGAGCCTGATCTTATTGTTCAGCTCAAACATATGCTTCGTGCTCTTG
>CASWVG010000082.1 GCA_949472775.1 uncultured Lachnospiraceae bacterium
ACCCCCCCCCCCCACCCGCCCCCCCCCCGATCTTATCATTCCCTCGGCGCTCACCCTCATTTAATATCATTCCTTAGTCAGACGTGAGCCGGGCAGAGCATTCCGTCGGCGGTCATGAGCCGGGCAGAGCATTTCGTCGGCAGTCATGAGTCTGACAGTGTATTTTGGCAGCAGGCACAAGGCAGTCGTGTCGTTTACCGGCAGCGCATGAGATTTACCAGTCCCGGATGGGAAGCGAAGCTTGCGGGGAGGCAGGATAAGACAGAAACTGAAAAGAGAAAAAAGAAAAATTAATAAATTCAGAAAGGGAGGAATAGCCTGTGGCGAAGCATGTTTTAGCTGTGATAGATATGCAGAATGATTTTATTGACGGTGCGCTTGGAACGAAGGAGGCGGAAGCCATTGTGGAGAATGTGGCGGCCAGAATCCGGGATTTCGAGGGCGAGGTGGTCTACACAAGAGACACCCATTTTGAGGGTTATCTCGGCACGCAGGAGGGAAAGAGACTTCCTGTGCCCCACTGCATCAAAGATACGGATGGGTGGCAGATCCGGCCGGAAGTGAGTCGGGCGTGCGCAGGGGAGGCAAGGATTTTTGATAAGCCGGCCTTTGGGTCCGTGGAGCTGGCGGAATATTTGAAAAATATGTCCGATCTGGAGAGCGTTACGCTGATCGGACTTTGCACTGATATATGCGTCATCTCCAATGCGCTTGTGATCAAGGCGTTTCTGCCGGAAGTGACTGTTAAGGTCAATGCAGACTGCTGCGCCGGGGTGACGCCGGAGAGCCACAAAAATGCGCTGGAGGCAATGAAAATGTGTCAGGTGGAGGTTACCAATGAGGAAGAAGGAACTGACTCTTGCAGTCATTGAGAGATTGAAGCAGGCATATCCCGATGCGGGGTGCTCCCTGGAGTACAACGAGGCATGGAAGCTGTTAGTCAGCGTGCGGCTTGCGGCCCAGTGCACGGATGCCAGGGTCAATGTGGTGGTGGAGAAGCTGTATGAGAAATTCCCGGATGTGGACGCGCTGGCAGCTGCGCCTGTGGAAGAGATTGAGGCGATCGTGCATCCCTGTGGTCTCGGGAACAGCAAGGCGCGGGACATCAGCGCCTGCATGAAACAGTTGAAAGAGGAGCACGACGGGCAGGTGCCGGATGATTTCGACGCCCTGCTTGCACTGCCCGGCGTGGGCAGAAAGAGCGCCAATCTGATTATGGGGGACGTATTTGGAAAGCCTGCCATCGTCACGGATACCCACTGTATCAGACTGTGCAACCGCATCGGTCTGGTGGACGAGATCAAAGAACCGAAAAAAGTGGAGATGGCGCTGTGGAAGATTGTGCCGCCCGAGGAGGGAAACGATCTGTGCCACCGGTTTGTCCTGCATGGCAGAGAGGTGTGTACGGCGCGGACAAAGCCTTTTTGTGACAAGTGCTGCCTTTCGGACATCTGCAAAAAGAAGATATGACTGAGGCGCGGCTTTGTGGCAGGCAGGTGATTGCGGCAATGGTGTAAAATGGTGCCGGACAGCTTTTGTGGCTGGATGAAGAAGCAGGCGAAGAGAGTTGACAGTCAAAAAGCGTGTAACATAGGAGGGGCGGCATATGGATGAGATCAATTATTTTCAGAATGCCTTATCAAGTTTCGTCACGGAATCTGCCTGTGGCGGCGCGGTCAGACATTTGACGGATATCGGATATACGCTGGATCAGATTGTTGACCGCCTGGATTATCCGGCGCCCCGTTCCAAAGTACAGCGCATTATGATGGCGTATCTGTATGAAAGCCGTGTGCTTTTGCTAAAAGAGCCTTCGGCGGACTTGTTTGCACCGAAGGAGCAGTTTGTGCAGGAACAGGACAGCTATGGCAGACGGAGTTTTCGGAAAATCGAAGTTGACTATAGAAGTCAAAATAATATGACAAATGCAACAGAGTTGACGGCGGCGTCACAACGGGATAAAACGGCGCAGACACGGGAAATTTTATGGAAGGAAACTGTGTACGATCCGAAGCGGGATGGAAAACTGACAGAATTGTTACATAGAAAATGCGAAAAGAACGGAGAAACATACAGTTATATATCCTGTCCCTTTGGGGAAATCTCAGATGACCAATATAGTCAAGTTGAGAAGAAACAGCAAAATGTACAGAGTGAGCCAGGCGGATTGCGTGCTGATGTGGAGGACAAAATGAGATGTCTCAACAGCAGACAGCGGGAATATTTACAGGGTATCCGCTGGGAGCGGCATGTTGTCTATCACAGACTCAACCGGCGGATGCTTGAAATAATTGGTAAACTGTACGAGGCGGGAGCTTACAGCGGCGCCTGCTTTTTTGTCACCGGGCGGGAAAAATTGACGATACCGGCAAGGTGAGCGCCCTGCCGGTATCGGGAAAGAACTGTCCGATGTCTGTGATATGCGGTGTAACGACAGTTATATTTGCTATGGTTAAGCCGGATCAAGCAGGGGTTTCAGGAAAAGAATGCCTGCACGATCATAATTCCCAGAAAGACAAGGCAGTACAGAGCCATTCCCGCATTCAGGATCACTGTCTTGAACCGCTGCCCTTTTTCTATGACGATTTCGCCCGGCTTTAATGCCATGGCACGGCGTTTCACGATGAGCGTTACAATGCCCGCGATTGCCATGGCGAAGACGCACAGGGAGTAAACTGCCGAGATGATAAGGGTGGAAGGCTTTGTCTGATCAAGCTGCAAAAGGACACCGCCCAGAACGGTTCCGAAGAAGTTTATTATCATATGCAGCAGGATCGTATATTTCAAGTTGCCGGTCTTTACATAGACAAAGGCGAAAAAGCAGCCTAAAAAGAATGCGTAAAAAAACTGGTTAAAATTCATGTGGAACAGTCCGAAGATCAGTCCCGAGAGCATGACTGCGCAGCCCTCTCCGTATCTGACCGCCTTGTCGCAGATCAGCTTGCGAAACAGAATCTCCTCAAAAACGGGGGCGCACAGTACTGTGAAGATGGCAGTAACCCAGATGGAACCGCCGGTTATGACGTTCAGAAGCGCATTCTGTACTGGGGAGCCTTTGACCAGACTGATACCGGCGGTGAGGCCGAGACCGATCAGGTTTCCGGAGATCATAAGACCATAGCTGATCAGAAAGGAAACCAAAAGCTGTCCCGCGCTCATGTGATGTTTTTCGATGGAGGGCACGTCCTTATTCCGCATCAGAGCAAAGGAAATCGGGAAACCCAGCACGTAGAGCGGCAGCATGGTCACGGTTAACAGGATGTTGAAATTATCCTGCCATTCGGGAAAGAGCGTGAGGGCAAAGGTCTGTGCGCCGATCTGGAGCAGGATGATAGCTGCAGTGCTGATGAGCATTCGGATGCCGATGTTTGAAAAGTCTTTTTTGTAAGTGTCTGTGTTCATTTGTTTTTCTCCTATATTTTTAGTTTATTTGATGATTTGATCTGGCTGTTGGCAAAGGAGCGCCTTTCGCCCGGTCATTAGAGTATGCGCTTCTACTCCCGGTTGTCGCTGTCATCGCCTTCTTCTTCCAGATGCTTTCTTCTCCGGCGATAAAGAGCGGAGCAAACTGTCAGAGTGACCGAGAGCACCACGCTGAGAATGAGGAAGTACACGGCAAAGACGATAAGCGCGGTGAAGGTGTCATGGTAATTGCGGTACGAGAGGATGGCATTGAACAGGGCTGTCAGCGCTGCGGCAAGCAGACTTAAGCCGATATTAACTTTAGGTGTCGCCAGAAGGTGCCTGTCCCAGATACCGTTGCGCAGGCAGCTTCCGATCAGATACACCCCCATACACAGAAACACGATGAATTCACCTGATAACATATCTTTCGCGGATTCCGCACCGTACAGTAACGCCTGTACTGCCATGGCAACAGCCAGCCCGATAAACCCGATCCAGTAGCCTCTGCTCTCCGCTTTTAAAAGCTGCAATTCCTGCATCTCATCTAAATTGCTTTTCCTATTAAACCATTTCATTGTCATCTTCCTCCCAGAATAAATCGTTTAACGTTTTGCCAAGTTCTTTACAGATCTGAATGCACAGATTTAAAGTCGGGTTATAATCCCCGGATTCCACCATGCCGATGGTCTGTCTGGTGACGCCGACCCGTTTCGCCAACTCGGTCTGGGACATATCTTTTTCCATACGGGCAAGTTTCAGTCTCAGATTTTTCATAGATAGACGCCCGCCTCCTTTCTTTGGCGTTTCCACAGACAGGGATTGTTTCTGTCTGTAATTCACAGAATAGCATGCCAGAAAACGGATGTCAAGTATATTTTACATAACATAATTATAGTTAACTTTAGAATGGTAAATTTTGCAAAAGTAAAATATAGATAGTAGGAGATAGTAGGAGAGGGGGAATAGCAAGGCGGGAGTCCCGGTTGTGCGGATGAAATATACATATCATGACAAAAAAACAGCCGGCAGAGGTATGCGGCTGTTTTATGTATGTATGAATATACAGGCAATGAAAAGAAGTTACAGGTAGTAGGAAAGCGTGCCACGCTCCGGTTCCTGATGCAGCACTTTGTGCGTCCGGTAGTATGTGGGCGTACAGCCGAGGAACTTTTTAAAGAGTTTATTATAGTAGCTGGTATTGTTGAAACCGACAGAGAGGGCAAGATCCGCGATGGAACGAAAACCCTGTTCGGGGTCCATCAGTTTTTTGGTGGATTCATAGATCCGGTATTTCATCAGATACTCAAAGGGACTCATCTGCAGGGTGCGCGCAAAACAGCGGCAGCACTCGCTCTTGCTGACGTGGATGCTGTCTGCAATTTCCTGCAAAGTAAGAGGCTGTGCGTGATGGGTTCTGATAAAGAGCATGGCTTCCTTGACGCGCTGCTCATCCTGCGGCACGCGCGGGGAAGGGGTGCTTTTTGTCTGCGGAAGCTGGCGCAGCAGTTCCGCCCAGAAATGACACAGATATCCCTTGGTGGCGATTTCATAGCCGAAATGTTTTGTCATATTTACCTCGATCACCTCAGTCAGCGTGTGCAGCATGCGCTCATGCCATGGAGCGCTTTCGTCCAGAAAAAAGACTTTGAAAAGCTGGTAGTTCTGCATCGGCAGCAGATACTGCGTCTGCAGGTAATTGCTTTTATGCCCGAAGATGTAGTCCGGGTGAAAGACAAGGGAATGAAAGGTGCACTGCTTCTTATCCTGCGCGTGAATACAGTGCATGACATTCTGGTTTATGATAAGCCCCTGCCCCGGTCTGATCAGATATGTGTCGTCGTCGGTGGAAACTACAGCAACGCCCTGATCCACAATCAGAATTTCCATTTCTTCATGCCAGTGCCAGCGGATCCAGTTCAGATAAGATTTATGCAGATCCAGATAACGGGCGTTGACCGGATAGTCCAGTGTGCCGTAATCCTTTTTGGCATAGAGATTATCATAGGTTTCCAGAGAATCCTGTTCAAGGCTTTCTGTAACGGTAGTATTTTCGGGTGTGACAGTATGTATGGGATTCATAGTCTCTCCTCTTTTGCATGGAAGATATGTGTTCTGGTAAGTATATCCGTCTGGCCGCTATTTGGCTTCAGACTGGCAGACAGAATTTTATAAAAATATATTAGCATGTATACCGAAAGTGGTCAAATATGTCTCATGTATAATACTATATTATAAAACTATTTTTGCGTGGTAAAGATGGATTCTCAGAAAAATGAAAACCTGCTGAATCTGGCGCTGGACACAGCGCCCGGAGAGAGGGAAAGATCACTGGAATTAAATGTGGGTTATGATGTGCGGGAAAAGACTTGGGAGGTGATTGTGAAATATCACGGATCCCTGCAGCCGCTAGCGGAATGGGGTATATTGGTGGAGGAACTGATTGCGGGGTATGCCATTCTCACGGTGCCGGAGCCTTTGATGGAACGGCTTTCAGCGGTGGAGCAGATCGAGTATGTGGAAAAGCCAAAGCGGCTCTTTTTCTCTGATCTTTCGGGAAATACGGCGTCCTGTTTCGCGCCGGGCAGCCAGATATCCGGGACGCTGACGGGTGAGGGGGTTCTCGTGGCGGTGATCGATTCCGGGATAACCTATTATAACTGGGATTTTCGGAATGCGGACGGCAGTACCAGAATCCGCTATCTGTGGGATCAGGTATTGAACAGGGAATTTAGCGCGGAGCAGATCAACGAGGCGCTTAGGACGGGCAGCAGACAGGCGGCGCAGCAGCTTGTGCCAAGTATCGACACAAGCGGGCACGGAACAGCGGTGGCCGGGATCGCTGCGGGTAACGGAGGGGAAGGCGGCCCGGCCTATGCGGGCGTTGCCAGGGAGAGCGAACTGATCATTGTGCGGCTTGGCTCTCCAAGAGCGGATTCATTTCCGAGGACGACGGAACTGATGCGTGCCTTGACCTATGTGGTCAAAAAGGCAATAGAACTTGCCATGCCGGTTGCCGTCAATCTGAGCTTCGGAAATACTTACGGCGCACATAACGGAACCTCACTGCTGGAGCGGTTTCTGGATAATGTCTCAGAGATCGGGAGAAGCGTTATCTGTGTGGGCAGCGGAAACGAGGGAGCCTCCGGGGGGCATGTGGGCGGGAGTCTGCGGCAGCAGGAAGGACAGTCTGTGGGATTGACTAATATGGTCAATTTAATAGACACGGATGTCACTAGCGAGGGAAGAAGGGTGGAAATGACAGTGGGAGCATACGAAAGAGGGCTGAATGTACAGTTGTGGAAAGAGTATGCCGACCGTTATTTAGTGACAGTCCTGTCGCCATCTGGGGAGACATTTCAGGTAGATACTGACCGACCTGGTAAACAGACTTACCGGCTGCAGCAGACACAGATCCTGTTTTATAACGGCGAACCGGCTCCTTATATGACGGCGCAGGAACTGTATTTCGATTTTCTGCCGGCGGAAGGCAGCCGGTATCTGGACCGGGGTGTATGGACGTTTGCGCTTCGCCCGCTGCGGGTCATCACCGGGAATTACACCTTTTATCTTCCCTCCGAAGCCGTCCGCAGCGCGGATACCCGTTTTGTCAGAACCACCCCGGACGTGACGCTCACCATTCCATCCACGGCGGTCAAAGTGGTTACCGTGGGGGCCTATGACCCGGTGTATGAGTCCTACGCGGATTTTTCCGGCAGGGGGTACCTCTATCAGGATCAGGTAAACAGCCGTACCTCGGATACCTTTGTGAAGCCGGACCTGGTGGCGCCGGGCGTGGGAGTACTGGCTCCCAACAGGGACGGGGGATATTCGCCTGTCACGGGCACCTCGTTCGCGGCGCCTTTTGTGACTGGGGCCGCGGCATTACTGATGCAGTGGGGGATTGTGATGGGCAACGATCCGTATCTGTATGGGGAGAAGGTGAAGGCGTATCTGCGCAAGGGCGCGAAACCGATCCGGGGTGTGGCGGAGTATCCGGATGCGAGGGTGGGGTATGGGGCGTTGTGTATTGAGGGGAGTCTGCCGGGGTAGAAATGAGGGGGATTTTGGGATAATAAGCACTTTATTTTGTGGCATATTGTGTCGAATAAAGTGCTTATTATGTGTTAATCCAAAATAAATCAAATGAAATAAACATATGAGATATGAAAAATGCAAATGGTATTTCAAATATAGTTGTGTATACAATATGATAATGATATGATGTAAATAAGAAATACGGAGAATTGTTTATGGGGAATATATATGATGGGGCATTTCGGACAATTTTAAATGACTGTAGACAGATGATTATTCCGGTGATCAATGAGATTTTTAAAGAAGACTATACGGGGAATGAAATAATAGAGTTTCATCCCAATGAACATTTTATTGACCAACAGGATGAAGTGAATAAGGAAAGAATAACAGATACTAATTTTGTAATTTATGGTAAGAAAAAGAAGAAATACCATCTGGAATGCGAGAGCAGTCTGCCGGATAGACGGATGACAATCAGATTGTTTGAATATGATGCGCAGATCGCTTTAGATGAAGGTGAAGTCATCAATGAAACATTGACAGTGACATTTCCAAATACAGCAGTCCTATATCTAAGGAATAATAAAAAGACACCTGACAAAATGAGGTATGTGATAAAAACTCCGGGTGGTACTGTGGAATATGATGTACCGATTATGCAAGTGCAGAAATATACTCTGGAAGATATTTTTTCAAAAGGCTTGTTGCTGTTAATTCCGTTTTACATTTTTTTACATGAAAAGAACTTTAAGGTGTATAATAGTAATGAACAGAGATTATCAGAGTTAAAAGCAGAGTACAGAAGTATCTTGGAGAGACTTGATAAACTAGAGCAGGAAGGAATCATTGGGGCGTTTGATAAACATACCATTATAGAGCTTTCTGGTGATGTGATCAGAGAAATCGCACAAAAGTATGAGAATGTGCAGAAAGGAATAGGTGGAATGATGAGCGGAGCGTTACTTGAGACAGAAGCGAGGACAATTTTAAATAGAGGGAAAGACGAGGCTAAAAAAGAGACAGCACTCAGAATGTTGCAGGATGGTGAATTATCAATTGATAAGATTGCAAAATATTCAGGACTTGATGTTGCAGAGGTAGAGTTACTTACAGGGATGCAGTGAGAGTACAATTTGTAATTTACAAAGTAAAACGAATTCGTTATATCATTTTTAATAAAGTTGACATTTTGGTTCGTGTACCTTTCTAATTGGAAAATAAAATGCATTGCATCAGAAATCGCAATATCTGCCTCACACGAAATAATAAATACAGCTTTTAACTTGGTTTTGCAACCTCTTATATGAATCGTACGAATCGTTCTGGTATTATTAAGGACGGTGTAATTGGCGGTATGGATCAGTCTGGATCATGGAAAATGGATGCCCGATTCAAGAGAGAGGAGTTAATCCGAAGGATAGAAAGCATTGCTGTAAGAAAATCACATATAAAGCTTTATAACAAGGACATTAATAGCTTTATTACACGATATATTCCTCTGTATGAAGAAAATGCAGGTATTAGTCTTTGGAGATACATAATTACACCCATTTGGAGCTTTAACATGACACTAATTTGCCATCAATTTTGCCCCGACTTAGCACTAATTTACCATACGCCCCACGAAGTTATGCGCCTTTCAGCGATTTCCACTCAAAAAAGGTAAAAAATTTGTGACAATAACTTGCCGTTAGCGGGGTATGGGGCGCTGTGTGTGGAGAACAGCCTGCCAGCTTAAGACAAAACAGCCTGCAGGGGTAGAATGAGGGCGATTTTTAGATAATAAGCACTTTATTTTGTGATGTATGGTGTCGCATAAAGTGCTTATTCGAGTTTGAACAGTTTTTTCTGTTAGATGAATGATAAATAGTGATGGTTAATTCACATAAGGAATGATATAATATATAAAAATATATAGATTATGGAAAGGAGAAAGCCTGTGTCTACATTGGAAAAAACGATAGATTTGTTGAATGATTTGCCGGAAAAGCAGATAGAAATGATATATAATTTTGTACAATTTCTCAACTCGCAACAGATAATAGAAAGACCTTTGGGCACGGAATCCTTGGATGATATTTTTGGCGAAATTGTAGGAGTGATACCTGATACTGGAAAGACGCTGGAAGAATATAGGGAAGAAAGGCTGCGGGAAAGGTATGAAGCTGCTAAGTGATACCAATGTCATACTGGACATGGTTTTTAAACGCAATGACTGTGAAATTTCTATGAAATTGTTTAAAAAAGCGAAGGAAATCGGAGTCGGTGTATATATAACGGCATCTTCTGTAACAGATATTTTCTATATTATCCGTAAGGAGACTCACAACACAAGTAAAACATATGTCATTATGGATAATATTTTTCGATTAGTGTCTGTCCTTTCCGTAACAGAACAGGATATTAGAGAGGCATTTGAGCAGAAGTGGAAAGATTTTGAGGATTGTGTGCAATATACAGCAGGAAAAAATAATAGGATGGATTGTATTATTACAGTAAATCACAAAGATTATGAGGATGCTCAGTTGCCTGTCGTAACACCAGCGGCATGGATAGCGATGATTGGCCATATATAAAAGATGTGTTGTGCATTTTGGTTTGGGAGAAAACTCTTTGGATTACTGCAGGCGAGAAGAATTTCCTGCTATTTCTAATTATAATGTATAGTTAGTATTGGACAAAGGGAATGTGCAGAAATGTGTAAGCGATATCATGAAAGGAATACGAGGGGAATATATATTTGAAATATTTAGAGTCAATTCAGGAAACCATATATTTGTCTGCAGGGAATGCTCCGCAATACAGACGTATTATGCGAATCTTTTTTACAGAGTACGAAAAGATGCATTTTCAGTTATATAAAGAAGATGTATTGGAGTTACTTAGGGAGTACCCAGAGTTTTCAGATTATTCTATGGAGCAGTTGAAAGCAGATTTAGAGGCGTTGGTTGGATGGAAAAATCTTACGCCCATCCAAGACCCGAAAAGAGTTTATACAATTGCGGAATATAAAAATAAGCAATACCGTTATACCATGTCGGAATATGCAGTAGAGATAGAGAGAATGACGGTAAAGCTGGAAAATCTTTTCATGGACAGTGGTAATCTGTCCATGAATTATTTTGTGCGGATTGAAAATGCCTTGAATGAAATGGAGCGGATTGATCGTCAGGAACTGAAAGCAGTGAATGAATGGTGGAGTAATTTACAGGAAGATTTTAAAAGATTGAATCGGAATTATCAGGATTATTTGAGAGAATTCTATTCAGGCAAATCTGATAAGATGCTAAAATCTATTGAATTTGTCATACATAAAGACAGGTTTATTTCTTATTTACAGGAGTTTGTGCAGCAGCTTCAGAATAAGTCCATACGTATCGAAAATATCATTGAGAAATTGCCGCCGCAGACAGTAGACAGGGTATTGGAGAGGGTCATTGAGAGTGAATTAGCAATCCCACACCCAGATTCGGAAATACAGGATTTAAGGGAGAATGCGATAAGGGGAAACATATACGGAAAATGGCAGAGCCTGTCAGAATGGTTTGTTCCGACAGATAAACATCCAAGCGAAAGTCAGAAAGTAATGGATATTACAGATGAGGTTATACGCAAAATAATACAGAATGCAGCCATGATCGTACAGATTCAAAATTGGGGAATCAGCCGTAAGGAAGATTATAAGAAATTTATGCAGATGTTTGTGCAGTGTGAAAATGTGGAGGAGGCGCATAAACTTTCAGCACACGTATTCGGAATACAGCATGTACGACATTTTAGAGTAAACCTTCCGCGTTCCACGGATAGCATAAACAGCGGCGTTTTTGATGAGCCGCCATCGGAATATGAACTGAAGCCCCATACCAGAACGTATAAACCAAGAATACATAAGTCTGGGTTTGAAAGTAAAGCGCTGGAGAAACTTGCACAGCGTAACCAATATTTGAAGAAACTGGAGGAAGACAGGAAACTGGTTATGAATTACATTCAAGACAATCAGTTGGATATCAGTCGGATTGACGACTGCATTTCTGTGGATACGCGGGAGACTCTTTTGCGCTGGATTGCACAGGCGAATCTGTCTGTTTCAAAAAGCGGGCGGACTGAGTATGGGCAGGCATTTCATTTAGTAAAGCAGGAAGGAAGCCATACGCTGAAATGTGAGGATGGGCAATTGGTGATGCCCAGATATATATTTCAGTTTGAGGATTAGAAAGATCCGTAGAAAGGGGAAAATGGAAGCGGCAAAAGCATTAATAGAAAATTGTTGGATTGATAAGAAGACGGATAAGGAATTATATATGAAGGTTCGCAGGGAGCTGCCCAAGTGCCAGAAATTTTTCCGGGAGCAGCTTGGCTGGACGGTCATCAATAATGAACAGATACTGAAGGTGGAGAAAATACCTGCCCATGCGGAGAGCTATATGGGTATAACAGATTTTACGGAAAGCAGAGATTACTGCCTTTTTTGCGCTGTCCTGGCATTTCTGGAAGATAAGGAGGAGCAGGAGCAATTCCTGTTGTCAGAATTGGTAGACATGTTGGAGCTGCAGCTAAAAGGAGCATTCCTGTAATTCAGAAATAACGCCAATAGAATAAAAAGAAACCTCG
>CASWVG010000083.1 GCA_949472775.1 uncultured Lachnospiraceae bacterium
TCCCTCCACCACGCTCCTCCGATCTTCATAAACGACAGGCTGACCATCTCCCTCGCCAGGCTGACCTTCTCCTTCGCCAGGTTGGCCTTCCCCCTCACCGGGCTGACCTTCTCCTTCGCCGGGCTGGCCTTCCCCCTCGCCAGGCTGACCTTCTGGCGCAGGATCCTCGACATATTCGTCGACGTTCACCTTTACCGTTACCTCGGAATTAATTTTCTCTATCAATTCAGAAAGTTCTAATCTCGTCTCACCCTTCTCAATTTCAATATCATCTTCAAACGGCACGAAAGATTTGATAATGATAGCCCCTGCCTCATTTTTAACATAAGACGGCCCTTCCTGCGCGTTATCCCCGTCCGCAGGAACATCCGGGTTCTCCGGATTATCTGGATTATCTGGATTTTCCGAATTGTCGGGGTTTTCCGGAGCCTCTTCCTCCGACACCGGCGGAATCAGATCTGCCAGTTCTTCCGCATGCACGGTCATACCGTCAACCGACGTAAACAGCATCGCCGCCGACAAAACCATTGCCATACATGACTTTCTGTTCACATATAATTTCTTTCTCTTTTTCCCCGTATGACTGACCGCAGATGCCGGATAATTACTTTTTCTCACACGCATTTTCGTTTCCCCTGTTAAATTTGAGTTTCATGTCTGCATAAACCATATATGCAGTATGGCAAAATATTCTATTATTAGTTTATCATTATTTTGTGATAATGCAATCTCAAATTTCTCTTTTATCCTTCAAAAAACAGTGTGCAATTACCCCCACCCCCCATATATTGTCATATTTTATACAAATTTTCACACTATTGTTGTGAAGCCATCCAAAAAGAGCCGACATCCCGCTATAATACAAGAGTCGACTCTTACACAAAATTCATATTAATTTGTCCGCGGATTACCCATTAATCCACTTCAGATATGCATTGATAAACGGATCAATCGCCCCGTCCATCACCGCGTCCACATTGCCGGACTCCTCGTTTGTCCGGTGATCCTTCACCATAGTGTACGGCTGCATCACATAGGAGCGGATCTGGTTGCCCCAGCCGATTTCTTTCACATCGCCACGGATATCCGACAGCTTCTCCGCATTTTCTTCCTGCTTGAGCATATAGAGCTTTGCCTTTAACATCTGCATCGCCTTGTCCTTATTCTGGAACTGGCTCCGCTCGTTCTGACATGTCACCACGATCCCCGTCGGAAAATGAGTGATACGGATCGCCGACGAGGTCTTGTTAATGTGCTGACCGCCCGCGCCGCTGCTTCGGTAAGTGTCGATGCGGATATCCTCATCCTTCACCTCTACATCCACATCCTCCTCAATGTCCGGCATCACGTCAAGGGACACGAAGGATGTCTGCCGCTTGCCCTGCGCATTGAAAGGCGAAATCCGCACAAGCCTGTGCACACCTTTCTCGGATTTCAGATAGCCGTAAGCATTCTCCCCGTTGATCTGGAACGTCACGGACTTGATACCCGCCTCATCTCCGTCCAGATAGTCGATCACTTCCAGGGAATACCCTTTCCGCTCCGCCCAGCGGGTGTACATGCGGTAGAGCATACTGCACCAGTCGCAGCTCTCCGTGCCGCCTGCCCCGGCATTTAATTTTAAAATCGCGTTGTTTTTGTCGTACTCACCCGAAAGGAGGGTGCTGATCCTGATATTCTCAAAGGTTTCCTTAAAGGAGACAAGCTCCTCCTCGATATCGGGAATGATCGCCGGGTCGTTGTCCTCATAGCCCAGCTCGATCAGTTCCAAAATGTCATTATACTGACTGGAGAGGCCATCCATCGTCTCCACAACACTTTTCAGTCCCTTGGACTCCCGCATCTTCTGGTTGGATTTCTCCGGGTCATCCCAGAAATCCGGAGCCTGCATCTCCATGTCAAGCTCCTCGATCCGCTTTACCTTATCTGCTAAGTTAAAGTGAATCCCTCACTTCCGCTAAGGGGCTTTCGTAAGCAAGAAGCTCCGATTTCATATTGTCTAATTCTACCACTTAACTTCACCTTCTTTCTTAATATCTCTTGTAGACGTCTCCACGGTTGTCAATATTTTCGATATTTATCACTCTGATCTCTTCCTTTACAGAGTAAATTCAAGTTCTGCTGTGTCTTAGGTGTCTGTTTCCTCAGAAACTTTTCAGCAGCCTTTTCAAATCTGATAACATACGGATCGCTCATAGTACCACACCTAACTCATGTGCCAAATCCTCAAGCGTAACCGTCTCACCGTCATTTTCTCTCTCTGCCTGCGCAATCATTTGCAAATCCCATTCATCAGGCTCAATTTCTTCTCCCGCATACGCCTTCAAGGATTCCAGCATTTCTACTACGAAGTGCAATTTCATATCCGGTATGTCTCTATCAGCTGCAATACTCTTTCTCTATTACTCACGATATACACCTTCTTTCCTTACGACTAGTGTATGATTGCTGAGTGTATTTCTATTCGCCAAAGCAAAACCTGCTCTTTGGCCGCCGCTTCTGCCCTGTCCATCACTTCCGGCCGCAGCACTGCTTATACTTCTTCCCGCTTCCGCAAGGGCAGGGATCGTTGGGATAAACCTTCGCCTCCGCGCGCTTTTTTGGACCTTTCTGCAGGGTGTCGTCCTTGTTGGTGCCGGTCACCTTTGCCACCTGCTCTCTCTCCACCTTCTGCTCGATGCGCACACGGAAGAGCAGACGCACAGTCTCCTCCTTGATGTTCTGCGTCATCTCATCGAACATCTCGTAACCGTTCAGCTTGTACTCCACCAGTGGATCCTTCTGGCCGTAAGCCTGCAGACCCGCGCCTTGACGGAGCTGATCCATATCGTCGATGTGATCCATCCACTTTCTGTCTATCACCTTGAGCAGGATCACACGCTCGATCTCACGGATCGCCTCCGGCTCCGGGAACTCCGCTTCCTTGCTCTCGTAAAGTTTGACAGCTTCCTCTTTCAACTGCTGTTTCAGACTATTTTTCTTAGGCTTCAGCACCCTGGACGCATCCACGGGCTTTAAAGGTACCGTGGGAAGTAACAGGGTATTTAACTCGTTATAATCCCACTCCTCAAAATCGGAGTCGTCGCCGATACAGATATCCACGCAGTTTTCCACGATATCCGTGATCATCTTGTAAATCGCGTCCCGCATGCTCTCGCCGTCTAAGACGCGGCGTCTCTCCTCATATATGATCTCCCTCTGCTCGTTCATCACCTGATCGTACTCGAGCAGGCTCTTTCTGATGCCAAAGTTGTTATTCTCTATCTTCTTCTGCGCCGTCTCAATCGCCTTAGTCAACGCACTGTGCTCGATCTCCTGCCCTTCCGGGATACCCAGTGCGTTAAACATGGTAATCATGCGGTCGGAGCCGAACAGTCTCATCAGATCATCTTCCAGGGAAATAAAAAACTTCGATTCACCGGGATCTCCCTGACGGCCGCTTCGCCCTCTGAGCTGATTATCGATACGTCTGGACTCGTGGCGCTCTGTGCCGATAATCATCAGACCGCCTGCCGCTCTCGCTTCCTCGTCAAGCTTGATATCCGTACCACGGCCCGCCATATTGGTGGCGATGGTAACCGCGCCGTGAATACCGGCGTCCGCCACGATCTCAGCCTCCAGTTCATGGAACTTGGCGTTCAACACCTTATGCTCCAGACCGTTTCTTTTAAAGATGGCAGAAAGTTCCTCCGATGCGTCGATATTGATCGTACCTACCAGCACCGGCTGCCCCTTGGCGTGCGCCTCCTGCACTGCCAGAAGAATGGCTCTCAGTTTTTCTTTTCTTGTTTTATAGACAGCATCCTGATGATCGATACGTGCCACAGGCTTGTTCGTGGGAATCGCCACCACGTCCATGCCGTAAATATCACGGAACTCTTTTTCCTCCGTGAGCGCCGTACCTGTCATGCCCGCTTTTTTCTCGAATTTATTGAAGAAGTTCTGGAAGGTAATGGTGGCAAGTGTCTTGCTCTCCCGCTTCACCTTCACATGCTCCTTCGCCTCAATGGCCTGATGCAGTCCGTCGGAATAGCGGCGTCCCGGCATGATACGGCCGGTAAACTCGTCCACGATCATAACCTGATCGTCGCTCACCACATAATCCTGGTCACGGAACATCAGATTGTGCGCCCGCAGAGCCAGTATAATATTGTGCTGGATTTCCAGATTCTCCGGGTCAGCCAGGTTTTCGATCTGGAAGAAACGCTCCACCTTGGAAACGCCCTGTGCGGTCAGGTTCACCACCTTGTCCTTCTCGTTCACAATGAAGTCCCCGGTCTCCTCCCGCTCGATGCCCATAATGGCGTCCATCTTGGACAGCTCTTCCATGTCCTCGCCGCGGGTGAGCTGCTTCGCCAGAATGTCGCATGCCTCGTAAAGTTTAGTAGACTTGCCGCTCTGACCGGATATGATCAGCGGGGTTCTCGCCTCGTCGATCAGCACCGAGTCCACCTCGTCGATGATGGCGTAATGGAGATCCCTGAGCACGAGCTGTTCCTTGTAGATGACCATATTGTCGCGAAGATAATCGAAACCCAGTTCATTGTTTGTCACATAGGTAATGTCACAGTTGTAAGCCTCCCTGCGCTCCTCGGGCTTCATGTCATTTAAAACACATCCCACTTTCAGTCCGAGAAACTCATGTACCTGCCCCATCCACTCCGCGTCACGCTTCGCCAGATAGTCATTGACCGTGACAACATGCACGCCCTTTCCTTCCAGTGCGTTCAGATAAGCCGGCAGGAGACAGGTCTGCGTCTTTCCTTCACCGGTTCTCATCTCCGCGATCCGGCCCTGATGCAGGATAATGCCACCGATCAGCTGTACTCTGTAGTGCTCCGTGTTAAGCACTCTTCTCGCCGCTTCCCGGACAAGCGCATAAGCCTCCGGCAGAAGGTCATCCAAAGTCTCACCCTCTGAAAACCTTTTCTTAAACTCCTTGGTCTTATCACGCATCTGCTCGTCCGTCATTTCCATCATCTCGGGACGCATGCCCTCGATTTTGTCAACTAGTCCGGTAATACGCTTGATCTCCCGTTCACTGTGCGTTCCGAATATTTTTTGTACCACACTCATAGTCTTCTCATTCCCATGTGTCCTTCTGGCTGACACACGCCTTTCTCTCAAAAAATCCCCACAATAACAAAACACTAGATTATATTCTACCAGATACAAGGGGCAAATTCAAGCAAAACCCCTCTATTCCGCCGTATCTGCCGTATTTAGCGAGTAAACGGCGGAGGAGCATGCTTTCTTGCCCCTCCGCCGACTCATATTCCAGGAGAATCCTTTTCTCAATAAACCTTCAGTTCTTCCTCTCCGCGCAGGATGCGTAAGCCCCCCTGTACCAGAGCCATCAGCTCATCCTCGCCGGGATATACGGTCATGGGTGCAATCCACTCCGCCTTCTCCCTAAGGCCCGCAACCACTGCCTTATCGTAGGCAATGCCGCCGGTCACGATGATCTGATCTACCTTACCCTGCAGTACACATGCCATCGCGCCGATGTCCTTTGCCACCTGGGTGATAAACGCCTCTCTGACTTCCTCAGCCTTCTTATCGCCACCCTGCACCATCTTTTCTACATCGCGCATATCGTTGGTGCCGCAGTAAGCGTTGAAACCGCCGCCGCCCACAAATTTCTTGTAAACCTCTTTCTCTGTATATTTCCCGGAAAAGCACATTTTAATCAGTGCGCCGCTCGGTACCGCACCCGCTCTCTCAGGAGAGAACGCGCCGTCACCGTCAAGGGCGTTAAACACATCTACCACGCAGCCTTTCTTGTGTGCGCCCACGGACACGCCGCCGCCCATGTGTACCACAACCAGATTCAGAGAATCATATGCCTTGCCCTGCTCCTTCGCGTAACGCTTCGCCACCGCTTTCTGGTTCAGCGCATGGAACACGCTGGTCCTTGGCAGCTCCGGTACACCGGAATATCTGGAAACAGGCTCCAGCTCGTCAACAACCACGGGATCCACGATATAGGACGGAACGCCGATGGAATCGCCGATCTCTCTCGCCAGAATGCCGCCCAGATTGGATGCATGTGGTCCCTGTACGCCGATCTTTAAATCTTCCAGCAGATCGTCGGTCACCGCATAAGTGCCGCCCGGAATCGGTTTTAACATGCCGCCGCGTCCCACTACCATGTTCAGAGACTTGATATCAAAATCTTTCTCTTTTAACAGATCCTCGATGATCTTTCTGCGGAAATCCTTCTGATCCACAATTTTCTCATACTGTGCGATCTCTTCTGTGGAATGTCTCAAAGTCTCCTCAAACAGGAGAGTTTCATCCTCAAACACACCTATCTTTGTGGATGTGGAACCGGGATTGATAATTAAACTTTTCACTACCATTTTTTTACCCTCCATAATATATCAACATTCATGCGGAAAACGCCTGCCCTTGGCTTTCTCCCGCACAAGGTTTAGAATTTCTTGTCGTTTCGTCCAATGGTTGGGCGACTTTAGAAATTCTTCTCGTATTGTTCAGCTCACGCCCATCTGCAAAATCGCATCTTCGATGCGCTCCGTTGCTCATAATATGGGCGTTCCCTCAGAGTATCATCTTCTGTTCAAACTCATGCAAGCACGGTTTGCCTAAAAGACTCGCTCTGGTTGAACTGTTACATCAGTTCATCTTCGCCATCGCGCCGGCCATAACCGCACCGAGCGCAAGGGAATTTACCTTGGTCTCAAAATCATCGGAACGGGATGTCAGAATAACAGGAGCCTTCGTGCCGGTCAGAATGTTGCCGTTCTTCACCTTTGCCGTATGTACGAGGCACTTGTAAACCAGATTACCCGCATGAATATCGGGGAAGAGGAGTACATCCGCATCGCCAACAATTTTTCTTCCCTCTGCCCCCTTATGCTTTGCCGCCTCGGGGTCAATCGCCAGATCCAGGGAAAGAGGACCGTCCACAACACAGCCGGAGATTTTTCCTTCCTCGCACATCTTCGTCAGTTCTTCCGCCTCCACCGTGACAGGCATCTTCGGATTCACTACCTCAACTGCCGCAAGAGGCGCTACCTTTGGATTCGGTATGCCGCAGGCATGGCATACATCCACCGTATTCTCGATAATATGTACCTTATCCTCCAGCGCAGGATATGTCATAAAAGCAACGTCCGTAAGGAACAGGAGATGATCGATTCCCTCCACCTCAAACACACATACATGAGACAAAGCCTTGCCCGTTCTCAAGCCGACTTCCTTGTCCAGCACGCTCTTCAAGAAGGATTTCGTGTCGATCAGACCCTTCATGTACATATCAGCCTTCCCCTGATGCACAAGTTCAACTGCTTTCAGAGCCGCCGTGTAATTATCCTTCTCATCAATGATCTCAAAGCCGCTGATGTCAACCTTATCAGCCTCCGCCACCTCTTTGATCTTGTCAGCGTCGCCCACAAGGATCGCCTCCGCGATACCCCGCTCCTTCGCCGCTGCCACAGCCTCGAGAACCGCGCTGTCCTGAGCCACCGCCACAGCAACCTTCTTCATCTCACACTCGGAAACCTTTGATAACAGATCCTCAAAACTCTTACTCATTGTCCCTTTTCCACTCCTTTGTTTATTTTGTCTTTATTTGCATTTGCGGCTTCCTTCCCCGCGCAAATCCACTATCTCACAACGTCTAAATTTTACCACGAATGCCCCAAAAAAGCAATTTCCTCCCGCTGTTTTATATCATCTCTCCCACTGCTTCACCACTCCCTCATTTGAGCAGTGCCCGCTGGCGGAAGATGGATCCATAAGGAGCCAAACCATCTTTCGCCTGCGCCGTTTTTCTCTAGTGGTGGAACAGCCGTATGCCCGTAAAGCACATGGTCATCCCGTACTTATCGCACACCTCGATCACGTTGTCATCCCGCACCGACCCGCCGGGTTGTGCCACATACTGCACCCCGCTCCTGTGGGCACGCTCGATATTGTCCCCAAAGGGGAAGAACGCATCCGAGCCGAGCGCAACACCCTTCATCTGATCCAGCCACGCGCGCTTCTTCTCCGCCGTAAATACTTCCGGCTTCACCTTAAAGATCTTCTGCCATACGCCATCTGCCAGCACGTCCATGTAATCTTCACCGATATAGAGATCAATGGAATTATCTCTGTCCGCCCTGCCGATGCCATCTACGAACTGTAAGTCTAACACAATGGGAGACTGTCTTAAAAACCAGTTGTCCGCCTTTGTGCCTGCCAGCCTCGTGCAGTGGATTCTGGACTGCTGCCCCGCGCCGATACCGATTGCCTGCCCGTCCTTCACATAGCAGACGGAATTGGACTGTGTATATTTCAGCGTAATCATAGAAATCGCCAGATCGATCTTCGCCTGTTTCGGCAGGTCTTTTTCCTTCGTCACGATGTTGTCAAAGAAAGCGTCGTCAATTTTCAGTTCGTTCCTGCCCTGTTCAAAACTGATGCCGTACACCTGCTTCACCTCGGTCGGCGCAGGCACATAGCTTTCGTCGATCTGAATCACATTGTAGGCGCCCTTCTTCTTCGCCTTCAGAATCTCCAACGCCTCCGGCTCATACCCCGGCGCAATCACACCGTCAGAGACCTCTCTCTTGATCAGCCTCGCCGTGTCCACGTCACACACATCGGAGAGCGCAATAAAGTCACCGAAAGAGCTCATTCTGTCCGCGCCTCTCGCTCTGGCATAAGCACAGGCAAGTGGCGACAGTTCCCCCAAATCGTCCACCCAGTAAATCTTTGCCAAAGTCTCCTCCAGGGGAAGACCTACCGCCGCCCCTGCCGGGGACACATGCTTAAAGGAAGTCGCCGCTGGAAGCCCCGTCGCCTTCTTCAATTCACTGACAAGCTGCCAGCCGTTAAACGCATCCAAAAAATTGATGTATCCCGGTCTGCCGTTCAACACCTGAATAGGCAGATCGCTCCCGTCCGCCATAAAAATGCGGGACGGCTTCTGATTCGGGTTACATCCGTATTTCAATTCCAGTTCGTTCATTGTCTCTGCATTCTCCTCATTTTTGTTTTTCTTCTCCCGACTGTATTTCACTCTTCTCGCCTCAGTCATACCCTGCTATTCTCATGTAACATTCAATGCTTCGGCATAGATTGGCTACCCAGAATCCTGCTGCTACTGATTCTTGTTTACAATCCTTGTCTCATATCTGCCTGTGGCAATCTCGATGTACCGCACGAACAGCGATACCTTGTTATCTTCGTTCAGATTCTCCCAGACCGTCTTCGTAAACTCGTCAATACCGCCCTCGATTCCCACAAGCGTCGGTTCCCCTTCAAAGCTGGGAAGCGGATTGCCGTCGCCCATGTAGGTATGTATGAACCTGCCCTCCCCTGCTTTTGGATTCTCATATGCGAAAGTGTAGCGGTTGCAGGAGGACGGATCGCCGTTGTTGCTCTTTAAAATTGACATAGCGTAGTTGTAGCTGGCGTTCTCCAGGTGCATAATGCCCGAAATGCGAGGCGTGTAATTGGGCGCGTCCGGCTCAAACTCCCTTGTGCGCAGCGCCTGCTCAAAAGTCTGCTGCCTGTCCATCAGCTCATAGATCGTATCCGTCTGGTCACCGTTTGTGACAATGGTTTTATTGCCGAGCACACGTACCGGCGCATAGATAATCAGACTCGGATCTTCCAGCCTGGAAGGGTCAAAAGCCTGCGTACGGATACCCGCTCCGTCTTCCACAAACACCCGGTTCCTGCTGTTGCTGCTGCGTCCCATAATAAAATATGCCGTCACCGCATACGCACCGTCCGCTGATTTCCCGATCACGATACCGCGTCCCGGATACGCGTTCCCCGCAAGTTCCTGCGCTAAATTTTTCATCTTCATAGTACTCTCCTGTCTATCTCTTTCATGCTCTTTGAAGTATCTGCGAAACGCGTCATACTCCAGAATTATCGTATAAACTGCATAATCATAAGCAGACTCTTGCAATTACCCACTACTCATCGACGGAGTAATTCGGCGCTTCCTTCGTGATATGAATATCGTGCGGATGGCTCTCTTTGAGCGATGCCGCGGAAATCTTCACAAACCTGCCATTCTGTTTTAATTCCTCAATGGTAGCTGTGCCGCAGTAACCCATACCCGAACGCAGACCGCCCATCAACTGGAACACCGTATCCTCCACGCTGCCTTTGTATGCCACACGGCCTTCCACGCCTTCCGGCACCAGTTTTTTGGCGTCGGTCTGGAAATAGCGGTCCTTGCTGCCGTTCTCCATAGCCGCAATGGAACCCATACCACGGTATACCTTATATTTTCTGCCCTGATAAAGTTCGTAAGTGCCAGGGCTTTCCTCACAGCCAGCAAACATACTGCCCATCATGCAGACGTCGCCGCCCGCCGCAATTGCCTTCGTCATATCACCCGAGTATTTAATGCCACCGTCCGCAATGATCGGCACGCCGTATTCTTTTGCCACTTCATAAGCATGCATAATCGCCGTAATCTGCGGTACACCGATACCGGCAACCACGCGGGTCGTACAGATGGAGCCGGGACCGATACCTACCTTCACCGCATCTGCGCCCGCCTCAATCAGCGCACGCGTGCCTTCTCCTGTAGCCACATTACCCGCGATCACCTGCAAATCAGGATATTTGTCCTTAATCATCCGCACACACTTCAGCACATTCTCAGAATGTCCGTGGGCGGAGTCCAGTACGATCACATCCACCTTCGCATCCATCAGTTCTTTTGCCCTGTCAAGCACATTGGCGGTAATGCCCACCGCCGCTCCGCATAGCAGCCTGCCCTGGCTGTCCTTGGCCGAAAGAGGGTACTTGATTGTTTTTTCAATATCTTTTATGGTAATGAGTCCCACCAGATTGTAGTCGTCATCCACAATGGGAAGTTTCTCTTTTCTTGCCTTTGCAAGGATCTCCTTCGCCTGATCCAGCGTAATACCCGCCTTGGCGGTGATCAGGTTCTCAGAAGTCATGGACTCTTTGATTTTCTTCTTGAAATCTGTCTCGAATTTTAAGTCACGATTGGTAATGATACCGACTAACTTCCTGCCTTCCGTAACAGGAACTCCTGAAATTCTGAATTTCGCCATCAGCGCGTCGGCGTCAGCCAGCGTATGCTCCGGCGTCAATGAAAAAGGATCCGTGATAACGCCGTTCTCGGAACGTTTCACCTTGTCTACTTCATCCGCCTGCGCCTCTATAGACATGTTCTTGTGAATGATACCGATACCACCCTGCCTCGCCATGGCGATTGCCATTCTGTGCTCAGTCACCGTGTCCATCCCCGCACTCATCATGGGAATGTTCAACCTGATCTTCTTCGTCAGGTTCGTTGTCAAGTCCACCTGATTCGGAATCACCTGCGAATAGCTCGGCACCAGCAGTACGTCGTCAAAAGTAATTCCTTCGCCAATAATCTGACCCA
>CASWVG010000084.1 GCA_949472775.1 uncultured Lachnospiraceae bacterium
GACCCGTGACCTCCGCACTACCAATGCGACGCTCTACCGACTGAGCCACAGCAGCCTGATGAAAAGGATGTTCCTTTTGTCACCGTGTACTAGTTTATCAAAAAGAAAAAATCTTGTCAATACTTGAATGTGTCATTTTCAGGTCTCTTTTTTTGTGTGCCAATATTTGAAGGACATGGATTTTCGGGGGTTTTTGTCATTTTTTACAAACAAATTACGCGTTTTTGTCATTCATTTAGCAATAATTGTTGAGTCCAGAGCAAGAAGTGTAAAGAATTATCAAATTCAGGTGATAAAATGTAGTTACGCTTATATGAAATGGCGGTTACAGAAAACGTGTAAAAGAAAAGGAGGATGAAAGATGAAAAAGTTTTTAGCATGTACGCTGTGCGGCTGTATGGTAGCTTCTATGCTGACAGGTTGCGGCGGTGACAGCAGCAGCGCACCGGCGGCAGATTCGGGCGACAGCGGGGCGGCAACGGAAGCTCCGGCAGCAGACGCAGGTGATTCTGGAAGTGAGGCGGAGGCTCCGGCAGCGGATTCTGGTTCCGCAGGCGGTTCCGGCACGATCAATGTATGGGCATTCACAGATGAGGTACCCGGCATGATCGAGAAGTATATTGAGGCTCATCCCGATTTCGGTTACGACATCAATACCACAATTATTGCTACCACGGACGGCGCTTACCAGCCCGCTCTTGACCAGGCTCTGGCAGCAGGTGGTGCGGAGGCTCCTGATCTCTACTGTGCAGAGGCAGCTTTCGTATTGAAGTATACGCAGGGTGACGCAAGCAGCTACGCAATGCCCTACGCTGATATGGGTATCGATGTAGACGCGAAGTTAAAGGAAGCGGACATCGCGCAGTACACCGTTGATATCGGAACCAACCCCGATGGTCAGCTGGTAGGTCTCGGCTATCAGGCTACAGGTGGCGCGTTCATTTATCGTCGTTCCATCGCGAAGGATGTATGGGGCACAGATGATCCGGCAGAGATCGAGAAGAAGATCGGCCCCGGCTGGGATCAGTTCTTCACAGCAGCAGAGGATCTGAAGGCGAAGGGTTACGGCATTGTTTCCGGCGACGGCGATATATGGCACGCAGTTGAGAACAGCTCCGATCAGGGCTGGATCGTTGACGGCAAGCTTACCATCGATCCGAAGCGTGAAGAGTTCCTTGACCTCTCCAAGAAGTTGAAGGACAACGGCTATCACAATGATACACAGGACTGGCAGGATGCATGGTTCGCAGACATGAAGGGCGAAGGCGAGAAGGGTATCTTCGGTTTCTTCGGACCCGCCTGGCTGATCAACTACACCATGGCTCCTAACTGCGGCGGCGAAGCTGTAGGCGAAGGCACATACGGTGACTGGGCAGTCTGCACACCTCCGATCGGTTTCTTCTGGGGCGGTACATGGGTTCTGGCAAACAAGAATACCGAGAAGGCAGAAGCTGTAGGCAAGATTATCGAGTGGATCACTCTGGACAGCTCGGAGGAAGGCTTACAGTATAAGTGGGCAAACGGCACCTTAAACGGTGAGGGCGGCACGAAGGACGCGGTTGCGAGCGGCACGGTTATGTCCAAGTCCGACGGTTCCGTTGATTTCCTTGGCGGACAGAACATGTTCGACGCATTCGTTCCCGCGAACCAGTATGCGAAGGGTACCAACCTGACACAGTACGACGAGACGATCAACCAGTACTGGAGAGATCAGACCCGTGAGTACACCTCAGGCAACAAGTCCCGTGAGCAGGCGATTGCTGACTTCAAGCAGCAGGTAGCGGACAATCTGGACGTGATCGTAGAGTAAGAGAGACTGCGATATATCGAAAACATGATAGTAGTTATGACAGGGCGGACACTACGGCGTCCGCCTTGTTTTAATAAGGTAATACAACACGATTGCGGGAAGGTGGGGAAGGATGAAAAGTAAGAAACCGGGTTATGACAGATATGCGAAATACGGTTATATTTTCAGTATTCCGTTTGTGATCGCATTTATATTGTTTTCACTATATCCGACCGTGTATACGGCGGTGATCGGTTTTACCGATCTGAAAGGTCTGGGAAAGACGGACATTCATTTTCTGACCGACGACCTTTTTAGGAATTTTAAGACTGTATTGTCGAGTCCGTCATTTCAGCTGGCGTTCCGTAATACGGTCGTGATATGGCTGGCGAATTTTATTCCGCAGATGCTTCTTGCGCTCCTGCTGGCGGCATGGTTTACGGACAGGCGAAGCAAGGTGAAGGGACAGGGTACATTCAAGGTACTGCTCTATATGCCGAATATCATTACAGCGGCGACCATCGCTATCCTGTTCAGCGGATTTTTCGGGTATCCAATGGGTCCGATCAACGATCTGCTCGTGCGGTTCGGGTTCATTGATGCACCTATAGAATTACTTAGAAGCAAAACTGTGGCGAGAGGCGTTGTGATCTTTATCCAGACATGGATGTGGTACGGCTCCACGATGATCACGCTGATCTCCGGTATTCTGGGAATCAGCCCGGAGATATTCGAGTCGGCGGAGGTGGACGGCGCTAACCGCGTGCAGACTTTCTTCTATATTACGGTGCCCAACATCAAGACGATACTCCTGTTTACGCTTGTTACGAGTCTGATCGGCGGTCTGAACATGTTCGATATCCCGAGACTGTTCCAGGATGGTAAGCCGGATGACGCGACACTGACGACCAGTCTGTTTATTTACAAGCAGGCGTTCAGCGGAAGCTACATGTACAACAGGGCGGCTGCGGCGAGCATGGTTATGTTCGTGATTATCGCGATCCTCGCTTCGATCATGTTCTTTGTGATGCGGGATAAGGATGAGGCGCGGCTGAATAAGCAGATCAAGCAGCAGCAGAAGGCTTATGCGAAGAAGCTGAAAGCCGGAAAGGAGAACGCATAATGTTAAATAATAAAGAAAATCGTGTTATGAAGGTTGTGATCTATGTCGTATGCATCTTTCTGGCAATTTTGAGTGTTCTGCCTTTCTGGATCATGATCGTGAACGCGACCAGATCCACGACGGAGATTCAGCAGCATGCGATCTCGCTCATTCCATCATCTTATATGATGAACAATATCAAGATCCTGCTCGGTAAGAGCTTTAATCCTGCAGTCGGCTTTATGAACTCACTTGCCATTTCTGTGGGGGCAACGGCGCTGGCAGTCTACTTTTCTTCTCTGACGGCGTATGCGCAGGTGGCTTACAACTGGAAGCTGCGGGATGCATTTTTCAGTTTTATCATGGTAGTGATGATGATTCCGGCACAGGTGACGATGATCGGTTTCTATCAGATGGTCTACAAGATACATATGACGAACAGACTGTCCATGCTGATCCTGCCCGCGATCGCATCGCCGACTATGGTGTTCTTTATGAGACAGTATTTGCAGCCGACGCTCTCCATGGAGATTGTGCAGTCGGCGAGAATTGACGGTGCGAAAGAGTTTATGATTTTCAATAAGATTGTGCTGCCGATTATGAAACCGGCAATCGCAACGCAGGCGATCTTCAGTTTCGTGGCAAGCTGGAACAACCTGTTTACACCGCTCGTTCTGCTGACGGACCAGAAGAAATATACCATGCCTATTATGGTAAGTCTGCTCAAAGGCGATATCTACAAAACCGAGTACGGCTCTGTCTATATGGGACTGACTTTGACGGTATTACCGCTTATCATAGTATACCTGCTTCTGTCCAAGTATATCATAGCCGGTGTGGCGCTCGGCGGCGTAAAAGGCTGATAAAGCAGGTTCAGACTTCTTCGTGGCGCAGCTTGTTGCGATACTCCGTGGGGGAACAGCTTGTGTATTTGCTGAAGCAGCGGTTAAAAGTAGTCAGGTTGTTGAAGCCGCTGCTAAAAGCGATTTCCGTAATGGGACGGTTTCTGTCCTCGGTGAGTAACGTCTGCGCCGCCTGGATCCGTTTGTAGCACAGGTAGTTGTGAAACGTCGTGTTGGTGTGCTGTTTGAACAGACGGGTAAAATGGTATTTGGAAAAGCCGATATATTCCGCTGCCTGTTCCAGAGTCAGGTCATCGGCGTAGTGTGTGTCGATGAAATTGAGAAGATTGGCGAATAAAACATAGTTTTCCGACTGCATGTCAGCGATGTCGTCAACGCTTTCGTCCGTAGTCTGCAGGTAGTGGTTGGCGCCTAAAGTGGCAAAAAGGTCTAACAGCACGGAGTAGATGGAAATTTCCCAGAAAATCTGATGGGAAAAATAAAGATTTGCCATCTGCATCAAAGAATCATACACATGCTGGTAAATTTCAGGGCGCGAGGAGGCCGTGCACAGATAAGGCGCTATAAAAGCCGGACTCAGCGCCTTGTAATCCTGAAAACAGCGCAGCATGTCAATATCAATGAGATAGATGAACCGTGCGCCGGAGGGCTTGCTGCGAAGCTTGTGCAGCATATAGGGGGGAATGATCAGAATGTCCCCTGGATTCAGCGTGTAGGAATTGTTGCTGGTGGTAATATCATATTGATTTTCTGCGCAGACAATGATCTCCATGGCGTTGTGGTAGTGATTGGCATAGCCCTCGGTCTGGGTGTTATACCAGATGCGCAGATGTGATTCAGCGATATAGTCCACATATTCCCTCGAGCCGCTTACCGACCGTTCTTTCGAGGTCTGGTTCAGGCTGTCCTTAATCAGCGGTGGAGGTAAAATTTTTTCATATTTCACGTTAGTTACTCCTGTATGCAGTAGGTTATCAGGCACAGACCAGTGAGTCCGTGTCTGTTATAGTATGCGGGTCTGCGTCTATTATACTCTATGGAGAATAAAGTCGCAACCGGACGATTATATTGAGGAAGCAGAGTCCGGACAAAGTGATTGTTGATTGTAATACGGATACGAAGACTTGTAAGGGTGTAAGTGCAGCCGGGAAAACCGGGCGGAAAGGGAAAATCATATGACGAGAGAAGAGGCAAGACGCAAGGCAGAGGAATTAGTGGGCCAGATGAGTGTGGAGGAGCGGGCTTCCCAGCTTCGCTATGACGCACCGGCGATCGAGAGACTTGGCGTACCAGCCTATAACTGGTGGGGCGAGGCGCTGCATGGCGTTGCGAGAGCGGGTGTGGCGACCAGCTTTCCGCAGGCGATCGGCATGGCGGCCACATTTGACACGGAATTGATACATAGCGCCGGGGATGTCGCAGCAACAGAGGGAAGGGCAAAATACAATGCATACTCGGCGGAAAATGACAGAGACATCTATAAAGGGCTGACGTTCTGGTCGCCCAATGTGAATATATTCAGGGATCCCAGGTGGGGCAGGGGACAGGAGACTTACGGGGAAGACCCTTATCTGACTTCAAGACTGGGTGTGGCTTATGTGGAGGGACTGCAGGGTGACGACAAGGATGTATTGAAGTCCGCGGCCTGCGCCAAGCACTTTGCGGTGCATTCCGGGCCGGAGGCGGTGCGCCATGAGTTCAATGCCGTAGCCACAAAGAAAGATATGGCGGAGACCTATCTGCCCGCTTTCAAAGCCTGTGTGCAGGAGGCAGGGGTGGAAGCCGTGATGGGCGCCTACAACCGGACGAACGGAGAGCCGTGCTGCGGCAGCAAGACGCTGATGCAGGACATTCTCCGGGACGAATGGAAGTTTGAAGGGCATTATGTGTCCGACTGCTGGGCGATTAAGGACTTTCACGAAAAACATATGGTGACGCACACCATGGAGGAGTCTGCGGCGCTGGCATTAAAGTGCGGCTGCGACATCAACTGCGGCGTGACCTATCTCTATCTGCTAAAAGCGCTGGAACAGGGGCTTGTGACGGAGGAGGAGATCACGGAGGCGGCGGTGCGCGCGTTCACCACGAGATACCTTCTCGGGCTGTTTGACGGGAGTAAATACGACGACATTTCCTTTGAAAAAGTGGAGTGCGAGGCGCACCTGGAGGTGGCGCAGCGGCTCACGAGAGAGTCGGTGGTGCTTCTCAAAAACGACGGCGTCCTCCCGCTTAACACGTCGGCGGCACAGACCATCGGCGTGATCGGACCGAATGCCGACAGCAGGGAGGCTCTGGTTGGGAATTATCACGGGACTTCGTCCCGATATATAACGATTTTAGAAGGAATACAGGATAAAGTAGGACATAATGGAAGAGTTTTGTATTCAGAGGGGTCCCATTTGTTTAAGGACCGTGTGGAGAATCTGGCGTGGGAGAACGACCGTGTCGCTGAGGCGGTGATTGTCGCGAAACACAGCGATGTGGTGGTGCTCTGCGTGGGATTGAACGAGACGCTGGAGGGCGAGGAGGGCGATACGGGCAACAGCTATGCGTCCGGCGATAAGAACGACCTGCTCCTGCCCGAGCCGCAGAGAAAATTGATGGAGGCGGTGTTCGCTGTGGGCAAGCCTGTGGTTGTATGTCTGATGGCGGGAAGCGCAATCGACCTTTCCGAAGCGCAGGATAAGGCTGCGGCTGTCCTGCAGCTCTGGTATCCCGGTGCGAGGGGTGGAAAAGCGGTGGCGGACATTCTGTTCGGGGACTGTTCCCCGTCTGGCAAACTGCCTGTGACGTTCTACCGCACGCTGGAGGAGCTGCCTGCCTTTGAAGATTACACCATGAATGGGAGAACATACCGCTATATGGAGCAGGAAGCGCTCTATCCGTTCGGGTACGGGCTGACTTACGGTGACGTGCAGGTGGAAAAGGCGGAAGTTGTTAAGGTGGATGAGGCGACAGGCGATGCGATCGTGCATGTGACGGTGAGAAACGCGGGAGATACCGCGACGGGCGACGTGATCCAGATTTATGTGAAAGATCAGAAGTCACCTTTCGCCGTGCCGAATCACAGCCTCTGTGCATTTGCGAGGGTTTTCCTGAACGCGGGAGAGAGCACGGAGATGGATATGACTGTTTCCGGCAATGCTTTTCTTGCGGTAAACGAGGAGGGCGTGTTCGTCAAAGGCGGCGGCAGTTATGCGCTCTATGTGGGCACCGGGCAGCCTGACAGCCGGACGGCTGCGCTTACCGGGAAGAAATGTGTGGAAGTGCCAGTTACGTTTTCCTGAGGGGGGATATATATATAAAGACAGAATGTCCCGCACCGCGAAAATTCGCGTGGTGCGGGACATTCTGCGTATTGCGCGTATGCATAGGCAGACTCCGGATGCCTCCCGTTTTTTGTCTGCGCTGCTTTTTGTAAGTCTTGCAGCTCTGTATATGTGCAGGTTTTCTTGACAAAATGTCCCGAGTTGCATATTCTAAATATGGTAGAAAATTCTGAAGTCATTTATCATAGAAGGAGCGGTTCAATGGGCTTTATCGGAAATATAAAGGAGGAAATCCGTATCATACGCGAGCGTGACCCGGCGATTCACTCCAATATGGAAGTTTTCCTCTATCCCAGCTTTAAGGTGATGTGCTATTACCGGCTGGCGCACAGACTGTATCTGCGCCACCATTATTTCTGGGCAAGATGGGTTTCCCAGAAGGGGGCGCGCAGGACGGGCATAGAGATCCATCCGGGTGCACAGATCGGCAAGGGATTTTTTATTGACCATGGGCACGGCGTCATTATCGGGGAGACCACGGTGATCGGCGATAACGTGACACTCTATCAGGGCGTGACCCTTGGCGGTACCGGTAAGGAGCAGGGGAAAAGACATCCCACGATCGGGAATAACGTCATGATAAGCACCGGCGCGAAAGTGCTTGGTTCCTTTAAAATAGGGGATAATAGTAAAATCGGGGCGGGCAGCGTGGTGCTCAACGAGGTGCCGCCTAATTCCACGGTGGTGGGCGTGCCCGGACGAGTGGTCAGGCGCGACAATATGGCGCTGCCGCAGGAAGAACTGGACCAGACCCATCTGCCAGATCCGGTGCGGGAGGATATTATGGGTCTGCAGCGTGCCAACGCGGAGCTGACGAACCGGCTGCTTGATCTGGAGCAGGAGATGAAGAATATGAGGAGAGAAAAATAATTGCGAAACACAGTATAAGGTTGTGTTCATTGTGCACGTTGTATATTCCAACGCAGACGCGGAAAGAGAGGAGATTTATGAAAGTTTACAATACGCTGTCGGGGAAAAAAGAGGAGTTTGTGCCGATTGAGGAGGGGAAGGTCAGCATGTATGTGTGCGGACCTACAGTTTATAACCTGATTCATATCGGCAACGCGAGACCGATGATCGTGTTTGACACGGTGCGCCGCTATATGGAGCACAGGGGCTATGACGTCAATTACGTGTCGAACTTCACGGACGTGGATGACAAGATCATCAAAAAGGCGAACGAGGAGGGCACAGATCCTTCCGTGATTTCGGAGCGCTATATCGAGGAGTGCAAAAAGGACATGGAGGCGCTGCATGTGAAGCCCGCCACCACACACCCCAAGGCGACCTGCGAGATCGGCGGCATGATCGAGATGATTCAGACGCTGATTGACAAGGGACACGCCTATGCGGCGGAGGACGGCACCGTTTACTTTAAGACGAGAAGTTTTCCGGGCTACGGCAAGCTTTCCCATAAGAATCTGGATGATCTGCGAAGCGGCGGCCGCTCCCTTCTGGTGTCCGGGGAGGAGCAGAAGCAGGATCCCTTAGACTTCGTGCTCTGGAAACCGAAGAAGGAGGGCGAGCCCTTCTGGGAGTCCCCATGGTGCGAGGGAAGACCGGGCTGGCATATCGAGTGCTCGGTGATGAGCAAGAAGTACCTGGGAGAGGAGATTGACATTCACGCGGGCGGCGAGGATCTGATCTTCCCCCATCATGAGAATGAGATTGCCCAGTCGGAGGCGGCAAACGGCAAACCTTTTGCCAAATACTGGATGCACAACGGGTTTTTGAATATTGACAATAAGAAAATGTCCAAGTCTCTCGGCAATTTCTTCACGGTGCGGGACATCAGTGAGAAGTATGATCTGCAGGTGCTGCGGTTCTTCATGCTCTCCGCCCATTACAGAAGTCCCCTGAATTTCAGCGCTGAGCTGATGGAGGCGGCGAAGAACGGTCTGGAGCGGATCGTGACCTGCGTGTCCAACTTAAACTTCCTTCTGGAAAAGGCGCAGACGCAGGAGCTGGGTGCCGAAGAGGAGAAAGAACTCCTGCGTGCGAAGGAATTTGTGACAAAGTTTGACGAGGCGATGGACGACGACTTTAATACGGCGGACGCCATCTCCGCGATTTTTGAGTTGGTGAAATTTGCCAATACGTCCGTGGGAGAGGGCGCAAGCGCGGCATATATCCGCGCACTGAAAGAAGAGATCGTAGAGCTTATGGATATTTGCGGGCTTACGGTAGAGCGTAGGCAGGAGATGCTGGACGAGGAGATTGAGTCGCTGATTCAGGAGAGACAGGACGCCAGAAAGGCGAAAAATTTTGCCAGGGCGGATGAGATCAGAGATCTTCTTGCGGGGAAGGGCATTATACTGGAAGATACGCGTGAGGGGGTCAAATGGAAGAGAGCGTGACGATCCTTGAGGCAATCAAGCGGGACTTTGCCTGCGGGGAGATTGACATACGCACCTATTCACCGCTGACGCTTGCGTATATCGGGGATGCGGTTTTTGATCTGGTGATCCGCACCGTGGTGGTGGAGCGGGGCAACACCTCTGCCAACAAACTGCACCATAAGACGGTTACCTATGTGAACGCGCGGGTGCAGGCGCGGATGATCGAAGCGCTGATGGAGGAGCTGACCGAGGAAGAGCAGATGGTCTACAAGCGTGGGCGGAACGCCAAATCCTACACCACCGCGAAAAACGCCACGGTCATCGAGTACCGCAAGGCAACGGGCTTCGAGGCGCTGTGCGGCTACCTGTATCTGACCGGGAAGCAGGAGCGGATGCTTTCGCTTGTGAAGAGGGCGGTGGAGCTGGTGGGGATGACGCTCTAAGCGCCGTACAATGAGAGAATTGATCTGGATTTGGTTTACATAACAAAGTTCCTAAAAAAAGGAGAATCGTTTTGGAGAAAAACACAGGAATTATAGAGGGCAGAAATGCCGTGATTGAGGCCTTCCGGGTTGGCCGTACCATAGACAGGCTCTATGTGCTTGACGGCTGTAAGGACGGACCGGTCATGTCCATCAAGCGTGAGGCTGCAAAGCAGGGAACACTGATTAAGTATGTGGCGAAGGAGCGGCTTGACCAGATGTCCGAGACAGGCAGGCATCAGGGCGTGATCGCGGCAGCGGCGGCTTACGGATACGCGGAAGTTTCCGATATATTGCAGAAGGCGAAGGACAAGGGGGAGGCGCCCTTTGTTTTGCTTTTGGACGGCATCGAAGATCCCCACAATCTGGGGGCGATCATCCGTACGGCGAACCAGGCGGGCGCCCACGGCGTCATCATTCCGAAAAACCGCGCGGTGGGTCTGACCGCTACAGTGGCGAAGGCGTCCGCGGGCGCGCTGAACTACACGCCGGTGGCGAAGGTGACCAATCTGGGACAGACCATCGAGGAACTGAAAAAGGACGGGCTCTGGTTTGTCTGCGCGGATATGGGCGGCACGTCCATGTATGAATTAAACTTAAAGGGACCGATCGGGCTTGTGATCGGCGCGGAGGGAGACGGTGTGAGCCGCCTCGTCCGGGAAAAATGCGATATGACCGCGCAGATTCCCATGCGGGGGGATATCGATTCCCTGAATGCCTCTGTGGCGGCGGGGATTCTGGCTTATGAGATTGTCAGACAGAGATTGCAATGAGAAAGATAAACGAGATACTGGCGGTCGTGATCCTGTCGCTGCTGGCGGTGCTTGTGGCGGCAGTGGGTCTGCGGCTGTATGATACTTATGTTGTAAATCAAGAGATCGAAGCGGAATTGAAGCGGCAGGAGGAAGTGCTTTCGAGAAACAGGGAAGCCCATAACCGGGTGCAGGAGATGCGGCAGGAGATCGAGGCGTTTTCCGGGGACAGGGAAAAGCTGGGGCAGTTTCTGGAGGAGATCCGGATGGATGCCGGCGAGGCAATTCCCGTCACTGTAATGATGGGACTGGACACGAGCGGTATGTCCGGGAATCATCATGAGCTGTCAGAGGAAATGCCGGAGGTATCTGGGAACGGGACAGATGCTTTGGGAGATAGCAGCGTATCCGGGAACGGGACAGATGCTTTGGGAGATAGCAGCGTATCTGGGAACGGGACAGATG
>CASWVG010000085.1 GCA_949472775.1 uncultured Lachnospiraceae bacterium
TTGTAACAAAAAAGATCCCGTAATTATGCGGGTTCTGGCGTTTCGCAAACGCCTAAAGAGATACAGATTGAGAAAGGAGTTATTAGGGAACATAATGAATATGAACAAGCCAAATTAGGAGTAACCGATATAAGTAAGTGAAAGGGAGTGGAAGATATGGCAGTAGTAAGTATGGAAATGCCCGATGAAATGGTAGAATTTGCAATGCCATTAAATAAGGATGAACAGCTTAAGATAAATGCTATGATACTGTACCCCTATTTGCAGCAGGGAATGATATCACATGGAAAAGCGGCTGAAATTCTTGGTATGTATAAAATCGACTTAATTACTTTATATGGGAAGCTGGGATTATCTTATATCGATATGTCAGATGATGAAATAGAAAAGGAACTTGAGACGGTTAAATACTTGAAGGAAGTGATGGAATGATAGTTGTTTCGGACACAACACCGATTATATCTCTGCTAAATGCAGGGCAGTTAGAATTGCTGCAAAAATTATACCAAACTGTATTAGTGCCTTAGGCTGTTTATAGAGAACTAACTGAAAATCCTGCATATATAAATGAAGCAGATATTATTAAGAATGCGGATTATCTGCTGGCTGTAACAGTCGAGAATGTTAAATCAGTGCATGTTCTTCGCGCAGTGGCCGGTTTGGATATAGGGGAAAGTGAAGCGCTTATGATAAAGGGGTAATTGAGATGCTTTCTTTTGTGTTCCTTATATGCTGTATCCATATAAATTTGCAATTGGCATTATAGGCTGTTTTTCTATCTTTTTCTTCATCTCCAATAAAAATCAACTCAGTGATTGGAGTGGTGAATTTTTCAGAAATCATTTGTAATCCTTTGCAATTCGGTTTCCGATATCCCGAAACAGAAGATGAAACATAATAATCAAAATACCCAAGTAATTCTGAGATGTCCCGTTTGAAAATTTTATCGGGCATTGCATTGGGCAAATCAGTCAATGCTGCTATCGCATAACCTTTTTTCTTAAATGAATGCAATATTTGTATTGCTTCCGGATATATTTCTGCTTTTAACTTTAATCCACTCCAAAAAACTTCTATGCAGCTTTGAACCGCGAGATCTATATGCCACGGTTCTAATACTTTTGTAAAAATGTACTCTGCGGAATACTCAATTTCTCTATAATTTATTCTTGGGTTAAATTCCTTTAACATTTGCACTGATTTTTCTACAACCTCTTGGGAGACATCGCATTTGAATTTCTCAATAATCGCTCCAAATCCCTCATAATAAAAATCTACCCATGAATAAGGCATTCCGACATACTGCATTAATGTTCCACCCAAATCAAAAACTACCGTTTTCAATATTACTTTGTTTCTCCTATTCACAATTTTAGATTGCCAGTTAACATTTTCACAGCCAGTTTTACATCCTCAAGCGTAAGCCCTATTGTCTGATCCGTTTGCACTTGATGTTGTCTGATCTGATTATTGTGCAAATCAAGATCATCAAGAACCACCCATTCCGTAACATCATCGTGCAACTTGATCCATGTCAGAATTTCATCAGCTTTTACCAGGCTGAACTTCTTTGTCTTTCTGATTTCTTCTGTGGTCAGATCAGGGGTTACCCCGCTTATATGCAAACTTCCTTTTGCCAATAACTCTGACAGCTTGGCAGCTTCTGTACATAACGGTTTTAATTCGGCATCGAACCAGAAGCGCCAGCCGGAATGGAGAATGATTTTGGCACCTGTCTCTTTTACCAAAAGAGACAGTAGTCTGATTTTTTCCTCGTCGATCAATGTACCGTCACTGAGTTCTGTCTGATGACTGTCATTCCAAAAATTAGAATTGAGCACACCGTCTATATCCAGAAATAAAACTTTTGACATGTTTTCCCTCCCCAAAAAATTTTTGTTCCGTGTCAGCCTGCAGGGAGCGGGATTCTTTCCAAACAAGCGTGTCAAGCTTCTGTGTCACCATTACATCGGCTTCAGATTCCGATTGAGCCTGTCCACCATCCATGTGATCCTTTTTCTGCGCCCGGCATCCGTCTTCGCGTCGAGATACGCTTTCGTGTAAGTTTTCTTAACAGACGGGGACATGGCCTGAAAGTTCGTGTAAGCCGGTTCGTACGCTGCTAAAATGGCGGAGAGCGCGGCGATCTGATCCTCCGTGACTGCCCCGGGTTTCGGTGCGTCCCACTGGCCGTTCTGTTTCGCTTCCTCGATTTTCTTTCTACCGTGGTCGGTCATCATGCCCCGTTCCTCCAGCTCTTTGACCAGGGCCTTGTTTTTCTCCGACCAATTGCTGTTCTCCCTGCGCATGGAGAAATACTTCCTGTAAGTCTTCTCGTCAATGCGCTGCATCTGGCCGTCGATCCACCCAAAGCAGAGCGCTTCCTCGAGGGCTTCCCCGGCTTTTAACGTTTTCGGCCCGCCGGGTTTGCCGAACAAAAGCCAGACGCCGTCTTCTGAGAGGCAGTTGTCGGAAAGCCAGTTTCTGAAATCTTCTCTGGCGGCAAATGTCAGGATATCGCTCATGGTATCATCCTCCTGTGAAAAAACAGGGGCGGGAAACCCGCCCCGTGCCAAGTGCGTGAACACTCTTAGAGATCATAATACATCATAAATTCCGCAGGTGTGGGAATCTGTCCGGCCTCTTTCGCCTCCGCGCGCTTTCTTGCAATCCACACATCAATCAGCCGCTCCGGGAACACCCCGTCTTTCGTCAGATAGTCGTGGTCTTTTTCCAGGGCATCCAGCGACTCTTCCAGCGATTTGGGAAGCCCTTTGATTTTCTTCTGCTCTTCGGCGGAGAGTGTGTAGAGATTAAAGTCGTAAGGCCCCCAGCCGTTTGCCGCAGGATCAATCTTCTTCTCAATGCCGTCTAAGCCGGCCATCAGAATCGCCGCGTAAGCGTAGTAGGGATTGGCGGTGGCATCCGGGTTTCTCAGCTCGAAACGTTTGGCGTCCGGGGATTTTGCGTAGGCGGGAATACGGATCACCGCGCTGCGGTTGGATGTAGCGTAACCGACCGTCACGGGAGCCTCATACCCGGGCACCAGCCGCTTGAAGGAGTTGGTGGAAGGGTTGGTGAAGGCGCACAGTGACGCGATGTGTGAGAGCAGGCCGCCGATAAAGTAGTGAGCGGTCTGGCTTAAGCCGGAGTAGCCGTTCTCATCGTAGAAGACAGGCTGCCCGTCCTTTTTTAACAGCATATGCACATGGAGTCCGCTGCCTGCTTCCCTGTAGATCGGCTTTGGCAGGAAGGTGGCCGTCTTGCCCTCCTTTGCTGCCATATTTTTGATGATATATTTGATAATCATGGTGTTGTCGGCCATAGAAGGCATATCTGCCAGCTCCACTTCAATTTCCATCTGACCGGGACCGCCGACTTCATGGTGGTGGTATTTGACCTTGATGCCCCAGTTTTCCATTTCCATACAGATACGGCTTCTCAGGTCGTAACCCACATCCTGGGGCGCAGCGATATGGTAGCCGCCGTGAGTCACTTCATAGCCGTTGTTTCCGGGATTGTCCAGCCGGCAGTTCCAGTCAGCCTGTCTGGTGTCAATCTGGTAAGCGCACTGTTTCTGCGATACTTCATAGCGGGCGGAGTCAAACAGATAAAATTCAAATTCAGGGCCGATCACCATCTCGTCCGCGACGCCTGTTTTTTTCATGTAATCCATAGCCCGCAGAGTCACATTCTTCGGGTACTGGTCGAAGGGTGTATTTTCCCCTTTGCCGATCACGCACACGTTGCCGCACATGGTAAGTGTGGGTACATCCGCGAAAGGATCTACATAGGCGGTATCTGGGTCGGGCAAAAAGACCATGTCGCTCTTCTCGACAGGTGCGTACCCGTAATTGGAACCGTCGAAACCGATTCCGTAGACGAAGACGTTTTCATCGAACCGCTCCACAGGTATGGTGATGTGACGCCAACGTCCGTCGATGTCGGTCATTTTGAAATCGATCATGCGGATCTCTTTTTCCTGACACAGTTTTCTGATTTCTGCACTTTTGTCCATAAGTATATCCCCCTGTTTTTTATCCAGCGACGTGTACCGGTTAAATGGCACAGCCGTGAGTTGTATGTATCATACAATACTACTATACTATAGAAGAAGCGTGACGGTAAAGATATAGTTGATAATGTTTTATAAATGTTTCGGAGTAATTCAGATGGTAGTGTGGCAGTAAGTATTTGCCAGTAGGCAAAAAGATTTTTAATTTCGGGAAAATATGCTATAATGAGTTCGCTGTGTTTGTCTATTAATCCATAATTGTGTATTAGTTGCAACAGATTTAGGTAACAGTAGTCATGGTTAGCAGATATATTGTTTTGTAACACATAACCTGTAAATGAGGAAGCAGTTACTTTGACGGTGAGATTATGACGACGAGAGAAGAGGCGCTGCAGTACGGCATGACGTTTCCGGACGTATATCAGGACATGCCATTTCATGATACCAACTGGGTTCTGGTACGATGCGGCAGAAATAGAAAGGCGTTTTTGTGGACGTATGAATATGAAGGAAGCATGCGGATCAATGTGAAAGTCGATCCGGCGTGGCGTGATTTCTGGCGGCAGACTTACGCGTCCGTGTTGCCGGGTTATCATCAGAACAAGGAGCACTGGAATACGGTGATTTTGGACGGTACGATACCGGATGAGGACATCAGGCGCATGATTGCGGAAAGTTACGATCTGGTAACGGAGAGAAAAAGAAGAGGAAAGCGTGCTGGCAATGAAAAGAACGGGAAATAAAAGAAAATGGAGAAGAACGCTGCCCATTCTGATGGCGGCTCTATTGTTTATAGAGGGGACGACTGGGACTGTCTATGCATGGGAACCCGCTTCGCGGGAACTGCCTGTGGAGACTGCCGGGGAGGTGGATGTCCAGATCCCGGCGGGGACAGAGAATCCGGAAGAAGGGGATAGGTCTGTGTACGGTGGGGAAGGAGAGCCTGTGCCTGGGAAAGTGAAAAAGCAGGCAGAGGGGGAAACGTCCGTATCGGATGAGACAGAGAGCCCGGCAGAGGGGGAAACGCCTGTGCCGGATGAGACAGAGAACCCGGCAGGAGGGGAAACGTCTGTGCCGGATGAGACAGAGAACCCGGTAGGAGGGGAAACGCCCGAGCCGGATGAGTCGGAGAGTCCGGCAGAAGGAGAAACGCCCGAGCCGGATGAGTCGGAGAGCCCGACAGAGGATGGGGAGACCGATGCCTCTGCGGAAAAGCCTGTGGTGTCTGAGAACACGATCTCAGAAAATACGATTTCAGAAAATACGACAGAGGATGAGGCGGATCAAGTCGTGGAGGAATGGAGCGGAGCGCATTCTGTGGGAGAACCGCCTTTGATGACGGAAGGGGCAGACGGGTATGCGGCCTCTGCTTACAGCAGTATCTCTCCTGCGGCGGAGGGGATCAGACGGCAGACGCCGGGTATTTCGGAAATTATTGACAGATACAAGGCGTATCCGTGGAGTCTGAATGTGGCTGATACTTATAGTGAAAAGCCCTCCACTACGAACCCTTACAAAGCGGGGCATCTGACAGGCAGCAGTCTGGAAAATACCCTGAATCTGCTGAACTTTATCCGCTATGTGGCAGGGATTCCCGCCGATGTGACGCTGAACGAGGACTACATAGAGTTGACGCAGGCGGGGGCGCTGGTCAATTGTGTTAACAAAAAATTGACGCATGAGCCGGAACAGCCGGACGGATTTCCAGACGATCTGTATGCGAAGGCAAAAAGGGGGTGTGGCAGCAGTAATATTGCGTGGAATTATGGCAATATGGCACAGTCGCTGCTAAAGGGCTGGATGTTCGATGGGGACTCCGGAAATATTGACCGGATGGGTCATAGACGCTGGGTTTTAAACCCCTCCATGACACAGACCGGGTTTGGGACGGTAGGCGCCTACTCCGCTATGTACGCTTTCGACAGCAAGGGCAGCAGCATCACGGACTATGTGGCATGGCCCGCACAGAATATGCCCATAGAGCTGATGAACGGTTCGGGGACGCCGTGGACGCTGAGCCTTGGCAGCGATTATGAGAAAGCAAATTTTCAGAACGTGTCCGTGACCCTGCGGGATGTTACCAATAATAAGAGCTGGAATTTTTCCAGTTCCAAGGCCAACGGTGTTTTCAAGGTAAATATCGAATATTTTGGAATGCCAAACTGCATCATTTTCCGCCCGAACGATGTGAGCTACAGTAAGAACTCGCAGTTTCAGGTCACCGTGAAGGGGATTAAGACAAAGGACGGTAAGGAGGCGACTGTAAGCTACAACGTGGATTTCTTCTCGCTGTCCGATTTGCCGAAAGAAGTGGAGCGTGTGACACTGGACAAAGTGAAGCTTCATCTTTTGCTCGACGAGGAGGGAAAGAATCAGGGCGCGCTCCATGCTTCCTTGGAGCCGTCCAATGCGGAGGATAAAACTCTGACATGGAACAGTCTGAACGAAGCCGTAGCGAAAGTAAATGAAAACGGTGTGGTTACGGCAGTTGGTGTGGGAGAGACTACGGTTACGGCTACCGCTGTGAATAAAATGCAGGCTGCCTGTACCGTCAAGGTGTCCGACTACAGCCTTTCGGCAGACGGGATAGAATTTGACGAAAATACAGGCATTTATGATCTGGGCTTTCAGCTACAAGGCGGTGGCTTGCAGGGAGAAGGAAAGAAACTTACGGTTAAAGACGGGGGAAATCCCGCCACAGATGTGATCTGGTGGAGCAGTGAAAATCAGAATGTGGCCGCTGTGGATGCTGACGGTGTTGTCACGCCCGTGGGCGTGGGCGAGGCCAGAATCTGGGCGAATGTGGAAAATGGTCTGAAAATCCTTTCCTGCGAGGTGAAGGTGGAGAATGTCCAGCTACCGGACATGCAGATGCGGGAGAGCAGGCGCACGATGAAAAAGGGCGAGACCGGGCAGCTGAAAGTATACCTGAGTCCTTCGGATACAAAGTGGGGGAAGAACGGACAAAAGTATATCAAATGGATGTCTGATAGCGATGCTGTCGCTTTCGCGTTTCAAAATGAGGATGGGACGATCAGCGGGAACACGGTTACGGTGGCGGCATGTGAAGTGGGAAAAGCAACGATTACCGCTGAGATCGTGGACGAAGCGGGACAGCCGGCCGGAGACGGGGTCAAAGGGAAAGCTTCCTGCGAAGTGGTGGTGCAGCAGACTGCCATGCTGCCGGCGGAGGCTGACAGACCCTGTCCCATTGCCCTGACCAATGTCCAGAGTACTTTACAGGATGTGGCGCTGCCTGAGGGGTGGAGCTGGAAATACCCGGACACTTCCCTGGCGCAGTTTGCCGGTCAGCGGTCAAAGACATTTCCGGCAGCGTATCAGACTTCGGAGGATGCCCTGCCAGCGGAAACGCTTCTGCCCGTGTATTTTCTTACGGTGGAGAGTATATCAGTGCGCGTGAAACATGCGGACGAGACGAATGTAGTGAGGGATGTTTCTGTTCTGAAAAGCGGTTGGGTGGCACATTGTTATGTAAACTATTCTTTTGAGGAAACGCTGGAACAGTTCGAGGAAAAGAATGCGGAATTAGAAAATAACACATGGTATCAAAACCAGAAAAAGGAATTGCTGAATTGGTTGGACAAAAGCATTATATTGTCCAGCAGCAATCCGCAGGTCATCCGGGTGGAATCGGTGAAAAACGCGGCGGGAAAGACGACATTGAGCGCGGCAGCGCCCGGTGATGCGGCATTGAAGGCGGAGCTGAGACTGGGTTCCAGAACCTTCAAGACAAGTTGTAAGCTTACTGTGGCAGAGAATGCAGAGGCGGATTTTAAGGTTACCTGGCTGGGTCATTTCGCAAAGACCGGGGAAGAGGATTCTCATCGATACGCCGCGCAACTTGGCGATTTTCCGACAGAGGCGCCGGGCGGGATCAACAGTGGGATACGGCTGGAAATGACAGGGGTGACCAGGCTTACGGTGAAGAGCAGCAACAGCAAGGTGGTGGCTTTGAAGTCGTCCACCGTAAAGCCGGCGGGGACGGTGCAGTTTGAGATTCCACTGATGGTCAGAGCAGCCGGGACGGCGCAGATCACGGTGACGGGGGACGACCCGGCGAAGACTTCCCACACGCTGACGCTTGTTGTGACGGATGCCTGCCCGGGGATCAGTGAGGAGACAGTTACAGTAAATACCTGGCAGATTGGGGGGACGGATTTCAGTCTCTATGCGGCGAAAGACGCTTCAGGCAGTTTTTATCAGATAACGGACGTTTATCTTGAAGATGTTGAAAAATTTGCGCGCAACAGTGATAAATTTGTCCTGACGAGCGAAAACGCGCCGGATGGCAGCCGCAGGAACTGCAGTATCACAGCGAAGGCGGACACAGAGACGGGGACATACAAGATGCGGCTTTATGTGCGGGCAGGGGAGGAAAAAGCCTATGATCTGCCCCTCACCGTGAAAGTGGTGTCTGCCGTGCCGAAATGCAGCGTGAGGCAGAAAAATAAGCTGAACCTGTTTTATCGCGACACGAAAAGTCTTCTGTCTATCGACACGGAGGAGAAGATAGACAGTGTGTCCCTGACGGGCTGCAATTATCTGGTGGAACTGTCCTCAGACGGCGGCTATTATGTGAAGCCGGGTCAGGGGGCAACCTTAAACAGTGTAAAGAAGGGAACCCTCAAGATCCAGATGGAGGGATGGAAACCCTTTGAAGTACCTTTTACTGTGGGCGTAGAGAAACAGGCGATTAAAATATCACCAGTTACCGACACTGTGACACTGTATCCGAAATATGGGCTCGTCTCGGCGCGGATCGGCATCAAAAACGCGGGGACGTTTCCCTGGGAAAATTTGAAGATAGAGGGATACTCCACCGCGAGAGCAAAAGGAAATTATGAGCCGATATTGCGGCAGGAGGAGCAGTCGCTTCTCCTGAAGGGCAAAAATCTGAATCAGGCGGAGAATGTCCGCATGACGATACGGCTTCGCGGCAGTAACTGGACAGAGTCCGTAGATCTTACCTGCAACGTGAAGGTGAATATGGGACAGCCCGCCATCACCCTGGAAAACAAAACGCTGCAGCTTAATGCGAACGAGGCATACAAAGGCTACGATGCGGCTTCCACCGCGGTGAAATGGAAAGGCGGCGGTGTGGTAACAACCGATCATGGGGTGCGGGTGAGCGTCTACTGCGACCCTAAGGATGCCAGGGCAAAGGCGTTAGTATCGGACAGCAGCGTGATCTTTTCCGTGGGAAAATATAACGGATGTTATCAAGTGAAAGTGCGCCTAAATAATAAGACTGTGGCAAAGGGAACTTACAAATATACGGTGCAGGCGGCGAAGGACGGAAAGATTTGGAAAACGCCGCTGGTCTTGAAAGTGGTGGACACCGCGCCGGATAAGGCAGTGAAGATTGTGGCGAAGGGCAGTATCGACGTGCTCAGCCGGGAAGGCAGTTTTATGACGCTGACACCCTCTTTAAAGGCGGTTGGCGGTGAATTTCTCATTCCGGAAAGCGGGGAGGTCGGACTGACAGGCAGGGACGCGCATCTGTTCCGGGCGACATGGAGCCTGGACGGGAAGACAATCGAACTGCGGGCAAGGGAAAACGTAACGCTTGTCACGAAATATCAGTATACGGTCACGCCGCTACTTATACTGAGAAATGTAAATGGTGAGACGGAGGAGGTGAAAGCCCCCACCGTGAAGTTTAAGGTGAAACAGGGCAGCGCGAAGGTGACCGCTTTGCCGAAAACCGCCCTTATGTACAGCAGCGCTTACAATGCTGTGGAGATTGACATGCAAGCGGTTCTGAAGGGTGCGCCGGCGCCGGAGATAGAGCGTGTGGTTCTTTCAGGAAACACAGATGCCTTTGCTTATGTATATAATAAGGAGGGGAAGGGGACGCTTACCATGAGGGATACGGGACGCGCCGTCAAGGGAAAGACCTATTCCCTGCAGCTAAAGGTCTATTTTGCGGAGCAGGCGGATAACGTGAAGCCTGTTACCGTCAGATATAAAGTAAAGGTGAAATAAGGAAGGACAGACGGAATATGCAGTTGCTTGCAGGACTACTGATTCCCTTTGCGGGAACGACACTCGGGTCGGCAATGGTATTTTTTATGAGAGGAATGCATAAGGAGATAGAGAGGCTTCTTCTCGGATTCGCTTCGGGGGTTATGATCGCCGCTTCGGTGTGGTCGCTCTTGATTCCGGCGATTGATATGGCGGACGAGATGGGGCAGGTCGCGTGGATTCCGGCAGCCGGAGGATTTTTAGGCGGCATGGCGTTCCTGCTCGTGCTGGACAGTCTGATTCCGCATCTGCATCTGGAGAGCACAGAGCCGGAGGGCGTGGAAACCACGTTAAAAAAAACGACCATGCTTGTCCTTGCGGTGACCCTGCATAACATTCCCGAAGGTATGTCTGTGGGCGTAACCTTTGCGGGGGCGATGATCGGAGACGCCGGGATCACCATGGCGGGCGCCTTTGCCCTTGCGGCAGGCATCGCCATCCAGAATTTTCCAGAGGGCGCGATCATCTCCATGCCACTTCGCAGCGAGGGCGTTTCCCGGACGCGTTCTTTTGTCTACGGGGCGCTGTCAGGTATTGTGGAACCGATCGGCGCGTTTGTCACGATACTGCTGGCGGAGCAGATCGTCTCCGCACTGCCTGTGTTTCTTGCTTTTGCGGCAGGAGCGATGATTTATGTGGTGGTGGAGGAGCTGATTCCCGAAGCGCAGGCGGGGGCGCACAGCAATATCGGCACCGTGGGCGTGGCAGTCGGGTTTGTGATTATGATGATTTTGGACGTGGCGCTCGGTTAAGGGCGAAACGGGCCGGTTGTGATTGAAACGGCACAAATGAGATAACTAACACAGACGAAACTGCGCTCCTTTCCAGACGCGGCAGGGCGCAGTTATCTGATAAATGAAGAAAAGAGGAGACGAGTATGGAAACAAAAAAACTGGGATTTGGCTTGATGCGTCTGCCATTACATAATCCGAACGACGCGACGAGCATCGACATGGAAACGACAAAGAAGATGGTGGACGTTTTTCTGGAGAGGGGGTTTACCTACTTCGATACGGCGTGGATGTACTGCGGGTTTAAGAGCGAGGAAGCGGCGAAGG
>CASWVG010000086.1 GCA_949472775.1 uncultured Lachnospiraceae bacterium
TTTTAAGATAGTTCCATTCTATCACAGCCCCTGCCTCTTGTGTAGACACTATATAAGTGTTATTGCCCTAAACAGGATAAATCACATTGCCCTACGACAATTTCATCATTCCCACTCGGCGTGTTCTTTGTTGTTGTTAACTATATTTGTTTAAGTTTTATGCAAATTCACGCCGTTTTTTACTTCAATTACATCAATTATTCTGGCTTACTGATTTTCTGTTGCCAAAATGTTGCCATGTCTTTATTATAGCAAATCTTTGCAGATTGACAAGACTTTTTTGAAATGTTACGCAATAGAAACCTATTTTGGAGAATATAGGAATAAAATATTACATTCCCTCTTACCATGTCTAAAATCCCTTGAAAAATAAGACTTCCAGAGCCTTAAAAGCGTAACATTATCATTAGACATCCTTTTCACCAATCATTAGCCTATCATCTACAAATTCACCAATTTGAATGATTTGCAGCGGGTTTCGGTATGATTCCTGCCAATAATCACCCGGAATTGACCGCCTGATTCACCTCAAAAAACATCTTGGAGGTATGACCATGAGCAAACTTATATCCTATCAATTCAACATCGACACAGCCTGCGTAGAATTGGTTTTTGACGATAGAAGCCAGATTTCCATTGACTTCACCGCCGTTGAAAACGAAGTTGCCGATAACCGCTTCCAGCGGTCAGAGCTGGATTATCTGATCTACAACGCCCCGCTTGCTTATGCCGATCTGATTCTGAACAGCAAGCTGAACGTCCTGTTTGAACAAACCGACATACATGGTGTATCCCTCCTTTCTGAGCAGATAAATTCGTTTGTCAGCCCATATCGGCGGCAAGAGCCTGGTCGATGAGCTTTTGCAGCGTCTCCGCCTGCTTCTTTTCCGTGATGGCGCCTACGATGGGGTCACCCACGATATTGCCGTTGCGGTCAACCACATAGGTGGTGGGGTAGGCAAAAATGTTTGTAGTGAACTTTCCCGCCTCGCCGTCGGAAGCGAAATACACATTCTGGTAGGTCACGCCCTTCTTGGCCAGTACATCTTTTGCTTCGGAAATTGCCGCTTCATCGCCATCCAATGTGAAGGTGTTGACACCGATGAGTGCGCCGCCCTTCTTCGCAAGCTCCTTGTTCAGTGCGTCCAGCTCGGAAAGCTCGCCCACGCAGGGATTGCAGGTGGTGAACCAGAAATTCACCACGGTGACGGCGTTGGCGGAGAACAGCTCGTCGCTCTTCACCGTGTTGCCATCCAGGTCCTTGCCCTCAAAGGCGGGGAATTTCTGCATGCTGCCGTCATCAGGCGGCGTGGTCATGTCGCTGCCCGCGGGCACGCTCATAGCGCCATCCGTAGATTGCTGTGCCGCCTCGGGGTACTTTTTCTCTATCATGGTCAGCTTGTTTTCAATCTCGCGGATCTTCTCCGCCGCCTCCTTGAGCAGCTTCAGCTCATCCTCCGTAAACTGATCTTTGGAACCTTCGATGGTGTCCAACAAGAACTCACCATAGTTTTTGCCGTCCTCCTGCATGGTCATGCCCTTGTCGGCCGCCATGAAAACCTTTTCCCAAAGCGCTGTGTCCTCCGAGAGAATGGCATTTTCCTGCGCCATCAGCTCCTTGTGCATGGCAACCGCTTCCTCGGCATTCTTCGGTTCGCTGCTCATTTCGTCCATTTTGTCTCCGCCCTTTGTGCCGCAGGCTGCCAGAGAGAGCACCATCAGTGCAGTAAGCAGCAGCGCCAGAATTCTGCCGGCAGTATTCGTCCTATTCATCTTCATTCGTTTTATTCCTCCCTGTTATTGTTGTTTGTCTGTAGCGTTTCCGCTGCTTTTGCCTTATCTTTACCGTCTCCGAAGCCGTAGCGGAAGCACACGGCTTTCGTCGGACAGGCGCGGATGCACATTCCGCAGCGGATGCACTCGGTATGGTTGGGCGTTTTCGTCACATCCACATCCATCTTGCAGGCTCTGGCGCATTTCCCGCAGGAGACGCACTTATTCTTATCCACCTTCATCTGGAAGAGGGACACCCGGTTGAACAGTGCGTAGAACGCGCCAAGCGGGCAGAACCACTTGCAGAACGGTCGGTAGAACAGTACGCTCAGCGCAATCACCGACAGCAGGATGCTGAATTTCCATGTAAACAGCTTGCCCAGCGCCGCCCGGATGCCGGAATTTGCAAGGGACAGCGGGATGGCTCCCTCCAGCACGCCTTGGGGGCAGAGGTATTTGCAGAAGAACGGGTCTCCCATGCCAACATCGTTCACAAGGAACGCCGGTAGCAGGAAAACCATCACCAGCAGGACAGCGTATTTCAGGTATGTCAGCGGCTTCAGCCTCTTTGTGGAAAGCTTCTTAGTGGGGATTTTGTGCAGCAGCTCCTGAAACCAGCCGAAGGGGCATAGAAAGCCGCAGATAAAGCGCCCCAGCAGCACGCCCAGCAGAATGAGGAAGCCTGTGATATAGTAGGAGAAGCTGAACTTGGAAGACCCCACCACCGCCTGAAACGCCCCGATGGGGCAGGCCCCGGACGCCGCCGGACAGGAGTAGCAGTTCAGCCCCGGCACGCAGACGGTCTTCCCCGTCCCCTGATACAGTCCGCCCTTGAGAAAGTTCGGCAGATGCAGGTTGGTCAGCAGCGTCGCCCCCGCCTGAATCCAGCCCCGGAAGCGGGACATGGTCTGTGAAACGCCTGAAAACTTTTTACCCAATGCCCACACACTCCAGACATAATTTGATTGCTTTGCTCAGCACTGTCGCCGCCTCGCCCCGCCAGACACCAAAGCACAGCATGGCGGCTCCGGCCATCAGCAGCACGATCTGCGCCGCGGCCTTTTTCCCGCAGCTCATTTTTCATCACCCTTTCCGATTTTCTGCCCCCATCATAGCGCGGGAGAGTTAAAGTTTCTGTTAAGAACGAAAACTTAACGCAAACCTTATCTGTTTTTGCTATAATGAAAGCAACACAAAAACGAAGAAATAAAAAGGAGGGCTCTCATGCACCTTTTAGTAATTGAAGATGAACGCGCCCTGTGCGAGACCATCGTTCGCAGCCTGCGGCGGCTGGCCTACAGCGTGGACTACTGCTATGACGGCGAAAAGGCGCTGGCGCTTCTGGGCGTGGAACGATACGATCTGGTGCTTCTTGATCTGAATCTGCCGAAAAAGGACGGCATGACGGTGCTGCGCACCCTGCGGCAGACCGACCGGGAGACGCGGGTGCTGATCCTCTCCGCCCGCAGCGAAGTGGAGGACAAGGTGCAGGGGCTGGATGCCGGGGCGAACGACTATCTGGCGAAGCCCTTCCACTTGGCGGAGCTGGAGGCCCGCATCCGCAGCCTGACATTGCGGCAGTTCACCCAGCAGGATGTGCTGCTAAGCTGCGGAGGCCTGACCTTTGACACCCGCTCCCGTACCGCCACCGTCAACGGGCAGACACTGACGCTCACCCGGAAGGAAACGGGAATCCTGGAATACCTGATGGTGCATCAAGGAAGGCCAGTAAGTCAGGAGGAGCTGATGGATCACGTTTGGGACAATAGCGTGGACAGCTTCAGCAATTCCATTCGCGTCCACATCTCCGCCCTGCGCAAAAAGCTCCGCGCCGTGCTGGGCTATGACCCCATCCGCAACCGCATCGGCGAGGGCTATCTGATGGGAGGCGAGGAGGAATGAAGCGGCTTTCCCTGCAGTGGCGCATCACGCTGATGTCCGTCCTGCTCATCGGCATCACCTGCGTGGCCATGAATTTGCTGCTGTGCTCCTCCGGTGTGTACTATATGGACACCATTGCGGACAGTTTACAAGGCGGCGGCACGGTGATCCTGAATGATGGCGGAGCGGCGAGCTTTGACCCGCAGCTCATAGCGCCCAACGAGGAGTTGACCATCGTCGTCGATGGGGTGCAGGGGCACTTCCGCACCACCAACTGGTACATCACGGCGGCGGTAACGCTGCTCAGCGGCATCCTCGCCTATTTCGTCAGCGGACGCGCTCTCAAGCCCCTGCGCAGCTTTACCTCGCAGGTGGAGCAGGTGCAGCTGAACAATCTTGCCGATATGAGGATCGATGAAGATGCTATTTCGGAGTTCCGGCAGCTGAGCCGCTCGTTCAACCAGATGCTGGAGCGGCTGAACAACGCCTTTTCCGCCCAGCGGCAGTTCACCGGCAACGCCGCCCACGAGCTGCGCACGCCACTGGCACTAATGCAGGCGCAGTTGGAGCTGTTTTCCGCGGAGCATCCTGATGTGCGACCGGAGACGGCGGAGTTCCTCACGCTTTTGCGTGAGCAGACGGAACGGCTGATACAGATGACCAGGACACTGCTGGAGATGAGCAATCTGCGGCAGGTGGCGCGGAACGAGCGGATCCAGCTCGCTCCCATGATCGAGGAGATCTTCACAGATCTTGCGCCGCTCTCAGATAAGCTCGGCGTCACGCTGACGGCGGAGGGCGACGGCATTATGACCGGCAGCGATGCACTAATCTACCGGCTGATCTTCAACCTGACGGAGAATGCTGTCAAGTACAACCGGCCGGGCGGCTCGGTACGGGTTTCTGTCACTCAGGAGTTGGAAAAGCTCCTGCTCCGCGTCTCCGACACCGGCTGCGGCATCCCGGAGGTGTATCAGCGCAGTATCTTCCAGCCCTTCTTCCGGGTGGACAAGTCTCGCAGCCGGGAATACGGTGGCGCAGGACTGGGGCTCTCACTGGTATGGGAGATCGCCGACCTCCACGGCGGCTCCGTTTGGGTAGAGAAAAGTTCGGAGAAGGGCACTATCATTGCGGTGGGGTTGCCAACGCAACAATCAACGAAGCCCTAAAACCCTTTTATTCGTTTTTCGCCGCTTCGCTTGCCGCCCTGCGGCGTTCCTCTCTGTATGGGGCGGTCAGCCGGAAAGAGAAGCGTCCCTTTTCAATCTCAAATTCCTTGCAGCCCGTGTCCGGGTCTACGTCCGTCAGCTTGCAGACGGCAGGGTGTTTGCGGCTGTATGCGGTCAGCCTGTTTTTGAGGTCGGTGTTGTGGGTGCGGATGAAGATGGTGGGGTCTTTCTCGTCAAAATAGATTTCGGTGGTCTTTTCCTGCTTGGTAGGTCCTGTTCTCATAGGCTTATCCTTTCTACGGCTCTGTCACGCAATAGGGGTGTTTTTCGGGGATTTTCTTCGGCTCTTGACTTGGGAAAAATGGCGATTTTCAAACAGGAGCGCGCCGGACGATGTCTGCCCTGTCCGACGCGCTCCCATTCGATAAAATGCGTTTTTTCCGGCTCTACACAGGAATCAGCGAGCTTCGTCCCTCGTGACCGCTTTTTCTCTGAGCGGATGGAAGAATCGCCACAGATTATTACGCTGAATTACATCCTCATAGCTGCGGACTTTCCCGCGCAGCTCCGTATTTTCACGCTCCAATTCTGCCGCACGGAGCTTGCTGTGGACAGACTTATAATCAGAAATTTCCTGTTTCAAACTGTCAATCTCAGCCTTGAGCTTTGCAATCAGTTTGTTTGCCGCATCCACCGCCTTTTGCAGTTTGGATTCCTTTTTCTCTGCTGTAACATACTTCTTTGCCAGAGTGGAAATCCGGTCAAAATCTTCACGCTCCACGGCAACTTTGGATGAGAAGGGAATGGACGTTGCCACGATTTTTTCGATAGACCGCACATCGACCCGCTGATTCTGGATTTTTTCAATTTTGCTCCCAAGCGTTGCTGCCTGTTTTTCCTGCTGACGGTTCTGCTCTGTGAATTCTGCCAGCCGCGCCTGTTCCTGCTGCACCTTGAACTGCGTCACCGTCAGATGTTCCTCGGAGCTGCCGCGTTCGCCTCGCTCCACATCGTCATACCCTGCCTTTCGCATGGCAGCGAAGAAATCATCTTGCAGAACGGAATAGGATTTTTGGAGCACAGTTTTCCCGTTTGCGTTCAGCAGCGGTTTCCCATGCTCGTCCAGCGCGGGCTTGGAATCCCACTTTTTGCTCATGCTGACCTGCTGTATCGTTTCCTTGACCGTACCCACCAGCGATTTATCCTTGCAGCGTTTCGACCACAGGATTTGCTTTTCCACGACGGGAATGTAGACCACATGAAGGTGATAGTGGTACACGTCCTGCTCCAGCGCGTCGGACATGGCGCGGTTGCGCTCGTCGGCGTGCATGACCGCCGAAAGGATATACTGCTCGCCGCCGACGATTTCTATTGCGGATTTGTATGCGTCGGTGTAAAATTGTTTTGCGAAGTCATAGCCGCCGTGATTATGAAAATAGGCGGTGTTTACGTCAAAGACCAGCTCGCCGTAGAGAAAGGCATCCTCTTTCAATCCACGGGTGGAGATGATCCCGTCCTTTTTCAACTGCTCAAACATCTCCGCATATCCGGCGGTCGGTTTCTTGAAATGGACATTGAGGTGCGTTCTCTCCGGGACAATATCCTGATTGACATAGGATTCCTTTTCCCGTTCGTTGTGCTGCTGCGCGTTGCCGATTCTGGCAGCGGTCAGCCTCATATTTCTTGCGTTGGTACGATGGATACCGTCGCCTCTTGCCATAGGCAGTTTACCTCCTGATTTCAGATTGTGCAGGACGGGGCAGCTTTCGGGGAGGCACTTCTGCGGAAGTGTAATAACCCACTATGATACTTTCATCCTGCGGCTGCAAAGTATCGTGGGCTCTCCGAGGGGGAACGGGGAATGCGGCTTCTGCGGAAGCCTCTGCCGTGGCTTGCAAGTAATACCCACTTTGCAAAATCCACGGCGTGACCGCCAGCCTTTCAGCAATCGAATTTGCTTCAACGCTGCCGCCCACAGGCAGAGAGAATTTTGAAAATCCTCTCTGCCATCCATCTCAAAATCTGCGGGTTTTTCGATGGGGACGGGGATGTGAGGGGCTGTGTCAGCCAATGCTTTGCCTTGTCCTCCAGCAACAGGAGCGTGGCACGCTCCTGTCACAGCTCCCAAGGAGGAGTAGTCCAGCGATAGCTTTGCGGAACGCCGCGCCGGTCAAGATATTCCTGCAGCGCCTGTTCGCGTTCTTCCTCGGTAGGGGCAGTCTTATAGCTGGAATAGAGCTGCCGGTTCAGCATGGCGTCGAGCTTCTGCTCTAAGCCCTGACGGATTTCCTCTTCGTAATCATCCTCGCCCCGCAGATGGTACATGGTGAGGTCGATGAAGAGATCATAGGGAATTTGTACGCTTTTCATTTTCCTATCCTTTCCTTTCCGCGACGGTCGCAACGATAGCGACGGTTGCTCTGACAGTATCATTTTCACCGTTGCAACCGTCGCAGCCGTCGCGCCGTCCTCATTCGATTACTTCGTACTCTACATTGTCGATGACCATATAGGTGAGTTTCACCTGCCGCCCGGAGTGTTTTGCTCTGTTCTCGTACTTCACATGGTACTCGTCCAGTAGCCTGCCGGATTTAACGTTCAGGTATTTGGTGAGAGCGTTTGCCGCCATGCCTGTGTTGACCGTCTCCGCAAGCTCAGTCGGGCTGCCTGTCCATTCTCTGCTTTCGTAGGAAACAAGCTGGGAAACCGTATCCAATACCGGGTCGGGCGGCTCCTGATACAGCTCGTTCTCTGTCCGTTCAAGGCTCCATATCTGCGTGTCGGCATCTTTTTTCAGATATAGAATCTGATCCTGTTGATCTCGCCCCACCGCATCGACCGTGGCCTCCAATGCAGTCCGTTTCTTCTTCTGCATCAGGAGTGCTCCGTCTGCACAACCGAGAAGTCCTGTTGTGCCGGAGATCGTTTCAAAGCTGTCCCCGGCTGGCTGCTTTCTTGTGTGATGGACGGTAACGATGCAAATGCTGTGTCTGTCCGCAAAACGCTTGAGCTTGCCGATGATCTCATAGTCGCTGGCGTAGCTGTAAGCCTCGCCGCCAGCTTCTCTGATCTTCTGCATGGTGTCAATGATAACCAGCTTCGTGTCGGGGTGTTCCTTTATGAAATTCTCAAGCTGCTCGTCAAGACCGTTTCCGATTTTGTTTGCTGCCGTTGCAAAATGCAGGCTGGCGGTATCCGCCACGCCGTACATCATAAACATTCGACTCTGGATTCTCTGGAAATCATCCTCCAGTGCAAGGTACAGAACCGTACCCTGATGGACTTCATAGCCCCACAGCCTTTGCCCTGTGCTGACATGGTAGGCAAGCTGCGCTACCAGAAATGATTTTCCGATTTTGGGCGCTCCTGCGAGGATATACGCTCCCGCGTAGAGCAAGCCGTCGATGATGGGCGGCCTGCTCTTGTAGGCGGTCTGATACAGCTCTGTCATGGAAACCGTATGAAGATAACGCGGATCGTTCATGCGCCGGATTTTCTCACGCATTTCCTCAATATTTTCCTCCGGGGGATTGCTTTCGCAGGTTTCATGTGGTATGCTCTGGTTAGTTGAATCGTGAGGCGGCTGCCCTCCATCTGCGCCAACAGATGGGATGAGGGCGGTCGTTTTCTCATTTCCCGTCATTTCGCTCACCTCCGGGAATCTGGAAGCCGTAGAACTTCTGCTTGAAATACTGGGCAGGGCATTTTCCGGCAACGGTCAGATAGCCTTGGGCTTTCAGCTCCCTGTTCATTTCCCGGACGATCTGATACGCCTTGCTGCGGCTGATGCCCATGATCTCCGCCACCTCTGACGCTGTGATAAACTGTGCTCTCATAGTACCTCCTGTTTCAAAGTATTTTTCTCGGATTACGCATCTTCCATTCATTCTCGCTCTGCCAGTTCTGTTGAAAAGCGTATCCTAAGTGCATATTTATTATACGCATACAAGGTGCATCTGTCAAGCCTTTACGAAATAAAAACATGTACTTGCAATTCGCTTTATTCTGTGGTATGATATGGACGAGGTGAATCAGATATGGACAATTTCGATTATCCCGCCATCGGGCAGAGAATTAAGCAACTCCGAAAACGGAAGGGGCTGAACCAGACCGAGCTGGCACAAATGCTTAAAAAATCCCTCCGCACCGTACAGAAGTACGAAACCGGAGAGATTGAAGTGTCGATTGCCGTTGTCAATCAGATCGCAGACCTGCTGGACACGACCTCAACCTATATTCTTGGGTATGAATCCAGCACGACACAGATCAGGACGCTTGCCGACGTAATGGACTTCCTCTTTAAGCTGGAAACGGTAGAGGGCATCGACTTCAAGATCAATGTGCAGAAGCCGCCCCGCAGCAAACAATGGGAGTGCTCGGTTTCCTTTGATGGAAAGAGCACGGCAGAGTTCAACGCAGATATGTGCCTGTTCCTTGAACAATGGGAGGATGAGCGCAGCGAGCTTCGCGCCCATAACTCCACGCAGGCAGCATATAAGCGCTGGAAGGAGCAGACGCTTGCATACTATGCCGCGAACGCAGTCAAATGCACAGAACCAGAAGAACTTGACCGTGACGAACTGATTGCAAGACGGACGGAGCTTTTGGAAAAGGAATATGGTAAAAACGAGAGTAATGAGTAAATAACCCTATCAAAGCCTGATTCTTGAGGGAAGGAGGTAAAAATGTCAGTAACAAAAGACGGCGACACCGGTCGCTGGATGTCGCAGATCCGGGTAACGGATTGGACAGGCAAGACCATCCACAAAAAGAAGCGCGGCTTCGCCACCAAAAAGGAAGCCCTTCAATGGGAACGTGACTTCATCAGCCAATCCACAGGCAGCCTCGGTATGACCTTCGGCGACTTCATCGCTTTGTATGTCAAGGATATGGAGCACCGCCTCAAGCCCTCCACCGTTGCCAGCAAGAAATGGCTGATCGACCTGAAGGTAACGCCCTTCTTCAAGAAAATCCCGCTGAACGAGATCAAGCCCACTCATGTGCGCCAGTGGCAGAACTCTCTGACCAGCTACCGCGATGAAAGCGGCAAGCCCTACTCCCAAACCTATCTCAAGTGCATCAACAACCAGCTCACAGCAATTTTCAACTACGCAGTCAAGTACTATGGACTGAAAGAGAATCCATGCCACAAGGCAGGGAGCATGGGTAAGAAACACGCCGATGAGATGCTGTTCTGGACAAGGCAGGAGTTTCAGACATTCATTGAGGTCATGAAAGACCGGCCTGCCAGCTACGCGGTATTTATGACCTTGTACTTCACCGGAATCCGTGAAGGAGAGCTATTGGCGCTTACGCCGTTGGACATCGACTTTGAAAAGAAAACCCTGACGGTAAACAAGAGCTATCAGCGTCTCGGCAGAGAGGACATCGTCACCACGCCGAAAACGCCTAAGAGCAACCGCACCATCCCTATCCCTGATGGACTCTGCACCTGTTTACAGGAGTATATGTCCCATTGCTACGGGCTGCAAAAGGACGACCGGCTCTTTCCCTACACCAAGAGCTTTCTGTATCACGAAATGGAGTATGGCTGCAAGGCATCGGGGGTAAAGCGCATCCGGGTGCATGATATTCGCCACAGCCACGCCAGCCTGCTGGTGGAGATGGACTTCTCTCCGCTGCTGATCGCGGAGCGGCTCGGACATGAAAAGGTGCAGACAACGATGGACACGTACAGCCACCTGTACCCCAACAAGCAGGTGGAGGTAGCCAGACAGCTTGACGGCATTATGCCGTGAGCCTCTGGCTACAAAAATCGCTGCAAATGTAGCC
>CASWVG010000087.1 GCA_949472775.1 uncultured Lachnospiraceae bacterium
CGAGGTTTCTTTTTATTCTATTGGCGTTATTTCTGAATTACAGGAATGCTCCTTTCCCTACAGATTCACACAACACACCGAGCTTTGTGGACCCGCCATTTTGTTCACAAAGCTCGTGGTTGAAAGAATGCAATTCTTTCAGCCGCCCCACACAATATTAAGTGTACTATTTGTGGTGGTACAGTTAGTATACATCTGCCTGCCGGAATTTGTCAATAGGAAAGGACCGTACACAAAACTTCCGTGTACGGTCCTGCCTCTTTTTCTTTTTATACTGTATGTCGGATCCTACCGCAGCAGATACTGCCGCAGTACGCTCATTAACAGCTCGATATCAAGCGGTTTCGCAATGTGGGCGTTCATGCCGCTTTTTAGCGCCGCCTCTTTGTCATCCTCCATGGCGTTGGCAGTCATGGCGATAATCGGTAGCGTTTTCACATCCTCACGGCACATCGCCCGGATCGCTTTTGTCGCTTCGTATCCGTTCATAACCGGCATCTGCACATCCATCAGGACGGCGTTATAGTAGCCTTCTGCGGATTTTTCCATCATTGCGACCGCATCGGTTCCGTCCGGCGCCGACTCAATCATAAACCCTGCCTCCGTGAGAATCACCTCCGCGATTTCACGGTTTAGTTCATTATCCTCCACAAGAAGGAGCCTCTTTCCGCTATAATCGGTTTTCGTCCATGCAAGCCCCGATTCTTCCGCCTTCAGATCCTTATTATTTGCCGCCAGCAGCGATGCCTTCAGGTCGGACATAAACAACGGCTTCGCACAAAACGCGTTGACGCCTGCCTCCTTCGCCTCCGCCTCGATATCTGTCCAGTCATATGCCGTCAGAATAATGATGGGCGTGTCCTCCCCCACTGCACTCCGGATTTTTCTTGCCGTTTCAATTCCGTTGATCTCAGGCATCTGCCAGTCGATGATATATGTATGGTAAGGATCTCCCTCCTCATAAGCGGACTGGGCGCGGTATATCGCCTCCCTGCCAGACGTCGTCCACTCGGAGCGCAGACCTATACCCTTTAACATTTTGCTTACGCTGTCGCAGACATTTAAATCGTCGTCCACCACAAGGGAACGCAGTCCCTCCAGCTCCTTAATCTGCTCCGCCTCTTTTTCCGTATCCTGAAGCTGCAGCGGTATTCTGACCGTAAAGGTGCTTCCTTTTCCGACCTCGCTCTCCACGGTGATTTCACCGCCCATCATATCAATGATGCTCTTTGTGATCGCCATGCCCAGTCCCGCGCCCTGTATACCGCTTCTCGTGGCGGTGGACTCCCGCTCAAAGGGTTCAAAGATATGTTCCACAAACTCCTGCGACATGCCGATTCCGTTGTCTTTTACAATAAATACATAATCACCCCAGCCGTGTCTGGAAGTGGTATGCTGCGTAATGCGGAAACTCACCACGCCGCCCGCCGGCGTATACTTGATGGCATTGCCTATCAGATTGATGAAAATCTGGTTTAGTTTTAACGGGTCCGCAATGACGTCCTCGTTGACTACCTCAAAGGTGTCAATAAACATTTCCATCTGCTTTGCCTTCATCTGCGGCTGTATAATGTTCACCAGATTGTGCATCAGTTCGGGAATATTACATTCCTGATTATGAATCTGCAGTTTCCCGCTCTCAATGCGGCTCATATCCAGAATATCGTTAATCAGACCAAGCAGATGATTGCTGGAAGAAAGGATTTTGTGCAGACAGTCCTTCACCTGATCCGCGCGCTCCATATGACTTGCCGCGATCGTGGCAAAACCGATAATGGCATTCATGGGCGTGCGGATATCGTGGCTCATATTTGACAGGAAGGTAGTCTTCGCCTGATTGGCGTGCTGCGCCTGCCTCAGGGCATCCTGCAGCGCCTGCGTCTGTTCCCGCTGTCTGTACACCTGTTCCGTGGCGTTCTGGCGGACATGTAAAACCCTGACCGGCTTGCCGGCTCTCCGTTCCAGGCACACCGCGGTCAGATGCTCCCACTCTTCTTTCCCCTGTCGGGATACGTGGCACTCGTGAACGACCGCGTCCTTATCGGCAAGGCTTTCCCTGAGAGAGTCAATCTGCCAGAACTGACGAAATGCCTCCTTTGCCTCCTCCCCGACAATGTCCGCCGCGTGGAGTTCTACGGTCTCGCTGTAAACACCCGCCATCGGAATACGGTTATTTAACGGTCCGACTCCCGACAGGTAAGCGTAACTGTCATTTTCCAGATCTACAACCAGATAGCGCGATGCGAAGAGAATGTTCACACCCCGGAGCACATCGCCCCTCAGCTTATTCTCCACTTCCAGCTCTTTGCGCCGCCCTGCCGCGCGCAAAAGCATATAAATCACATAGACCGCAAACAGGACAAGCAGACAGATTTCCAACATGACACCTGCCATATTCGCCCTGCTGATCATTGTCTGCGTGACATTTTTCGGAAAAGCCTGCACGAGGACATAATCATATCCCTTCAGATGCATGACACAGATATTGTCCGTTTTGCAGCCGTCCTCGCATAAAAACGCCGTGTCCGTGCCATCCGCAAACGCTTTCCGCGCCGCAGCGGCAGTTTTCTCGTCAATCACACCCTTTTCCGCCAGAGAGGTGAACAGATGATCCCCGTAAGTGCTGTTGCCGGAATTGGCAACTACCATCCCGTCATTGGCGCACAGGAACACATCAGCGGGCTCACCAAAATAGCTGGTGGCAAGCATATCCCGCAGATAATCCTCCGCGAAATACAGCCCCAGAAACATGCCTGCAATCTCCTGCCCGTCATATACGGGCGCATAGAACACCATCATGGGCTTTCCTGTAATCCGGGACGCGGACACCGTCTCAAGTCCGCTCTCCCCACGCATTCCGTTGACAAAATAATCCCTGTCCGAACTGTCGCTTGTCTCTCCGTTGGATGCCAGATTGACGCCGTCCCTGTTGGTAAACCGGACGGCGTCAAAGGGGGTGTTATCTTCCCATTCCTTCAGCACACTGGCGTCAACCTGCCCTGCACCTCCGCTGGCGCTGACCAGATAAGCATTGTTCTCAATGCGCCGCAACGCATTGTTAAATTCGCTCTCGATCCGCTTCACCGTATGTCTGGCGGAATCCTCCGCGTACACCCGGTTCTGCTCCTGAATCCTGTTCCTGTTCAGCGCTGTATAGACATTAAAAAGCAAAAGCACGACAAGCAGGAACAAAAATGCGTAAACAACAGGCTGCCATGTTTTTTTCTGGTGTCTCATCCCCTCCGGCTCCTCCCCCGATCTGACCGGCAGTTACTTTACAAGCAGAGATTTCCCCGTCATCTCCGCAGGCTGCTCCTTACCCATCAGCTCGATGATGGTAGGCACGATATCCGCAAGACATCCGCCCTCACGCAGCTTGTAAGCGGAATCCGCATTGACCAGAATAAAAGGTACCGGATTGGTGGTATGCGCCGTGAAAGGCGCCCCCGTCTCCTCGTCGATAAGCTGTTCCGCATTGCCGTGATCCGCGCAGATAAACAGCACGCCGTCCACCTCTTTGAGCGCGTCAACTGCCTTGCCGACACACTCGTCCACAGCCTCAACAGCCTTGATCGCCGCCTCCTGTACGCCGGTGTGTCCAACCATGTCCGGATTCGCAAAATTGATGATAATCACGTCGTAAGTGCCGGACTTGATCGCCTCCACCAGCTTGTCGCACACCTCGTAGGCGCTCATCTGGGGCTTCAAGTCATAGGTCGCCACATCTTTGGGAGAATTGACCAGAATGCGGGTCTCACCCTCGTTCGGCTCCTCCACGCCGCCGTTGAAGAAGAACGTCACATGGGCGTACTTCTCCGTCTCGGCGATTCTCGCCTGCTTCATGCCGTTCGCCGCAAGCCACTCGCCAAACGTATTGGTGACGGAAATCTTGTGGAACGCCACCTCCTTGTTGGGAATGGTGGGATCATAGTCCGAGAAACATACATAAGTCAGATCCAGCCTCTTTTCTCTGGCAAATCCCTTGAAATCGTCGTCACAGAAACTTCTGGTGATCTCTCTGGCACGGTCGGGACGGAAGTTAAAGAAGATCACGGAATCCCCGTCCTTGATCGTGGCAACGGGCGCGCCGTCCTTCATCACCACCGTAGGTTTCACAAACTCGTCCGTCTCGTCCCTGTCATAGGATGCCTGAATGCCCGCAGGACCGCTCTGTGCCTCTAAGCCCTCGCCCTTGGTGAGCGCCAGATACGCCTTCTCCACCCTGTCGTAGTTATTGTCACGGTCCATCGCGTAGTAGCGCCCTGTCACGGTTGCCACCTCGCCTACGCCGATCTTTTTCATCTCGGCTTCCAGATCTTCCACATAGCCCTTGCCGCTTGCCGGAGGCGTATCTCTTCCATCGAGGAACGCGTGAACGTAAACCTTGGTCAGCCCGTTTCTCTTAGCCAGTTCCAGCAGCCCGTAGAGATGGGTGTTGTGGCTGTGCACACCGCCGTCGGATAAAAGTCCGAACATGTGCAGGGCGGAATCGTTCTTCTTACAGTTGTTAACCGCATCAAGCAGAGCCGGATTCTCAAAAAAAGTGCCGTCCTGAATCTCCTTGGTAATTCTGGTAAGCTCCTGATACACAATGCGCCCCGCGCCCATGTTCAGGTGTCCCACCTCGGAATTGCCCATCTGCCCGTCAGGCAGTCCTACCGCCATGCCGCTGGCATTTCCTTTCACGAAAGGGCACTCCGCCATCAGTTTGTCCATCACCGGCGTTTTCGCCAGCGCAACCGCGTTTCCTTCCGTTTTCTCGTTCAGACCATAGCCGTCCAAAATCATCAATACTGCCGGTTTTTTTGTTCCCATGACTTGTTTCTCCTTTTCTATTTCCTTACTTACTCTTTTATTTTGTCAATTTCTGTCAGAATTACGCCAAGACTCGTGAGTAACGCCTTCAAAGAATTATAATCATCCTTAAGATCGGCATACGTTTTCACCGCACCTTCTTCTTTTGCCAACAGCATACGCTTTTGAATCTTCTGAAAATCATTTAATGCATCTCTTATAATCTCTGCACCATTTGGCATTTAATCACCTACTTTCTCTCCATACTCCATGCTGCCTGCTACAGCCTTATTATATCCGTTTTCTGGAAAAGTGTAAAGTTATGCCGCTTGTTTTTCTCCTTTCTCCATTATATAATCACAACCATGGAACACATACACCGCATCAAATACCAGAGTAAACTATATGAACTGCCCTACGAGGTAATCTACAGCCGCCGCAGAACATGTGCCGTCAGCATCTCCGCGGACGGAAAGATCACCCTGCGGCTGCCACTAGGCACCTCAGAAGCGCAGATTAACCGCCTCCTGCTAGACAAGCAGCACTGGATTATCACGCATTATCTGGAAGCCGTCAGACGCATCGAGAACCGTCCCGCATCCGACCTGACGGACACCCAGCGCGCTGCCCTTGAAAAGCGTTATATCGACGCCGCCAAGGCATATTTCCCGCAACGCGCCGCCTATTTTCTCCCGCTCACAGGCGGAAACTACAGCCGCATCACCATCCGCGACCAGAAGACCCGCTGGGGAAGCTGCAGCGCCAGAGGCACCCTGTCCTTCAACTGGCGGCTTATGCTTGCGCCGCCCGCCGTCCTCGACTATGTGGTCGTGCATGAACTATGCCATCTGACCCATATGGACCACTCAAAAGCGTTCTGGGCGCTTGTGGAGAGCGTATGTCCCGACTACCGTACCCATCGGAAATGGCTGAAAGAGCACGGGCAGGAACTTATCCTCTAATCAAATTTGGTTTTGATCCGCAGGCCACCGTAACGCGGTTCAAAATCAGACTCCCTTTTGTACACCGGTCTGCCGTCCCTCCTGACATCCTTAGGTTTTCCGTTCGCAAATCTGCCTTTATCCCGGTTCTTCTCTTCCTTAGTCGAAAATCCGTCCTTTTCATTACGGTAGTTATTTTTATCGTTATTCCTGCTGCCGGGCTTTTTGCCGTAACCGCTCCTGCTCCTGTCGCCGGCTTTATATTTTCCCCCGTCGCTTTGCCCGCCTTTTCCGCCGGACCTGCCGTTTCTGCCATCGCTCCGGCCACCCTTGCCGCCACGGCCGCCTTGAAAAGGTTTCCTTTCAAAGAAAAACTTCTCCGTGCGGATGTCCTCGATCTCGTCACCCAGCTTCATCTTCATAAACGCCGCCGCAATCTGCGTTGCGCTGTACTGCCCCAGCGCAACCGCATCGAGAATATACTCACCCGCCCTGCTGATGTCCTCATTCTCAATCACCGCATAGGCTTCCTTCAATATCTTTTCCGCTTTTCTTGCTGTGATATCTGCCGCGCTCGGCACCTTGCGCTCCTTGATCTTCGTGTGGCAGATGCGCTCGATATCCCGGATTTTATAAGCCTCCCTGCCGACTACAAGCGTAAAGGATCTTCCAGTTTTGCCGGCGCGTCCGGTTCTGCCGATACGGTGCACATAGTATTCGATATCCTCAGGCACATCAAAATTGTAGACCGCTTCCACATCGCTCACATCGATCCCTCTCGCCGCCACGTCGGTGGCAATCAGAATATTCGTTTTGCCGCTTCTAAACAGGTTCATCACCGTGTCTCTCTGTCCCTGCGTCAGATCCCCGTGAAGTCCTTCCACCTCATAACCTCTGCCCTTCAGATGCTCCGTCAATTCATCCACCATCCGCTTGGTATTGCAGAAAATCAGCGCCCGCCCCGGCGTATAATAGTCGATCAGACGGCAGAGCACTTCTTCCTTATCCTGTTTCCGCACCTGATAGTACGCCTGCTTGATTAAGGGGATCGTAACCTCCTTCGGCGTCATCTTGACGTATTCCGCATCCTTCTGGTAAGTCTTGGTAATATCCAGAATCGGCTTGGGCATAGTGGCTGAAAAAAGCCCGGTCTGACGCTTTTCGGGCATCTCCTTGAGAATCGTCTCGATATCCTCCCGAAAGCCCATGTTTAACATCTCATCCGCCTCGTCAAGCACCACCGTATGCACCTGATCCATCTTGAGCGTATGTCTGCGCATGTGGTCCATCACGCGCCCCGGCGTTCCCACCACGATCTGCACGCCCGTCTTTAAGTTTTTAATCTGCTTGTAGATCTCCTGCCCGCCGTAAACCGGGAGCACCTTGATGCCGTTCATATACTTGGCAAACTTGCGAAGCTCATCCGCCGCCTGCATTGCCAGCTCTCTTGTGGGACATAAAATCACCGCCTGCAGGGAACGGTTCTCCGGATTGATCTTCTGCAGGATCGGTATGCCGAATGCCGCCGTCTTTCCCGTGCCTGTCTGCGCCTGGCCGATGATGTCGCGCCCCGTCATAAAGAGCGGAATGGCCTGTTCCTGAATGGGCGTCATATGCTCGAAACCAAGCTCCTTCACCGCCCGCAGAATCCTGCCGTCAATGCCCGCGTCCTCATAGCGAAGCCCCTCTTTCTCTTCCCCTTCCTTCTCACCTGCACCGTCGTCATAACGGTTCGCCGTCAGGATCTCCTTCTCCAGAAAGGCGTCAAAATGCTCGTTTTTCTTCTTCTTTTCTTTGTTCATGTTACCCTCATTTCTTTTTCTGCTGATTCCTATTTTTGCGCGGAGAATACCGGTTTGCGGCATTCTCCTGTGTGAGCGCAGAAGCTCCCCTGCAAAATACAGCCGCCGCTGCAGAGTTTCACATTCCATCTCACACTATGACAGAACAAGTGCTGCCAGCTTTTGAGGCATGGCAGCACCTGTCAACCACTCTCTGTTTCATTTTATGCTTTCACGTACCTTTTTACGCGCGGTATATCCTGCGCAGCCTGCTCACCGCCCGGTCTCTGATCAGACACTCGCCATGCTCCTCCAGATACCGCATCCGCTCCTCGGAAACCGCAATCAGATTCCCGAACTCCACCGCCTGGGCGCTGATTCTGTTAAACGCCTTATAGGAAAGCCTGTTTTTCTCAAGCACCAGATAGTAATCCCCGCCCTCCTTATAGAGATGACTCTTCACAGAATATGTATTCGGAATCGTCGCCGCGTACTGCATGGTCTGGTGCATGGTACAGAAGACAAACATCCGCCTGTTTTCATCAAAATCGTCAGAAGTCTGTGCCGCCTCTTTTGCACGTTCTTCCTGCCCGGCAAGCTCCGCGCTGAATTCCTGCAGCACCTCTTTTAAGTTCTGCAGCATCTCCTTAAACGCCGCAGGCCCTTCATCCGTAAAAGTCACCACCAGTCCGTTGTCCTTAAGCGGTGTGATCTGCATGGCGATATTGCCGTTGTTGATCTGGTAGCCCACCTCGTCGTGCGCCCGCTCGATGATATCCCTCAGAAATTCCTCGCCTCTTTCGTTGCGCTCAAAGATATCCGATAGCGCAAGCCCATACTCCGCCATGTCGTCCGCCGAGACAATACACTGTACTGTCGCATCATTGATCTTTTTATATTTCATGCGTTTTCTGACCTCTCTATAAAATAAACACTTACGTCTGTGCACTGTTCATTGCCTTCGCGGAGATTATACCACAAAGAAACGCAATAAGAAAGAATCTTATCGCGTTTCTTTAAAAAACTTTTTATTCATCCAGTTCTTCCCAGTGCGGTTCCTCCCAGTTTGTGTCGCTGCTGACCGCAAAATGGAGGAAGGAACCGGTGGCTGTACCCGTTTTTCCCACGGTTGCAATTTTTTCTTCCCGCGCCACCTGCTGCCCCTTTTCCACCTCTATCGTCTTACAATGCGTATAATATGTCATCTGACCGCTCTGCCCATGCCAGAGCACCACATAATTTCCGTTCACCGTGTCAAATCCCGTCATACAGACCATGCCGTCTGCTGCAGCAAGGATATCCGCCCCCTCCGGCGCCGCCATGTCCACCCCCGTGTGTGTCCTGACTTCACCTGTAACGGGATGTGTCCTCTCGCCGTACCCGTCTGAAATTCTGTAAAAATCCGGGCAGGGATTGCTGAATGTAATCTCCAGATCATGGTGCGCCTGTGCCCCGTCCGTCAGCGGTTTCTCCAGATCGTCCCGTCCCGCTCCCGCATCGTCATTCGCCAAATGTCCTGCCACCGCATCCGCATTTTCCGACCGGCTCTCAAGCTCCGAAAGCGCCTTCTCCTGCAAGGGCATATTCGCCACATACGTTTCGTCAATCCTCGGGCGTTCCAGCCTAAACCCGGATGCGCTCCCCTCATCCTCCACAACCTGTATCGTCAAAAGCGGCAGGCCGTCAAACCACAGCCCCTCTACGCCCGAAAACTTAAGTCCTGCCACCAGATGCACCGCTGTCCCCTCATACGCCGCATCCGAATACGTCCGGTAGTCGCTCTCGTCACCTTGATCATGCAGCCTCTCCTCCTCTGGATCATCCAGTGAAAATTGCAGAAGACCTTGTTGGGTTCCCATTGTTCACCTTGGTAGCTCATAACTCCCTGAAACTCCAGCTCCAAGGGATCTGATGCCTTTTTCTCT
>CASWVG010000088.1 GCA_949472775.1 uncultured Lachnospiraceae bacterium
TCCTGCATCACGGGCTTCAACGCTTCTAATTGAAATGAAATTCTGGTCTTCTGGGGATCAATGTCCGCAAGGGCTTCTTCCGCATAGGTGTTGATCCGGTCCAGAATTTTCTGTTCTTCGCTGGTCATTTGCATCTTCCTTTCCTTATGATTTTATACTAATTATATTGAGCAGTGCACAATCGAAAAAGCTGATCGGGCACATCTCATTGGAACAATTCTACCACTATTCCCTTGTGGTGACCAGCATTATTTGTTAGAATAAATACATACATCCTGTAAATTGCGGGAAAGAAGGAGAGACAGATGGCAGATATCATTCCGTTTCGGGCAGTCAGGCCCCGGGCAGATCTGGCTGACAAAATAGCCGCGCTGCCCTATGACGTTTATAATAGAAAAGAGGCCAGGGAGGCCGTGAAGGGGGACGATTATACGTTCCTCCGGATAGACAGACCGGAGACGCAGTTTCCGGAAGGGTATGACATGTACGCGGCGGAAGTTTATGAGAAGGCGCGGGAGATGCTTGGCCAGATGATAGAAGACGGGCTTTTCGTGCAGGAGGAAAAAGAAGCGTACTATGTCTATGAGCTTGTGATGGATGGCAGATCTCAGGTAGGGATTGGCGCCTGCGCTTCCGTGGACGATTACGATTCGCAGGTGATTAAGAAACATGAGAACACCCGGGCAGATAAGGAGGCTGACCGCATCCGCCATGTGGACGTGTGCAGCGCCCAGACCGGTCCGATTTTTTTGGCATACCGCAGAAGAGAGGAGATCGAGCGGGAGGTCACGAAAGCTATGGCGGGAGAGCCGGTTTACGATTTCACGTCGGCGGACGGCATTACCCACAGGCTCTGGGTGATCGACGAGGTGGAGGCGGTCTGGCGGATCAGAGACGCGTTCCGGCAGGTGGAGTCCATCTATATTGCGGACGGTCATCACAGGTGTGCGTCGGCGGTTCGGGTATCGAAGAAGAGAAGGGCGGCATTTCCCGCGTTTACGGGGAGAGAGGAATTTAATTATTTCCTGTCGGTCCTGTTTCCCGACGACCAGCTGATGATTATGGATTATAACCGGGTGGTGAAGCCCGGGACGGATTTTGACGAGAGTGGTTTTATGGAGAAGGTGGAAGCTGCCTTTGCCCTGGAGAAAATGGGGAAGGAGCCGTATAAGCCGCAGAAAAAGGGTGAAATCGGCATGTACTACCGGGATGACTGGTACCGCCTTACTATAAATAACAGCTGTTACACAGGGGATTCGGTGGAAGATCTGGATGTGGCGGTTTTGCAGAAGGAACTGTTGGAGCCGGTGTTTGGCATTGTGGACCCGAAGGTGGATGAGAGGATCGACTTTGTGGGCGGGATCAGAGGGCTTGCGGAACTGGAGCGGAGGGTACATACGGATGCAATGGTTGCCTTTGCCATGTTTCCCACGGATATCCATGAGTTGTTTGCCGTGTCGGACGCGGGAAAGCTGATGCCTCCGAAATCTACATGGTTTGAGCCGAAACTGCGGAGCGGGCTTTTGATTCACAGGATTGAGGAACCGTGTGAGGGCACTGAAAGCGTTAAGATATAAGTTCAACTAAAATTTCAGAAAGGCAGGGTGACTGCGGATGAATAAAAAGACATATAAGCTGATGAACTGGGCAAAAATCGAGGAGATCGTATATTCGGAATCGGACAATCCACATGAGATTCTCGGTGCGCATGTGATGGGAGGTTCCGTGCTTGTGCAGACCTTTCAGCCGGGTGCAAAGAGCGTGCGCCTGCAGCTTTTGGACGGGGATAAGAGCTACCGGATGGAAGAGGCTGATGAGGAGGGATATTTTGCCCTGCTTTTGCCGGGAAAGACGGTTCCCGCCTACGAGTATGTGGTGGAGGCGCCAAACGGCAGTCTGAGAAAGATGCGGGATACCTATAATTTTGCCCCCCAGATTACAAAAGGAGATACGGAGAAATTTGACGCGGGCATCCATTATGAAATCTATGAGAAGCTGGGCGCGCATCCGAAGGTTGTAGACGGGGTTGCGGGCACATCCTTTGCGGTCTGGGCGCCAAACGCCCTTCGGGTAAGCGTGGTCGGTGACTTCAACGGATGGGACGGCAGGGTACATCAGATGCGCAGACTCTGGGAGTCTGGCATTTTTGAGATTTTTATTCCCGATGTAAAAGAAGGGGATTGTTATAAATTTGAAATCAAGGCTAAGAGCGGTCTGGTGTTTATGAAGGCGGATCCTTACGGCTTCGGGGCGCAGATGCGTCCGGAGAACGCTTCTGTGGTGCGGGACATCGAAGGTTTTTCGTGGAAGGACAGTAAGTGGATGAAGGAGCGCGCCGCGCTGCAGACGGAAAATAAGCCCATGAGCGTGTATGAGCTTTATCTCGGCTCCTTTGATAAGCCTTCCGATGGCAGGGAGTTTTTCACTTACAGGGAGCTTGCGCCGAAGATTATCGACTATGTGAAGAAGATGGGTTATACCCATATTGAACTGATGCCGGTTATGGAGCATCCGCTGGATGAATCCTGGGGCTATCAGGTGATCGGCTACTATACGCCCACTTCCCGCTACGGTACGCCGGAGGACTTTATGTACTTTATGGATGAGATGCACAGGGCGGGGATCGGCGTGATTCTGGACTGGGTGCCCGCCCATTTCCCGAGGGATACTTATGGGTTGTCAGGGTTTGACGGTACCTGCCTGTACGAGCATCAGGACCCCAGACAGGGCTTTCATCCGCATTGGGGGACGCTGATCTACAATTACGGGCGTCCGCAGGTGAGCAATTATCTGATCGCCAATGCGTTGTACTGGGTGGAAAAATACCACGCGGACGGGATTCGGATTGATGCGGTTGCCTCCATGCTTTATCTGGATTATGGGAAGAATGATGGTGAATGGGTGGCAAATATCTACGGCGGGCATGAGAATCTGGAAGCTGTGGAGCTGTTGAAGCATTTGAACTCCATTATGAAAAAACGAAATCCCGGCGTGCTGATGATCGCGGAGGAGTCCACGGCGTGGCCGAAGATCACGGGTGCGCTCGACGAGGATGGTCTGGGATTTGACTTGAAATGGAATATGGGATTTATGAATGATTATCTGGGTTATATCACGACGGATCCCTTCTTCCGCTCGGGGAGGCACAATGATCTGACTTTCAGCATGATTTATGCTTACAGTGAGAAATTTATGCTCGTGCTGTCCCACGACGAGGTGGTGCACGGCAAAGGCACGCTCCTTGGCAGGATGCCGGGAGAGCGGGAGAAAAAGTTCGCGAACCTGCGTCTGACGTATGCGTATCATATGACGCATCCGGGCAAAAAACTTCTGTTTATGGGGCAGGATATCGGGGAATATAACGAGTTTAACGAGAAGCGCGCTGTGGAGTGGGGGCTTCTGGAGAACGCGGAACACAGGAAATTGAACCAGTTGGTGGCGGATTTAAATAAATTTTACGTTTCTTCCCCCGCGCTTTATGAGAAGGACACTTCGTGGGAAGGCTTTGAGTGGATCAACTGCATCACGCCGAATGCCTGTATGCTGTCCTACATCAGAAAGACAGATGACGTGAGGGATATGCTGGTGGTGGTGGCGAACTTTGCTGACGCGAGACAGGAATTCCGTGTGGGCGTACCCTGCGAAGGAAAGTATCATGAGGTCTTTAATACGGATGACCTGGCGTACGGTGGAAGTGGTATAGTAAATACGGCAGTCTGTGATGCTCTGGAAATGGAGTGGGACGGCAAACCTTACGCGATTGATATGGTGAGCGCGCCTTTGAGTATCAGCATTTTCTCTTATACACCGTATACGGAAGAGGAAAAAGCGGAGATTGAGCGCAAACGCGCTGAAAAGAGGCGTCTGGCAAAAGAGGCGGAAGAAAGACGTCTTGCGGAGGAGGAAGCGGAGCGCACGGCACAGGCTGCGGCAGAGGCGAGAGAGCAGGCGAAACGTGCCGCGGCAGAGGCGAAGGAACTGGCGAAACGTGCTGCCGCAGAAGCCAGGGAGAGCGCGAAGGTAGCGGAAGTGCTGGAGAAGGCGGCAGAGGCTGCGGCGCAAAAACTGCAGGAACTGACAAAGAAGTCGAAAACAGACGCAAAACAGCCTGTGGCGGGAGCGAAAGCAGTATCAAAGGCAGCATCTGACACAAAGCCCGGGAGGAAGCCTGCCGGAAAGAAGACGGCTGTGAAGAAGACATCCACAAAACGGGCAAAAGATAAAACAACAGATGTTATGGAATCTGTAGAAAAACCAGAAAATGGGAAGACGGCTGATAGTGACGGCGCGGAAGTGAAAGAGTAAGTGATGGAAAGCAAGGTGTGAGCGCAGAAACACTGGATTCGTCTAACAACACAGCAGGTGGATAAACGGAGGCGGCATGGAAGATCAGGTTGTGGAAGAACAGATCAGAGAGATTGAGTATATTGCTTCAGATGAGTTGAATGTAGGTTTGATTGAGCGGTATCTGCAGGAACTGCCCGAGAAATTACTCCGTCTGGGAGTCAGAGTACTTCTGGCGTTGGTTGTATTTTTTATCGGCGTACAGCTTATTAAGCTGATACGCAGAATCCTTAGGAAATCCTTTGAGCGCAGGAATGTGGATGTGGGCGTGAGCCGGTTTCTGGATTCCCTTGTCAAGACGGCACTCTACATCCTGCTGCTCTTTATGATCGCCTCATCCTTCGGACTGGATGCCACAAGCGTGGTGGCTCTGGTCGGTTCCGCGGGTGTGGCGATTGGCCTGGCGGTGCAGGGGAGTCTGTCGAATTTTGCGGGCGGTGTGCTGATTCTGCTCTTAAAGCCTTTCAAGGTCGGTGACTATATCAGGGATGCTGCCGGCAATGAGGGAACGGTGGAGGATGTGCAACTCTTTTATACCAGAATGGTCACGCCGGACCGCCATATGGTGGTGGTGCCAAACGGGGAGCTGGCAAATGGCAATATTTTGAATATGAGTACGGTCCAGGATCGCAGGATGGACATCAAGGTGGGGATTTCCTACGAGGCGGATATCCGAAAGGCAAGGGAAGCGCTTCTTGGCGTTCTGGATGAGGATCCCGGCGTTTTACAGGATGAGGAGAAGCTTGTATTTGTGGAAGAACTGGCGGATAGCGCTGTTGTTCTTAATGTGCGCTGCTACAGCTCCAATGAAAGTTTCTGGGAAACCAGATGGCGGCTTATGGAGACCGTGAAGTATGCGTTGGACGATGCAGGGATTGGGATACCATTTCCGCAGGTGGATGTGCACATGAAAAAATAAGAAAAAGAAATCCGACTGGAATAATTTCTAAAAAAATTACTTGCAAAATGAGCCATTCCATCATATAATAATCATTGTTGTAAGGCTATGCTGGAATAGCGCAGTCGGTAGCGCAACTGATTCGTAATCAGTAGGTCGAGGGTTCGAGTCCCTTTTCCAGCTTGCGTGTATAAACAGAGTCAAGAACAGGCGATGGTCGTTTTATGTTTGCACAAGAAACGATCAGCGCCTGTTTTTGTTTTAGGTGCAAGACCGCCGGGGAAGGTCTGCTATGGGCAGAGTGAGGTGGAACGGAGAACGCCAGTGAGAGATGTGAAGCATTCCGAGTCTGCTTATATGCGTGTACAAACGGATTAGTAAGGCACTGGATTCAAGGGAGTGAAAACAGGATGAAAGTAAAGGATCAAAGATGGGCAGCCAGAACTGCGAATTTGCTGCTTTGTCTGACCGTGGTGTTTTTTACGGGCTGCGGAAGTGTGGCGAACAGAGACGATGCTGGTATGGCAGAGGTGACGGAGAAAGCAGAGGCGGCAGAGAATGAAAGCATTCTGACGGAAGAGGATAGAATGCTGATGAGAGATAACGAGTTTCTGGTGGGAGAGGTTGAGACTGGGGAACAGGATATGGACGGTTTGGAAACCGCCGGACTGAATGATACGGATTCCGATTTAGATACGATGGAAATTTATGAGCGTTTTCTGGACGGGGAACGCACGGTAGTATGGGAAGAGAGGCAGGTTCCGATCGCCGAACTGTTCTGGGATAATGACATTGCATACTGCTTCTATGATATAGACGGCGACGGTGTGGAAGAATTGCATATCAGAGACAGCGTGGCATATTATGCGATCAAAGCGCGCGACAGCCGGCCTGAGATTTTGTTTGAGGGCTGGTGGGGATATGAGCCTGTTGTTTTGGACGGACAGTGTGGGATATTGAAATATTATCAGGAATATGGAAGTGAATGGATCGAATTTATGACAGTGAACGCTGACGGCAGTACACACAAGGAGGGAGAAGTTTACTGGTATGATGAAAACGGAAACGGAAACATGGATGAAAATGATTATTTTAGGGGATATAGTGATTGGAAAGAGATTGAGATGGAGCAGTTTGTCCGTTACAGGGACGAACAGTTTAGAAAGCTTTCAGGGAACGAACTGGAATGGAAGGAGAGACAGTTAGAAAGTTTTGCTACTTGGCAGGAGGCATATGCCGCCTATATAGAAAGAAGATATTTTCATCCCACGATATCGGAATATGTCGATTATGCATTGATCTATGTGGATGACGACGAGATTCCCGAACTTTACATTTTTACAGGGGGCATGGCAACGGGAGAATTTGTGGTTTCCTTTTATGACGGACACTTGGGTGTCATGAACCGGGGAAGGATCGGGTTACACTACATGGAACACGGCGGGCTGCTGTACAGTTATAGCGGTAATATGGGATTTTATCCATGTAATATTTACATGCTTGAGAAAGGAGAGTTTTCAGAAATCGGAACAGGGTGGTGGAAAGAAACCGGTGACGGGGAAAATATAAAGTTTGATTATTTCTGGGAAGGGGTTCCGGTGACGGAGAACGAGTGCAAAACGCGGATTGCGGAGTTGATCGACATGTCCGCATGTGTGGAACCGGAGGAATTGTATACCAAAGAGGAGATATTGGAAATTCTGGAAAACTATGAAAAATAAGGACATAGGAGACAATATATACTGACTTGGTCAGTCAAAATGTTTGGTTGGTTTTTCGGAAAATAACCACCACAAGAACTTGACATAATATTTTGCCATGATACAATATATAGTGCGTGCAACGGGGAGTGGCAGAAAAGACATACACGATATTGAGTATCGGATAGAATATGGGGGCGTTACCAGATGAAGATTATCAAGAGAAGCGGCGTGGAGGTCAATTTCGATCTGAAAAAGATCATAGCGGCAATCAGAAAGGCGAACAACAGCGTGAAGGAGGAAGACCGGCTGACGGAGGAGGAGATTGATGAGATTGCCTCTGTGGTGGCTGACCACTGCGAGGAGATGAGAAGGGCTCCAAGCGTGGAGGAAATTCAGGATATGGTGGAGAACCAGCTTATGAAGTACCGTGCCTACACCATTTCCAGAAACTATATCACCTATCGCTATAAGCGGGCGCTTGTGCGCAAATCCAATTCCACGGACGAGCAGATCTTAAGTCTTTTAGAGTGCAATAACGAGGAAGTGAAACAGGAAAATTCCAATAAAAATCCTACGGTCAACAGCGTGCAGAGGGATTACATGGCAGGGGAAGTGAGCAAGGATATCACGAAGCGCTTTCTGCTGCCGCCGGATATTGTGGAGGCGCACGAGCAGGGCGTGATCCATTTCCATGATGCGGATTATTTTGCCCAGCATATGCACAACTGCTGTCTGGTCAATCTGGAGGATATGCTGCAGAACGGTACGGTGATCAGCGAGACCATGATTGACAAACCGAAAAGTTTTTCTACGGCCTGCAATGTGGCGACACAGAGCATCGCACAGATCGCAAGCTGTCAGTACGGCGGACAGAGCATTTCCCTGTCCCATCTGGCGCCTTTTGTGAACGTGAGCCGGGAGAAATTCCGCAAAAAGGTGCGGACGGAGATGGAGGAGATGGGTGTAAACGCCACCGAGGAGCAGATTAACGCCATCGCGGAGCGGCGCGTAAAGGACGAGATCAGGCAGGGTGTGCAGATCATCCAGTATCAGGTGATCACACTGATGACCACCAATGGGCAGGCGCCCTTTATCACAGTTTTTATGTATATCGACGAGGTGCCTGAGGGGCGTACCCGGGACGATCTGGCGATGATCATAGAGGAGATGTTAAACCAGCGGATTCAGGGTGTCAAGAATGAAAAGGGCGTCTACATCACGCCCGCGTTCCCGAAACTGATTTATGTGCTGGAGGAGGATAATGTCCGCGAAGGCACCAAATACTGGTATCTGACGAAGCTGGCGGCGAAATGTACGGCAAAGCGCATGGTGCCTGATTATATTTCAGAAAAGATTATGAAGCAGTTAAAGGACGGCAACTGCTATACCTGCATGGGCTGCCGGTCCTTCCTCACCGTGTATCACGACGAGAATGACCAGCCGAAATTTTACGGCAGATTCAATCAGGGCGTGGTCACCTTAAATCTGGTGGATGTGGCGTGCTCATCCAAACGCGGCAAAGAACGTTTCTGGGAAATTATGGATGAACGTCTGGAACTGTGCAGACGGGCGCTGATGGCGCGGCATAACAGGCTTAAGGGGACGCTTTCCGACGTGGCACCGATCTTGTGGCAGAACGGGGCCCTTGCCAGACTGAAAAAGGGGGAGAAGATCGACAAGCTTCTCTACGACGGCTATTCCACCATTTCGCTTGGGTATGCGGGGCTTTGTGAGTGCACCCGCTATATGACAGGGAAGAGCCATACGGATCCCGAGGCGACGGCCTTTGCCTTGAAAGTTATGCAGTATCTGAACAATGCATGCAAGGAGTGGCGGGAGGAGACAAACATTGATTTCAGCCTTTACGGTACGCCGTTAGAGTCCACCACCTATAAGTTTGCGAAGTGCCTGCAGAAGCGGTTCGGGATCATCGAGGGCGTGACGGACCGCAACTATATTACGAACAGCTACCATGTGCATGTGACGGAGGAAATCAACGCCTTTGAAAAATTGAAATTTGAAGCACAGTTTCAGGAGCTTTCCCCGGGTGGCGCGATCAGCTATGTGGAAGTGCCGAACATGGAGAATAATCTGGATGCGGTGTTGTCCCTGATGCAGTATATTTACGACAATATCATGTACGCCGAATTAAATACAAAGAGCGATTACTGTCAGGTGTGTGATTACCACGGTGAGATTGACATCGTGGAAAATACGGACGGGAAACTTGTCTGGAAGTGCCCCAACTGCGGCAACACCGACCAGAACAAGATGAATGTGGCGAGGCGTACCTGCGGCTATATCGGGACACAGTTCTGGAATCAGGGAAGAACGCAGGAAATCAAGGAAAGGGTAATGCATCTGTAAATGAATTATGGAGAAATCAAAAAATTTGACATTGCAAACGGGGAGGGCGTGAGAGTTACCCTGTTTGTGTCGGGCTGTACCCATCACTGTAAAGGCTGA
>CASWVG010000089.1 GCA_949472775.1 uncultured Lachnospiraceae bacterium
TGCGGATAACAGGACTTGAACCTGCACGGTCTCCCACTGGAACCTAAATCCAGCGCGTCTGCCAATTCCGCCATATCCGCCTGCCAGGCTGGTACAGAATTTGTGACAATCATGTCACTTCTTCCCGCCTGCTCATGTATCATATCATTTTCCCTGCGCCCTGTCAACGATTCCGCCGCCATCAAATTGAGGAAGCATCCAATCCGGTGTGCGCTTCTGCCTACTCCCCGATATGCCGGATCACCCTGCTGTTAATTCTGACCAGGAAAATCACCGTCATCGTCAAAGACATCACTTCCGCAATCGGAAACGCCCACCACACATAAGTCACCTCGCCCGACAGGGACAGAAGAAACGCCGCCGGAAGAAGCACCACAAGCTGTCTGGCAATGGAAACGAGCATGCTGTAGACCGCATTGCCAAGGGCCTGGAAAGCCGTACCACAGACAATGCCGAATGCCGCAGGCAAAAAGCTGATGCAGATAATGCGCAGTGCCGGCACACCGATCCGCAGCATTTCATCCGACGCCTCAAAAAAGCCTAACAGAACCGCCGGTATGGTCTGAAAAACCACCACGCCCACCGCCATGATACACGCCGCAAAGAAAATGGCGCTCTTCATCGCCTGAATAAAACGGTCTCTTCTTCCCGCGCCGTAATTGTATGCGAGAATCGGCACCAGACCATTGTTTAAGCCAAACACGGGCATAAAGATAAAGCTCTGCAGCTTAAAGTACACGCCAAACACCGCCGTCGCCGTAGGGGTAAAGGAAATCAGAATCAGATTCATGCCGTAAGTCATCACGGAACCGATTGCCTGCATAATCATAGAAGGCACGCCGATCTTATAAATCTGCCCTACAAGCTCCTTTTCCAGACGCAGTCCCTTAAACCGGATATGAATATCCTCATTTTTCTTAAAGTTTACGATAAGCGCAATCGTACCCGCGATGGTCTGCCCCGTCACCGTTGCAACCGCCGCGCCCGCGACACCCATCCGTGGCATCCCCAAAAGTCCGAAGATAAAAATCGGATCAAGTATGATATTGATGACCGCGCCCGTTCCCTGTGTAATCATAATGTAGAAGGTTCTGCCCGTAGACTGCAGAAGCCTTTCAAACACAAACTGCGCAAAAAGACCAAAAGAGCAACTGCACACAATGCTCAGATACTGCACGCCAAACTCCAGAATCTGCGGGTCGTCCGTCTGACTCAGATAGAACGCGCGGGTTACGAACAGACCAATCAGCAGAAACAATACATAGCTGATCGCCATCAGCACAATGCCGCTGACCGCCGTATTGTCCGCGCGTTCCTGATCTTTCTCCCCCAGCGCCTTGGAGAGTACGGCATTGATACCGACACAGGTACCGCCTGCCACCGCGATCATCAGCGTCTGAATCGGGAATGCAAGTGACACGGCTGTCAGTGCATTTTCATTGATACGCGACACAAAGATGGAGTCCACCACATTGTAAAGCGCCTGCACCAGCATGGATATCATCATCGGCAGGGACATGGTGATCAACAGTTTATTCACGGGCATGGTGCCCATTTTATTTTCTTTCGTCTGTTCCATTCTATTCTCCTCATTGTCATTGAAAGTATAAAAACTGCCTTCCTACCATAATATAGTTACCGCGCAGATTTTTCAATATGCAATGTTGCCAAATCCGCCTGCCGGACATCCGTACCGTTCTGGCGTTTTCACCCATGCCACTCCCCGCTTCACACACAGGAAAAGCCAGCAGACATTTATCGAAATTCCATAAACATCCGCCGGCTTTCCGCATTTCCTCAAGCCCTTCTGCCACGTCTTTTGTTTCCAATCAACCCCCTGTCAGACAGGCGCGTTTTTACCGTGAGTTTTGTCTGATATATGACGCCAGTTTCTTCACATCGAGCGTCTTTTCCTGCATACCGGCTTCCATGGCAATTCTCACGAGCGCAGGCTGCTTTAACATCGCTTTCTCCATGATCTCCTTTTGGAAAAAGACATCCTTTGTCCTGCCGTCGGCAATGACTTTCTTCTGGCACATCACGATCACCCGGTCATAGTTATCCGCCACAAACTCCATATCATGGGTAATCGTCACAATCGCCTTGCCCCGCTGTGTCAAAACCCGGTTTAAGTCCGACAATATTTTTAAACCGTCCAGATCCTGCCCGGCCGTCGGTTCGTCAAAGATCATCACATCGCAGTTGCTGGCAATAACCGAGGCGATGGTCACAAATTTGCGCATGGACAGCGGAAGATCATAGGGGTTCGTCTCCAGATATTTTGTCATGCCGGTCAGCTCCGCGGCGTCTTTGATCCGTCTTTCGCACTCTCCCATATCGACCTTCATCTTCTTCAGGCCATATTCGATCTCCTTGTACACCGTCGCATTGAAAATCTGGTCGTCCGGGTTCTGAAATACATATCCTACCCGGCGCGCCATCTGGGCGGTCGTATAGTTTTTCGTAGACTCCCCGTTGATGAGTACATCCCCGGAGCTGGGCTTTGTCAGTCCGTTTAACATCTTCACGGTCGTTGTTTTACCCGCTCCGTTCTGCCCTACAATCGCAATGTTCTCTCCGGCCTCGATGGTAAAGCTCACATCGTCCACCGCCTGATAGCCGTTCGGATAGTAGAAAGAAAGATTTTTTACTTCTACCAATGCCATTCTCTTCACCCTTTCCTCTCTTGTCCGTCTTTTCCTGTGCCCGTTATTGCCTGAATCGCCTCTACGGTCTCCTGGACAGTGACAGGCAGCTTCTCAAACCCGATTCCTTCTTTTTTCAGGTCCAGCGCAATCCGCGTACATTGCGGCAGACGAATGTGATACTCTTCACATCGCGGATCGGAGAACACTTCCTCCGGCGTGCCCTCGAGCACAATCTGTCCCTGATCCATGACAACCACTTTATCCGCATATTCCGCAATCTGTTCCATTTTATGTTCCACGAGAACAATCGTCTTACCCATATTTTTCATCAGCCGGATGATCTCAAAGACATCGTCCGTGCTCTGCGGGTCTAACTGGGATGTTGGCTCATCAATGACGAAGACATCCTGGTTCATAACGAGAACCGCCGCCAGCGCGACCCGCTGCTGCTGTCCGCCGGAGAGCTGGTAAGGATCCCGGTCCCTAAACGCCTCGATCTTTGTCAGTCCCATGATCTCTTCCACGCGGCGTTCAATCTCCGCCGGTTCCACCCCCATATTCTCCAGGCCATATGCCAGCTCTTCATACACGGTATCTGTGATGCCGCTGATCTGTGTGAACGGATTCTGAAATACAAATCCCACGTCCAGCGCCGTGACCCCGATCTCTTCCTTCTGTACATCTTTTCCGTTGACAAGAACTTCTCCACTGATGTCTCCCTTATAAAATTTGGGCACAAATCCGCGGATCGCATTGCACAGCGTCGTCTTCCCGCTTCCATTCGCTCCCACAACCGCGCAGAGCTGTCCTTTTTCCACCGACAGGGACACATGCCGCAGCACATCCTCATCGGCAGTGGGGTATCGGTATGTCAAATCTGTTATTTTAATGCTATCCATAAAGCAATCCTACCTCCAATCGCCAAAACCAATATGCTGATCAACGCTGCGCGGAGCGCCTTATCCCTCGGTGTGTCCGCAATCTCCCGCAATTTTGTCTTCCTGCACGGCGCGGAAAACGCCCGCGCCTCCAGCGTGATGGCACGCTCCTCCGCACTTACAAGCGCATTGAGCAGAAGAGGCCCCACTGATGGGAAGAATGCCTTTGCCCTCACTAACAGGCTGCTGTCCGTCTCTATTCCCCTGGAACGCTGTGCGTCGAGAATGGCGCTCATCTTCTTGGACATCTGGGGAATGATGTTGGCTGTGGAGAGAAGCACATAGGTCGCTGCCGGCGACATCCCTCTCTCCTCCAGCACTGCCGTCAGATGTTTCATATCAATCAGCTTTCCGCCAAGCAGAATTGCCGAACCGACACCCAGAATACGCGAACACAGTACGACCGCCTTCTGCACGCCCTCCCGTTTGACCGCGAAAATCCAGAAGCTCCAGAGCACGTCCTCGCCCGGAATAAACAGCGACTGCAAGGCAAAGCAGATCACACACACAAGCACCAGTGATTTCAGCCACAGCTTTGTAAACGATGCCCCCTCCCCGGATACCGCCGCCAGCACGATCATCAGCGCCACTGTAAGCAGCGTAATCCGAAAGTCAAACAGGATCGAAACGACGGCCAGGACAATGATCAGATACAGGCTCGTCAGAGGATTCCACGACTTGATGCCCTTTCGTTTGTTTTCCATATTTTTCACTCTTTATCTCCTATTTTTCACAACTTAGTTTGTATTCTCTTTTTCCGCCTTTCTGGCGTCAATAAACACATGCCCGTTGGAAAATTTGTACAGATACCGGTCTGACATCCCTCTGATCACCAGATAGGGCACGAGCAGGGAAAGGAACTTGTCCGGCACCTCGGAAATAAAGTTTCCAATCACCTGCGCCGGCCAGAAGGGAACCCCTGCAGATATCATGCCTGCAATCAGAATAGAGTTTCCGCTCGTATCAAATCCGCCAAAGAACACATAGCTGACGATTACGCTCATAATCACCGCAACCACCGAAGCCACAATCGCAGAAACGATAAATTTCCAGAATTTGGTGAACATCCCCTTGCGCGCAAAAATGCCGGTCACCCCGCCGAGCACGCCCGCAATCAAAGCGAAGGGCAGAAGCGACGGATCCGCAATGGAGTTAATCGCAATGCTCAACAGCCCGGTCAGGGCTCCTACCCACGGTCCGGCCAGGATCGCTACCAGAAACGTACCGATGCTGTCCAGATAAAGCGGCAGTTTCAGCGTGAGCACCAGATTTCCGCAGATAAAGTTCACGGCGATCGCGATGGGAATGATTAATATGGTAATTAAGTTAAAGTCTGCTTTGATACCTTTTTTCTCTGTCATTGTTTTCTCTCCTTTTCTTTTTCCTGTATCTTACCTGTCACATGTTTTCCTGTGCCTGTATACCTTCCCGGCTCACAGCTCCCTGGATGCAGCCTCCAGATATTCCGGGAACAGATAGCGGAAGAAAATCTCAAAGAACTTCTTCGTGTCCGCCTTCACCGCCACCTGACAGTTCTTCTTTTTATCCGGGTAATAGAAGGTGCGGTACACGACAGATGCGCCGTCACACAGTCCGCTCGTCTCCACATCGACGAACGCGTCCACCGTCTCCGCCACAGACTCGTCGAGAAGATAAGCGATTGTCAGCACATCGCACAGCTCGCACCCAAGTTTCTTCTCGATCTCCCAGTGACCGTCCGCATAAGCGCGTGTCATTTTGTGGATAAACCGGGAAACCGGCGTATTGATCAGATACAAAAGTTCCCGCAGCGTCGGGCTTAAAAAGACGTAGGATGTCGCATCCAGCCCGATCATTGTCACCTTCTCAAAACCTGCCCCAAAAACAATCTTCGCCGCCTCCGGGTCCGTCCAGAAATTAAATTCCGCGTGGGGCGACATGTTCCCGCCGTGCTCCGCACCGCCCATGATCACAAGCTCCCTGACGTTGTGTACAAATTCGGGATCCTGGCGCACAGCCTGTGCGATATTGGTCAGCGGGCCGATGGGAACGAGGATCAGCTCCCCTTTCTCTTCTCTCGCCTTACGGATCAGAAAGTCTACCGCGTGCTCCTCCTCGATCTGTTTCTCCGAATCCTTCATGCCCAGATTCCCCAGACCGTCGTCGCCGTGGAACTCTTCGCAGTGATCCCTGGGACGCTCCAGCGGTTTCGCATTCCCCTTATATACCGGGATGTCCATTCTCCCGGCCACTTCCAGTATTTTACACGCGTTCTGAGTCACCTTCTCGATATCCACATTCCCGTTGACAGTCGTCAACGCCTGCACTTCCAACTCCTCTTTTGCCGCCAGCGCCAGCAGAATCGCTATCGCGTCATCAATACCCGGATCCGTGTCAATAATTATTTTTTTCATGCCCCGCTCCTTTCCACACTTGTCTATGTTCGTCCCGGCTTCCCGTCTTCCCCCGCAAGCACTTCTTCCAGGGTGGGAATGGATGTCTGGGCTCCTTTTCTCGTCACGGCGATGGCCGATGCACTCTGCCCAAACCGTATCGCCTCCTCACAGCTTTCTCCCTTACTCAGCGCCAGGGCAAATGCCGCCGTGAAGCAGTCTCCCGCGGCAGTGGTGTCAACCGCCTGCACCTTTTTTGTAGGGAACCATGCCATGCTTTCGTCTGCTGCAATAAGACATCCCTCCCCGCCCAGCGTGACGATCACATGTTTCACGCCCTTTTCCAGCATCTGCCTGGCGCCCGCCTCGATCTCTTCCCGGCTGTTGATCTGCCGCCCGGTTAAAATGGCAAGCTCCGTCTCGTTCGGCTTAATAAAGTCCACATCTTTCCAGAGACTGTCCGGCAGATCCGCCCTGGCCGGCGCCGGATCCAGAATCACCACTTTCCCGAGACTCACCGCCAGGTCCTTCACATATTCCACCGTATCGAGCGGAATCTCCATCTGCATAATCACGATATCGCTCTCCTGAATGTGCCGGATGCTGCGCTGAATCAGCTCCCTCGTCACGCAGGCGTTGGTTCCCGCGATAATCACAATTGAATTTTCGCCGCTCTCATCCACCGTGATAAACGCCTGCCCGGTCGCCTCCCCGGAAATCGTTGCAATCCCTTCTGTGTCTACGCCGGCTCTCTCCAGATTGCCCTTCAAAGCCTCACCCGGTCCGTCGTCCCCGACCGCCCCGATCATGCGGACATCACCGCCCAGTTTTCCGGCCGCGTACGCCTGGTTCGCGCCCTTGCCTCCCGGTACCTGTGAAACGCTGCTGCCCTGGACAGTCTCACCGCCTCTCGGCCTGTGAGGCGTTTCAATCACAAAGTCCATGTTGAGACTGCCGATTACTACTATTTTTTTCAACCTGCCTCACCCCTTTCTCTTCATCGTCATCCTTTTTTTACCTGTCATTCACGCGAAAGAAGCCTCTATCCGTATATCTCATCCTCATATACATCGACCGCCTTCCTGTCCGGAAGGGACGGCTGCGCGCCATACCTGGTGACACTGATTCCCGATGCGTATATGGCAAAACGTATGGCCGAAAGCAGCGGCCTGCCCTCGCTCAGATATACTGCCAGCGCGCTGATAAAAGAATCTGCGCCCCCGGTCGTATCCACCGCCTCAAACCCCGTCCCCGGGAAGTACATGGAATGCTCGTCATCCTGCAGATAACAGCCCCGCTCTCCCAGCGTTACGATCACATGCTTCACTCCTCTTTCCCGCAGCCATCCCGCTTTCTCTTCCAGCGTCTGCGGCCCCGGAACAATCATGTGCAGTTCATTCTCATTCGGCACAACATAGGCAGTCTGCTCCAGCAGTTCTTCTTTGACAGACTCCACATTAGACGGCTTCAGAATCACCTCTGTTCCGTTTCTGCTGCAGCATCGGATCGTATATTCCGCGATCCCGTCTGCCACCTCCAGCGAAAGCAGACAATATCTCGCATTCTGGAACAGATGCCGGAATCGGTTCATATGCTCCATATTCAGGCACTGGTTCGCCCCCCGGTAGACAACGATCGTGCTCTCTCCATTCTGGTCGAGGCTGATATACGCCTTTCCTGTGGAAACGGAATTGTCAAAGACCACGCCGTCGGTACGGACATTGTTATCGAGAAGACTCTCATAAATCAGCCTGCCGTCCCTGTCATTGCCGAGACACCCGATGATATAAATCTGCCCGCCCAGTTTTCCCACACCGATCGCCTGATTGCCACCCTTGCCGCCGGGGAACTGATGCACGTTCTTGGCAATCTGTGTTTCCCCTGCTATGGGAATGCGGGACATCTCGATGGTAATGTCCATGTTCATCGTCCCGACAGCGACAATCTTGTCCCCCTGCCTCTGGCACATGGGTGCCCTGACGCTTCTCCGCTCTGTCACCGCAGGGCTGAATTTCTTCATAAGCCCCGACGGCTTTCCCTCCTTAATCATATGCAGCAGACAGGCAACCGCCTCATTTCCAAGCTTCTCTGCAGGCAGTTTTACCGCCGTAATGCCGTCCTCCAATATATCCAGCAGGGCATCATCTCCCACCACAATTACCGACAGCTCGTTTGGAATCGTCATTCGATTCCTCTGAAGCACCTTGCACAGACTGCATGCGATTTCCCGGCTTCCGCAGATGACCGCTGTTACGTTTTCATTGAGACACTGTTCAATGCCTGTCTTTTCCACATCGTCCGCATGCGCTCCCTCATAAATCCAATTGTTTCGGATCGCCAGGTTTCTGGCGCGCATGGCCGAACGGTATCCTTCTATCATGCTTTTGTCTTCCCGGTACACGATGCAGGCAATCCGCCTGTGGCCAAACCCCGCCAGGTATTCCACGGCAAGATTTCCCGCTTCCGACAAGCGATAGTAGAGGGAGACAGGCTGACGCTCGTCAAATTCTTCTTTCTGGTTGAGATAGACGATACGGTTTTCCAGTTTTCCCGCCGGAAAATATTCTTCGGAATCTAAAATGACTCCTACCACTTTTTTCCGTGCCATCGACTCCATACATTCCGAAATCTCAGCCTTATCCTCGATATAACGGATCAGAAGCTGGTATCCGTGCCGGTTGGCCGCGGCCTCCGCCGCCATGACAACTGCCTCCCGCTCCCGGTGGTTTCTGCGGATGATCAGCCCGATCATCGCGTTCTTTAAGTTATCTTTCTCCAAATATTTGAGATACGGTACATAATTGGACGATTCTACGATCTCTAATACTTTCTTCCGCGTTTTTTCACTGATGTCCTTATCTTTTCCGTTGATTACTTTTGAAACTGTAGAAGTGGAAACGCCGGCGAGTTTTGCCACTTCTTTTATGTTCATATAGGCTCCTCCTTTTCCAGAAGTATTTAGCTAAATGATACCATCCCCCGCATTTTTATACAATATTCCTAATAAACGAAACTATTTTCCGACATTATTCACAATTTTTCACAATTTACTAAAACACTTTCGTTGACCAATCCACTCCACCATACTGTCTATTTTGCATAAAAATCATCGGGCATGACAAAAGCGTGACAAAAAATCTGTCACGCCATACGCTCTTTCCACACAAAAAAATAGAACGTCCCACATGCAAAACCGCCGCATGCAAACGTTCTCATCTGTAAAACTATGAAATTTAAGTGAACCACGGGGGATGTCGCCCTGGGGGTTCGAATCCCCCGATTTAATCTGAGGATTCCTTTTAGTGAACCACGGGGGATTCGAACCCCCGACAACCTGATTAAAAGTCAGGTGCTCTACCGACTGAGCTAGTGGTCCATAACTGGGCTAGCTGGATTTGAACCAGCGAATGCAGGAGTCAAAGTCCTGTGCCTTACC
>CASWVG010000090.1 GCA_949472775.1 uncultured Lachnospiraceae bacterium
CCATTTCGATTCAGGCGTGGTTGACGGGTGAATCGAATGGAGGTGGGGACCGGCAATGGTAAGGTCCAGGATGCCTTTCTAAAAAAGAGCAAACAAAAGCGCCAGTCTCCCGTAAAAGGAAATTGGCGCAGCAGAATAAAGTATGATAATGCCGGAAATACTGCCATGATAATGCCGGTGGAGGGGCATAATGTATCCGGGCAAAACTCAGGCTTTTTTTGACAAGACGGGTATTGTCGTTTTATGTCGAAAAACTTTGTCGTGCATGGCGGCGTCCTCCTGTTGCCGCCATGCTAAATTGCAAGGTGTAGGGTCGTCGTTACCCTTTGAGCAAAAAGAAGCGGCGGCTCAAATTTAGAGCCGCCACAAAATAAAATAGGCGTATGAATACAACTGCTATGTAACGGCTTTTTTTCTTTACCGCCGCATGGCAGTTGATCCAAATACTATTATTTTTTTATTCTAAAACTGAATTGTTGCAGAATTGTCCTAACGCCCACTTCTTTCGACAGAAAAACAGCCCGAATTGCTTCATTTTTGTAGAAATTCAAAATTCAGTGCATTTCAGGCCGCAAAATAACCCGTTTGAACAGGGACATCGTGGCGCCGAAATAGGTCAGATATATCGCGCAGAACAGCAGGATTGTGACCAGACCATAAAACAGCACCAGTCCTTCCTGCAAAATTGCTTCCCCGAAAAAGAACTGCGTCCCCACAATCAGCAGAACCGTAAGAACGATAGGGAAAAACAGCGGGATCAGGAACACGGTGGACAGTTCCCTGCGGACGAGGGAAGCCTGCCTGCGGCCCGATACGCCCAGCCGGTCAATCACCGCATAATTTTTCCGGTTCCGGTCAATAGCGGAAAGCTGCTCAAAGGCCAGCACTGAACAGGAAAGAATGATAAAAATAATGCTCAGATATAGGCCGCAGAAAGAAAGTGTTGTGAATCCGGTGAGCGAATTGGCAACGCCCCACGCCTTTACTGTTACCCCCATCGTCACCCGTTCCGGCAATTCCTGTCCGGGCTGGATGTCAGGCTGCCATTTACCGCTGTTCAGGAATTGCTTGAGTTCGTTTTTCAGTTCCGGGTATCCGCTATCCTCAAGTTTCATCACCAGACGGATTTTCTCCCCGGACAGCCGGGAAGCCACTTCATCCGGTAGAACCAGAACATATCCCTTTGTTCCGGCCATCTGATACTGCTCCATCGGCTCTGTCAAAATCGGAGTTTCGGCAGGCGTCAGCGTCCAGCCGTTCAGCGTGATCTCCGGCTTCTGCTCTAAGCCCTGCCGGATGCCGTCCATATAGTTCCAGGTATCACAGTGAACCAGAAATTCATTGTTGTTCATGGACACAGGGGAAAGCCCCAGAATCTCCCGCAGGTGGTTATAATCGGACAAGGACAAGGCTTCAATCGTTTCATTGGGAACCGCATACAGGTAATAGGTTACGCTGTCCTCCACTTCGCAGCGTTCCTCTACAAAGGAACGGACGGAATCCATGCTGTCCTTGGTCAGCGGCGCGTCAATGGCTACACCGGCGTCATAGGGGTAATACGCCTCCATGTTGGCCTTATAGCCCGCACCCATCGTCATCCCCACAAACATGGTCGCAAGGGAAACGGTCAGCAGGATCGCCACCACCGCCATTGTCCGCCCGGAAGATTGGATGCGCCTGCCGATCTGTCCCAGGAAAAACAGCGTTTCTTCCCGGTACTTCCGGTGCGGGTTTCGTTTTGCCAGTTGGTACAACAGCATGGGGATTTTGCGGTGCAACTCATAAACGCCCGCAAGGATCAGTAGACAGGCCCCACCCCAATACAGCATTGCTTCATTGGTCTGAATGTGCAATCCCTTTTCCAGCAAAATCACTCCCGCCACCATCGCGGCAAGGGAAAGCAGACAGGTCAGGACGCTCCGATGCAAGGGCTGGAACCCAGCTTCTTCATTCTTCTGATTATCATAAAGCAGGTCAATCACTTTCCTACGCCGGATCACCTTTGCCGCGCGCAGCATCCCAAATCCATACATCAGGATGAAAAAGAAAAGGGTCATCCCTAACGCACGGAGAGAGAACAAGACCTGATAGCGGTGAGGAATTTCAAAAATATTCTGGACTACCTGATTCAGTAACCCTGACATGGCGGTTCCCAGCAGAGACCCCAGCAAAAAGGCGGCTCCGCCGATGATGCTGTTTTCCACCAGAAACAGGTTTCGGACCGTTTTCACTTCCATGCCCATCAGTTCGTAGGCGGCAAACTCCTTTTTCCGTTGGCCCAGCATAAACCGGATGGCGTATCCCACAACAAAGGAGGACAGCAGCGCGACCAGCACCGACAGCATCAGGATACCGGAGGTGAGCATGGACATATTCTCCGTCATGGCGAGAATATCCGGGGAGAACCCCAGCGCCAGGAAGGAGTACATCAACGCCGCCGTCAGGGTGAGCGTTACAAAGTAGATGATATAATCCCGCAAGCTCCTGCGGATGTTCCGAAAAGCCAGTTTAGAGTACATCATTCACTCCCCCTCCCATCATGGTGAGGACATCCAAAATCTTGTTAAAGAAAGTCCTACGAGAATCGCTGCCTTTGCGGATTTCCGTGAAAATCGCACCGTCCCGTAAAAAGAGAATACGGTTTGCATAGCTTGCGGAAAAGGCATCATGCGTTACCATAAGAATGGTCGCCCCCAAGGTTTCGTTGATGCCCTGAATAGTGGAGAGTAGCATTTGGGATGAGTGGCTGTCCAGTGCGCCGGTGGGTTCGTCCGCCAAAATCAGCTTGGGATTGTTGATGATGGCTCTGGCGCAGGCGCACCGCTGCTTCTGGCCGCCAGACACCTGATAGGGGTATTTGTCCAGAATATCTGTGATGTTCAGTTTTCCGGCCATTTCCCGCACCCGACCGTCGATCTCGCCTGCGGGGACCTTATTGATGGTCAGCGCCAGGGCGATATTTTCGGAGATGGTCAGGGTGTCCAGCAGGTTAAAATCCTGAAACACAAAGCCCAGATTCTCCCGGCGAAACCGGGCAATCTGCTTCTCGTGGATCTCGGTTACATCCGTTCCGTCCAGATAGATATGTCCCGCGCTAACCGTATCAATGGTGGAAATACAGTTGAGCAGGGTGGTCTTGCCGGAACCGGACGCGCCCATGATCCCCACGAATTCACCCTCCTGCACAGAAAAGCTGATGTCCTGAATCGCTTTTGTGACATTCCCGCCGTTCCCGTAATATTTCTGGATATGTTCCAGCTTCAATACTTCTTTCATAGCAATATCACCTCTGCTTCCTATTGTAAAATAGTGTGAGCGCCGTTTGTATCAAGTTTTCTTACAAAGTTCTAACAGAAATGTAAGAAGTGCAGGACCGTTTTCAGCCCTGCACTTCATGGATCAAACAGTTGATGTGAAACGCCAGGAAGATGGCAGTTCCTTGTCCCGACGATTCCGCAGTAATGCCGATGTCCAGCTTGTTACAGAGCCGTTTGCACAGGTACAGACCGATACCTGTGGACTGCTGGACCATGCGCCCATTCTGTCCGGTAAAGCCTTTTTCAAAAACGCGCGGCAGGTCGGCGGGGGAAATCCCGATTCCGTTGTCCTCCACCACGAGGACCACCTGATCCTGCTGCCTGCGGGCGGAAATGCGGAGAACCGGCTGCCCGGACCGATACTTGACTGCGTTGGCAATCAACTGGTTCAGAATGAACCGCACCCATTTTTCATCGGAATAAACCGTATCCTCCATTTCCTCTACTTCCAGCCGCACCCCACTCTGAAGCAGCAGGTATTTGTTGTCCGCAATCGCCTGATGCACCACTTGGGATAAGGACATTTCCCGGACTGAATAATCCTTCTCGGTGTGTTCGCTGCGGGCATAGTAAAGCGCCTGTTCGGTAAAACGGTTGGTCTTTTCCAGTTCCTGAAGCAGTTCCTTTGTCCAGACCGTTCGGTGATTTTCGCACAGCAGCTTCATGGCGGTAATGGGTGTCTTGATCTCGTGAATCCACTGCTCAATGTACTCCTTGTATTCCAGGCGCTCCCGCCGAACCTCCCCGATCTGCTCCAGCATGGACTTCCCGGTCATTTTCAAAAGCTGGTAGTACACCTGATCCTCCGCCTGCTCCGGCAGCTCCATCACTTCGGAAATGAGATAGCGTTCCGAAAGCTGTCCCGCTATATCTAAAAGTTTCTGCATCTGCCGTTTCCGCTTCCAGTAGGTGAGGAACAGTCCCGTCAGCAGGACCACCGCCCACACCACGAGAATTAGAAGCACCGCCGAGATGGAATTGCCGCACACCAGCAAAAACACGGTGAGCGCCGCCATACAGACCAGGTTGGTCAGCAGGAATGGGATTCTGTTTTTCCAATATCGCCTGCGGTTCATATTGTGTACCCCTGCCGGTGCTTGGTTTTGATAAAATCGGTCAGTCCGATTCCTGCCAGCTTCTCCCGGATGCGGTTGATGTTGACGCTCAGGGCGTTATCATCCACATAAAGCTGGTTGTCCCACAAAAACTCCACCAGATCCCCACGGGCGCAAATTTTCCCCGCATTTTTGAACAGGTAATATAGGATTTTCAGTTCGTTCTTGGTCAGTTCCACACTCTGCCCGTCATAGTCCAGGCTACTGGATTCCAGGCGCAGCACCGCGCCTCCGCAGGCCATCTGCCCGCTTTGCTGGACCGGGTACGCCCGCTTGAGCAGGGAGGCAATCTTCGCCAGCAGGATGGCCGTATGGTATGGCTTCGTAATAAAGGCGTCGCCGCCCAGCATGATACTGTTGAGTTCGTCCATATCCGTGTTGCAGCTTGTCACAAAGATGATCGGCACCTGGGAGAAGGTGCGAATTTGAGTGCAGAGGGAAAATCCGCTGGTTCCCGGCAGTTTGATGTCCAGCAAAATCAAGTGCGGCTGTTCCGCCTTGATTTGGTCAATTACATTGTCAAAATCCTCCGGCGCGGCTGTTTCATAGCCGTTACTTTGTAGCAGGGTGTCCAGTTCATTTCGTATCAACGGGTCATCTTCTATCATCAATATTTTTTGCTTCATTTTATCCCTCGTTCAAAGAGCTTCAACGCCTCTTTTCAGAATCATCCTTTTTTCTTTTTTCCTCCCGATACTTACGGATCAGCTTGTTGCGGACAGGAATACCGACACCAATCAGAAGAACTACCGCTAAAATTGTGAAATCCATATTGCTCACCTCACATTTCTTTGTTTTCCATAATCCGAATGGAGAACCAGATCGACACAGCGTACATGACAACAACCAATACAAGCACAAGACCGATCAGCAGCACCGGGGAACTTACAACCGTAGTCACAATGGGATTGTCTGCGGGCATCTTGGGCAGGAAAAACAAGGTCGCCAAAAATCCAGCCACAGGAATATACATGAACACACGGCCTTTGATGGCTCCATATTTGTAATAGCCCGGAATTTGAAATACGGTATAAAGGGCAAACAGGAACAAACCGCCGATAGCCGCACTAATCATATCAAATGCTCCAACACTTTCACCCATTGCCCGCAGCACAATCGGCTGTGTGATAAGAGAAACCACCAGAGCCATCGCGCCCAGCGCAAGAACAAAGAGATACCTGCCTGTTACCATTTCGCTTTTCTTAATGGGCAAAATCCCATACAAACGCTCCATGCTGTTTTTTTCTGTTACCGAGAAGGTGTAGCCTGTGGTCATGGCGATAAAGCACATGGCAAAGGAAACGCCGGTCAGGATGGAACGGTTAATGGCCGCAAAAGCGATAGGAAGAAGCATGGTAAACCCGATCACCTTGATATAGGGCTTTACCAGCGAAAAGTCCAATTTTGTTGCTTTTAATGTATTACTCATAATCGTCACCTTTCTTGCTCGTGAATACAACGATTTCATCAATAGTCGCCGGTTCAATGCTCAAAGAGGAAAAAGCGCCCGTATCCTCGGTCTTGACCAGAGCCTCAAAGCCTGTGGGAAATGTACGGACACCGACCGCTTTTTCTCTCAGATCAGGAGTAAGCTCTTCTGTTCCTCCCTTGACAATGCGGAACATATCGACAAATTCATCCTTGCTGCCGCTGAAAAACAATTCTCCATAGCTGATATAAGTGATATAGTCAGCAGCGCGTTCCAGATCGCCGGTGATATGGGTAGAGAACAGTACACTGTGTTCTCCATCCTCAATATACTCCGAGAGAATTTGCAGCAGTTCATCTCTGGAAACCGGATCGAGGCCGCTGGTGGGTTCGTCCAGGATCAGCAGCTTTGCGTCGTAAGAGAACGCACAGGCCAGCATCAACTTCATCTGCATCCCCTTTGAGAGTTCTTTCACTTTCTTGGTGGGAGCGATGTGAAACTTCCGCAGCATCTCCGCAAACCGTTCCGACTTCCAGTTGGGATAGAAAACGGAGATAGATTTTTCTACCTGTGTTACCTGCCAATCATCGCTGAAATAGTTGGTATCAAATACAACACCAAGTTCCGATTTTGCTTTCTGCTCGTCAGCGATATTATCCAGCCCCATGATTTTGATTTCGCCGCCGTTGCGCTTGAGCATATTCAGGATGAGTTTGATGGTGGTTGTCTTGCCGGAGCCGTTTGGCCCGATCAGCCCCATAATATATCCTTTCGGCAAGGTGAAGCTGATATTGTGAAGCTGGAAACTGTCAAAGGATTTCGACAGGTTTTTCACCTCTAAATAGTTAGTCATCTTTATTCGCCTCCAATAAAATATCTAAAAGACGGTGCAGTTCTTCGTTTGGAAGATCTGCGATTCTTGCCGCCTTGATTGCATCGGTCAACCCATTTTCCACTTTACAAATAAGCTGCTCTCTCATCAGTTCAGAGCCACGGCCCATGACAAAGCAGCCGCGCCCCTGAACATTTTTGACGAATCCCTCTTGCTCTAATTCTGTGTAGGCCCGTGTAACCGTTAGAACACTGATTTTCAAATCTTTTGCCAGCGTTCTGAGAGAAGGTAAGGCTTCGTCCTCTTTCAGTTCTCCAGATAGGATCGCCGCCTTGACCTGCTGCTTAATTTGCTCATAGATGGGTATGCCTGATACATTTGAAATAATTAGTTTCAATCCATCTCACCTTCTTGCTGTTTTAAGTGTTATGCTATTATACATAACACTATAACACAAAACAAATGAAAAGACAATACGATTCAAAAAAGTTTACAAATAGCAAAAACTGGTCGGCATCGGAATCTATGATTAAGATAGGTTTCATACGACAAATCCTCCCTTATACCGTAATCCTAAAGGGGAAATGTTGCAGAAATGTCCTGAAAACAAAAAAATTGGCCGGAACAGAAATTTTCTGTCCCGGCCAGCGGTTGTTATTCCACAAGCCGCATCTGCTCAATGAGAGAATTTTGCTCCTGCTTGCGGATGGTGCAGATGGAAAGTAGCAGTTCCAGCACCACCAGGACGCCGATATACAGCAGCATTGATCCAACGGGGAACTGATAATGCATTACCTGTCCCATCATCGCTTCACCCATCCAGCGGCAAATCCCAATCGCCACGGGGGTTCCTGCCACCAGTGCGATCACGGCGCTGAACAGAACATAGAACATCCCTTCCGCTGTCAGCACCTGATAAAGCTGCCGTTTGGTCATGCCCACGGAGCGCATCATACAGAGTTCCCGGCGGCGGGAAAGTTGGTTCGAGAGGGTCATGTTGACCAGATTGACCACGCCAAAGAGGAAAATCATCCAGGATAACCCCTGAAGCCCGCCAAAAATCACAGCCTGCTGTAAGGTCAAAAAGTCCAGTTCCTCGGCATAGGTATAAAGCCCCATGCCGGAAGGCGCATTGGTAGCGACAGATTCCAATGCTGCTGTCACAGAATCCTCTTTGTTAGGGTCTGCGGAGATCACCCAGGTATAATCAAAGTTCTCCACGCTGGAAATCATTTCTCTGGCAAGCCCTTCTGTAATCATAACGGCGGCGGAGTCCAGGGCATAGGTTCCGTTGCTTGAGCCGGGCTTGCCATAGGTTCCTACCATTGTGACGGTCATGGTATCTTCTTCCGTTTCCAGCTCGATTTCTTCCCCTAATTGAATGAAGTTGTTGGAATCCGGATTATTGGCATAGGCGTCTGCTATGAGAATTTCCCGGTCGTTCTCCGGCATCCGCCCGGAAGTCAGGTGCTGAGCCACATAATCCCAATCCCCCTCCAAGGACAGCCCCTCTTTGGTCAGGATGTCGCATCTTCCACCGCCTTCGGAGGTTTCCCCTTTGAAATCGCTGCCTCCCACACTACGGCGCAGGGTCTGCACCTGCTCCACGCCGTTGATGCTCAAAAGTTCCTGTTTGAAATCCTCGGTGAAGGGCGAATCTTTCATCTGTTCATAAGAATTGAGTTCCGGGTCATCCAGATAAAGCCGGAAATGCCCATAGGGAAATTTTGCGTTTGCGTCCTGCTCCGGGGAGTAGGAGCCAAACACCGAAGCCGACACCACCAGGAGCAGCCCGCCGAAGGTCAGGGACACCAGCACACTGATGACTCGTTTCCGGTCGCGTCCCAGGTTCCGGGCCGCCATTGCCAGCGGAGTAAACCGACGGGGCTTTCTGAACTTCCCGACGGTTTTCTGGCAATCCGTCAGGCGCAGAGCCTCTATCGGAGAAGTGTTGGCGGCGAGGCTTTCTGTTATTTGGAACCGCTGGCAGCTGGAATGGCTTCCGACATGGCGCGTCTGACTGCCAGCTGTTCCAGCGTCTTTCCCAGGTCCTTTTCTCCCGAAAAAAAGCTGGTGACGCGATAAATGGTTTTCCCGATCCGCACCTCTTTGTAGGAGCTTGTCGGGGTTGTCTGTTTGGTCATAAAGACGCACCTCCGTTCAAAAATTGTTTTTACTCTATGGTTAAAAAGCAGCCGTATCGAAAGATAAGGGCGGCGGTTGCCGCTGGATACCGTCCGGTACGGCTGCTGCAATTCTGTTTGG
>CASWVG010000091.1 GCA_949472775.1 uncultured Lachnospiraceae bacterium
AATCCTGCGTGTATGCCCGTAAATCAAGGCTTTTTTGAGATAATCAACCATTTTACAAGAAAAGTTTTATTCGCTATAAGTTTTATATCGGGGTATAATATTAAAATAGTAATTGTTGAAACGGTAAGGCAGGTGATGGTATGCTGGCATTAGAAGGGTATTATGATGGAGAGAATATTCAGACATTAGAGGAAATACACGCACAGAAAAATCAGAAGTTGATTATCACAATTTTGGATGAGTTTGTTGAGGAAGTGCCTAAACCGAAAAGCACACAGACGGTAAGGGGGATGCTGGCAAAGTATGCAGACCCAAGTTTGCGAAAGCAGGAAGAATCAGCGTGGGAGAAAGCGGTGGTAGAAAAATATGGTAATGCTTGATGCAAATATTATTTCGAGATATTTGCTGAATGACGATGATAAGATGGCTGCTGAGGCTGAGGCGATTATTAAAAATATGCCAGTGCAGGTTAATATAGAAATTGTTGCAGAAGTGGTATATGTCTTGAAGGGGGTATACCATGTTGGCAGAGCGGAGATTAGACAGTGTCTGCTTCAATTTCTATCGGATGTCACAACACCAGAACCAGATGTGCTGAGACTTGGCATTGAAACTTATGCAGAGCAGAGTTTGGATTTTCCAGACTGCATATTATATGCGTATCATAAGGTTAAAGGGTATGAAGTCAAAACTTTTGATAAGAAGTTAAATAAGTTGCCGGAAAAATGAAATACCAGCAACTTATTTCTATAATATAGTATACTATTTCATTTACACACTTTACTTGACAACCCCTAGTGTCTGATTGGCATTTTTCTAATCAGCTTTGCAATTTCTTTTTCCCGCTTTCCCTTTGCAATCATGAAACTTTCCTTATCTTCCATATAATTATTTTCTGCTTTTAGCTTCTGATAGGATTGCCAGCGGTCTATCTGTAAATCTCCCGTTTCCAATGCTTCCTGAATTGCACATCCCGGCTCGTTTATGTGGGTACAGTTGCGGAATTTACACTGTGAAGCAATTTCTTCAATATCCTTAAAGGTTCTTTCGATTCCTGCATCGTTATCCCACATTCCAAGTTCGCGCATACCCGGAGTGTCGATTACCATACCACCCGAAGGAAGCAGGAGCAATTCTCTGCGAGTGGTGGTGTGCCTGCCTTTATCATCATTGCGAAGCCCATTAGTTTTTAAGTGTTCTTTACCCAACAGGCGATTGATGAGAGTGGATTTTCCCACACCGGAAGAACCGATGAATGCAATCGTTTTTCCCTCTGAAATAAATGGCAGCAGTTCTTCGTATCCATTTTCTTCTGTTGCGGTCGTAACCAAAACATCCACACCAAAAGCGACAGAAGATACTTCTGAAAGTTTATTTTCTAAACCATCACACAAATCCGATTTTGTCAGTACAACAACCGGCATGGCACCACTGTCCCATGCAATGGAAATATATCGTTCCAACCGTCTAAGGTTAAAATCATTGTTACATGCCATACATAAAAATACAATGTCGATGTTTGCTGCGATTACCTGCTCCTGCTGTGGTTCTCCAGCCGCTTTTCGGATAAAAGCACTTTTTCGTGGCAGCAGCGATTCAATGATTGCGCTGTTGCCGGATTCGTTCCAATTTACCAGTACAAAGTCACCAACGGCAGGGTATTCGGAAGAAGTTGCGGCATGAAATCGGAACTTTCCGGATATTTCTGCCAATTTCTCTCCGTTGTCCGTTATGATTCGATAAAAGCTTTTTTCCTGTGAAAGAACACGGGCAGGTTTTAATTGACTATCTTGTGAGATCTCGTTTAAAAATACTTCTGAGAATCCGTATTTTTTTATGTTAATTGAATTGTCCATTATCATATCCTTTCTGCTATGAGTTTTATGAAAAGTATTTTCGGAAAAAATCGTCGATATAATGCACATAGCTTTGGGCGATTTCTTCTCTTTTTTCTTTACAGTCTGCGCCATCCGACATGCTCAGCAGCAGATAAAAGGGAGAATAAAACTCGATTGCTAACGCATGGGGAGATGGCAATTGTTTTTCCTGCGCCTTTGATAGTTCACGAAGCAGATTTTCGATATAATCCATAGGTCCGCTGACAAGAACTTTTTGGTATAAAGCACTCATTTCCGGGGATTTGTATTGTTCCAGCGTAAGCATTTTACGAAAGTTCTGGGCAATTTCATCTTCACTCCAATAACGGAATTGTGCTTTCATATAATCGACTAAACTTTCTGCCGTTACATTGGAAAAGGCTTCCGGCATTTCCGAATAATCCTTTTCCGGTACACCGCTTTTTTGAGAACGCTCTACATCCAGCTGGCAGACGTATTCAAATATGCAGTTAAAAATATCTCTCTTGTTTTTATAATGCTTATATAATGCGCCCTTTGTTATACCTAATTCTCCGGCAATCTGGCTGACAGATACCGCCTCGTACCCATTGACAGCAAATAGCCGCAAAGCGGCCACCAATATTTTTTCCTTCGTATTTGTCATCATAAACCTCCCATTAGTAAACGACTGTTCACTTGTGTAGTATAGTAAACAATCGTTTACTTGTCAAGTAATTAAACATTGTTTCCCACGGAATAGGGTAGCCATTGAAATTTTATCGAGGTATAATCAATAAAGGTAAGCAGTCGGAGCGGAGGAGCCTTTTTTTGCTGGCAGCAGTGAAAGGAGAATCTTTTGTCTGTTTGAAACTTTAAGTGATTGCCCCGGCATACCATCCACTGCTGAAAGAAAATCAGAAGGAACACAGATACCATTCGGAATTTATATTGGACAATCAAAGAATGATTATGAGCAATCATGTGGAGATTGCATTTCAAATGTGCGAATCCAAGTGACGAAACAGACATAGCGACGAATTAGAAGAGGGAGGGAATAAGATTATGGAGAAAAAATTAAGCATTGTAGTGGATCGTTGTCCGCAAAACCACAGATGCCCGGCGGTGAAGGTCTGTCCGGTGGGCGCGTTAAGCCAGAAAGATTTTGAAGCGCCCCAGATTGATTATGACAAGTGTATCGGCTGTGGCAAATGTGCAAAGCTTTGCCCTAAAAAGGCGCTGGTATTGACGTAAACGTCTGCTTTTAGAATCTGTATGTTATATCTTGGGTAAAACACCGCAGAAGCATTGACAAGTAAACTTGGCAACACTATAATGAGAATATGACAAGAAAACTTGGCAGTGCAGATTGGGGGTTTTTCCATGAACAGAGAAGAGATTTTGGAAAGAAGCAGAGCGGAAAATAGAAATAAGGACATCTATGAACTTGAGATTTTAAAACAGGCAAGTGCGAAAGCGACCATCGTAATGATAGCTCTTGTGGGTGTCTTTACTATTGTACAGATGCTTCTGGGTGGTGGCATACATTGGGGGCTGTGGGCGCTTTCTTTTACGCCCGAGATGGTGACATTATGGGTGAAATACAGGAGATTCCGACATAAACGTGAGTTTGCCATGGCAGTCGTCTATACCATAATGGTATCTGTGATGTCGGGATATCATGTCTATCAGCTGATTGCAGCCTCTGTGATTTTGTAAGGCGGTGATGATTTGGACGATAAACTGATATTAAAAAACCGTCTCAGGGAAGTGCGGGCAGAACGGAAATTATCACAAAACCAACTGGCGGAACTGGTTGGCGTATCCCGCAATACGATCAGTTCCATCGAAACAGGACAGTTTAATCCCACAGCTAAATTGGCGCTGGTTTTATGTATTGCGCTTAATAAAAAGTTTGAAGAATTATTTTATTTTTAAGGGGACAATAAAAGGCTGTGGCCGATGTTGTAAAAGCCATTCGGAATGTGGAGGATTAGCATGATCGACTTACAGGATAAAAATATATGCCCTGCCATAGAGGAGATAGACGTATTTGTCAGAAATCCTCTGTTTACGCAGTTTTGTGAGGAAATCAGGAACACCTTTCAATGTCATGAAACAATAGAGTACAGCTCCTGCAGTTGGGAAAGGGGCTGGAACGTTAAGTTTAAAAAGGCGGGAAAATCTTTGTGCACGATCTATCCGAGAGAAGGGTACTTTACTGTTCTGGTGGTGGTCGGCAAAAAGGAAAAGGCGGCTGTGGAAGAAATGCTTCCGGATTGTACGGCGCAGTTACAGCAAATGTATCACCAGACGCAGGAGGGAAACGGACAGCGGTGGCTGATGATTGATCTGGAGGATCAGGACGGGCTGTACGAAGATCTGCTGCGGCTCATTCAGATACGCAGGCGCAGTTAAATTCCCGACAGCTGACAGGCAGAGCAGACAGGGTAAGAAAAGCAGCGCTTTAAAAAACAGAAAGACGCAGATTGACGCCATCCGGTCAATCTGCGTTTCTCACATATCCTTCCAGGTTATCCCTTCGCAGCCTCCATCAATATCCTGACGCAGAGATCAATCCCCAGATTTCCGGCGTTCATGTACAGGTCATAGTTTTTCGGATCGCCCCACTCGTGGGTGGTGAGCGCGTTGTAGAAATTCTTTCTTCTCTTGTCATTCTTTTTCAGCGCGTTTTCGGCTTCCGCCTTCTGGATGCCCTCCCGCTCGATTGCACGCTGTATCCGTTTTTCATGGCTGGCATAGACAAACACATGCAGGGCGTTTTCCACATCCTTCAAAATATAGCCGGAGGCTCTTCCGACGATCACGCAGTTTCCTTCTTCGGCAGCCTTTTCAACGATGCGCTTTTCCTCCAGAAAAAGCTGATCCGCAAGGGGCAGGTTTTTGTTGCCGGAAAGTCCGCCCAGAGGGGTTTTGGATAGGTTTAAAAGGACATTGCCGGAACTGCTCTCCTCAAGCGTTTCAATGTTATAAAACGGTATGTCGAGTTTCTGCGCAGCCTCCAACAGGATATTCCTGTCATAGAGTTTATATCCCAGCGATTCCGCCAGCTTTTTTCCGATCTCGTGTCCCCCGCTGGCATAACGCCGCTCGATTGTGATGATATTATACATAAATGCGTCCCCCTTTCTGCTGCTGGATGTGTTTTCCTTCTTACTTATTATTATAAACAATCCCGGGACATATCTCAAACTGTTTTTGCAAGCGTATTTGTTTTTGGAAGGGCATACTTCCGTTGCAAAATTGCATTGTTTACCAGAGTCGATTTTGAACATGCAATTTTAAAACAAGCCCGACACAAAAATCTCAATGCCGATCAGGATAAGAATCGTGCCGCCAAGGACAGTCGCCCGGTCCGCATATTTTGTTCCGAATTTCTTTCCGATATCCAGCCCCGCCATGCAGATCACAAAGGTAACCGCCGCAATGATAAGGGCGCAGACAAACGCCATGGCAAACCCGTATTTCGCAATGGTAAAGCCCACGGACAGGGCGTCTATGGATGTGGCGATCCCCTGCAGCAGGAGGGTAGTCATGTCTGTTCCGGGCTTTTCCGATTCGTCATTGCCGCCCTTTATGCCGTCCGCGAACATTTTGCCGCCGATGAAAAGCAAAAGCGCCAGAGCGATCCACGGCACCAGTTTTTGAAAGGCGGTAAAATATCGGATGAAGGTGTGGACGCAGACCCAGCCCGCCAGTGGCATTGCCGCCTGAAAAAAGGCGAACACGCCGGCGATGCCGCACATTTTTTTCCGCGCCATATCCGGCTCGTGCAATCCGTTTGCCAGCGATACGGAAAAGGCATCCATGGAAAGCCCGACGCCGAGCAGCGCGCTGTTAATGAAAAACAATACATTCCACTCCATCTTTCGTTCCTCCTATGTAAGCAATCGGGCGGGAGCGTTGTCCTGCCCGCTGTGCCGCCCGTATACTGGGAAGCGGCAGTCTTTCTAAAATCGGATATGACATAAAAAATACCAGGTACAGTTTCGGAAACTATACTTGGTATGTGCTAAAAATAGACGAACTCCACGTATAGTTTCACTATACATGAGTCTCGCAATTTAAAACAAGCCAGACCGGACGGTCAGTATGTTGACTTGTTACGATATACGCTTGCTACTCCCCCATGGGAATGATATTAAAAGAAATCTATCATTAATGAGGGCATTTGTCAACTGTTGTTTTCCTGCATTTGGCAAAATGTATCCGGCAAATCCGTCCGGCAGAACGTTGATGCCGGGCGGGGCATTGTGCTACAATATACAAGAAAGGCGTCATTGGTCTGGCGGGACTGGGGGACAGGATGAAAAAGATTTTAATTACCGGCGGCACCACGTTTGTCAGCAAGTACGCGGCGGCGTATTTCGTGCAGAGGGGATATGAGGTTTATGTGCTCAACAGAAATACGAAGCCGCAGGTGGACGGCGTCAGATTAATAGAAGGGGACAGGCACCGTCTGGGTGATGCGCTGAAGCAGTTTTCCTTCGATACAGTAGTTGACATAACTTCTTATGACGCGCAGGACATCACAGACCTGTGCGATGCGCTCGGCTCCTTTGGGCAGTACATTATGATCAGTTCGGGCGCGGTGTACCCGGAGGACGCAGAGAAGCCGTTTCGGGAAGAATCGCCAAGGGCAGTCAATCGGTTTTGGGGAAAGTACGGGGCGGACAAAATGGAGGCGGAGACGGAGCTGCTAAAAAGGGTCCCGGATGCGTATCTCTTAAGACCGCCATATCTGTACGGACCGATGAACAATGTGTACAGGGAGGCGTTTGTGTTTGACTGCGCGAAGGCGGATCGGAAGTTCTATCTGCCGGGAGACGGCGGGCAGCGGTTGCAGTTCTTTCATGTGAGGGACTTGTGCGGTGTTATGGAAGCGATCATGGAGACAAACCCCGCCGCCCATATTTTGAATGTGGGAAATAAAGTGACTGTGTCAGTCAAAGAATGGGTGACCATGTGCTATGCCTGCTTTGGCAAAGAGCCTTCCTTTGTGCATGTTTCTAAAGAGATCGAGCAGAGAAACTATTTCAGTTTTTATGACTATGATTATGAGCTGGATGTGCAGAAAATGCAGGCGGTTTATCCGAATACCATCCCGTTTGAAGAGGGGTTAAAGGAAGCCGCAAAATGGTATCGGTCAAATGAAGACGCAGTCAATAAAAAGGCTTATTTTGCGTATATTGATGAAAAGCTGACGTGACGGATGGGCGGCGGTGCGAAGTTGCTTTTTGTCTGTTTTTATGGCATGATGAAGAGCAGAAAATTTCGATTTTTATTATAATTTAAGACGCTGTTTTTTGGAGAACATGAGGTTGGTTCTTATCAGAAAGAAGGAGGTATGCTATGAGATTACTTGTGATCGGCGGCGTGGCGGCGGGGACGAAAGCCGCGGCAAAATTCAAGAGGGTAAACCCGGAGGCGGAAGTGACCATTGTCACCAAGGGGAAGGACATTTCCTACGCGGGATGCGGGCTTCCCTATTATGTGGGCGGGGCGATCCCGGAGAAGGAGCAGCTTATTGTCAATACGCCGGAGAAATACAGTTCCCTCACCGGCGCCATGGTTTATCCCCAGCGTGAGGTGGTGTCGCTGGACACGGCGGGAAAGAAGGCGGTGGCGAAAAATCTCCGCACCGGAGCGGAGGAAACTTATGAATATGATGCCTGTATCGTGGCGGTGGGGGCGTCCCCGGTGGTACCGCCTCTGCCGGGCTTAAATCTGCCGGGCGTTTTCGTGATGCGCACGCCGGACGACGCGATTGAGACGAGGGATTACATAGCGGGGGATGACGTGAAGCGGGCCGTGGTAGTGGGCGGCGGTTTCATCGGTCTGGAAGTGGCGGAGAATCTGCTGGAGAAAGGGCTTTCGGTGACGCTGATTGATATGGCGCCCCAGATCATGCCGGGATTCGACGGGGAGATGGCGGACTACGCGGTGCGGCATCTTGCGAAGAAAGGCATCAAGGTGATGACGTCCACGAAACTGGAAGGCGTGACCGGAGATACGAGAGCGGAAGGGGTGCAGACGGACAAGGGGCTGCTCCCTGCGGACGTGGTGATTCTCTCCATCGGCATCCGCCCCAACACGGGATTTTTGCAGGATACCGGGATAGAGATGTTTAAGGGAACGATTCTGGTGGATGACAGGATGGCGACGAACGTGGCGGACGTCTATGCGGCGGGCGACTGCGCCATGGTGAAGAACCGTCTCACGGGCGAAAGGCAGTGGTCGCCCATGGGGTCTTCTGCCAACATGGAGGGACGTACCCTCGCGCTGGCGCTGGGCGGCAGAGATGTGGCATATCCGGGCGTTCTGGGAACGGGCGTGGTGAAGCTGCCGGGGCTTTCGGGCGGCAGGACCGGGCTTTCCGAAGAGCAGGCGAAAGCGGCGGGCTATGAGCCGGTGTGCGTGCTGGCGGTGACGGACGACAAGGCGCACTACTACCCCGACAGCGCATGGTTTGCGATCAAACTGGTGGCGGACAAAGCGACGCACAAGCTGCTTGGCGTGCAGGTACTGGGGCCCGGCGCGGTGGATAAGGTGACGGATATCGGTGTGATGGCTGTGACTTTTGGAGCCACGTTAGAGCAGATGACCTGTCTGGATCTTTCCTACGCGCCGCCGTTCTCCACGGCGATCCACCCCTTCGTGCAGGCGGTGCATATACTGTTAAATAAAATAACGGGCGATATGGAAAGCTTTACGCCTGCGGAGTATCTGGCGGGGGCGGCGGAAGGCTACCGCGTGATCGACGTAAATCCCGCAGGGCCGACGATTGCGGGGGCGACTTACGTGGATCTGCTCAAAGTAAAGGGCGAGGTGCCGGGTCTTGCAAAGGACGAAAAGCTACTGCTTGTCTGTGCGAAAGGCA
>CASWVG010000092.1 GCA_949472775.1 uncultured Lachnospiraceae bacterium
CAGATATGCCCTCGCCCATCGGGTTTAAGAACCCGGCGACTTCCCCTGCAAAAAGAATGCGCCCTACGCCATAATCAACACGGCATCCCGGACGGATATGCGGCATCAGCCACTTTTCTTCTTTCGTCTGCCTGTCAATCCGCAGATGGTGGTTTGCCTTCATGTAAGAAATAAAACGTTCATAATAATGACTGATTTTATCCATATCCTTTACGGACACTCCAAGCACCAGCAGGTCATCCTTCACATTAAACCATGCATCATATTCCGAAAGCTCCGGCTGCAGATACGCATAGAAGTAATGCGGGTCTAAGTCTATGCTGCCCTCGTTAAAGGTCTGGTATGTGGTTATGTATCCAGGAACCTCCCCGGTAATCTTTCGCTTCAATGTCCCGACAACGCCCTCACAGTCCAGGAGATACCTTGCGCTTTCCGTATAATTATTTTCCCCATGCAGGCTGACTTCCACACTACCGTCCTTTTCCGTGCAGGAAAGAGCCATCACGCCGTCCCTGACCTCTGTGCCGCCCTCTTTTGCCTTTTTAGCAAGCCACCCGTCAAAATGGCTTCGCCATACATTCAGCCCTTCCTGCTCGAAGCGGTATTCCTTCCCCACATCATTTGTGAAGATCATTCCCCTGTTCTCCGTCGGGGTACACATGGCAGATTCCGGCACATCCTCCCCGAAACAGGTCTTCACAAGGTCCATTGATTTCTTTATCAGAACGCCTGAACAAGATTTATACCTTGGCATTTTGAATTTCTCTACCAAAAGAACCTTATAACTTTTTTCCGCTAAAGCCTTGGCAGCCGTGCATCCCGCAGGCCCTGCCCCGACCACTATCACATCATACATCCGTATATTATCCTTTCCACTGTTTCCTATTACTTCAACAGAATACCGTTCCCGCTAAGGCAAAAGTTCCACTGAATTATGTCATAAAAATTTTCTGTTTTTCACCCAATGGCACGAAACGGTTATTTCTCTTTTCCATTAAGTTTTTACTCATAGACAAACCTCTTTACACTGTCACAGAATCCCCTGATTTTTTCGTGATAGTCGGTTTATCTTGACATAAATCCCCACAAAACAAGTATAGGGTTTAATGAGCGTTTCATAATACTTCCTGTCTCCGAGCGCGTATTCATTGTCAGTCGCCAGCCACTCCTCCCATGCCTGACTAAAGCAATCCATCTCCCATGTCTGCACCATTTCAATTCTTTCATCGTCGCCGATAAGTTCTTTCCAACATTTCGGACTTTTGAACATATACGCATCATCTCCGAGCCAGTCAGAAAGAAGTTCCTCTGCACGGTTTGAATATGCATCTTTCAAACCAGGGATACCGATCAGAACCTCCCCCTCATCTTTCATAAACGGCAAAATCTTTTCCCGAAAAAAGTCCTCCTTTCCCGCAAAATAATGGTAGGAGTCGATACTGACCAGCGCGCAAAACTGCTTTCTTTCAAAATGAAGATTGTTCGCATCTTCGCAGACGGGCGTTATCCGTTCTCCAACACCCCACCCGGCAAACCGTTTCCCGTTTTCTTCCGCGCTCACCCATAAATCATTCGCAAAGACTTTCGCGCCTGTCTCTCTGGCAATGATAAGGCTCGTCAATCCCGTCCCGCATCCCAGATCGAGAACCGTATCGTCTTTAGCAGGCCGCAAAGGATACTTGTCAAGCAATTCCGCCAATATCCTCACACTGTTTGGTCCCATCATCGTTTTCGCCGAAATATATGGCTTATAGGTATCAATATTCATTCACTTGTTCTCCTCCATATCCTGATTTGCCGATTCCCCAGTTTTATCATGCAGATTTAAGACACCACCCCAGCCTGTTGAACCGCCAGCAGACGTTTCCCGCCCGGCTGCCAGATTCCCTTTTCAAAAGTGACCCATGTCCAGAACACAATTATAAAAGTTTACCAAGCTCTTCATTCAGTCTCGCTTTTAACCGCTCCAGTTCCTCGCCCGTTGGATGATACTTTTCATCGGTCAATTCTTTCCCGAGCTGCCAGACCGGGCCTGGAACAGGTGTATCACCATCCCTTCTCGGATAGATATGCCAGTGCATATGAAGACCGCGTCCCACACCCAGCAGCGCATAATTCAATTTATCTGGCTGGAAAGCGTGATAAACCGCCTCCGCCACGACAGCCATCTCATGCAGAAATTCGTCTCTGTAGTGGGGTTCCAGTTCATGCAGCTCATACGCATGCTGTTTGCACAAAAACAACGTGTACCCCTTGATCCTCTGACAGTCACCTATGACGACATATCCTGTATTGAGTTCCCGGACAAAATAGGGATTTCTGTTTTCCCTGATCCACGCGATTCTCTCACAGATTAAGCAGTTATCCATGTTTCCCTCCCTGTCTTCACATCGGTGTTCCCACTTCAATCAGGTTGCCGTCCAAATCATAAAAGCGGACAACTCTCTGTCCCCAGCTGTGTGTCATAAGCCGATTCACATACTGGATTTCGGGATAGCGCTGATCCAGTTTCTCAAGGAATGCTTCTATATCCTGTTCCTCAAAATACAATTCGCAGGCATTGTTTTTTGAAATGATGTCCTTTCCCAAAAACTTCTTCCATATTTTCTCGTCCTGGAGCACAAGCCCCTCCGTTAAAATCATATTGCCATCATTGTCAAGCACCAGATCGAGCCCAAACAGATCATGGTAAAACTGTCTTGATTTTTCAATATCTTTTACGACAATTAAAATATTCTTTAATTTCATTCCCGGTATCTCCTTAATTCTGGTTTCTGTTTATAGTTTATCCGATATATGGCAATCCCGCAATGCCCCACTGCGCTGAACCCCGCCAGTCCTCACTTCTGCAGACCGAATCAGACCATCCATTTCTTTGATATACAAACCGACATTTGCAGGCAAATGCGCATCAGATGCTGTATAAACCGGCACGCCGCATTTTACCATACATTCCAGCATGTCCAGATTCATCCCTAACCGTCTGTCTCCATAGTTAATTGCCAGGCCGCTGTTTTCCTCTATATACATGCCATTTTCACAGAGCGCCTGTGCGAGCTGTAGATAAATATGTCTGTAATCTTTTTGCGGATATGCTCCATAACATTGTAATGACTGCGGATGGGCTACCCCCGAAAACAGGCCGCTGTTAATTAATGACAGCATAAGTGCATAATACCTCTCATACAATTTATCAATGTCGTAATCCTTCTTCTCCCACCGCTGTCTCAGATGACTGAACGCCCATCCGTCAATAAAATGGATAGAACCTGTCACAAAATCAAAAGAATGCAGTTGTTTGATTTGGGCTATATCAGATTCATGCTCCGGGGAATAGCATACCTCCAGCCCAAATTTTAAACAGATAGGGAAATCCAAACGTTTTATTTTTTCTATGTAATCAATATACTCTCCGATCGGCCGTGCCTGCTCCCATTTTTTCTGATACCAGTTCTTTTGATATTCATTATACGCAGACATCTCATCATATAAAGGGGCGCACTCTTTGAAAATATGCGTATGTTCCAAAAAGAAAATCTCATCTATCTCTCTTTTTATCGCTGCGTCAATAAACTGTTCGATCCACTCTACTGTATATTCTCCTTTTTCCAAATGGACATGCGCGTCAATCATGCCGGATCTCCTCCGTCCACGCCGCAATCTCCGAAACCAATTCTTCCATATCAATTTTTGAGAAATCCGTTGTATCCACTTTCATCTGTTTCCCATCCACCCAAAAAGCGTCAAATCCCCTCTGTTCTATTCCCTGCACAAAATTTTCATAAGAAACCGGCGTCACTTTACATATTGCGGGACCGTTCTTTCTCTTTTCAGGATAGCAGTCGTTCACTACATGACCCCTGTGCCTGTCAGGACTGCTCTCTCTTTCCAGATAACGCTGATAAATGGCTTTGTAATCACCTGTCAGCGCAATTGTCAATGCGGGATATTGATATTTGTCCAACAGATTTTTGATTCCCTGCTGCGATGAATATTCAAAATTATTCTCCATGATAAAGGGCTGGCCCGCGCTCATAAGCTGACCTGCCACATAATACATGATTTCCATACTGGCTATTCCGAGATTTACCTTTTCCTCCCTCGACCGAAAGCCAACATTGTCAAACAGCAGTTCTTTCACGGTATCCTTTGAAATAACAGGCAGTTTCAACTGTTGTGCCATCATTTCTGCCATCGTACTTTTTCCTGCTGCCGGGATTCCTGTCACCAATATACAGTACATTCAGGCTCCTTTCCAATCAACTGTTTCTACAACCACGCCAAGTTCTCTTGTCCGCGCCAGAAAATCTTCCGGCACGTTGTCATCCGTAATCAGCAAATCATAGTCTTCTATCCGGCATACGGAGTGAATGGAGTTTTTGCCTATTTTTTTGGACGGATATAACCCGATATTCCTTGCACTGTTTTTCATAACGGCTTTTCCAAACGCGGCTCCGGCCGGATCATGTATGGAGGCTCCAAAGTCACAAGATAATGCGGCATGGGACAAAAAAGCTTTATCAATTCGGATATTTTCTACCATCTGAATGGTATAAAAATCATGGCAGTGACCGCGGTGGGACATCTCGCCGCCAAGCAGAATAACGGATATATTCATCTTTTTTCGCAGCGCCTCTGCGATGGTAACAGAATTCGTCAATACGGTAATCGTTACATCCTCCGGCATGTTTTCGGCCATATAATATCCCACCAGCGATGTGGTAATATAAATGACATCCTTATTTTCTATATATGCCAGCGCTCTCCTGGCAACCGCCAGATAGTCCGCCTGTACTTCTTTTACATCTATTGGATTATAAGTTGTTTCGGGATACCGTTCTTCTGGCCTGACCGCAATGGCACCGCCATGTGTTCTCTGCAGAAGCCCTTTGCTTTCTAACAGCCTAAGATCCCGCCTTGCGCAGTCCGCAGAAATCTGATAATATTCCTGAATCTCCGATACAAGAATTCGTCCTGCTTCATTTATTTTACGAACAATATCCTTTTGCCGCTCTTCCATAAACATAATCCGTGTCACCCCACTCGCGCGCAATCGTTCTGTCTCATTTATTCTTATTTACTCTTGTTTATATTTTATTATAATCGTTTTCCACATCTTCCGCAAGCACAAATGTGAGTTGATACGTCCCTTTCCCAATCTTCCTGACCACCCCGTCCGCCTCGCACCGATTTAAAATACGCTGGAGCTGTCTCGGGCTACAGTGCAAATGAAAAGCAGCCTGCTCCACTCCCTTTAAGACCGCCCCTTCGCACTTGTATTTCATATAGGACAACACCCGCTCCGTAAGGGACGCGGGAGCCGCATCCATCGTAGTGATGGCACCGATTTTCGCGGACAGGCTCCTGCAGATAAACGCGAGGAACCCGCTGTTTGAGAGAAGTGTTTCCCTGTGTTTTTCAATCGAAAAGGCGATGCAGGTCAGGCTTTCGGACGCTTCCGCATAAATACTGCCGCTTTTCGGATAAAAGAGATCCATGTCCCCGAGAAAGTAGTCGGCTGTTCCGTTCGACAGGGAATACCGCGTCCCGTCATCCCGGATAAAATAGATATCAATAGATCCCTGCTCCACAATCTGAAAGAGAAGTTCTGTCTGAAATGGAGAACAGACCAGCTCGCCTTTTTCATATCTGATCAGGTAAAAATCAATGTTCAGTGATTCCAGTACCTCATGGTATTTGCTCCTGGCAATGCTTTCTGCAATTTTTTCTCGATCGAAAATTCTTTCCATCAAACGCCTCCACAACAGGACATATGTCCCGTTTTTTAGAACTATTTTACCTTATCATGTAGAAAAAACAAGAGCAGACAGATGTGCTGACTCAACTTCATTGAGCCAAAAAACAGTGCAGAAGGAGAGAAAACTATGACATCCGTATACGAAGAAAAGAAGATATCAAAAGCGATCATGCGAGTGGGGCTTCCCTCCATGCTGGGACAGCTCACAACGCTGATTTACAATATCGCAGACACCTTTTTTGTGTCCTTGACCAAGGAGCCCGCGACAATCGCCGCTGTGACATTGTGCGCGCCGATCCTGCTCATCATCATGTCCATTGCCTGCGTTTTCGGCATGGGCGGCAGCAGCGTCATTGCCAGACTGCTGGGAGAAAATAAAAAGGAAGAATCCGGCACGACCATGAATTTCTGTGTGTACGCGATGGTCATTGCGGGCGCTACCACGCTCATAGCGGGGCTTGTCTTTTTGCAGCCATTAGCCCGGATATCTGGCGCGGATGCGGACAACATGGCTTATACTTGCGATTACCTGAAATGGATTTTTGCGGGAGCTCCTTTTATTATGCTGGCGAACGGATTTGTCCATCTGTTCCGTTCGGTCGGACTGATCAAAGAAGGGACGGTCGGACTGGTACTCGGAAATGTAATCAATATGATATTGGATTATGTGTTTATTGCAATTCTCGGCTGGGGAACGGCAGGCGCCGCGCTTGCGACCTCTCTTGGATTTGTCTGCGCGTCCATTTACTATATCATCTGCATGATCCGTGAAGAACAACGCGGGAACCATCTGGTCCCCCTTTCCTTCAGACGGTTTTCGCTAAACGCCGCCATGATACGCAGAGTCGTAGGCATCGGCATTCCGGGCGCCCTCATCACCGTACTTATGAGCGTTTCCAATATCGTTCTGAACAACTATATCGGCATATACGGCTCTGACGCGGTGGCTTCCTACGGTATTGCCTATAAGCTGGATATGATTCCGATTCTGCTTTCGGTCGGCTTAGCGCAGGGCGTTGCCCCTCTGGTCGGCTACTATTACGGTGCAAACGAAAAAAGGCGGATGTCCGATACCGTGAAATATGCGATGCTGTACGGGGTTGTTTTAGGGGCGGTGTTTACTGCTGTCTTTATGCTTTTCGGAAGAGCTCTTGCCGCGATCTTTCTACAGGACGCCGGACTGATTGCGCAGACAGGTTACTTCCTGAAAATCCTCTGCCTGTCGGCTCCCATGCTCGGTGTCATCAATATGATAACCAGTTATTTTCAGGCATTGGGAAAAGCGGTTAAATCGCTGGTCATCACACTTCTCAGAAATGCGGCGCTGTTTATTCCGGGCGTCATGCTGCTAAACCATTTCTGGAAACTGAACGGCGTCATTGCGGCCCAGCCTGTGGTGGAAACGATTCTGACGGTTATCTGTCTCTTTATGTATATCGGAGACCGCAAATCGGGCTGTGAATAGACGGCTGCCGCACGCAGTCACCGCCGCTTATCCTCTGTCTGCCATACATTCATGGATGAAATACAGCGCCATTGCCTCCATCCGCCTGTTCCCCTCTTCCGAAAATCCGTGCGGCTCACCATGAAACAGTTCCAGTCGGGCATCCGCATATTTTTCTGACGCCCATTTTGCATATTCCAGACCCACAACCTCATCCGCAGTCCCGTGCATCAAAAGAACCCGTCCGCCGAATTTCCCGATCCGTTCTTTGATGCGGAAATCGCGGATGGATTCAAAAAACTTACGTCCCAGCGTCATATCCCACAAGATCTCCGTATTCGGTATATCCTCCGCTTTTTTAAAGCGCTCGTTCCAGTTATCCGCAATACAGAAAGCCGGATACAATAAAATAAGCGCATGAATATCCTCGCATCTTTCCTCTGCTGCCAGCGCAGAGACCATGCCACCCTGACTGAAGCCGAACAAATAGATCTGGCTGCTGTCCACCCACGGCCACCTCTTCACTTCGTCTACCACGGCAAGCAAATCTTCCCTTTCTGTAAATAAGGTCATCTCCGTTGTCGGAAAGCCACTGGCATCTCGTGTGCTTCCGCCGCAAAAAGTAAAACAGACCGCACCGATTCCGCTTTTTGCATAATATTTTGCCGAAAGCGCCGCATCCTCTTTGTGACCGTTATAGCCATGACTGAAAATCACTAGCGGAAAGCTGCCCTCTCCATCCGGTTTATAGTACGTTGCATCAATTTTCCTGTTGCGGTGTGATACAGTTATGTTTTTAGCTTGCATGTTATTCCCCTTTCTTCAATCCGCTCTCTGCCTGCTGTCCAACAACCCTTCAAGTTCCTTCCATGTCACATCTGGTTCCACGGAAAACGCAACCGTCTCTTCACTCTGACACGCTTCTTCCCCGGATCCTGCCAGCATCCCAAAAAGCTGTTCCTTATATTCACTTTTTGCGCCACATTGACATACCATCACCGGAAACATCGTTGGGCCTCCTCCTAAAACCAAACTTTTCATAAAAAGGCTCTTTACCTTTCGCCGCCCCCAGAATAAACATAATCTTTTCATCCTCAAACGCGGCATCCATGGTTCTATCGATCAGACGCTCCACAATCTGTCTGCCGATTCCATGTCCTTGATACTCCGGTCTGACAATAATGTCGCCCAGGTACGCCGTATAGCCGAAGTCAAAAAGCACTCTCCCCATGGCAACTATCTTGTCCGTGTCTCTGACCGCCATCAAAAAAGTCGTGTGCGCAAGCCCTCTTTCTGCCTGTCCCTCCGTGATTGGGCGCCACCCTACACTTATCCGAAGTTCGTTGTATTCCTCTCCGTTCATTTTATCTGTATACTGCAAATGCATAGTCATTCCTCCCCATCATCGGATCCGGCAATGCTGTGGCAAGGGCAAAAAGCAACACCAGGCCTTACCTCCTGGTAATCACCGC
>CASWVG010000093.1 GCA_949472775.1 uncultured Lachnospiraceae bacterium
AAGGTACAAACAAAATCAAATATTTACAAATGTGTCTTTTGACACCCTAATCCTATTATATAAAAAGAACGCTCACTCCTGCGCTTCGGAATATGTTTCCGTGTTCAAAAACCAGCCTTCCTCAATATGATTGCTGAGAAAACGCCTTTGTCCCGCCTCAATGCTCACTTTGACCTCGCATTTACTCACCCATTCGTCTCCCTCAAAGTACAGCGTGGCAATCGTCCCCTCCTCATTCATAGCGCCATTCACACATACAAAATGGCAGTAATTCGTATCGCCGCTCTCCGAACAGAAGCTGTCCGTTTCGGCGTAATACCAGTCCTCCATTCCCCTGCTGCCCTTCGCCACAAGCTCATCGTAGGTAAATCCTGTCTTTTCCAAAAGCAGGGCATCCACAGCCGCTTTATCTATGGCACTGAAATCTGTCTCGATTCCTGACAAATTCCAGCGCGCTATATGTGCCTGCTTCTCCTCCTCCGTTCCCGGTCTCCCGACCCCGGCGCCAGTATAAAACACCTGGTAGAGATCAATCTGTTCGGGATTTTCCCACTCTGACAGCAGGAATCCATAATTGGAGTGATCCTGTACCCACTCCGTGTACTCCGCCAGCTCCTCCGGCGTCAGATGTCTGCTACTTTCGGGTTCCTCCGCCAAATCCTGATCTGTCTGCCCGTCTTCCGTCACCTGTGACGGTTCCTCCTGTGTCTGCACATCTTCCTGTTCCTCCGCCTCTGATGTGTCCTCCTCACTTTCCGGCAAGGCGTTAGCCCTTTCTTCGTCATCTGCTTCTATCTGGTCCGTTCCCGCCTCATCCGAATGCTCCGTCCCGTCCGATATCACGACACTCTCCTGCTCCAGCGTTATGCTTTTTTTCTGCCCGCACCCGGCACAAAGTCCCAACACGCAAAGCCCTGCCAAAATCATACCTTTTCTCCGCATATGCTGCTCCTCCACGTGCAATTGCCATTATCGTCCCGCACCATTATTCGTTTCTGATCGCCGCCAGCGGACTCAAACGCATCGCCCTTCTCGCCGGGAAAAATCCGGCCACCATGCCCACCATCACTGCAAACACCAGCGACAGGAGCACGAGCCAGATGGGAATGTAGGAAATGCCGCCCGAAGTTGCCATATATTCATTGGCGCCTGCCGCCACCTTATTGATCACCACGGACAGGATAAAGCTCAAAATCAATCCGATCACGCCGCCGATGAAGCCGATAAAACCTGCCTCCATCAGAAAGAGACTGCGGATGTTTCTAAGGTCGCACCCCAGCACCTTCATCACGCCGATCTCCTTCGTCCGCTCATAAATGGACATCATCATCGTGTTGGTGATGCCGATGGCCGCCACAAACAGGGACACCGCGCCGATGCCGCCAAGCACCGCCTGAATGTAGCCCATGGTCTTCTGCTCGGACTCCACCCACTCCGCCTGGCTGTATGCGTCATAGCCCATATCCGTCAGCGATTTCTGCAAAGCCACCACATTGTCCATGCTGTCCACATTCACAATCAGCTGGTTGTAAAAGATCTCCTTATAAGGTTTCCCGGTCTTTGTTGTGGGCTGACCCGGAATCCTCTTATTCTTAAACATCTTTTTCAATTCCTTTATGAGCTCGTCGATATCGCAGTAGGTATACCACCCGTACTGTGACCACTCGTCCTCGCCGGGCGACGCCTCCACGCCGCATGTCTCGATCAGATACTTTTTCGGCGGTTTTTTCGTCTGTCCGTTCTCATCCGTAGAACCCGACTCATAGTAAGCGTCCATATCAAAAATCACAAAAATAGGATCCTTCATCAGGTCGATATCCGGCAGCACCCCTGTCTGCCAGTAACCGCCGCCGCTCCCTTTGGAATTATAAAAGTCCTGCAGAACCTGACAACCATAGAAAAAGGTCAGTTTCTCATCGTTACCGGGAAGCTGTCCCGCCTCCACCTTGATATCCAGATCCTCAAAATACTCTTTCGGCAATCCCTGCAACTGCAGGTAACCCTCGTAGCTCCCGTACTTGGCAAGCGCCTGCGTCCGCAGCATAGGATATACGGATTCCACATGCTCCATCGCAAGGATCTCGTCGATCAGCTTCTGGTCCAGACGCTTCACTTCCTCCGAGGAGGAGTCCCCCCACGGTTCGTTCACCGTCACCTGTGTCAGGCTCCCGTAAGACTCATACTGCGCCATCAGGGAACGGCTCAGTCCCAGCCCAAGAGACACCATAACCACGATGGAAGCCACACCGATCACCACACCGAGCACCGTCAGAATCGTTCTCACTTTTCTTTTCCAAAGATTACTGCTGCTCATCCGCAGCAAATCAAGAAATTTCATTTTGATCCCCAATCCAAGCCCCGGTCATACACCGTTTTTTCACTCATTCAGCTCCTTTTCCAGCTCCGCAAGTTCAGCCGCCTCGGCCGCCGCTGCACGCTTCTTTTTGCGCAGCTTGAAGAATATCCCAAGTCCTGCTCCCGCCACTGCCACTGCTCCCGAGACGCCGCCTACGATCAGGCCGGTGTTAGACTTGCCGCCTTCCTCACCTTCCATCATCATATCGTCGCCCATCATCATATCATCACCCATCATCATGTCGTCCATCATGGGCTCCGTCACGAAAAGGGTGATCTCCTTCTCCGAAGTGGTCACATTGCCCGCATCGTCCTCGTAGCTGATTTCCAGCTTCACAATGCCGTCGTCCATCGTAGCAGCCGCGCCGGTCAGCATCACATCCACATTTCCCGTGTTGCCGGACTGGAGATTACCCACAAATGCCGATGCCTCCGCGATGGAATCCGCGATAAATTTCACCTGCACATTATAGAGGGTTGTCTTTCCTGTATTGTAAATGCTGAACATCACGTTGGACTGGGAACCCACCTCGATATTGTCGGGCACCACCTCCGGGATGCTCGTGTCAAACCGGCTCTCCTGGGAAATCGGGATCGACACGCTGGCCTTGTCGGTCAGATCAAAAACCGTGCCCGCATCATATTTCATATTCACATCCAGCACGTAAGGTTTCTGCGCCAGATCCGCCTTCGCCGTCATCTCGATCTCAATATCTGCCGAAGTATCCGGGGCAATCTGCTCCATATAGATGGAACTGGAGCCGGACGTCGGAAGAAAAGCGGAGTACGTGTTCGTCTTGTCCTCGCCCTCCTGCGCCGCCTGCATATCGAAAAGCACATTGGTCACCGTCGTATCCTTAGCCGTGTTCTTCACATGAATAACCAGTGTAAAAGTTTCCCCCGCGAAAACCTTTGCCGGATTCGTCTCGAAACCGGTCACCACAATACGGGGCTTGGAGCCGGACGCCTCCTGCCCGTTGCCGCCGATAATGCCGCTGCCCGGCTTACCGATGGTCTTTACAAACACCGTAAGCTCCGCCGGTTCTTCGCTGCGAACCCCCGCCTTTGTGTAGGATATGTGAAACTTTAACGGATAATACCCCGTCATCACGTCGCTTCTTGTCTTAAAATGGAAAGTAAATTCCCTGCGGTTCGCCATGGCCGCCTCTTTCGTCTGGCATCCGGGAATATAAGGCTCTGTCTGGAGATAATTGGTCGCATCCGGCTCGAAGGGCCACTCCGTCACAAGGGTGGAAATTTCCGGCTCTACGATCAGATCATTCAACTCCTCCGTCCCGAAATTGACGATAGGCAGCACGATGGATACACCCTGCCCGTAGCTCACAACAGGCGTCTGCCAGTTGTCCGCCACCTGTATAAATTCACTGGTGGTCTGCGAAAATTTCGTTGTCGCCGCAGATTCCATGGAAGATTTCACAGAATTGACATAAGACCACATTTCCGTCAGGGACATCTCTGTGTTGGCGATATAGTAGACCGCACTGTCAAATACTTTGTGCAGACTCTCCATCACCTTCTCATCCAGATGATATTTCACCTCCAGACTCTGCATAAAGTAGAGCAGATCCTCGTCGGCATCAAAGCGGTCGTCGTCCGTGATCACCCGGTCAGAGCTTCTCTCCACATACTTGATCTCGTTTTCGCTGACGCTCTCTTCATTTTCCTCTGCATACACCACTGGCGCCATGTTCCACGATCCAGTCTGTCCAAACACGGATAACGCAAAAAACAGGCCCGCCAACCCGCCTGCCAAACGCCTCACTGTTCTTCCCCGGCTCTTCATTTTCCCTCTCATCGCTCCCGTCCTTCCGATCTCCAATGTTTTATTAACACCTACCCTATATTCCCCAAAACTTCCCGTCTTCCAATTCCTCACGGAAATTTTTCCTCCGTCCGCGCCTCAATCTCCTCCGGCATGTCCTGCCCGTCCCGTTCGCTGATCTCCAGAATTTTTCCATCCCGGATCCGGATCACGATATCCGCAAAACCTGCCAGATAATTGTCGTGGGTAACCATCACCAGCGTCTGGTTTTTCTCCCGCACCACCCGCTTCATCAGGTTCATCACCTCCACGGAAGTGTTGGAGTCAAGGTTTCCCGTAGGCTCATCCGCAAAAATGATTTCCGGCTCCACCACAAGCGCCCTGGCAACACCCACGCGCTGCTGCTGTCCGCCGGACATCTGGTTCGGACGGTGTCTCTTATGTTTGGTCAGACCCACCAGATCCAGCATCTCCTCCGCCTTTTTGTTCCGGCTCTTCTTATCCATACCCTGAAAAGTCAGGGGCAGTGCCACATTTTCTATCGCATTCATGGTGCCCATCAGATTGAAAGACTGGAAGATAAAACCAATATGCTCCCTGCGGAATGCCACAAGCTGGTTCTCCGTCTTTTTCTCCATGTGTTCCCCCGCGATCACGATCTCGCCCTTGGTCGGTTTTTCCAGTCCTGCCAGCATATTGAGCAGCGTGGACTTGCCGGAGCCGGAGGCACCCACAATGGAGCAGAAGCACCCCCGCCTGATGGAGAAGCTGACGCCGTTTAAGGCGCGCACCCGCTCCTCTCCGACCCGGTATACCTTATAGAGATCTTTCACCTGTATTACAGGCTCATCCCACCTGTTATCGCCCACGTCCGTTTCCTTTCAATCCTCTTATTTATAGAAACTCATCTCACCTTTCCTCTGAATACGCCGTCGCCTCAGCCACAAATTCCGGCACCCGCTCCGCGTAAAAAGCGTAGGTAAAATAATAGCTTTCCCTGTCGTAGGGATAAGTCGTATTCCGCTTAAACACGACCTCTACGGAATAATTTTCATCCAGATCCTTGTAACGGCTCCACAGCGTATCGACCCGTGTGCAGTAGATATGGGGCAGGATCTGCGCGATCTGCTCCTCATCATAAAAGGTTTCGGAGACCGTATAATCTGTATAATCCCCGTATTCGGCCTCCCTTGTCGCCACCGCCCTCGGGTGCACGCCGTAGTTCACCGCATTATCCTGCTCCGTCAACTCATTGTGGAAGCAGGTCACCGTAACCGACTCAATATCCGCCGCGTCAAGCTCCATCGGATAATATGCTCCCAGCTTTTTCAGCTCGGTAATTGTATATTCAAAACTGTCGTATACGAAAAACTGTCTTCGGTTATAATCTTTATATTCAAAGTCGATAAAGCCGCATGGACGGTTATGCCTTACCAGCGTAAAGTCAAACTGTTCCATATCCTTCAGCCAGGCATCCCGGAGCCTTCCCGCTTCCTCAACAGGCATCACCGCTCTGGCGGGACCGTTGGTGTACTGAATCCGGGTCACGCCTTCCAGAAGATCCGGATCTGTCATCCCCTGGAATACGCCCTTCTGATAGGCGTCTGTGGCGAAAATCCGATTGAGAAGCTTCTCCGTTGCGGGATCGTCATAGTCAACCTGTATGCGTCTGTCTTTCTGCATACCCGACTTTAGACGGTACAGGATGTACACGCTGCGGTTTTCTCCCATTTTCTCCGGATCAGCCTGCCGCGCAAGTTCTGCCAGCTCCAAAACAGGCGAAATGTCAGTTATAAACATATGGTCCTTTTCAAACTCGCTCTGTTCGATATATTGCCGATTCTCGTCCCAATAGCTATCATAGTACCCATCTGCCGAAATTGCAATACTCTCCACTTTATTTTGCGCCGGAATATAACTGTCATACCCGAACAGATCCCATTTAAAGATGCAAAATATTGCCATAATGGCGACTAACGCAATACCGCTTGATAACAGATGTCTAAACAGACTTCTGATATCAAAATCATAGAGCACTTCCATCGCCGCGCACAGTATCACTCCGCCCGCAAGCATACCGACAACAAGCAGCGTCTCGTTCTGGTAGGAAGTGTCGTACACGATCCTGCCCACCAGAAACGACGCCGGAATCGCTACCATCACCTTGAGAATCGGCTCTAAAAAGTGATGTGCCACCGCCTTGCCTGCTGTCTCCGAAGGTCTCTTTTTGTAAGCGTACCACCCCAGAGCCAGAAGCACTGCCGCAATCCCGATCCATTTTGCCACAAGAGGCATGGCAATCTTTGCCGCGGCCGCAGCATCCGGCGCATTTTTAATCTGCCATATGTTCATGATACAGTCATAGAACGTGGAAAACTTCGGTTCTTCCTGCAGATAGCGGGCAGAATAGGCGTCAAAGTACATCCCTTTGAGTCCCTCAAACATATCGCTGACCACAAACTCATACAGCGCGAACATCAAAAACAGGGCGCCTGTCACAAAGCGGTTTCCCGTAAGCATCACCGCAAGGATCATCGTATGATAAAAGACGAGAAAGAAGAAAAAGTTCCACACAAAAGCAAGCCCTGCCTCGGCAAACACCTCTCCGTTCACCGCATTCTGGGCGGTCGATATCAACATGCCCAGAATCAGTCCCGAAAGATTGGCTGTCAGGTAAATCATGAGTCCGTTAACATAGATCACGGCAAATCTCCTGTTTTTTGAAACCGGGACGCTGTGATACATGTCCACCTTTCTTTTGTCGAACAGATAGGAGAAGCCCTGCATACCGATAACTGCCGCCAGCACAAAAATAATTGGGTACAGATTATCGGAAAAGCCAAGCGCGTCCTGCGCCGCCCGGCACATTCCCTCTTTAAACCCCTCCGGGGTTTTGAAACCGCCGTCCGCATACACGCCCCTGATCCGGCTTAAGTAAATCGTCGTCATGCCGCCGTAGACGAGAAGCTGTGACAGCACCGCCACTATCCAGACCCAGATCCGTCGTTTATGATTTTCCCTACTGCTAGCCCAGAATGAGTTTTTTGATGTCATAACCTACCACCTCCGTCTCACTGATAAATATCTCCTCTAAGGACAGCGGAAGCACCTCATAAAAGATCGTGTCCACCGTGGCGAACCGCGCCTCCACTTCCTCCCTTGTGCTGCGCACCGTGATCGTGCAAAGGGATCCCCTCTGCTCTTTCTTAAGCACCTCAATCCCGTTTAACGCTTTCAGCTCGTCTTCCACAGCGCTGAACACACACTGCACTTTCTGGATATTGCACTTCATATCCTCCAGATCTCTGGACAGCAGAACACCGCCCTTATGTAACAGGCCCACATGGTCGCATATATCTTCCAGTTCCCGCAGATTGTGGGATGCGATCACCGGCGTCAGCCCCCGCTCCTCCATCTCCTTGGCGAAAATTGATTTGATACCCTGCCGCATCACCGGGTCAAGCCCGTCGAAAGTCTCATCGCAGAGAATGTATTTCGTATGGGCACAGATACCTAGAAGCAGGGCGAGCTGCTTCTTCATACCCTTGGAAAACGTGCTGATTTTCCTGTTTTTGTCCAGATTAAATTTTTCCAGATACCGGTAAAACTCCTCCCTGTCAAAGGCCTCGTAAATACCGCTGTAATACTTCTCCATCGCCCGCGCGTTGGCATTTGCAAAAAAGTAAGGCTCGTCCGCGATAAAAAACAGCCGCTTTTTCGCCTCCACATTGTCGTAGACGGGCATATTGTCCACCGCCACCGTGCCTTCGTCCGGCTTAATCACACCCGCTATCATGCGAAGCACCGTGCTCTTGCCCGCGCCGTTTGTGCCGATCAGTCCAAAAACTGTCTTTTCCCTGATGTCAACGCTGACTTCGTCAACAGCTCTGATCTCTTCAAACTGTTTCGTCAGATTATGTATCTCTATCATAAGCTTCTCTCCTTCCGCCGCATTCCCGTGCCGTTTTTCTGTCTGATTCGCAAGCTGTCCTTCCCGCTTTTACACCTGCAGCTTCTCAATCTCCAAAGTAAGCTCCATTTTCGTCATACCAAGCTCCAGCACCTCTCTCACAAGCCGCAGAATCTCCTCCAGACATTCCCTCTTCCTCGTCTCCACAAGATTCCCGTCACCGGACACAAAACTGCCTCTGCCCTTCACCGTGTAAATGAAATCCTGCCGCTCCAGCTCCGCATACGCCTTCTGGATCGTATTGGGATTGATCGACAACTCCATCGCCAGACTGCGAACCGACGGCATCTGCTCGTCCGGCTGTATGACGCCCTTCAAAATCAGAGTCTTAAATCGCTCCACGACCTGTTCATAGATCGGGCGGGTATCCTTATAGTCAATGATGATCATAATGTCTCTCTATACTTTCTTATTTATTTTGCACAAAATAGCCTTTATTTTAGCCATTTG
>CASWVG010000094.1 GCA_949472775.1 uncultured Lachnospiraceae bacterium
TCATTCACATAGGCATTTGCCGTATCAATCAGACGATAACCACCCTGCAGCGCGCTTAATACGGAAGCCTCCGCTTCATCCGGGCTTAACAGGAAAGTTCCGATGCCTGCTACGGGCATTCCCACACCGTTATTTAGTTTCACATATTTCTGTTCACTCATTATCGACTTCTCCTTTTTTATACTTTTTAACCGAGATTACATAGCAAATCTCACAATCGAACTTGTTCAATTTTGTTACATACACTCCATCAAAATCTCATACACCTCATTCCTGCCAAGCTCACGGGGATTGCATTTGATAACATTGCAGGTATCAGCCACCTTGCGCAGCACTTCCGGCGTGATCTCCACCTTTGACCTCAGTTCGCCCATTTTGGTCGGAAGTCCGCACTCTTTTATGAAATCGCTGAGTGCCTGTATTCCCTCCTCTGCTGTATCTTTTCCAAATACAGCTTTTGCAAACCGTTCAAATTTTTCTTCCGCATCCTTCAGAATATGCCTGTAATAAGCGGGATGGATCACTGCAAGTCCTTGTCCGTGATTGCAGTCTGTAAATGCGCCGAGCTGATGCTCGATCTGGTGCGCCTGAAAGTCCGTGACCCTGCCGACTTTCAAAATACCATTCTCCGCCATGGCCGAATCCCACATCAGATTGCTTCTCGCCTGCATATCGTTCACATCTTCAAGCAGACGGCGCATATTGACCACAGTATTGCGCATGACCGCCAGCGCCACATCATCCGAAACATTGTCATGATCGGAATTACCGAGATAGGTTTCCATCGCATGGCTCAGCGTATCAAAAGCGCCGGAAATCACCTGCATGGCGGGAACGGAAGCCGTCAGTTCCGGATCAAGCACCGCAAAAGAGGCATATGCGCCGAACACACCGGTTTTGATCCCTTTTTCCTCATTGGTAATAACTGCGCCGCAGTTCTGTTCGGCTCCTGTGCCGGAAGCGGTAACCACCGCCCCCATCGGCAGATACTCCGCCGGAAATTTACCCTCCGAAAACTCCATTTCCCAGATGTCCTTGTCTGTTTTTGCCTGCGCCGCTATGATCTTACAGCAGTCAATGACGGAGCCTCCGCCTACCGCGAGGATAAAATCCACGCCCTTTTCTTTCGCTAACGCCGCGCCTTCCTGCACCTTAGCATAGGTAGGGTTGGGCATAATGCCCGGAAAATCTACAACTTCTTTTCCGTCCTTTGCAAGCAGCTCCTTTACCCTGTCATAGATGCCGTTCTTCTTCAGGGAAGCGCCGCCATAGGCGAGCATCACTGTCTTTCCATGTCTGTTTAACTCCGCCCGAAGCGCCTTTTCCAAAGAGTTCTGCCCAAAGTATACTTTTGTGGGATAAGTGAAAACAAATTCGTTCATTATGATGTCCTCCTTTTTATATTCATCAGCAGCATAACAATATACGGGAAGAACGCTGTTTTTGCGTTCTTCCATGTGAGTAGGTTCCGCCCTTTGGAACCGTAGAATTTCTTAGCGGGTGTTTTTTGACCGCTTAGAAATTCTTCTCGCATTGGTGCCGCCGAATACCTCTGACATTTCCATCGCATCGAGCTGTTTATCCAAAACCGCAATCTCTTTTTCCGTCAGCTTAATATCCGATGCCCCCGCATTTTCTTTCAGGCGGTCTGACTTTCTCGTTCCGGGGATTGGCACCAGATATGGTTTTTTCCCAAGCATCCACGCAAGGGCAATCTGACCGGGCGTGGCGTGCTTTCCTTCCGCAACCGTTCTGACCAGCTCCAGCAGTTTCTGATTCTGTTCCACAGCTTCCGGCGTAAACTGCGGCATCATGCTCCGGTAATCCGTACCCGCGTCAAACTTAGCCTCTTTCCCATACCTTGCGGACAAAAATCCATTTGCCAATGGCGAAAATGCCACATAACCAATGTTTAATTCCTCCAGTACGGGGAATAACACTTCATGCCAGCGCGCCATCATGGAATAGCGGTTCTGGATCGCCGTTACCAGGCAGACCGCATGGGCGCGGCGTATCGTTTCCTCGTCAGCTTCCGATAGTCCCCAGTGCGTAATTTTTCCCTCCTGCATCAGCTCCTGCATGACGCCCGCCACCTCCTCAACCGGTACGAACGGGTCAATGCGGTGCTGATAGTACAGGTCGATATGGTCAGTTCCCAGCCGCTTTAGGGAATTTTCTACCGAGACACGGATAACCTCCGGTCTGGAATCCGGCAGAAGCGGTTTATTTACCTGTTTGCTTTCCATGTCAAAATAGATTCCAAACTTTGTCGCTATCACAACTTTATTTCGATACGGCCGCAATGCTTCCCCTACCAGTTCTTCATTGTGATGGGGATTTTCCGGCGTACCATAAACTTCCGCCGTATCAAAAAATGTATATCCGATATCTACAGCCTCCGCAATCAGTTCTTTCATCTCATTTTTATCTGCCGGTGCCCCGTAAGCGTGGCTCATTCCCATACAGCCAAGCCCCACCGCGGATACTGTCAGATCTTTTCCCAGTGTCCTATATTCCATAGCCAACCTCCATGATTTTCTGCAACCGTGTTTTTGCTTTTGCCTTGATGATTTTATTTTAATCAATCCACACCTTTTACAGAAGTTCCGAATGGTTTCTAAGTTATTACCTAAAGGTATCTACACTCAGTTGTTCTCAAAAATTCCTGTCAGCCACGCATCATAGGCAGGAATCCATCCCTCTGTATAGCCGTACCCATGCGGTCTGCCTTCCAGCACATCCACTTCTACCGGAACACCCGCTTCCTTTAACGCCTCCACACATTCTTCAAACTCACCTACAAACGGATCACGGGTGCCGTAGCAGAAATAGGTAGGCGGCAGATTGGACGACGCAAATTTGTCTGTGTCAGTGGACGCGACACTCAGGCGTCCATAAAAGGAATAAATCATGCCGTCCGCGCCTGCATCCGCTGATATACCGTCAAGCTCATCCGGAACATAACTGTCATCCAATGCACTTCCGTTCACCGTACCGTCAAAATTCAACAGCATTTCCCCTGCAAGAATACCGCCTGCCGAAAAACCCATAACGGCAATATCCTTTTCATCAATGCCATAGACATCTGCATATTTACGGACAAATCGGACTGCACGGGCCAGATCCAATGCTCCTTCCTCCTGTGTATAAGGGCGCAGGCGGTAGTTTACCACAAAACTCTGATACCCCAGTCTGCTAAGTTCCTGCGCTACAGGGGTTCCCTCCATCTGGTCGCTTCTAAACTGAAAAGCGCCGCCTGCATTGATCAGGACAGCACCTTTCACTTCTGTTCCCTCCGGAACAGGAAATGTTACCATATAAGGACGGAAATCCGGATCATCCGCATAATTTCCGTTGTTCTCTGTATACTCTGTGACCGCAGGCATGTTGCCTTTTTCCCAAAGGTATAAAATCTGCTGGTCCACAGGATCAGCCACCGCATCTGCCACTGTATCACCACTATTGTCCGGCGCAATTTCTGTCGCGTTCAGTCCCAGGCTTTCCGCCCATGCCACTACATCTTCCTCGCTGTCCGCTACACTGTTTCTGGATAAGGACAAGGTATTCTCACTTACATGGGCGCCAGGCTGCAGTTCCGATATAGTCCGGATGGTTCCCGAAAAACCGCTGCCGCCATGTGTCACAAAGGGGATAATGGTCTTTGCACCAAAATCATATTCTTCCAAAAATGTATAGACCGGCATTGGGAGATCTGCCCACCAGTTCGGAAACCCTAAAATAATGGTTTCGTACTGTTCAAAATTCTCCACATGATTCAAAAGCTCCGGGCGTTTCTTCTCATCCTGCTCACCCGCTGCCTGATCTACCAGCGGATCATGGTCAAGCGGATATTCTTCTACCGTCTCAATACGAAACAGATCCCCACCGACTGTCTGCTGGATTACTTTTGCCACATACTCGGTGTTGCCCATTTTTTCCCCATCCCTGACTACAATACTGGCTCCGGCAACCGCATCCGTTGTTTCCACATCCTCCGGTATGGAAAAATAGGCAATCAATATGTTGGAGCTGCCTGACTGGGATTCACTGCCTGCATCTGCACTTCCCTGTTTATCTGCAGCGATTTCCCCTGCTCCCAAATCGCCGTTTTCATTTTCACTGCCGGACACTTCCCTTTCTCCTGACTCCTGAACAGGACTGCTCCCGGTACTGTTATCCTTTCCCTCTGCCCCGCATCCGGCTATGCCTAATATCAATAATGCCGTCATGCACAGACACAAAATATTCTTTCGTTTCATCGTCATCTCCGCCTTTCCTTTCCTGTTATATCCCAATCACTTTGAAAACAGCCAGCCCATAATTTCCTCATCATAGGCAAAAAGTCCGCCTCCGCCATGCTCATTCGGGGCATTCCTCCCGGTAAAATAATCATGCTCCTTAATGTCCAGCACAAGCAGGCTGTCAATTTCTTCTTTCGACAATCCCTGCCGCTCATACAAGTCATAAAGCGTATCATACGCTCTCTGCGTTTTGGCGGAACCGTAATACTCATCATTCCTGCCTATGGCAAAATAAACAGGCAGCCGGTTATCCACAACAGGCTCGTATTCGCCGTCCCACTGTGAACTGACATGAAGATATGCCGTAAACAGATCGGGACGCTTTCCCATTACGATAGACATGGTCTCGCCTCCGCCCGAATAACCGTTCCCATATACTTTCGATGTGTCGATGTTATACTGCTGCAGAAAATATTCCACCAGTGCAATCGTCTGATCTGCCGAAGTTTCTCCCCAGTCGTTAAGCTGCGGCGCAACAATAATCATCTCGTCATTGTACTTCTGTGCCTCAAATCCAAATTCCTCCGACTCGATATTGGCAGCGACTCCCTGAAAATACAGCCCTTCATAACCGGGCAGCGTAAAATACAAGGCATAGGGCTTACTGCCATCATAGCTTTTCGGAATATATACATTGTAATGAATATCCCCTGCATCTGCGGAATGGTACACATTGTCAATCACAAAATCCCGGTAGACTTCCGTTCCTTCCGTGACATCGGGGCGTTCATCCGCTTTCAGAGCAGTATCCGCCATATCTGTTTCTGATTTTGCCAAACCATCTTTTGTATCCTGCTGTTCGTCTGTCTGCTCCAACATGCCAATCCGTTCAAGCCATGCTGATACATCTTCCAAACCGGAATTATGGACACGGTATCCATCCAAAACCGTCGCGCTGCCTGAAACCTCCCGGATATAATCCATGCTTACATCAATCCCATTATCGGTGCTGGTACAAAAGGGAACCACTGTTTTCCCTGTCAGGTCATAACTCTCTAAAAATGTCCCGACCGCCATTGGCGCATTAAACCACCAGACAGGATAACCAATATAGATCACATCATATTTATCAAGGCTTTCCGGCTTTGCCGCCAGCCCCGGTCTTAAATTCAACGCCTCCTCAATCCATGCGGTAGCTGCCGTTCCCCAAAAAGCGCTGCGGTAATATCTGTCCGTGCGGATCTGAAATAAATCCGCCCCAGTAAGCTGCGCAATCATTTTAGCCGCAGCCTCCGTATCGCTTTCAGCCTCGTACTGATTGGAATTGGGCGAAGCGGAGGAGGCGGCATCTATTCCATCCGGTATAACACCCTCTCTGGAAAAATAAACGACCAGCGAATGCGTCCCTTCGTCTCCGGGAATCACATTATCATCTGCACCTGTAATCCTTCTGCCCATGAATAAGTACCATGACGCCCATACGATCAGGACCACCAGTATCACCAGCTCAATCACCGTTCTCTTTTTTATTTTTTTCATACAATCTTCTCCCTTAAACCAGCAGATTTGTAATGAGTCCTGTTATCAGAGAGAACACCATTACGAAAGCAATATATAGAACAAAACGCTTTATTCCAAGCACGATCTTCAATGCCCCCAGGTTTGTGATCTTCGTGGCAGGCCCGGTAATCATAAATGCCGCCGCGCTCCCCATGCTCATTCCGGAGACCAGCCATTGCTGCAAAAGCGGGATTGTCCCGCCCCCACAGGCATAGAGCGGAACACCGATGGTCGCCGCCATCAGCACACCGAACCCCTCATTGCTTTTCCCGAAAAGCTCCGCAAAACCGTCTGCCGGGACATATCTCTGGAACAATGCAGAAAGCAGCACACCAATCAGAAAGTAAAGAGCCGTCGCCCTGACATTCCGCCCCAGATTTTTCAAAAACCGCATAAAAAGATTGGGGTCTGTGTCATGGCTTGCACGGGGCTCAAATCCCGCAAAGTTAAAGAACGGTTTCTTCCCATAGGCAAAATGTACCGCCAGCCCTGCAAAAATCCCACATAAAGTACAGGAAACCAGCCGCACTGCCATGGCCGTTCCCCCAAGCGCCGTGCTGTAAAAAAGAAGCTGCGGGTTTAAAAGCACACTGCTCATCATAAAAGCCGCCAGCCAGTCGTGGCGCATCCCATGTCTGGAAAAAGAAGCCGCTATAGGAATCGTGCCATACATGCACAGAGGCGACGCAATCCCCAAAATGCTTGCCGGGATTACGCCGAATACTCCCCATTTTTTGTCCCTGATTCTTTCAAAACAGTTATGGATGGCGTCTTTTGCAAAAACAGATACCAGAGAGCCGACCATCATACCCAGAATCCAGTAAAAGGCGATCTGACGGAGCTGTACCATGAAATAATAACTGATATAAACAAATTCGCGTTTTATGAGGGCAAATAGTTCCATGCAGATCACCTTCCTTGTATCAAAATGCCATACAGAGCGTTCTGATTACTCATCAATATTTACCAGCTCATAAGTGCGGCTTCCCAATCCGATTTCTTCCGCGTGCTCCAATGTGCGTAAGCCATCCCTGCTGTTCACCCGGTCCTGAAGGGTTTTGCTTCCTTCTGCCGCAAAAGCGAGATCAATACATGCCTGGTCGATAGCCACCGGATCAAAGGAAGCCACAATCCCAATATCGTGAATATCCGGCTTTGCGGGATTTCCGTCGCAGTCGCAGTCAATGGAAATATTGTTCAACACACTGATATATATAATCCGGTCCCCATATCCCAGATAATCCGATACGGATTTACCGGCTTCCGCCATCGACTCCGTAAAACCGGTCTGATCGCCGCCCCACGGACTGCTGCTGCTCGCTCCGGCAGTATGGATCAGGCATTTCCCTTCTTTGGAACCAAGCCCGATGGAGATATTCTTAATCGCCCCGCCAAAACCCGCCATCGCGTGCCCCTTGAAGTGAGACAGGATAATATAAGAATCATAATCCGCGAAATGAGAACCCACCCGATTGCTTTCAAGGCGCGTTCCACCCTCCACGGGCAGTTCCATGGAACCCTCCGCATCCAGAATGTCCACATCCGCAATCGCCGTAAATCCATGATCCTCCGCTACCTGCATGTGCATGGCCGTTTCCGTCCGGGAGCCGCCATATGCCGTATTGCACTCCACAATCGTACCGTCCACGGACTGTATCAGGTCCTTAATCAGTTCCGGATCGAGATAATTACTTGCCGGCGGCTCTCCTGTTGACAGCTTGACCGCAACGCCTCCAGTAGGTTCCCAGTTCAAAGCCTCGTAAACAGCCATCAACCCTTCCGGCGATATGTCGGATGTGAAATATACCACGGATGC
>CASWVG010000095.1 GCA_949472775.1 uncultured Lachnospiraceae bacterium
ATTCATACCGACCTCCTTTCCGTTTCCAGAAAGGACAACCGCAGACTATCCCTACCTGCTCTAATCTGACTAAGAGAATTATAGCACGTTATGGCGAACATTACCATGAATTTTTCCGTTAATCTCTCCACCGTTTCCAATACCACCTCTGCATGTCCCGCATCAAAATTAAATAGATTTTTTATCGATAAAAAGCCCCCGCGACTGCCACATGCAGTTGCGGAGACTTTTCGTCTGCCATCTTGTCAGTTTATCTGTCTCATCTTACCCACAGTACTGCTCCAGCACCACCCCGTGGGCAATGCCCGGAATCGTCTGCCCCTCGTTGTAACTGGTCTTAGAGAGGAGCGCTCCTGTGGGGACAAAGAGAACCCTCTTCCAGATGCCTTCCTCGATCTTTTTCAAAATATATGCCGACAGCACCACCGCGCTGCACCCGCAGCCAGAACCGCCCGCGTCCGTGTGCTGCTTCTCATTGTCATAAATCTCGATGCCGCAGTCCATATGCTGTCTGGTAATATCGATCTGCTTCCCGGCAAGCAGGTCAAACAAAAGCTGCTGCCCCACCTCGCCGAGGTCGCCGGTGATAATCCTGTCGTAATCCTTCGGCTCCCTTCCGAAATCTTCCAGATGCCGTACAATCGTATCTGCCGCCGCAGGAGCCATGCAGGCTCCCATATTCATGGAATCCTTTACCCCGTAATCCACAATCTTACCGATCGTCACGCCTTCCATCACCGCCCGCGTCTGCTTTCCCGGCTGCGATGAGACGAGGAACGCGCCGCTGCCCGTCACCGTCCATGTAGCAGATTTCGGTCGCTGGTTGCCGTATGACAACGGAAACCGGAACTCTTTCTCCGCACTGGCGAAGTGGCTGGACGTGATACACGCCACCTTTTCGGCAAATCCCGCCGAAACCATCATGCTGCCCATGGTTAAGGACAGGCCGCAGGTAGAGCACGCGCCGTAAAGCCCTACATGGGGAAGCTGATACCCGGCTAACCCAAAGCTGCTGGCAATGGACTGCCCAAGCAGATCCCCCGCAAACACCATCTGGATATCCTGCTTGGTAAGCCCTGCTTTCGAGATAGCAATCTCTAACGCCTCCTTCTGCAGACGGCTTTCCGCCTCCTCCCAGTTCTGGGCGCCAAAGCTGTCGTCATAGCCGACTTTATCAAAAAGCTCCCCCATGGGACCCTCTGCTTCCTTGCTGCCCACAATGGAGGCGCTGCTTATGATGTACGGTTTCTTCTCAAACTGAATGCTCTGCTTTCCTAACATAACGGCATACGATCCTTTCTTACATGATTAAGGATAGTATGCCGCTTTCTTTCATAAAATATACAACTTAATATACTATAAAATACCTTCCTTGATATCCTCCTTCATAGCGATCACCGCCGCCCGCGACGCGTCGGCATAATTTTCCGGTCCGTATTTCGCGTAAGCCTCCTGCTGATAAGCCGCTATGATGCCTCTGGAAGAATTGACGATGGCGCCCAGGCCGTCCTCGTTGAAAAAGTGTTTCAAGTCCTTGCCTTTGCCACCCTGCGCGCCGTAACCTGGCACCAGTATGTAGGACTTTGGCATGATCTGTCTCAGAATCTTTCCCATCTCGGGATAAGTCGCGCCCACTACCGCACCGATATAGCTATAGGTCTCGCCCATGTGATCCGCCGCCCACTCGGCAACTTTCTCACCGACAATCTCATAGAGCGGTCTCGCCTTCGACGCGTCCGTACTTCCCTCCGGCAGCACAAAACGATCTTGAAACTCGCCGCTGCTCGGGTTGGATGTCTTTACGAGAATAAAGAGCCCCTTCTTCTCCTTCTTACAAACCTCGATAAAGGGCTTCACACCGTCTGAACCAAGGTACGGATTTACCGTTGCAAAGTCCTCATCAAAACCGCGGCACATGGTCTCCCCGACCTGCACCTGTCCCAGATGCCCCACCGCATACGCCTCGGAGGTGGATCCGATATCGCCGCGCTTGATGTCACCGATCACAACAAGCCCCTTCTCCTTACAGTAAGCAACCGTCTTCTGAAAAGCGTGCATGCCCTCCACGCCAAACTGCTCATACATGGCAATCTGCGGCTTCACCGCCGGAACAAGATCACATACTGCATCCACGATACCTTTATTGAATAGCCATATCGCCTCCGCCGCGCCTTTCATGGTTTCCCCGTGCTCGGCAAAAGCCTGCCTTCTGATATGTTCAGGCACAAACTTCATGGTCGGGTCGAGTCCCACCACAATGGGTGCCTCCAGTTTTTTAATCTTCTCTGTCAGTGTGTTAATCAAAGCTTTTTGTCCTCCAAATCCTTCAGTACATACTGATTCTCAATATACTTCGGGAAGTCTTTCCTCTTCACCCACTCGTAGCTGCCATAATCCTCCGACAGGACAATGTTTGCCTCCTCTTCCTCCGGGATGGAACAGATGTAAGCGATACCTACGCAGTGCGTCTCACCGAGAAGCTGAGACCATGTATACTCAACCTTCTCGATCTTACCGCTTATGGACAAAAGCTCCGAGATCGCGTTTAACATCGTCTCATCAGGCGCCTCGCCGTGGGGCACTTCCGCGTCGATAAACTCCCAGACAAAAGGATCCGGAATACGGTCGTCCACCCACCTCTTTAAGAGAAGATAAGTATTCCCTTTTTTGATAATGCCTTTTACACGCACATAAGTACTCTTCATAATATGCTTCTCCCTTCCTGATTCTTCTATTAATATATTCATATAATTAATATATCATATGGTTATCTTGTCTGCAAAAACTCGTACTCCCGCCTCGCCACCGCATCGTCCGGATAGCTGCGCAGATAGCTGTTCATCAGCGCCGCCGCCGTCTTGTACTCACCCATATACTCATAAGTGATAATCTCATTGAATTTCAAGGTCTGCATCATATCGTTTCCCTCAATATTCATCGCCGTCTGAAAAGCGTCGAGCGCGGTCTGGTATTCTCCAAGCTGCATACGGCAGAGTCCGAGCTGATTGTAGATCTCCGCCTTCGTCTGGTCGTACTCCGTGTAGCCCGCATAAATGCTTGCCGCGTAATTGTAATCCCCAAGCGCCTCGTACGTTCTGCCGAGATAGAGCGCCGCACCGTAATCCGTTGCGGTCTTAAGCCGCTCCAGAAAACTTCTGGCATTCTCATAGTCTCCCATATAATAGCAGATACGCCCCATGTCATAGTCAGAAATCGACTTCTCGTTTTCCTTCATGGCATTCTGCAGATAAATCTGACCCGCCTCTTTGTAGCCGTACTCCTCCAGCACCATATAAATGCGGATCATGCGGTCATAGTTTTTCGGATCCTGGACAACCGCCGTATCGAAATCCTTCTGCGCCGACTCAAAATTACCTTCCGCCAGCTTCACACAGCCTCTCAGATAGTAAGCGTTCGTCTCCTCCGGTCTGAGCCCGAGAATCGCGTCATAGACGCGCACTGCCTCCTGCAGCCGCCCGTTCTTATAATATGCCGTGGCAAGATAATAATTGATGTCAAAATCCAGATTCTCCACCCTGCCGCTTCCCAGATGCAGAGCTGCTTCCAGATAAGCGATCGCCGCCTCGTAATCCGTCTTCCCCAGATAGGCAAGTCCCATCCCCCTGTAGAGCAGCCGTTTCTCCTCCCCGTTTTCCTCCGCGGTCTGAAACAGGGTAAGCGCTTTCTCATAGTCGAGCGCCTCCACAGCCTCCATACCCTGCTTCGTATAGCTGGGCGCAGCCTCCGCAGCGCACCCCGCCAGAAAAGCGCACAGCAAAACCGCCGCAAATCCCGCTATTCTCCTGCCTTTTCTCCTCTGCTTCCTCACTCTTTATCTCCAAGTTTATCACATAACTGGTTTCATCTACACTTGTTCTATTCTAACCGTTCTGTTACCCGCAAGTCAAGCTCTTTACACCACAGAATCCGTGTGCCCAAAACCAATTGTAACTTTTCACACCCGCGCCATGCACTTGCCACATGATCCCTGCGTCTAAACGAACAGGGCATAGCTGTTACAACAGGTTTCCGCACACCAGGTCCTTCATAATCCCCAAAAATTCCCGCACCAGATTATTCGGCTGAAAATAAATATTTGACCTGGCGGAAATGCCACAGGCGTTCTCAAACCCCGCATGTCTGGCAAGCATCACGCCCCGGAACACATGGAAGTTGTTGGTGACGATCCCCACATCCTTGTCCGTGCCGCCAATGAGCGCCGCGCTGAACGCGATATTCTCGGAGGTGTCCGTGGACTTGTCCTCCTTAAGGATTCTCTCAGGCGCAATCCCACGCTCCACCAGATAGGCGTACATCCCTTCCGCCTCGCTGCACGGCTCGTTTGCCCCCTTTCCGCCGGATACCACACAGAGCGTGTCCTCATTGGCCACCAGATAATCGTAAGCCGCGTCCAGCCGGAACTTAAGCACTGCGCTCGGTCCTGCGGGCTTCATCTGCGCCCCCAGCACGATAATGTAATCCAGATCCGGTCTGCCCTTATCCCTGTAATGGGCGAAGATACAGCCCTCCGCCACCACAAAGAGAACCACGCCCACCGCGATCAGACCGACAATCGCCTGTCGGACCGGTCCCGGAAATTGACTCCACAGGTCAAAACGAACCATCAGCGCCAGACCGATAAAAAACAGCCCGCCAAGCGCCCAGACCAGGTAAAAATGATTACCCGACCTGATGCGGAAGACGATAAAACAATATAAAAAACACAAAAACGCCGCCAGAATGCAAAAAACGGTCATCGTTTTTTTCCTCATACGATCATTTCCTCAAACACTTCCTCCGGCACGGGCTTACAGTATCGGTAACCCTGCGCCACATAAGCGCCGATCTCCATCATCAGCTCGGTATCCCCTTCCGTCTCCACGCCCTCGCATACCACCTGGGCCTCCAGATCTCTTGCCAGATTTACGATATTTCTCATAATCTGTACCTGCCTTGTCCTGTTCTCGTTATTCAACAGGAAGGAGCGGTCCAGCTTGATGACCGACGCGGGTATCTGCTCAAACACGCCCAGTGACGAGTAACCGGAGCCAAAGTCGTCGATGGAAAGATGCACGCCCTTTTCCTTCAGGATCGCCACATTCTCCTTCACCTTCTGCTGCTGCATCTCCTCCACCACAAGCGTCTCGGTGATCTCCACCTCGATCAGCTCCTTCGGTATCTGGTACTTCTCGATCACGGACACAAACCGCTCCGGAAAGCCGTCCTTTACAAAGTGCGACCTTGAAAAGTTGCAGGACACGGGAACCACCGCAAGACCCTCGTCAAGCCGCCTGCGCAGCATCCTGCAGACGCTCTCCATCACAAAGAAATCAATCTCCGTAATCCTGCCCGTCTGCTCATAGTACGGCACAAAGAAACCGGGCGCGCGGATCGCGCCGTCCGCCGTGGGATCTTTGAAGCGCACAAGCGCCTCCGCTCCCACCACGCTTTCGTCTCTGATATCCACCTTCGCCTGATAGTATGCCACGAAGTCCTTCTGAAAATCCGCCCCATCAAGCAGTTTCTCCCGATCATGCTGTTCCCGCAGCTTTTTACGCAGTTCTTCATCATAAATGCTAATGGCGTTGCTATGGCTGTCCTTTAAGGGATCGACAGCCTGAATCGCATAGGAAAGGGCGAGCTGGATATCCGTATGCCCTTTTTCGATTCCACAGACACCCATAGCCTGCGTCATGCGGATTCCCTCTTTCTCATAAATGTGATCGGAAATTCTGTCCGCCATCGCCATCATGCGCCTCGTCAGGGAAGACATATCCTCATACTGCACGAACAGCACGAAGTGACTGCCGTAGCTTCTGGCATAAAGTTCATTTTCGCCGACTTCCTCGGCCATGATCTCGATGGTAAGCTTCAGGAGCCGCTGTCCCGCGTTCCAGCCGTAGAGCGCGTTATAACTCTTAAACTGACAGATGTCCGTATACACGATGGCATATTTTTTGTCTGCCTCCGTCCCCAGCTTTAAGGACGCCCTGTATTTCAGATAGTTGAGATTCCAGATGTTAAAGTCTGTATCCTTGTACATCAGCTTCTGAAGCCGTCTGCTGTTTTCCAGCATGCGGTACATCACAAATATGGCAAGCGCCGCTGCTACAAGCAGCACCACAATGATCACAATACTGTGATCCCTGATAAAGCCGTCCACGCTCATTCTGGAATAGAAGTTATCCTGCAGCATGTAGTCATTGACCGACTTGTCGGTAACTTCCAGAAGCTCCTTGTTCAAAATACCGAGAAGAGGCGAATTTTCTTCATCGCGGACCGCCATGCGGATATCGTGCGCGTCGCTTAAAACCGTGTGAATCTCAAGCTGCCCGAAACCAAACTGGGAGCCCAGAAGATACTCCGCCAGATATCCGTCGCACAACGCCGCCTCCGCTTTGCCGGAGCGCACCGCCTGCAGACACTCCCTGGGATTCTCCAAAATCAAAAGTCTGGTCTGTTCCCCGGCGAAGGGGACGCCGCCTTCCTCCGTGAGATTCTCTCCCGTCACCGCCAGCGTCTTAAACTCCTCCGCCCTGCCGCCGTTCTTGGTGATCAGCACATGGGGTACCTGCGCGTAAGCCTTTGTCATGGCGTATCCCATCTGCTTCATATTCGTCGCGCGCTCCCCACAGTAGCCTATCATGTCAATCTTACCGTCTAAAAGCGCCTGCTTCGCCTCGTCCATGTTCTGCATTTTAATATAGGAAAAGGCAAGTCCCGTGCTCACAGAAACCTCACCGAGCATCTGCGGCGCGAGTCCTTTGTATACGCCCTCCTCATCCTCATAGGAGAACGGATAGTAACCGTCCAGATAGCCCACCTTCAGCTCACCGGTTTTCCTGATAAAATCCAGTTCCTCCCCGGTGAGAAGAATCGTATGATCCAGACGGCTGTCGTAATATTTTACCATCAGTTCATTCTCAAGTTCCGGACGGTTCATCTTCACGTCCGCAATCCCCTGATTCAGTTCCCGCAACAGGTCTTCGTTGCCGGGATATGTAATGTAGTAAAAAGGCATCGGCGCAAAACGGCCGATCACCCGCTGCCCTTCCCTGATCTCCGTGAGGGAGTGCACAAGCGCGTCGATCTCGCCCACAGAGAGCGCGGCCTGCAGGACTGCCGTACTCTCGTACTCCCGCACCCGGGGATTTTCGATGCCGTGCCCCTTCAGGTACTCCATAAATTCCTGTTTCCGCACATATGTACTCACAACGCCGTAAGTGATATCCTTCATCCCGCCGAAGTCCTCATATGCCAGCGGGCTTTCCCCCTTCACGGCTATCGCGCCGAACGTATACCCGTTGGCGATATCCGCGTACTTGTAAACCTGTGCCCGCTCGGCGGAATACTGGGCGCTGCCCACCAGATCCACCTCTTTGTCGGCCAGCATCCGCAAAGCCTCGTCCCAGCTCTCACAG
>CASWVG010000096.1 GCA_949472775.1 uncultured Lachnospiraceae bacterium
AACCGGGCATGGTCGCCTCCCCGGATGAAGTGGTCGCCATGGGGGTGGGCATTTTTTTCGGAATCAAGGAGAGGAAGGCGGATATCAGAGATCTGGTGCTGACGGATATCTGTCCTTTCACGCTTGGCACCAATGTGGTCAATTATGCGGATAATGACAATCCGATTATGTCCGCGGTGATAGAGAGAAACAGCGTGCTTCCCTGTTCCAGAACAGAATGGTATACAAATTCCTGCGACAATCAGACGACAATCGTCGTGGGCATCTATCAGGGAGAGTCGTTTTACTGCAATGACAATCTGAAACTGGGCGCCATCGAGATGGACATTGTATGGTCTGGAGGGCTGCATGGTGACTTATACGGGCGGCACGTATGCAAACCCGGAGATCATAGATTACGCCACGCTTCTCTATTCGGATGTGGGGGAGATAGATGCTTTCTGCGAGCGCGCGGTGAAGATGTTCAGGGAGCAGGAGGAGCTGCGCACCATTGGGGAGGTGGCTGTCAGCACGGAGTCCGTGCTGTTTCCGCAGATCCTTTTATACGGCGGCGTGCCGGGTGTTTCCTTCAAGGAGGAGCAGACCTATGATCTGCGTGCCGTGGAGGCGGAAGAAATTTCCAGGGAGCTGAAGGACGCGTACATGTGCTACATGTTCCTGTTTGAGTCATGGAATATCACCACAGACCAGTACCGGGAGTGGGGAGAGGCATATGAAAAGCGGAGCGGGGAGTGGGAGAACGAAGACGGGGAGTGGCATGAGGAGCGTGACCCGGACACGGGAGAGCTGCTCTGCAGGTTCTTTATCCCGACCTATGACTGGCTGGAAGGGTATTACAGCGGTGAAAAAATCAGTATGCCGATGTATACCCGCATGATAACCGTGGGAAACGCGTACTATTTCCTGCGGGACCGGGAAGCGGACGTGACCGTCAATGCGGACGGCAGCGGCTTTACCGTAAAGTTTTACGGAACCATTACCGGGTTCGGGGACGAGCCGTCGGTGAAATTTTATGATTTGCGGGATTGTTATTAAATTTTTTGCGATTTTTTCCCAATTATTTTTGATTTACGTCTTGAATTTTTGGGACAAATTGGGTAAAATAAAGTCGTTGACAAAATTTTGTCAATCTTATCCAATTTGATTGGCGAAATTATATAGCAAAGTAACAAAAAAACATGATTCAGGAGGAACGAAAAATGGCAGTAAGAGTAGCAATTAATGGTTTTGGCCGTATCGGTCGTCTGGCATTCAGACAGATGTTTGGCGCAGAGGGTTATGAGGTTGTAGCGATCAACGATCTGACAAGCCCGAAGATGCTTGCACACCTGTTAAAGTACGATTCTTCCCAGGGTAAATACGCTCTGGCTGATACCGTATCCGCAGGCGAGGATTCCATCACGGTTGATGGTAAGACATTAAAGATCTACAAAGAGCCCGATGCAAACAACTGCCCTTGGGGTGAGCTCAAGGTTGACGTTGTTTTAGAGTGCTCCGGCTTCTACACCAGCAAAGAGAAGGCTCAGGCCCACATCAATGCAGGCGCAAGAAAGGTTGTTATCTCTGCTCCCGCAGGAAACGATCTTCCTACCATCGTATACAATGTAAACCACGAGACGCTGAAGGCTGACGATACCATCATTTCCGCAGCATCCTGCACAACGAACTGCCTGGCTCCCATGGCTAAGGCTCTCAACGATCTGGCAGGTATCAAGTCTGGTATCATGAGCACCATCCACGCTTACACAGGCGATCAGATGATCCTTGACGGTCCTCAGAGAAAGGGTGACCTGAGAAGATCCCGCGCAGGCGCAGTGAACATCGTTCCCAACAGCACAGGTGCAGCTAAGGCTATCGGTCTTGTTATCCCTGAGCTGAACGGCAAGCTGATCGGCTCCGCACAGCGTGTTCCCACTCCTACAGGTTCCACCACCATTCTGGTTGCAACCGTAGAGAAGTCCGTTACCAAGGAAGAGATCAACGCAGCTATGAAGGCAGCGGCTACCGAGTCCTTTGGTTATAACGAGGATGAGATCGTTTCTTCCGATATCGTAGGCAGCACCTACGGTTCTATCTTCGACGCTACCCAGACCATGGTAGGCGAGGACAATCTGGTTCAGGTTGTTTCCTGGTATGACAATGAGAACAGCTACACCTCTCAGATGGTTCGTACCATCAAGTACTTCTCTGAGCTGGCATAGATCAAAAAGAATTGATAAGACGCGAAAAGACGACGCCTGACAAATTCTAAGTTTTGATCGGCAGGTTTGAAAAAGACAAACCTGCGCACGGTGAAATATAGTCGGTAAATCAAAGAGGCTCGGCCGCTGGGCCGGGTCTCTTCTCTTATGTGCGCACAAGCGACATTGCTGGTTCACAGCGTGCCGCCCGCGCGGCGGACGGGGAAGCCCCTGCCTGCATAAAAATCACAAAACAGGAGGATTCAAACATGTCATTAAATAAGAAATCGGTAGATGATATCAATGTGAAGGGCAAACGCGTTCTGGTCAGATGCGACTTTAACGTGCCCTTAAAGGAAGGCAAGATCACAGACGAGACCCGTATCGTGGCAGCGCTTCCCACCATCAAGAAACTTCTCGCTGACGGCGGCAAGGTAGTGCTCTGCTCTCATCTTGGTAAGGTGAAAAACGGCCCCAACGAGGGTGAGTCTTTAGCTCCCGTTGCGGAGAGACTTTCCGAGAAGCTTGGAAAGCCCGTTAATTTCGTAAAAGACGACAACGTGACCGGCGAGGCGGCTACGGCGGCTGTTGCAGCTATGAACGAGGGCGATGTGGTGCTCTTACAGAATACCCGTTTCCGTGGCAAAGAGGAGACCAAACCCAAGGAGGCAGGGGAGGCTTTCGCAAAAGAGCTGGCTGATCTGGCTGACGTTTATGTATGTGACGCTTTCGGTTCCGCTCACAGAGCGCATGCTTCCGTTGCGGTTGTTACCAAGTATATCACGGAGAAGGGCGGCGAGAACGCTGTCGGCTATCTGATGCAGAAGGAGATCGACTTCCTTGGCAACGCTGTGGAGAACCCGGTAAGACCTTTCGTGGCAATTCTTGGCGGCGCAAAGGTTGCAGATAAGTTAAACGTAATCAACAACCTGTTAGAGAAGTGCGATACCTTGATCATCGGCGGCGGCATGGCGTTCACCTTCTTAAAGGCGAAGGGCTATGAGATCGGTAATTCTCTCGTGGACGAGGAGAAGATCGACTATTGTAAAGAGATGATGGAGAAGGCTGAAAAGCTCGGCAAGCAGCTCTTACTTCCCATTGATACCGGCGTGGCTTCCGGCTTCCCGAGCCCCATTGATGCGCCTATTGATGTAGAGTATGTGGATTCCGACCAGATTCCCGCTGACAAGGAAGGCCTTGACATCGGACCCAAGACCCAGGAGCTTTTTGCGAACGCAGTGAAGAGCGCGAAGACCGTTGTATGGAACGGACCTATGGGCGTATTTGAGAATCCTACTCTGGCAAAGGGCACCATCGCTGTTGCGAAGGCTCTGGCTGAGACGGATGCTACCACCATCATCGGCGGCGGCGATTCCGCAGCGGCATGCAACCAGCTCGGTTTTGCAGACAAGATGTCCCACATTTCCACAGGCGGCGGCGCTTCCCTTGAATTCCTGGAGGGCAAGGAGCTTCCCGGCGTAGTGGCAGCGGATGATAAATAAGCCTTTCTATATGTAGAAGCTGCAATTACGAGGCTCTGTGGAGCTTGGCAAGAAAACAGCGAAGCAATTTTGCGTTTTCTGTGTATAAAAATAATAGAAAATAAGGAGATTACTACAATGGCTAGAAGAAGAATTATTGCCGGCAACTGGAAGATGAATATGACTCCCAGTGAGGCAGTTGCGCTCTGCGCGACTTTGAAGGATCTGGTAGTGAACGATGCGGTTGACGTGGTTTACTGCGTACCCGCGATCGACATTGTGCCTGTAGCTGAGGCTGTCAAGGGCACAAACGTACATGTGGGTGCTGAGAACTTCTATATCGAGGACAAGGGTGCTTACACAGGCGAGATTTCCGCTCCCATGCTGAAAGACGCAGGCGTGGAGTATGTGATCATCGGCCATTCTGAGAGAAGAGAGTACTTCAAGGAGGACGACGCTTTCCTGAACAAGAAAGTACTGAAGGCGCTGGAGGCAGGTCTTGTGCCGATTCTTTGCTGTGGCGAGTCCTTGGAGCAGAGAGAGATGAACGTGACCATGGACTGGATCAGATTACAGATCAAGTCCGATCTGGCAGGCGTTACCGCTGACCAGGTGAAGGGCATGGTTATCGCTTACGAGCCGATCTGGGCGATCGGAACAGGCAAGACCGCAACTTCCGACCAGGCACAGGAAGTCTGCAAGGGCATCCGTGACTGCATCGCTGAGATGTATGACGAGGCGACTGCGGAGGCAGTGCGCATCCAGTACGGCGGCTCCATGAATGCAGCCAATGCGGCGGAGCTTCTCGCAAAGCCTGACATTGACGGCGGTCTGATCGGCGGCGCGTCCTTAAAGCCCGATTTTGGTCAGATTGTGAACGCGTAAAACTATATAAAGTGATAGGAAAAAGGCGCCGGATATTAGGTAAAACCTATATTCAGCGCCTTTTTTATTGTATTTCCTATCTTAAGGCACATACGACGGGCAGTTTTTTCCATGAACAGAGTTTTGACAAAAAGGGGGAGATTGTGTTACACTGGCACCATAATTGGATACGGCATCAGATGCAGCCGCTTAAACGGCACATGGAATAGGGTGAAAAGCCCTGCGAGTCGGTCACTGTGAAGCCTTGTGAAAGGATAAGTCAGATACATGGCAGTCTGATGGCATTCTGCCGAAACCGGAACTGCGTAATTTTCGGCCTTGCCGCGTCTGCGGCAGGGTCTTTGACGTTCTGTGCTTCGGTACAGGACGCTTTTTTCGCGCATCATCCTGAGTCTGCTGATGCGGCTCAAGAGCCTGCCTGCGCACGGCATCCGGGAAATATGACAGACGAAAACGAGGAGAAAAGATTGAAAATTAAAATTTTCAATCGCGAGATTTATGTCTGCGCGTTGCTTGCCATAAACTCGATTCATGCGGTGTCTCAACTTTGTTGAGACAAAAGCAACGCAGAAATGGAGAAAAACATGAAAAGAGAAATGAAAAAACAACGTAAGACGAAAACGAGGATCATGGCATGGGTACTTAGCATATTGCTGCTTGCCCTGCCGGCCTGTGGCGGGGAAACACCTGTAGCGCAGCCCGGTGAAGCGGCATCGGAAGCACAGCCTGCAAAAACGGAAGCGGAAACGCCGGAAACGCAGTCTGCAAAAACGGAAGCGGAAACGCCGGAAGCACAGCCTGCACAAACGAAAATCGCGGCAGAACCGTCACAGGGGCTTCCCACAACAGACCCGAGCGGTGCGTCCATCGTCATCCCGGATCAGGTGGATTCCGTGGTGGCGCTTGCGCCCTCGATCTGCGAGACGCTGGTGGCCCTTGGTGTGGGGGAAAAGATAGTAGGTTACGATCTGCAGAGCGTGGGTCTTGCAGGACTGCCGGAAAACGTTCCTACCTTTGATACGGTGAGTCCCGATGTGGAACAGTTAGCGGCACTTACGCCCGATATGCTTCTGGTGTCAAACCTTTCCCTCTACGATCAGGAAGCGCCCTATCAGCCATTGATTGACGCGGGCGTGTGCGTGATCTGCGTGCCCACCAGTGAGAGCGTGGAAGGGGTGCGCAGTGACATTCGTTTTTTGGCGTCGGCCCTGCGTGTGCCGGAGGAAGGAGAGCGTGTGATAGCAAAGATGGATGCGGAGCTTTCCAGACTTTCCGATCTTGTTTCTGATATCCCGGCCCAAGAGCGTAAAAGTGTCTATTTTGAAATTTCCCCTGCGCCCTACTTATACAGCAGCGGCAGCGGCACTTATCTGCATGAGCTGATCGAACTGGCGGGAGGCAGGAATGTGTTGGCGGACCAGAGTGGATGGCTGGCTTTAGAGGGAGAAACCGTGGTTGCGGCCAACCCGGACGTCATTTTCACGAATGTGAATTACACGGATGATCCTGTGGAGGAAATTCTTGGCAGGGAGGGCTGGGCCGGCGTGGCTGCCGTGCAGAATAAGGAAGTCTACTATATTGACAATATGGCTTCAGCCCTGCCGGATCAGAACATTGTGATTGCGGTGGAAGAGATGGCGCGGGCACTCTATCCGGAGCGTTTCGGAGCGGAATGAGGGAAAAAACTGTCATGGGACTAAAGATAAACATGGGGGTAAGAACAAAAATGGGGATCCTGTTTCTGGCGGCGCTTCTGACCCTGCTTTTCGGGGTGGGGATTGGGAGTGTATATGTGCCGCCCGCAGATATCCTTGCCATTGTGTCAGCGCGTTTTTTCGGACAATCCCTGCCGGACCACATTTCCGCAAGTTACAGCATCATGGTGCTTGACATGCGTCTGCCACGGGTGTTGCTCGCCTTTCTGACGGGAGCGGCACTCGCCGTCTGCGGTGCGGTGATGCAGTCACTTTTACAAAATCCGCTGGCGTCTCCTTTTGGGCTGGGGGTTTCTTCGGGGGCTGGGCTTGGCGCGGCTCTCGTCATTGTGCTGGGGCTTGCCGTGGCGGGGCATGGCATGTTTCTTCTGCCTGCGGTCAGTCTGTGTTTTGCCCTCGGCACGGTGTTTTTTGTGCTGCTTCTTGCGGCTAAGCTGGACAGAAGAATGTCCAATGTGACCGTGATTCTGGTGGGAATGGTAGTTTCCCTGTTCTGCAACGCAGTCATGTCGCTGCTTGCGACCAGTTCCCCTGCCCATGCGCAGCGCATCCAGCTCTGGCAGCTTGGCAGCTTTTCCATGCGGGAGTGGAGCGCGGTGTGGGCGCTTTTTCCTGTCACTGTTTTAGCCTGCCTCTACTTTCTGCGCTATGCGGGGGATCTTGACGTGATGACATTCGGGGAAGAGCAGGCGTCAGCGATGGGCGTGGATCTGCGCAGGGTCAGGGGACGTCTGATGACGGCAGTGGCTGTTCTGACAGGAGTGGCGGTGGCATTTGTGGGGATCATCGGTTTTGTGGATCTGATTGTGCCTCATATTGCAAGGCGGTTTTTCGGCGCTGTGCACAGGCGGACGATTCCGGCATGCGCCCTGTTGGGGGGAACCTTTCTTGTGCTGTGCGATCTGGCGGCAAGAACCCTCACACCGCCCCATGAGATACCGATCGGTTCCATCACGGCGTTACTTGGCGCGCCTTTTTTTCTCTATCTCTTTTTTTAAAAAGATTT
>CASWVG010000097.1 GCA_949472775.1 uncultured Lachnospiraceae bacterium
AACCAACCGGGTAACCCCCAAAAAATGCTACCAAAATACCAACTTAAGTTAAATTTTTTTTTTCGTTCTACCCACACCCACCCCCTCCCCCCCCCCCCCCCAAAAAAAAAACCAGCAACGCGGAAGGTAACCTATCACTTCGCAGCAGAGTCTCACCGGCATTCCTGTTATATTTGAAGTCTGTTTCCAGTTATGCTATGATAGACATACTGCCGGAAAGCACAGCAGACCGCAGTATACCATTTTAATTATGGAGGTAATGATGAGACAAAAAAACAATCCCATAAAGAAATACGCAGCCCTGTGCTGCATCCTGCTTCCTGCCGCAATACTGGCAGGCTGTGCAGGCACATCCACCGGCAGCGGAGGCAGCGCGGATGCCGCCTTATCTTCCCCCGCCACCCAAAGCGATACTTCGGAAAACGCTGCCGCTGTGGACACGCAGGCGCAGGAGACGGACGCATCCGCTTTTCCTGCCTTTACCGCGACAGATCTGGACGGCAATACGGCCACCGAGAGTATTTTTACAGAAAAGGATCTGACCGTGCTCAATATCTGGGGCACCTTCTGCGGTCCCTGTATCGGAGAAATGCCGGAGCTTGGCGAGTGGGCAAAGGAGATGCCCGACAATGTGCAGATCGTTGGTCTGATTATTGATATCAACGGGGAGGAAGACACCGAACACCGCGATCTAGCGGTCGAAATAACGGAAAAAGCAGGCGCGGAGTTCACCAATCTGATCGCCAACATGGACTTTGCTCCGATTTTGAAAGATGTGGTCGGCGTACCCACCACCCTCTTCATCGACAAGGAGGGAAACATCGTGGGCGACCCGATTGTGGGAGCAAATGTGGATGGCTACAAGACATTCGTGGAGGATTACCTGAATGGGCAGTAAGACCAAAATATGGGCGCGGGCGGCAGGTCTTATCACCGCCTGTGTCTTTCTCATCTATGGCTTACGCAGAGGCGAAGCCGTTGTCGTCTTGAATAAAGCAGTCAATATCTGCCTGGAATGTATCGGTCTTGGATAAAGAGCGGCGGCACAAACCGCGGCATTTCGCCATATATCTGGCACAAGTATTTTGAAAACGGAAAAAGTGAGTAAAGATATGAAAATCACCTATGCAATCAAGCGCAGACTCCTGCAGATCATCGCTCTTGGCTATTCCAACGCGCATCTTCTGAACTTTAAGGGCGGGAAAATATACACGGGAAAGTGGAAACAGTTCTGCAATCCGGGGCTCAACTGCTACTCCTGCCCCGCGGCGGGCTTTGCCTGTCCCATCGGCGCCCTGCAGGCGGTAAACGGTTCCATGCAGTTTTCTTTCAGTTTCTATGTGACGGGACTGCTTTTTGCCTTCGGCGTGCTGCTCGGCCGGGCAGTCTGCGGGTGGCTTTGTCCCTTCGGCCTGCTGCAGGAGCTGATCCACAAAATCCCTTCACCGAAATGGCATCTGAAAAAGGGATTCCTGTATGTAAAATATGTTGTTTTGGTAGTCTTTGTCCTGATCCTGCCCATAGCTGTCACCGACTACATGGGCATGGGCAAGCCCGCTTTCTGCCAGTATATCTGCCCGGCAGGAACGTTGGAGGGCGGTCTCTTTCTTCTCGCTGCCCACGAAAATCTCAGAAATGCGATCGGCGCACTGTTTGGCCTGAAAGCGGCAATCCTGATTCTGACACTCATCGGCTGTGTTCTGGTCTACCGCTGTTTCTGTCGGGTGCTCTGTCCGCTTGGCGCGATCTACGGGCTGTTCAACAAATTCAGCATCTTTCATCTGGCGGTGGACAGTCACAAATGCGTTGGCTGCGGGAAATGCAAAGACGTATGCCAAATGGAAGTGGATCCCGTGAAGACGCCGGACTCGGCAGAGTGTATCCGATGCGGTGCCTGCGCGGACGCCTGTCCGACTGGAGCAGTCTGCCTCGGATTTTCGACAAAACGAGACAAAAGTCTGACATAATAGAACAGTTTCTTTTTCCAAAAAGGAGGCTGTGTATGGGGTATCTTCCCATTCACAGCCTTTTCTCCATCAGATAAAACCTTCCCTTCCGCCAGTCCGCAACGCCCCGCTGCTCGTACCCATGTCCCGTGTAGAGAGCGATGGCGCAGGCATTTTGGCTGAACGCGTCAAGCCGCACCGCACCGATTCCCCTCTTTCTCATCTCCGCCTCGATATAGGCAAGGGTCTGTCCCGCAACGCCTTTCCCCTGATGTCGTGGATGGACACACAGTCTGTGCACGATGCAGTACTTCTGATCCTGATGCTGCCAGTCGCCGTTCTGGTATTCCGGTTCACATGTCTGGTTCACGGTGACAGTGACTGCCACTTCCCCGTCAACCGTCCCGACCAGAAGTTTATTTTCCGCCAAATCAAGCAAAAAGTCTTCCCTTGTAGGATAGTATTCATCCCACTGGTCAATGCCCTTTTCCTGCATATGGGCGATGGCGGCAGCGACCAGTTCACAGATCACTGCCACATCCTTCTGCTCCGCTTCTCTAAACTCCATTTTTTCTCCGTCTGTGAGGCTTCTCTATTTCTGTTTTCCGGCCATATAACAAAACCCATAAGCCGGAAGCGGTATCTTATCCGGGGAGATATCATCCCCCGTAAACATATCCTTGTACTCACCCGTCACGCCGCACAAAGATACTTCCTTATTATACTCGCTGAAGTTGAATATGCCAAGTATTTCTTCTCCCTCACAGGATCTGCTGATACACAGCACATTCGTATCTTTCGTTTCAACCGTCCTCGCCTCCGCCTCCACCGTAAACGCCTGGCTGGATCTCCTGATCTTTTCCAATCGGTCAAGCTGCCCGAAAATCTGTCCCGCCACGCTCTTCTTGTCGGAAACCTGTTCCGCCAGCTTCCAGTCCATCTTTCCACGGTGCAGATAGCGGGAATCCGCCGCCTTGTCCGGGTCCTCCTTATAGCTGTAATCGTTCACCTGTCCGACCTCGTCCCCGCTGTAGAGCACGGGAATGCCGGACTGCATGAACATGTAGGCGTGAAGCGTCACGTCACGTCTGACCGCCTGCTCCATAGCCTCTTTATCCTGTTCAAACCCTGCCTTTTCCACACCGCACATGGAGGCCGTGGTGCCGCAGAATCTGGCGTCTCCCGAAACGGGATCGGCATTGTAAAGTTCACCGCGGCTTACGCTCTCCCCCTCATAGCCTTGAAAATAATTGTTCAGATACTGCTTGTGGGAGCGCTCCTCAAAGCCCCATTGGTGCAGGGTATCATAATCCAGTCCCCAGCCGATGTCATCGTGACAGCGCAGATAATTGAGGAATACATATTCCTTCGGCAGGCTGTTCACAATGTCAAGCTGTCTCTTCAAGAGCCGCACGTCCCGCGTCGCCACCGTATGCCATGTGGTAGCCATGGTTGTCACGTTGTAGAGCATATGACACTCGGGCTTTTCCAACGTCCCGAAATAGGGAACCACCTTCTCCGGCTCCATCACGACCTCGCCAAGCAGCAGCACGCCCGGGCATACAATCTCCCCGATCATGCGCATCATGCGCACAATCGTATGCACCTGCTTTAAATTGCGGCACTGGGTATGCAGTTCCTTCCAGATATAGGGCACAGCGTCGATGCGCATAATGTCAATTCCCTTATTCGCAAGGAACAGGAAATTGTACATCATCTCGTTAAACACCCTCGGATTTTGATAATTCAGATCCCACTGGTAAGGATAAAAGGAGGTCATAACAAAATGCCCCGCATCGGGAAGCCATGTGAAATTGCCCGGCGCGGTGGTGGGAAACACCTGCGGCACTGTCTTCTCGTACTCCGCGGGAATGGCGTCGTTGTCAAAGAAAAAGTAACGGCTCATGTACTCGCCTTCCCCCGCTCTCGCCCTTTTTGCCCACTCGTGGTCCTCCGAAGTGTGGTTCATCACGAAATCCATGCAGACGCTGATTCCCTCTTTCCTGCAGGCCGCCGTCAGACTCTCCAGATCCTCCATTGTTCCGAGCGCCGGCTGCACCTTCCGAAAATCCGCCACCGCATAGCCGCCGTCCGACCGTCCCTTCGGCGTATCCAGAAAGGGCATCAGATGAATGTAGTTGACATTACAGCTTTTGACATAGGGAAGCTTCTCCTGCACACCCTGCATATTCCCCGCAAAGTTGTCAATGTAGAGCATCATGCCGAGCATATCATTGCCCTTGTACCAGTCAGGCCGCTTTTCCCGCTCGATATCCTTCTTTTTCAGATCCTTGCCCCGCTCCTCGTAGAAATCGTGAAGTCTGTCGCACAGCTCCGCAAACATGGAGCCATTGTCGTAGAGCTCCATATACAACCATCTCAGCTCATCCAGATGTCTGTCAAAGCGTCTGCGGTAATCCGCCTCCGCCCGGGATCCCTTTTCCTTCGTCTGCACTGTCTCCGCCTGCGATGCCGCTTTCTTCGTCTTCGCTGTCTCCGCCTGCGTCTGCGGTGCCGCTTTCTTCGTCTTCGCTGTCTCTGCCTGCGCCTGCGGTGCCGCTTTCTTCGTCTTCGCTGTCTCTGCCTTCTTACCTCTCATATAAGCCTCCTGAGAAATCTCATGTTTCTCTTATTAATTCGATCTGATATGCCGGATACTCCTTCTGCTCCACCGGCATCGGAAGTCCCGCCTCCATCAGATCAGCCCCGTAATAGCGCCTGCCGCTCTCCGTATCCCGGTACACCGCCCTGTCGTCCAGTCCTCTCATCTTCACATAGCTCACTGTCATGTTGCCATGCATCTCCAACATCACCACACTGATCAGCGCGCGGTCTCTGTTCTCTGACACAAACATCCATGCCGTGTAGCCTGCCGTAAACGGATCGGACAACCGGTAATACGTGCCCCGGCGTATCAGCGCCTCCCAGCTCTTGTACTGTCTGATCTGTTCTCTGACAGCCGCCTTTTCCTCCTCCGTCAGTTTCTCCGGATCGAGCTCATAACCGAAGGCGCCCGCCATAGCCACCACGCCCCTTGTGTGCAGGCTCACACTCCGGCCAGTCTGATGGTTTGGCACCGCCGACACATGGGAGCAGACGGTGGACGCCGGATAGAAAAAGGAAGTGCCGTACTGAATCCGCAGCCTGTCCAGTGCATCCGTGTTGTCGCTACACCAGATCTGTGGCGTATAGTAAAGCATGCCCGCGTCAAACCTGCCGCCGCCGCCGCTGCAGCCCTCCACAAGAATATCCGGGTACTTTTGCAGCAGCCTTTCCAAAAAGTCATATACCCCCAGCACATACTGGTAGGTGACTTTTCCCTGCCCCGTTTTCCCTGAAAACACATCCACAATACTGCGGTTCATGTCCCACTTGACGTACTCTATTTTTCCCTGATCAAGAATGCCGCAAATCTGTTCAAAAATATAGTCTCTGACATCTTGTCTGGAAAAGTCCAGCACAAGCTGGTTCCGGCTTCTGACCGGCTCTCTGCCCGGTATCCGCAGCACCCAGTCGGGATGTTTTCTGTACAGTTCGCTGTCCTCCGACACCATCTCCGGCTCAATCCAGATACCGAATTTTACGCCTTCACGATTGACTTTTTCAATCAGTTCCCGCAGGGTGCACCCCAGCTTTTTCTCATTGACCTGCCAGTCTCCAAGACCACTGTTATCGTCCTCTCTCTTCCCAAACCAGCCATCATCCATAACGAGCATATCAATGCCGAGTGCCGCCGTACTCTTCGCAAGTTTTAATATGGTCTGTCCGTCAAAGGTAAAATACGCCGCCTCCCAGCTGTTGAGCAGTACGGGACGGGGTGCGTCCTTAAACTTTCCCCGGCACAGATGCTCTCTGATACAGTTGTGAAAACGTGCGGAGAGTGTTCCGAGCCCCTGCCCTGAATAACACAGAATCGTCTCGGGAACCGTCAGCTTCTCCCCCTGCTCCAACGTATAGTGGAACAGATCGCTCTGCAGCCCCATTATGAGCCTTGTCTGATCGTACTGGTCCCGCTCCGCCTCGCAGAGGAAATTGCCGCTGTAGACAAACAGCATGCCGTAACAGCTTCCCGCATCCTCCGTGGCGCTTCTGTCCGCCAGAATGACCGCCGGATTGTATTGGTGGCTGGAAGTCCCTCTGCGGCTGCCGATGGCATAGGTGCCGTGCCGGATCTCTTCCCGCTGCAAATTTCTCTCCATCGTATGTCTGCCGTAAAAACTGAGCATGTCGTAGCTGCCGGTGAGAAAGTCAAGACAGGCAGACGCCGCCTTCCCGACCGTCACCCCACTCTCTCCCCGGTTCTCTATGACAGCGCTTCTTGTGATGATATCCGCCTCAGCCAGCACGCCGTACAGAAGCGTCACCCGTACGCCATTCACCTTATCTTCCAGATAGATCTCAAGCGTCTCCGCTTCCCCGGAGTCAGCATAGACTGCCGGAAGTCCCGGCAGTCTATACTTTTCCTTTTTCGTCTCATGTCCGACGTAGCGTAAATCACAACAATCAGATCCATCCGCATTGTGGATGATAAGGGCGCTGTTTCGAAAATCTCCGATGCCCATGACCGGGTATTCCTGGGGTAGAACGTCCATCGAGTAGGTTCTGTCATTTCCCGCGTCGGAAGGATTGCCGGAAAATCCCCTGTCATAGCAGGTTAACAGATAATCCATATTTCCGTACACCCGCCCTCCGTAATACAGATGCAGTAAAAAACCAAAATCATCTACTTTCATCTGATAAGAGGTGTGTGCCGTGTCCAATGTGAAAATCCGCTTTTCTTGCTGATATCCAATTGCCATAATCTATACCAAATCTGTCCTTTCTTAAAGTTTGTCTTACTTCTTTTTCACGAACCGTTCCTATCATACCGCTTTTCGGCACCATTTTCCAGTCCGAACAGAGAATGCCGCTTTTCAGGTATCACTACCAGTCCGAACGGAGAATG
>CASWVG010000098.1 GCA_949472775.1 uncultured Lachnospiraceae bacterium
ACTGATCGACCGTTCGGACGCGACGGTGCTTGTCTACGACAAGGCGCGCGAGGCGGTGGCGCTGATGGCGCAGGAGAAATGCCCGAAGCTGAAACACCGGATTGCCACAGACCCTGAGGCGGTCGGGACGGATGTGCCTGGAGGAACGCTTCTTTTTAAAGAAGTGTTGAACGGGCAGGAGCCTGGCTATGCCCACAGCCCGCAGCCGGAAGACCTGGCGACCATCATGTTTACTTCGGGCACTACGGGCAAGAGCAAGGGCGTGATGCTGACTCACAGGAATCTGGCGGAGAACGCCACGGCGCAGGATATGGGATTTGAACCGGGAATGGTGCTGCTTTCGGTGCTGCCGATTCATCATGCCTACTGTCTGAGCATGGATATTTTAAAGGGCACTTCTCTCGGTTCGGTGATCTGTATCAACGATTCCCTGCTGCGGGTGTTAAAGAACATTAAGCTTTTCGAGCCGAATATCATTCTTATGGTGCCGCTTATGATTGAGACTTTCGCCAAAAAGCTGGAGGAGACGGACTGGCTGCCCGCGCCCATCATCAAGGCGAAGGTTTTCGGGAAACAGCTTCACACCATATGCAGCGGCGGCGCGTACTTAAATCCCGATTACTTAAAGCGCTTTGAAAAGTACGGGATTACCATTCTGCAGGGGTACGGCATGACGGAGTGTGCGCCTGTTATCAGCTCCAACTGTCCCAACAATAAAAAGGACGGATCCATCGGCAAATGTATGCCAAACTGTGAAGTAAAGGTGGTGGACGAGGAGCTTTGGGTGAAAGGCACAAGCGTCATGCAGGGATATTATAAAATGCCGGAAGAGACGGCGGAAACGCTCGTGGACGGCTGGCTCAAAACGGGTGATCTCGGCTATGTGGACGAGGACGGATTCCTTTTCCTCACGGGAAGGAAGAAGAACCTGATCATCACGCCAAACGGCGAGAACGTTTCTCCGGAGGAGCTGGAAAATAAGATCGGCGCGGCGCGTCTTGTACAGGAAGTTCTGGTGCGGGAGAAAGACGGCGTGATTGAGGCGGAGATTTTTCCCGATCTGGAGTATGCGTCCAAGAAAAAGATCAAGGATGTGGAGGGCGAAATCCGTAAGATTGTCGATGATTACAATGAGAAAGCACCTCTGTATAAGCGGGTGGTAAGTGTTAAGCTCCGCGATACGGAGTTTGAAAAGAACACCACAAAGAAAATCAAGAGATTCTGATTCAACCGGGCAGGGAAGTTTTTGGCCCTGCCCGCCGCGCAGTCCGCACGCTGCGTCAGCAGCAGGTTTCCATATGCGGACTTGTGCATACGAAAAGACCGCCCTCCGCGTTCGCGCCAGAGAGCGGTCCTTTTTCTTGATCTGTCAGACGGTGAAATCGAAATTCTTTCCCGGCATGGGAATCGTTGTCTCTTCTTTTACAGTGTCCCAGTTAAAGTTTTTAATCTTGTCGAGCAGATCCTCTACGCTGTTTGCGGAGATGGTGGCGCGCTTGCTGTGCTCATAATTGTATTTATCCTGAGCCTTGCCGTTTTTTTCTGCCTCAGCTTCCTTAGCGGCTTCCTTCTTGCCCTCGAGCATTTTGTCGACAAACTCTTTGGTGCGCTCGCCGGACTTCTCAAGCTCCGCAAAGTAGGATACCTGTCCGTCCTTGCCGATGTTTACGCCGAGCGTTACGACTTCGTCTTCCCGACCGGTCTCTTTTAGCTCTTCCTTCATCTCGCTGAGCTTGCCGAGAGACTCATCTAAAAGGTTGAGGTTCTTTTTCTTCACCTCTTCGTCGTTTGCCATGCGCTCCAGCTCTTCGGGATCAATCAATACGCTGTAATCCTTCGAACCGCGGGAGAGGTATTCAGCCGCCTCCTCGTCAGTCTCGTACTCAGCGACATAAATGTCTGCGTTGTTGTAGGTTTTCTTCAATTCCTGTAAAAGAGCCTTTGCCTTGTCACTCAGCTGTACTGAATTGTTGTTTGTCTTTTTCGTGTTGTCAGTTTTTTTGTCGTCAGCCTTAGCGGTTTTTCTACTCTGCGCAGTGGAGTTATAGATATTCTTCTGCATTGCATTGTAGCTGCTGACACCGTTCATGTTGTTCATGTTCATGCCCTCCTTAGCTTTACCTGTTTACACTGTAAATCCGTTTACCCGTCGGGAGGTTTTCGGACTTCACCTCTTACATTATATATCGCCCGCTGGCAGAAATTTCTTTATAGGGGAAATGGGAAAATAGTCCTGCTTTTTTATTTTTTTACAAAAAGTGTTAAACCTATCATTGATAAGTCCGGCGGCTTCCCGTTGTGGAGCAGTAGCGGGACCGGCGTTTCTTGACACGGTGCTCCTTTTCGGGTATAACTTTACTATAAAAGTATATTAACATGGTAGGAATATAGAAGAACCCGAACGGCAATTTTGTGAGATGGGAAGGGAGGGCAAGGGATGAAAATTTCCACAAAGGGCAGATACGCGCTCAGACTGATGCTGGATCTGGCGGTTTATGATACGGGCGATCCGGTCAGAATCAAGGATATTGCGGCAAGACAGGAGATTTCGGAAAAGTATCTGGAACAGATTATCTCCATCTTGAATAAGGCGGGATATGTGAAGAGCATCAGAGGACCGCAGGGCGGCTATCATCTGATGAAAGATCCGGCGCAGTATACGGTAGGCATGATTCTGCGTCTGACAGAAGGGTCCCTCGCCCCGGTGGCCTGTCTGGAGGATGAAATCAATGCCTGTGAAAGGAAGGAAGGGTGCGTTACCCTGCGGCTGTGGCAGATGCTGAATCAGGCGGTCAGTGACGTGGTGGACCGTGTGACGCTGGCAGACCTGGTAGAGTGGCACGGGGAGAAAAGCGGGAACTATATAATTTGATGCAAAAGAAAAACGAGCGACTGCGCAGCAGGCATTTGTTTTTCCAGTATCATTGACGAGCAAACGATTGCACATATAAAAATCAGAAACCTCAGCCCGGACGCGCTGAGGTTTCTGATTTCTTAGGTATTTTTTGCAATTTTAAGAATATTCTCGTAAATTCACAAAATTTTGAAAAGGAAGTGCATTCTTCGTGTACCCGGTAGTCCGGATTTCGATATTTCGATTCTTCTCCTTTTCAAAAGCCTCGTCCAGCACTTCAGAAAAGAATCTCCTGGCGAAGGTCTGGGACGGGTTCTGCTTGGACTGGCGATTTTTGTCAGAAGCTGACTTCTTTACCGGTGTAACCGCCATAACCGCTTCCACTTTATAAGTCCATTCATTTGCATAGATTGCGGTGATCCCTCCTTGGATTCATATTTGTGCGTATTGATATGGCCATATCCTTTGCTGCACAGCGAACTCCTTGTTCTGTTAAGGATATCGGCATGAATCCTTTTTACTTAACCCTATTTTAGCAGTTTTTAGTATAAATGAAAAGAAAATAGTCACAAAAAATACATAATAAATACAAAAAGTGCGACAAAACATACGGCAGAGCGATAAAAGCAGAAAACAATGACAAAAAAAGAGGTTGACAACTGCCTACCGTCTATTTTATGATGAGGATAGAAACGGTAGGCAAACGTCAACCTATTGCGATGATGGAGGATACAATACTTATGATCAGATTATCAGAGGCGGAATGGAAAGTGATGAGCGTACTTTGGGAGGAAGCGCCGCAGACTATTATGCAGTTGACCCGCTGCTTTCAGGAGACTACAGGATGGACGAAGCATACGATTATGACCTTTTTAAAACGGATGGAGGATAAGGGCGCCGTTTTTTATGAGGCGGGCGAGCGGGCGAAACTGTACTATCCGAAGATCCAGAGAAGCGAGGCGGCATTGCAGGAGACGGAAGAATTTCTGGAGCGGGTTTTTGACGGCAGGATGGGACTGATGCTGAATACCATGGTGGAGCAGAAAGCGCTTTCCAGGACAGAGATTGCGGAGCTTTACGAGATTCTGAGAAGAGCGGAGGAGCTAAGTAGAAGTGACGGCAGAACGGACAGTGTGAGGAAAGGAAGGTGAGAATCTGTGATGTTTTTTGAAATATGGATTACTTCATCGGTGTTGATTATCGGGATTTTCTGTCTGCGGAAGCTGACAAAGGGAAAGATCAGTATGCGGCTCCGCTATGCGCTGTGGCTTCTTGTGGCGGTCCGGCTCCTTATTCCGGCGTCCCTGGGAACGAGCGCGTTCAGCGTGATGAACCTGGTGCCGGAGGCGGTTTGGGAGCGTACGCAGACGGTTTCCTTCGGTGGGGGAAACAGACAGAGTATGTCTGCGGGCGGCGCATTTCCCGATGGGCGGCATACGGAAGTGGAACTGACGGACGGACAGAGTAAGGCGGAAGACGGCGCTTTGCCGGTGGCGGGAAGTACGGTGTTTGTAGAAAACGTGCCGGAGACGGCAGAAAGCGCGGGGACAGATACGGCGAAAGAAAATGACGGTTTTGCGGCGACGGCAAAGACCGGCGGATTTTCCCTGACAGGTGTATTGGAAACGCTCTGGCTCCTGGGATTTCTGACAGTGGGCGGCTATATGGCTGTCTCGGAATATCGTTTTATCCGATATCTCCACAAAAACCGAAAGGTGTTTCCGGCGGAGAGGATTCCGGCAGAATTTGCCAAGCGGTTTTCACGCCGCGGGATGAAAGTATATCGGGTAAAAGGACTGCCCGGTCCCTGTCTTGCCGGACGGCATATCTATGTAGGAGAAAGCATAACCGGACAGCAGCAGAACCTTTCGCATATTCTGGCGCATGAATACTGCCATGCGCTGCACGGAGACAGACTGTGGGCTTTTCTGCGCTGTGCGCTGGTGGCGGTTTACTGGTTTGACCCCTTTGTGTGGGCGGCGGCTTACGCGGCAAGACAGGACAGTGAGCTCGCCTGCGACGAGGCGGCGGTGAAACTCCTTGGGGAATCGAGCCGGTTCGATTACGGAAGGACGCTTCTCGCCCTTTTAGAGGGCGCGGAATGCGGGGGAAAATGCCCGGGCATGACCTTTATGACGGAGGGCGGTGAGCGCGGCGTAAGAGAACGGATTATGGCGCTTACAAAAAAAAGCCGGACGAGGGGAACGGTTCTGGCGGCGGTTCTTCTGGCGGTCGTTCTTGCCTGCGGCTGTGCTTTTATGGGAGCGGAGCCGGACAGTACAGATCCTGCGAAAGGGACAGGGGAGCAGGAGACAGCAGGAACAGGGCAAGGCGAAAACGATACCGCGGTGGATTCCGATGCACAAAACAGACAGTCTGGCAATGAGGAGAATAATGGGGAGCTTGCCCGTGTTCAGAAGGAGTTTGAGGATGCCGTGGAAAACGTAGAGCTTACCGAAGAACAGATAAAAGAGCTGGAGGAGAGTGCCTTGCGGGAGGCGGACAAGGCGGCTTTTCAGGATACGCTGAGTTATTATAGCGCGATAGAGGGGCATGACAATCGGAAATTTGACGTACAGTCCTACTATGAATGGCAGGAGAAAAAGAAAGCAGAGAAACCGGAAGATGGCTGGTATCTGCTCTGCCGGGAAGAGGGGGGACTGATTCGCCTCTACGGTCTCTATACGGAAGATTTTGGACTCCGGGGTCTGAAGGTGCGGATCGGGCAGGATGAGACCAATCTTGACATACCGTGGTGTGCTTCCTATCTGAATGGAGACAGTGGGAATATCCGTATTCTGGAGTACACGGAGAACAGGGCGCCCAGAAGATTTGCGTGGAAACTCCCCGTCGAGGAGAGCGGCGCCACGGAAATCTGGCGGCTTTACGTCGGCAGCCGCTATGATGACGGCACAATTGCCCTGCAGACGCTGACGGAAGAGGACTGTGTCGGGTGGGCAAGGAAGTATCTGACCTTTGAGGTCGACAGAGAGGCGGAAAAGGTGCATGTGACCTGTGACGGGGACATGTATCTGGGTGCCATTGATATTTCCGCGTATCGGGACTGGGAAACGGAGGATGTGCAGATTGTACCCGGTACAGTCGGGTTTTCACTGGATGATCCAGAGGAAACCCGACTGTACCGGGTACAATCTGAGATCGGAAGAGCACCACGTCTGAACT
>CASWVG010000099.1 GCA_949472775.1 uncultured Lachnospiraceae bacterium
CCTGCGGTTCTGCATTGCCGTGCTGAAGCCATAAAAAGCCATCTCCAGAATAAGCATGAGCACAAACCACAGGATGCTATTACTGCCCGAGCCGCCGTCTTCCATAGTATTTATCTGTCTCCTCCTCTATTGAATAAATATCATGATCTTTCGACCTTGATATCATATCAATTATTATCCTCTGTGTCAAATCCCCCGTCTTATCCTATGTACCGAGCTCCAGACTGATCATCAGACCATGGTTTACCGCCCGCATGATATCCGAATCCAGATGACAGACTCTGTCCTTCAGACGCTGCTTATCTATGGTGCGGAGCTGCTCTAAAAGAATCACGGAATCCTTCACCATATCATACTTCCCCGCGCTTAGTTCTATGTGGGTGGGCAGCTTTGCCTTATTCATCTTTGATGTGATCGCCGCGCAGATCACCGTCGGGCTGTGCCTGTTTCCCACATCGTTCTGTATGATGAGCACCGGACGCACACCGCCCTGCTCAGATCCCACTACCGGGCGCAGATCCGCATAATAAATATCTCCTCTTCTCATTATCTTACACTTCCTTTGACTTTTCGCTACTCTTACTGTTTTCCTGTTACCAGCAATAGTATTGCCGCCTTTTTCGGTCGTATACAGAATAATGATACGTTTTCCCTTACGTTCCTTACGGATTTCCCCCATAATTATCTTTTGTACAGACAATTTCTCCATCCTTTAAATAGACACGCGGGATCCGTTTCCCGAGACAGCATGCCAGCTCGTAGTTAAATCTGCCCGAGAGTTCTCCCAGTTCCTCCATGGTGATGTTCTCCCCGCCGTCCACGCCGATCAGCGTCACCTCGTCACCTTCTGAAGCGTCTGGAATATCCGACACGTCCACCATGAACTGATCCATGCAGACCCTGCCAAGAATGGGTGCGCGCTTTCCCCGGATCAGTACGCTGCCTTTGCCTGAAAGCCCTTTGGGATAACCGTCCCCATACCCTACCGGCACGGTGGCAATCCGCATCCGCTCCTTCGCCACAAAAGTCCCCCCGTAGCTGACAGGTGTTCCCGCCTCGATCTCCTTCACATAAACCAGACAGCTTTTCAGGGAGAGCACAGGGCGCAGCGAAAGAATGTCTTTTTTCACTTCATCCGAAGGTGACAGTCCGTACAGCGTAATGCCCGCACGAACAAGAGAAAGATTCGCCTGCGGCAGGGTGAGTATACCCGCGCTGTTGGAACAGTGTTTCAATGGAATCTGTTTTCCCATCCGGCGCTCTGCCTCCTCCACAAACGCGGTAAACCTTGTAAGCTGGGCAATCGCCGCCGACTGATCCGTCTCGTCCGCCCTTGCGAAGTGGGTAAATATCCCCTCCACTTCCGTATTCTTAAGCCCGGATAGCCATTCCATAAACGCAAGACCCTCTTCATCTGGTCTGATGCCGATCCGCGACATGCCTGTGTCCACCTTTACATGCACAACGGCTTTTCTGCCCAGCCTGCCGGCGCAGGCATCAAGAATTTCCGCCGCATCCTTTCTGAAAACAGCGGGACGAATCTCCTGTAAAATCAGCTCATCATAACTGTATGGAAAGGTATATCCCAAAATCAGTACCGGCTTGGAAAGGCCGGCTCGCCGCAGGATAAAAGCTTCCTCCGCCGTGGCGGTGGCATAACCAAACACATATGGCAGCCTCTCCAGTTCCCTGCCAATCGGCACGGCGCCGTGACCGTAACCGTCCGTCTTAATCACGCCGATCATCTTTGTCTTTGGCGAGATTGCCTTGTGCATCCGCTCCATATTATCCAAAACCGCCGAAAGATCTACCGTCGCATACACCCTCTGATAGTTCTCTAACATATTTCCTCCCCCTGTGCGCGGATTTGCAAATCCGCGCTCTCAGCGCTCTACTGTCCGATTTCATCGGACATTTGCCCGTTAATAATCACAGAAAAATAAATGTCTGCTTCGCAGCCGCTTATTTTTCTTCTGTGATTATTATATTCACATCCGGCAAAAACGCCAAAGTCATGAGACTTCGGCGTCTATGTATTCTTACTTTCAGGCTCCGCGTTTTTTTCCGGCTGCCCTGCCTGTTCTGCTTTCTCCGTCTCCCCTGTCTGTTTCTCCTGCCTCTCGGTCTGTTTTTCCGAACCCGCCGCCTGCGCGGAAGTCTCCTTCCTGCGGTACTTTTCCTCCGGGTCGTACTGCATATCAAAAAGCTCGATCACCTCCGCACCGAAAATGTCGTGCATATACGCATAGAGTTTGTTGATAACTGCCTCTTTTTCCTGCTTGCGCACCACTTTTTTCTTGAGTTCCCGTCTGATGCCGCTGATCCACTCCTCAATCTCCGAAAGCTCTTTCGTATTTTGCAGCTTTCTGTAGCACACGTCCATCGTAATCAGCATGAGCTGGTTGTTGAGCTGGCTGATCTGTCTTGGAAGCTCCACCAGCTCCTCCTCATATGCGTCCATCTTCTCGTTGCACTCTTCGATAAGACGCTTGTGATCCTCCATCTCCTTGTCCTGTTTTTTGGTGGGACGCTCCCCCATCGCGTCGGCGAGAATCACGACCTCATCCATCAGCTTTTTCTTTAATTTTTTCAGTTCTCTGGATTCTGAATTCAGCTTCGCCTGCCGCTTCAGCATATCATTTAAGTTCTTTTCCATCCCCTTTAACTCGGAGGTAAACTCCGACTGGGTAAAGAGTCTGTGCCACTTATTGTCAAGCGTCAATATAGGGATTTTCTTTCCCACAAGTGCCTGTTTAAACACATCATCCGCTCTGGACATTATCACCACACCTTTCCGTACAGTTCAATCTTCAAAACATGTGCAAAGTTCTGAACTGTAAGCATTATGTCCCTTCCCCCACCGAGGAAATATTATAAGACAGCTTCATCAGGCTGTCCGACAGATGCACATTTTCCACCTGAATATGACCTGGAAGCTGCAGATCCACATGCGCAAAATTCCAGATCCCCCTGATCCCGCAGGCAGCAAGCTGTTTTGCTACTTCCACCGCGGAATTCTTCGGTATGGTAAGAACCGCTATATCAATCTGATTCTCCCGGATAAAATCCGCCATCTCTTCCATCGGGCGCACCGTGATTCCATGAATCTCTCTACCACAGACTTTCGGATCCTGGTCGAATATGCCGCGGAACAGAAATCCCCGCCGCTCAAAATTTGTATAATTGACCAATGCCTGTCCCAGATTGCCGGCTCCCACAAGAATCAGCTGGTACTCCCTGTTTAAGCCCAGTATTTTTCCGATCTCGTCATAGAGATACTCGACATTGTAACCGTATCCCTGTTGCCCGAAACCGCCGAAGGTATTTAAATCCTGTCTGATCTGCGAGGCTGTCACCTGCATGATATCAGAAAGTTCCTGGGAGGAAACCCGCTCAGTCCCCTCATCCCGAAGCTCTCCCAGATACCGCAGATATCTTGGCAGACGTGCCACAACAGCCTGTGAAATTTCCTTTTCTTCCACAACCTTGTCCTCCGTTAAATTCAGCAACAGTCCATCCTCCGGCTTCCCTGTTACGGAATCAGATTCTTCTTCCATCTTACGCTTATGTTATTTTTTTGTCAATTGATTAGATTGACACAAAGCTTCCCTGTCTGTAAACTGGACATTGTATCTATATCATAATTTGATACAGTTCTGTAAGTAAGAAAGGCATGGTAAAAAAGTATGATTTTATCCGTCAGCAACATCCATAAATCTTTTAACGAAGTTCCCATACTGAAAAATGTATCGTTTCATATAGAGGATAATGAAAAAGCCGCAATCGTCGGCATAAACGGCGCGGGAAAGACCACTTTGCTGCGCATCATCATGGGCGAACTGCCCGCGGACGAAGGGCTTGTAACTCTTGCAAAGGACAAGACCATCGGCTACCTCTCCCAGCACGAAGCCGTGTCCGGGGAAAACACCATCTATCAGGAACTCCTCTCCGTTAAGCAGGATATCCTTGATATGGAACAACAGATGCACACGATTGAACTACAGATGAAAACTGCGTCGGAGGAGCTTCTTTCCAAACTGATGGACCGCTACGCCACGCTTACCCACGCCTATGAAGCGGCCAACGGCTACGCATATAAGAGCGAACTTGTTGGCGTACTAAAAGGACTTGGCTTTGCGGAAAAAGAATTTAGCAAATCCGTCTCCACCCTGTCCGGCGGGCAGAAAACAAGGGTTGCGCTCGGCAAACTTCTGCTTCTGAAGCCGAATCTGATCATTCTGGACGAGCCCACCAACCATCTGGATCTGCAGTCCATCGCATGGCTGGAAACCTATCTTCTAAACTATAAAGGCGCGGTGATTATCGTCTCCCATGACCGCTATTTTCTTGACCGGATTGCCGGCAAAGTCATTGAACTGGACAATGCGAACGCAACCGTATTTTCCGGCAATTACTCCGCTTACGCCGCCGGAAAGGAGATGCTGCGCACCGCCGCCTACAATGCCTACATGAAACAGCAGCAGGAAATCAGACACCAGGAGGCGGTGATTGAAAAGCTGAAATCCTTTAACAGGGAAAAATCCATCAAGCGCGCGGAGAGCCGCGAAAAGATGCTGCAAAAGATAGAAGTTCTGGAGAAGCCTGTGGAAATCCGGGCGGACATGCATCTGACGCTGGAGCCGAAATTCCCAAGCGGCAACGACGTACTGCAGGTGGAAGAGCTGTCTAAGGCGTTCGGTTCCCTCTCCCTCTTCGACGGTCTGTCCTTTGAGCTGAAAAAGGGCGAACATGTGGCAATCATCGGTGACAACGGCACGGGAAAAACGACCATCCTGAAGATCATCAACGAGCTTCTGCCCCCTGACCGGGGAACCATCCGTCTGGGCACAAATGTGGCAATCGGCTACTACGATCAGGAACATCATGTGCTCCACCCGGAAAAGACACTGTTTCAGGAAATTTCGGATGACTACCCGACGTTAACGAACACGGAAATACGCAACACACTCGCCGCCTTTCTCTTTACCGGGGAGGATGTCTTTAAAACCATAAAAACATTGAGCGGCGGGGAACGGGGCAGACTTTCCCTTGCAAAACTGATGCTCTCCGAGGCTAACTTCCTGATTCTCGACGAGCCCACAAACCATCTGGACATTATGTCCAAGGAGATTCTGGAGGACGCCCTGTGCGCTTACACGGGAACCGTGCTCTACGTCTCCCACGACCGCTATTTCATCAACAGGACCGCTCATCGGATTCTTGACCTGAACCGCAAGACACTGACAAATTATCTCGGCAATTACGATTATTATCTGGAAAAGAAGGAAGAACAGCTTTTAAAAATTGATGCCGCTCTTACAAGTTTTCAGCCGATAAAATCCACTGTCACGGAGTCTGGAACGACTGATGCGCCCTCCGTGTCGAAACTGGACTGGAAGGCAAAGAAGGAACAGCAGGCGGCACAGCGCAAACGGGAGAACGATCTGAAAAAATGCGAGGAGCGGATTGAGGCGTTGGAAACACGCAATGAGGAAATTGATACGCTTATGGCTTCGCCGGAGGTCTGTACGGATGTGGCGAAGCTGCAGGAACTGAACCGGGAGAAAGAAGGAAATGAAGGGGAACTTGCCAAGCTGTATGAAAAGTGGGAAGAATTGTCGTTAGAAGAATAGAACATAGAAATGCAGAAACAGAGACGGGACGCTCTCATGACTCTATCCTGTGCCCCGTCTCTATATTAGTCAATTTTTATTTCCTACGTCCCGCTGTCTGGCGATGGTTCTTAACATGCCTCTAAGGTCTTTCTGATTTCCTTAATAAAGTCCTCACTGTTTAAAACCGTCACATCCTTCATAGACGTAATCAGCGCAAGATCCTTTGTCATCCTGCCACTTTCAATGGTGGTAATCGTCGCCTTTTCCAGCTTATCCGCAAAAGACATCAGCTCTTCGTTCCCGTCCAGCTCGCCACGTTTTCTGAGTGCACC
>CASWVG010000100.1 GCA_949472775.1 uncultured Lachnospiraceae bacterium
AAACAACGCTTTTCTGACATCGGGATATTCATCCGTCAGGACATTAAAAACTTCTTCCACGGTTGCGCCATCCAGCTCGATTCTGGGATTGTGGTTCGTGAATGAACGCGCTGTCGCGGCTATTAATACGGTTACTGCCATCTTGGTCTCCTCTCTGATTTTCCATCGTTTCAGGAACTTTGATGCTCCAGACAAAAAACCAGAGATTTTGCCTGTATTCAACAAAACCTCTGGTTTTCCAGTCAGTTCCTTTTTCATTAATTTTTCACCTTTTTAATTGATTCTGATTTTTTCTGTTTTATCAATCTGAATAATTTTTCCATCCTGCACGATGATTGTCACACTTCCATACCGGATACTTTTCACCATGTCTGCAATTGTCTTCAGATTGAAATCGCTTATGATCGTCCTGTTTTTTTCTTCCACAATTCGTGTACACCTCCTTTTGTGCTGCCGGGTATCCGTCAGCTACTCGTAATCGAACGTCTTCAAAAACGCCTTTGCCCGCTCCGTATCGGGATGTATGAAAAATTCCCCGGGCTGGCTGCTCTCTTCCACGATTTTCCCGTGTTCCAGGAACAGTACCCGGTCCGCAATGGCTTTCGCAAACGCCATTTCGTGCGTCACAATCAGCATCGTACTCCCAGCTTTTGCCAGCGAGAGGACGACTTCCAGCACCTCATGCACCATCTCCGGGTCCAGTGCTGCGGTAATCTCATCCAACAGCAGGATCTCCGGATGCATGATCAGTGCGCGGACGATCGCGACGCGCTGCTTTTGTCCCCCGGAAAGCTGACGCGGATAAGCGTCCTTCCGATCTGCAAGGCCAACCCTTGCCAAGAGCCCCATGGCCTCCTTTTCCGCTTCCGCGCGGTTTCTTTTCTGTACCTTCAATGGCGCTAACAGAATATTTTCCAGGATCGTTTTATGCGGAAACAGGTCATAGCTTTGAAATACCATCCCAATCTTCTGCCGCATCAGAGAGATATTCTTTGCTTCCCGTCGGATCGGTTCCCCATTCAGGAGAATCTCACCGCCCTGAATATCCTCCAACGCATTGACACACCGCAGAAGCGTACTTTTCCCGCAACCGGAAGGCCCGATGATCACGACCACTTCTCCTTTTTGAACCGTGAGACTAAAATCATCAATAATCTTATGACCGCCAAACGCTTTCTGTATATGATTGATTTCCAGAAGCACCTGTTCCATACTTATGACCACCTCTTCTCAAGATATCCTGCCAGTCTGCTGACCGGCCAGCAGATCAGGAAATATAGCAGAAAAACGACTGCAAACACGCCAAACGCCGCATTCGGCGAGGTTCTCCGGTTTGCCTCGATAATCTGCTGCGCAACCTTCAATACCTCCACAATCCCGATCATCATGACAAGGCTTGTCGTCTTGATCATTCTCGTAATCAGGTTGATGGAAAGCGGAATCAGCCGCCGTACTGTCTGCGGCAGAATGACATACAGATACATCTGCGGCCTGGTCATTCCCAATGCCTGCGCGCTCTCATACTGAATCCCCGGAATGCTGATGAGCGCGCCGCGCACCAAGTCGCCCATCTCCGCCGCGCCCCAGAAACTGAACACGATCACGGCGGCGTATTCCGCGGACAGATCCCATCCGAATACCCTTGTCGTGCCGAAATAAACGATAAACAGCAGCACCATCTGCGGCATGATACGGACAATCTCCAGATAAGTGCGAAAAAATATTTTCAGTACTACATTTGGGGACGTCATCAGCATTCCCATCACAAGTCCTGCTATAATACTGATCATGACGGAAATCAGGCTGATACGGACTGCAATCCAGAGACCGCCCAGCAGTCTCAGAAAATTTGTTCCTTTGAATAAAACATCAATTCCCAAATTCAGCATGACGCAGCCTCCTCTCCACGAAGCTGCCCAGTATGGACACCGGAAGCAGCATGATCAGATAAAAAATGACCAGCAGGGTTAAGCATTCCATGGTTTTGGCATACATTCCAATGAGGTCTTTTGCAGTAAACATCAGATCCATCAGGCTGATCGTGGAAAACACGCTTGTTTCTTTTAACAGGAAAATCACATTCGCAAGAAGCCCGGGTACACTGGAAGAAACAGCCTGCGGCAGAATCACATACCGAAATGCCTGCACCCTGTTCAGTCCAAGACTCTGCGCGCTTTCCGCTTGAATCGGCGCTATATTTTCCAAACCACTCCGAAACGTTTCCGCCATGTAAGCGCCGCCCAGCAGTCCAAGTCCCAGACAACCGCATGCCTGCGCAGAAATGCGGATTCCTATTTTAGGAAGTGCAAAGTATAGAAAAAACAACTGTACCAGGAGGGGCGTATTTCTGAACAGCTCAATATATACACCCGTAACCTGACGCAGAACCGGCAGTTTCAGATGAATTGCCACCGCGCAGAGCACACCAATGATCAATGCCAGAAAAACCCCCTGCCATCCGATTCTGACCGTGAGCAGCAATGCCTCTCTGTATAGCGGAAAATATGACATCATCACTTCCCAATCCATAACCTGCCTCCAATCTGTCTGTCCCTATTCTTTGTTTCTGTGATCGAGCTTTTTTGCCGCAAACATCCCTGCGCCCTGCATGAGCTGTACGATGGCTACAATGAATACCAATGTCACCAGCATCACTCCTGTGTCATAGCGGTAATATCCATAGCGGATGGCGATATCACCCAGTCCGCCGCCGCCAACCACACCTGCCATGGCAGAATAGCCAAGAACCGTCCCCAGAACGATCGTTACCCCAACCAGCAGTGATGTCCTCGCCTCGCCAATCAGCACTTTGAAAACAATCGTTCTTGTCCTGGCGCCCATGCTGACAGCTGCCTCGATCACGCCCTGCCCGACTTCTTTCAGAGAAGATTCCACCATCCGCCCAATCAGCGGTGCCGCCGCCAATGTGAGCGGCACAATGGTGGCTGCGGAGCCATAGCTTTTCCCGACGATCAGTTTCGTCAGCGGCATTACCAGGATCAACAGGATCAGGAACGGAACGCTTCTGGTAATATTGATCACGATATCCAGCATACGGTAAACCGTCCTGTTTGGCGCTATCCCGCCCTTATCCGTCAGCGTCAGCACAATTCCCATGGGCAGCCCGATCACATATCCGAAAAAAGTGGAGGCAAGCGTCATATAAAAGGTATCCCGAATCCCTTCCAACAGCATTATAATCATCGTCTTATCCCACATCTGCCATTTCCTCCGTATCCCGTATCAAAAGCAGACGTTTTGCCGCTTTTGATTTCGGATGATTAAAGATTTTTGTGACACTTCCGCACTCCTGGACAGTGCCCTGGTCCAATACAGCCACCTTCGTACAGATCTCCTGGATCACCCTCATTTCATGGGTGATGATGACCATGGTGATTCCCATGGTGTCATGAATGCTTTTCAACAGGTCTAAAATCGTTTTGGTCGTCTCCGGGTCCAGTGCGCTGGTCGCCTCATCACACAGTAAGATATCCGGTTCATTTGCGAGCACTCTTGCGATGGCAACCCGCTGCTTTTGTCCGCCGGAAAGCTGAGATGGATAGGCGCCTGCCTTATCCTCCAGACCAACCTTTTTGAGCAGTTCCATCGCCTTTTCTTTCCGCTGCCTTACCGGAACTCCCCGAATCTCCATGGGAAAGCAGACATTTGCCAGGACATTCTGCTGTTCTAACAGGTTAAAATGCTGGAAAATCATGCCGATCTTCTGCCGGCGGAGCCGCAGCTGCTCTCTGCCGAGCGTCAGCAGATTCTGTCCGCCTATGAACACTTCGCCCGAATCCGGACGCTCAAGCAGATTTAAGCATCTGACCAGTGTACTTTTCCCCGCGCCGGACAGCCCGATCACGCCGAAAATATCATTTTTCAGAACGGAAAGTGACACTGATTTTAGAGCCTCCACATTCCCGTTTTTTGCAGAATATGTTTTTGTGAGATTCCGAACCTCTATGTATGCTGTTTCCATAAAATATCTTCTCCTTAATCGGGTCGGGGATTATTCTCCTCCCCGGCCCGCGCGCCGGGCACCCGTCAGCCTCTGCTATATATGGTTTTTCACATTGGTGCCCGTATGCTTCCGCAAGGCATCCGACGCTGCCTGCTATTTCCTAAATCCTGTTTCCTTAATCCTCAAATGGTACAACCGCTCCGTCATAACTGTCAACAATATACTGCCGAATCGCATCCGATTTCAAAACTTTGACAAGCGCCTGAATCCCTTCCTCGTTCTCATTTCCTTTTTTTACAACCAGGACATTCACATAGGTCTTTGCCGCCTCAGATTCGCTGGTCTCATAAGCCACGGCGTCATGGGCAACAGAGAATCCCGCTTCTAATGCATAGTTGCCATTCAGCACGACAAACGCCACCTCGTCCTTCACCCTGGAAACCTGCGCCGCCTCCAACTCCTGAATCTTAATATTCTTGGGATTATCCGTGATATCCTTCACGGTAGCCTTCAGCCCTGCGCCGTCCGCCAGTGTAATGATGCCATTATCCTGAAGCAGAAGCAGTGCTCTTGCCTCGTTGGTCGTGTCATTCGGCACTGCGATCACGTCGCCCTCTGCCAGATCAGAGAGGGCTGACTTTGTACCCGGATAAATGCCAAACGGTTCGTAGTGAACGCCTCCGACAGATACAAGGGAAGTTCCCTTTTCCTCATTAAAGTCATCCAGATACGGGACATGCTGGAAATAATTGGCGTCAATCTCACCGCTGTCCACTACCAGGTTTGGCTGTACATAGTCTTCAAACTCAGTAACTTCCAGTGTCCAGCCTTCCTTTTTCAGGATATCCTCAGCCGCTGCAAGAATTTCAGCATGCGGGGTAGGGGAAGCTGCCACGGTGATCACGCCCTTGTTTTCCACCTCTGCCGCTTCTGTACCTGTCTCTGCGGCCGCACCGCCTTCCACAACCAGTGTATCCTCATAATCCGTGCCATAGGTATCAAGCAGCGTCGCCTCATAATCGGCGTGGAAGAATTTTTCCGTGCCGAGAGTCTTGATCTCATCATTCAGCCAGTTCAGAAGGCTTTCATTTCCTTTCGTCACAGCGGGCGCGATCGTGTCCGCGCTGCCAAGGGAGGGAATGCCGACTTCATAACCGGGATTCTCGATGGCAAATGCGATGACCTCCGTATTGTCGTTTGCCCATGCCACACCGTTGCGGTTCTCAAAAGCCGTCTTCGCTTCTGCGTAAGCGTCATATTTCTGCAGTTTAATGTCAGGATAATTCTTCGTCAGATAAGTCTCGGCAGTCGTTCCCGAAATAACGATCACTTCGTCGTCCGCGCCAACCGCATCCAGGCTGGTGATCACCGCGTCCTCAGGAGACACGACACCGAGCGCCACGTTCATGTACGGCAGCGCGAAATCGACTTCCTGCGCGCGCTCCTCTGTCACTGTAAAATTCGCCAGGATGATGTCAACCTTGCCTGTCTGCAGATACTCAATGCGGTTTGCGGCTTCCGTGGATACATAATTAATCTCCACGCCAAGATCTTTGCCGATCCGGTTGCCGAAATAGACATCATATCCCTGATACTCGCCGTTCTCATCTACATATCCAAACGGACTTTTGTCGGAAAACACACCGATATTGATCGTGCCGCTTTCTTTGATCTCATCCACCGTCCTGTACACAGTGTCCGCGGTGCTGTCTGTCTCACTGTTCCCCGCTTCCTCCGCGCTTTTGGAACTTTCTGCCGTACCACTTGTGG
>CASWVG010000101.1 GCA_949472775.1 uncultured Lachnospiraceae bacterium
CGCGATCATGCGGATCGGAAGTTTTCCTTTCTCCATCTCGTGCACCTGGGTGGAGGAAGTCTGTGTGCGCAGCAGGATGTCCCCCGTAATATAAAAGGTGTCCTGCTCATCCTTGGCAGGATGATCTGCCGGGATATTGAGCGCCTCAAAGTTGTAATAATCTTTCTCCACATCGGGACCTTCCACCACCTCATAACCCATACCGATGAAGATCCGCTCCACCTCTTCCAGTGCGATGGTATTGGGATGACGGTGCCCCATCTTATTCTTTTTGGAAGGCAGGGTCACGTCGATGACCTCTGTCTTTAACTTCGCTTCCCTGACGGCCCGTTCCATCTTTTTGACGGAATCCTCCAGCACCTTCTCAATCTCCGCTCTCGTCTCGTTAACAAGCTGTCCCACCTTCGGGCGGTCTTCGGGAGCCACGTCCTTCATGCTCTTTAACACCGCCGTCAGTTCGCCCTTTTTTCCAAGGAAGTTGATCTTCACTTCATTCAGCTTTTCCAGAGCGTCGCTTGCCTCAATCTGACGCAGTGCCTCCACCTTGATCTGTTCCAGTTTTTCTTTCATAGCTTCCTCCATTCTGAACACTTTTTTCTATCTTGCTCTCTTTTTTTAATTTCTTATATATGAATATAAAGTTATCATTTAAACGCTCTGATCTGCATATCCTTTCCCTCCTACCATCATTCCTCCATCAGACCATACACAATACTTTTAGAAAGCCGATCGCACAAATTTCTTTCAAATATTTCCTGCAAAACATTTGCTATCATTTCTGCCGCATGACTTGTATCCTCATTTGTAATTACCGTTAGCGGCAACAGCAAAAGGAACATCCGATTATCATTTCCTCCCTCCCTATAGCGCAGCAAATCCGCCAGCGGGAAAATCTGAATCTGATATTCGCCTCCTGTGTTGGCAATCTGCCGATCATTGATATAGTATACAGTATCTCCCGGGTGAAGCTCTATCTTCAAGGTCTGCTCCTCCGTAAGATGACAAATCAGCATTTGCGGTTCCTCAATATACCCATCCGCTTCTTCCAAAACCCCGTCATAATACTTCGTGAAATTTCCCCACCAGTTACTGTCAGTCGTTTCCTCTTCTTCTATGATTTCAGCTAACGACGAATCTGTTTCCTCGTCTAATGCGGTTGGAAATGACGTTGCCACAAAACCTGTCCAGAATTTTTTGTTGGAAAAAGATACATCATTTAAAGTAATCATTTTTGTCTCCAGGCTCTGTCTGCTATTTACATAAGCAGACTCGTAATGCTTCGCATTTCTCGTTCGCGTTGCTCACCCTAAACCGTCATAGACAGTCTTGAATGCCAGCATACATCCTGTCTCTGCCGCTTTCCGTCTCTGCTTATGCGCGCAAAAAACGCCCCACATGCAACACACATGGGACGAATAGAATCCGCGGTACCACCCAGTTTCCCGCTCCCGGAATCTGCCTTTTACGCAGTCCAGCAAACGGACGCTTCCTTTGGCGTAACGTGCCAGTACGTTCCGAACTAGTTCGACCGTCCTGTGAAACAGGCAATCGGTTCATACGGAAAGCTCCGGTGGGAAAGTTCGGACAATTTCTGAACCGAAGGGAACTTGCAGCCGATGATTCCCTCTCTCTGGCGGAAAAAATTTCCTACTGACACCTTCTTAGCCTTTTTCATCATTCAATTCCTGACATTCTGCCCCGGACAACTATGTCCGCAACAAATCTATCTGCTATTTTAGTGGCTTTCCTTAGACTTGTCAAGCCACCCGAAGAGAAATTTATAAACCGGCCCGAAATATCTGTTGATATGTGCCCCGATCATCAGAATATACATCAGCATATAAAACCAGAGCATTAAAATGACCACAGTAGTCAAGCTCCCGTAGGTGCCGAAATCATTGTAGTGATCCACATAAACAGAAAAAGCAAAGGAAGCGACACTCCACAAAACCGCCGCAAAAGCCGCTCCCGGAATCTGTGACTTAAACCGCAGTTTGCAGCTCGGCACAAAGGCATAGATCATGGCAAAAATAAAGGTCAGGATCACCCAGGAAACAAGAAAACGGAATCGCATAATCACATGCACCACCAGATGCAGCGGCGGGATATCCCTAAGAAGGACATCCACAATCACATTGCCAAACACCATCACAAAAAGCGCAACCAGTGTGGCCGCCAGAATAATCACCGTATAAAAGCAGGCAATTGCCCGCAGCACAATATAATTTCGTTTTTCCTCCACATCGTTGACCGCGTTTAATCCATAGATCAACGCCAGCATGGCCTTTGCCGCCGACCAGATCGTTACCAGCGCAAAAACCGTGATCGTCCCCGCCGATCTGGCGTAGACGTCCGACACGATGCGTATTACCATACCGTTCACCGCATCCGGCGTAAACTGTGTGATCGCGTTAATCAGATTATCCTCCGTCAATGCCGTGTATGGCAGAATCGCGCACAGTGCCATCAGAAGCGGTATCATGGACAGGAAGAGAAAGAACGCCGTGCTGGCCGCAAAGGCGCTGATATTCTTTTTTGTCATCTGCCAGTTAAAATCCCGAAGGATAAAAAAAAGTCTGTAAATCGTTCTCATGATACTCCCGTTTATTTGTTATCTTTTTAAAGATTTCTTTCCATCCCTTTTCTCTTACATATCACGGCATTCCGGCTCCCCAGATTATAGGGACATGCATCCCTACACTTGTGGCAGGAAATTCTCCAAGTCCGTGTTTCCTCATCATCGCCAAAAGCAAATTCCCAACATGCCTGCTGTTTTAATTGCGTGTCATCCAAAGCATGCACAGGGCAGGCATCTACGCATAAATTGCAGTTGTCGCAAAGCGGCTTTTTCCTCTCGTCCGGTTCCCATTCCTGTTCGCACAAAATCGTACCCAGCCATATCATACTGCCAAATTCCGGCGTGATCAGCAGAGAATGTCTCCCTATTGTTCCCAGTCCGGCTGCCTGCGCCGCGTGCTTCGCTGACACAATGGACCGCCATCTGCCCGTATCTTTATCCCACTGGCTCTCGTTTGTCGGAATCGGAACGCACACAATTCCATGCTTTTCCATCTCGATACAAAAGTCAAGCGCAATCGCATCCATTTTCGACGTAATGGAGTTTCTCACTCTTGTATAGGGAATATCCGTTTTGCAGACTAACGTTCCAACCGGGAATCTGCAGCCAAAAGAGATAACCGACTTGCAGGTTGGCAGAACGTCTTCGGGATGATACCCTTTTGGCGCGTCGTCAAATCCACCCATGCCCGCTATGCCGCACAAATCCGCACCCAATGAAAACATGATCTTTTTCACTTCGTTTTTATCTATCATTCATTGTCCCTTATTCCACCGTACCGGATACGCAGGATGAGCCCCTGCATGCTCTGAGCCTGCACACCCGTCACAAAAGTTACACACAATGCAAAATCAAACAGTTCGTTTCAATTGCCGCGCACAAAATGCCCTAAAAGAAAAGTAGATTTCTCGGAATCAGCTTTGCCTTTTGGTACCAGCTCCGACACCATGCCGCAAGTACACGACGCCTATGTGAAAAGCGACAACAATTCTACTGCTCACACAGTTCCTCGGCATCCTTCACCTCACAACCGGGATAAAACATCGAGAGAATCTGCCCATAGTCAGCCCCCTGCTCACCCATCGCCTTCGCCCCGTTCTGGGACATGCCGACACCGTGTCCGTAGCCGCCCCCGGTCAACGTATATCCTACCACATTTTCCCCGTCTTTTCCAGTCCCGGCAGCCGTATCCATCACAAAGAAGCCGCTTGGAAGAAGCGTTCCCGGCACCGTTTCGCTTCCATCCTGCTTCTTAACCGCACTTTTTCCATCACAGAGCACATAGCGGATATTGTATTCGGAAAGCACTTTATACACTGCGTTTTCTGTCTCAATATTCAGTTCCTGCGCAATCCCTCCCGCACCTCTTTTTACAATTTCTATCTTCTTTATCTGCCCTGTCTTTCCGACCGGCTCCGACACATAATAATCCCCTTCCGCTTTTGTTAAAATAAAAGCCGGCGCCTTTTCATGGCGTTCCTTCAAACGGGCAGACAGCGTTTTCTCATCCAGCTCTTCCACATGGTAGCTCCAGCGATACCAGGGTTCCTCCTTCTCAAAGTCCGCTTCATGTACCGTGGTAATAAACTGTCGGAATGTCCCCTCATCGCGCAAAGACTCCGCGTCAAATCCATCATCCACTTCCGTTTTCTGAGACTGCATCTGTTCTCCTGTTCCCTCTGATTCTTCCGCTCCCAGAACATCTTCCCCACCTGTCAAAGTATCCGACTGCTCCGCTCCTTCCGCCCTCTCATCGCCATATGCACCGCTCACACGCACGCCCTGCAGATAAGGTACCTCCTCGCTGTTTCCTCCCTGCCAACTCACCACGTCCGTCCCTGTCCCACAGGAGGTGGAATAATAATAATTTCCCGCCGCCTCCCCGTCATAGGTGAGAAGCACCCCGTCCGTCTCTTTGACCGCCGTGGTGGAGTCCGCATGTTCCTCAATATTATGATACACCTGATAGGCCGTGGTATCGTCCACATGGGCGCCAAGCTCTGGAATACCCGCCCGCAGAATGTAGCGGTACGCATAGGTTCTGGCGCACACCGCCTGCGCTTTCAATGCTTCCTGCGGATAGGACGCCGGCATCTCGCTTGGCACCACCGCGTAGAGATATTCCTCCAGCGGAAGCTCGTTGACCAAAACAATCCCCTGCTCTGTCCGCAGGCACTCGACAGCGCCCCGATAGGCGTGATCCACTCTTGTGCTCCCCTCCATCTCCACCGTAACCTTGTCCGTGAGATTTTCACTGCGATAAATTCTGCGCTCCCCGACAGTCATCTGATCCGCCCGTATTCCTGTCTCTGCCCCATCCACAGTAATTCCCACGCGCTCGTGATAATTGGTGCCAGCCGCTGTATTTTTTAACAATACCCGGATCTGATCCGCCCCTGCTTCCTCCGAAACCAGACAGGCATATACCTTTCCCTTGTCGACAACAAAATCCGTATCCGCACAGCCCACCCGCAGCTGCGCCTGCTCCAGCGTTTTCAAGCTCCCATAGAGCTTATAGACCTCCATCTCCTCCGCAATCTGATAAATCCCGTAGTCCTCGATCTCCAGTTCCTGCGCGGAAGCGCGAAGAAGCTTCCCATGAATTTTTTCCCTGCGTTCCTCCGCTTCCACAACACGCCCGCCGCGAAAAGTCAGATCTGCAATCTGTTCTCGTTCCGGCGGATTCTTGCGGGCATTCCCGGAAAGCGCCGCCCGGAATGCGGTCTGATGATAAAAACAATCCAGCGTACCGTCTTTATTCTCCATCACCCACACGCTTCCCAGATAGTGGTCCTCCGGCATGACTTCCACAATCGTAAGCAGCGTATCTCCTTTGACATAGACCCGCATCTCCTGCAGTTCATTTTCCGCAAAGGCCGTGGAACAATAGCGGCTGGCTCCCTGCATGGCGCCATTCTCTGTATAGGCTTCCTGCTTTTCTTCATCAACCTTAAGCACAAAAACTGTAGTTTCCCAGATGGCAGATTCCGTGTCCAGATACGCCAGAAGAATGCGGAATGCGTCATACCAGTCCTCTTTTAAAAGAG
>CASWVG010000102.1 GCA_949472775.1 uncultured Lachnospiraceae bacterium
TGCGCATGGTCGTGGTCATGGTGATGCTCTGCCTCATGCGCATGGTCGTGGTCATGTTCCGCCTCGTGCCCATGCCCATGGCCGTGCATCTCTTCGGACTCCTCCACTCCCTGCACGCGCACGGAAATATGAGTGCCGCCGATACCGCACTTCTCCGCTTTCTCACACACCATCTCCACGCCGGGAATTCCCAGCGCATTCAGCTCCCCAATCACTTTCTCCCGATCCGGCAGAAGCTCCAGCAGTGCCGCTGTCAACATATCCCCCGCCGCACCCATACCACAGTCTAAATATAATGTCTTCATAATTTCATCCTCACATTTCTTTATTTCATTTCAAGCAATTTTAAAACAAGATCCTTTCGCGCCTCATGCCGCTGCGTTTGGAGCATAGCGCAGGCGCGTCTGCGTTGGTTATGATATCTGTGCAGTTTCAATACCCTCGGCGCACTTTCGTATGATTGATCATACTCGCCAGATACCCCGCCCCAAATCCATTGTCGATATTTACCACCGATACGCCGCTGGCGCAGGAATTTAACATGGATAAAAGTGCCGAGACCCCGTGCATGGACGCGCCGTACCCTACACTCGTGGGCACCGCGATCACAGGACAGTCCGCCAGTCCGCCGATCACACTGGCAAGTGCGCCCTCCATACCCGCGATGGCGATTATCACAGAGGCTTCCATGATCTCGTCCAGATGGGACAAAAGCCTGTGCAGTCCCGCTACACCCACATCGTAGAGCCGCACCACCTCATTGCCGTGCACCTGTGCGGTGAGCGCCGCCTCCTCTGCCACGGGAATATCCGAAGTCCCGCCTGTGGCGACTACGATTTTTCCAAACCCGGACGGCTCCGGCATTTCACCGACAACCCCGATCCGCGCCTGTTCGTGGTAGGTCAGTTCACAGCGCTTCGCCACTTTCTTTGCCTTCTTCGGGGAAAGTCTGGTAATCAGTATCGTCTCCTGCCCGTTTTTCTTCATACTGTCAATGATGCCCGCAATCTGCGACGCCTCTTTTCCCGCGCCAAAAATCACCTCTGGCGCTCCCTGTCGGACACCCCTGTGGTGATCCACTTTGGCGTAGCCGATATCCTCAAAAGGCTCTTTTTTGATGGCAAGTAACGCCTCCTCCACAGAAACTTCACCGTCCCTCACCTGCTCCAGTATCTTTCGATAATCGCTCATGTCCTCGCCTCCATATCTAGTAATACCCCACTGTAATATTGTTTCAGTTCCTTTACAATCTCTTCCCTCTTTTCCAGCACATACACAAACTGTGACGAGGGAATCTGGAGTCTTGCCGCCCCGCCAAATCGCCTTACCCGAAAGTCCGTAAAGCCAAGCGAGAAGAGAAAATCCTCCGCCGCCTCTGTGCTTTTCAGCTTTTCCACCGTAATTTCTTCTCCCGCGGGTATCCGGGTCGCCAGACAGGCATATGCCGGTTTCTCCCATGTAAAAAGCCCCGCCTCCCTGGAAAGCCTGCGTATCTCCTCTTTGGTAAGCCCGCATTCCCGCAACGGGGAACGCACGGACAGTTCCCGCAGCGCCCGCATCCCGGGGCGGTCACCCTCCTCGTCAGAAGCGTTTGTGCCGTCCAGCAGCAGCTTATAACCGTCCGCCTCCGCCGATTCCGCAATTGTTGTAAAAATCATCTTTTTACAATAATAACAACGATCGACAGGGTTTTCCTGGACGAGACTGTCAGCAAGCACATCCGCCGTGAGCGTTTTCAAGTCAATTTCCAGTTCCCCGCAGAGACGTTTCGCATCCTCCATCTCAAACTGCGGCTGAAACGCGCTCTTTACATAGTAGGCGCGCACATCCGCCCCCGCTGTTTTCGCCGCATAGAGCAGATACGCCGAGTCCACGCCGCCTGAGAAAGCAACCGCGGCTTTCGGATTTTCTTTGAAAAAAGCTGAAAGGTTCATGCCTGTTCTCCTATCATCTGGTACGCTGCCTATACGTGCAAAAAGGAAGGCATACCATTCCCCTTTGTGGAATCGTATACCTTCCTGTGTATACATTGTACCATTTGCTATTCTGATTCACTAAAAACGGCATATACATGCCGCTGACACCATTTCTTTTCCATTCAGACCTGTAACTGATCCTACAGGAACTTCTGTCCCCATGCAGGCTTCGTGCCCGCTTTTGTCTTTGTCTATTCTATCTTAGACGCTGTGGAAAAGTCAATCCTTTATCCTGGCTTTTTGCAAAATCGCCCTGTGAATCGCATTGAGCACACGCTTTTTATCGGCGCTCCACATTGGCGCCACCAGGGTGCGTTTGTCTCCGTCGCCCGTCATGCGATGGATGACCATATTTTCCGGGAGCAGCGCAATACAGTCCGCAACCAGCTCCACATAGCTTTCAAAAGTAAGTGTTTCAAACTTACCTTCCAGATAATCCTTTTCCAGATCTGTGCCCCGGATCACATGCAAAAGCTGCAGCTTGATACCGTCCGCGCGGCTGTTCCCCACGTAAGATACCGTGTCAAGCATATCCCGCCTTGACTCACCCGGCAATCCGAGCATCACATGCGTTATCACCTCAATGCCCCGCGCTTTCAGCCGGCTTACAGCGTCATCATACACAGACAGCGGATAACCCCGGCGAATGTACGCAGCCGTCGCCGGATGTATGGTCTGCAGCCCAAGTTCTATCCAGACCGGCTTTATCCGGCTGCACTCACATAAGAGGTCCAACACCTCATCCGGGAGACAGTCGGGGCGCGTTGCAATGGACAGCACCGCTATATCCCTGTGGTTTATCGCCTCCATATACAGGGGACGCAGTTTTTCGACAGGCGCATAGGTATTGGTAAACGCTTGAAAATACGCGATATATCTGCCATCCTTTATCTTTCCCGCAACACGCTCCTTACTCTTTTCGATCTGCTGCGTGATGCGCATCGTATAGTCCCCGGCAAATTCTCCCGAGCCTGCTCCGGAACAGAAAATACACCCCCGCGTGTCGATGGTGCCATCCCGGTTGGGACAGGTAAACCCTCCGTCCAATGCTATTTTGTACAGTTTCTGACCAAAAGTATCATGCAAATATTGATTTAAAGTGTAAATTTTCATAAAAGAGTCAACGCCCGCCCACTCAGTTTACACAATCCGTCTCACCGTAATGATATTCCGGTAAGTCGCCGAGGTAATTTTAATGCCCGTCCGCTCCGTGCTGGCGTGTACGATCTGTCCGTTTCCTATGTAGATGCCCACATGTCCGCCATAATAGATCACATCTCCCGGTCTTGCATCCGAGTAAGATACCCCTTTGCCGACTGTTGACTGGGAATAGGAGCTTCTTGGAAGGTTAATGCCGAAATTCTTGTAAACTGACATCACGAAACCGGAACAATCCGCTCCGTTTGTGAGGCTTGTTCCGCCCGCCACATAAGGATTTCCGATAAACTTGCAGGCATAATTCGCGATATCCTGTCCCTTACCGCCGCCGGAGGACGTTGGTTTTGGCACTTCCTGTTTCTTCGGCTTCTCCTCCGAATCAGAATCCTCTTCCCCCTGCGCCAACAGCGCTTCCTGCTCTTTCCGCTTCCTTTCTTCCTCTTCCTTCCGCTTTCTCTCTTCTTCCTCCCGGCGTTTGCGCTCTTCCTCCTCCAGCTTCCTGATCTGCGCCGTCTCCTGCTTGATCCGCGCCGTGTAAGTCGCCGCCTCCTGCTTCGCTCTGGTCAGCATCACGCTGTAATTCTCATACTCTTCCTTTTTCTGGGCAAGCAGCTCCTCCATGTAAGCCTGTCCCTCTTGCAGCTCGGCCCTTGAAGTCTCAAGCTCCGATTTATCCTCCTCAAGCGTATCCCAGAGTTCATGTACACGTTTTACCGTCTCTTCATATTCCACAAGAAGTTTTCTGTCGTAGTCGTAGAGTTCTTCCACATACTTTGCCTTATTCACCATGTCGCCCATGTTTCCGGCGCCGAAAAACATATGCAGATAGGAGGAATCACCTTTCTCATACATGAACTGGATGCGGATTTTCATGGATGCGTACTGCTCGTCCTTCTCCGCCACCGCCGCGTCGTAGTCAAGCTGCGTCCTGTAAATCTCCTCCTCTTTGTCATTGATCGCCTCTTCGCACAGATTGATGTCCGTAATCAGATTCACCAGTTCCGCGTCGATCTCCTCGATCTCCTCTTCCACGCCCTCCTGCGCTTCCTGCGCTTCGTCAGCCTTCTGCTGGGCATTTTTCAACTGGGACTGGTTTTTCTTCACATTATCCCGGAGTTCAGAAATAGTGGTAGCCGAAATCGGATCTACCACTGAAAGACACAGTATGAAGGATAATATGACGTACAGCCGTCTCTTGTACCTTTTCATCGTCCTGTCCTGTTTCTGTCGCTTCACGCGCTTTCCTTTCGTCCCTCCTGTGGCGGGACGTCTTTAGAAGCACTTTTCACGCTATTATAACTCACAATTGTTGACCGTCCTCGGGAAGGGAATCACGTCACGAATATTGCCCATGCCAGTCAGATACATGACGCAGCGCTCAAACCCAAGCCCGAACCCTGCGTGTCTCGCAGACCCGTACTTGCGAAGATCCAGGTAAAACCCATAATCCTCTTTTTGCAGTCCAAGTTCGTCCATTCTGCGCTCCAGAAGCTCCAGATCGTCCTCTCTCTGGCTGCCGCCGATGATCTCACCGATGCCCGGCACAAGGCAGTCCATAGCTGCCACAGTCTTCCCGTCCTCGTTTAACTTCATATAAAAAGCCTTGATTTCCTTCGGATAGTCTGTCACAAACACGGGACGTTTAAACTCCTGCTCCGTGAGAAAACGCTCATGCTCGGTCTGCAAATCGCAGCCCCACTCTACCTTATACTCAAAACTGTCATTGTGCTTTTTCAGAATCTCGATTGCCTCCGTGTAAGTCACATGGGCAAAATCAGAATGCAGCACATGGTTCAGCCGCTCAATCAGCCCCTTATCCACAAACTGGTTAAAGAAATTCATCTCCTCCGGCGCATTCTCCAGCACATAGCTGATCACATGCTTGAGCATCGCCTCTGCCACCATCATATCATCAGTCAGATCCGCAAACGCCATCTCCGGCTCAATCATCCAGAACTCTGCCGCATGTCTGGTCGTATTGGAATTTTCCGCCCGGAAAGTAGGGCCAAATGTGTATACATTCTTAAACGCAAAGGCATAGGTCTCCACATTTAACTGTCCGCTCACCGTCAGATT
>CASWVG010000103.1 GCA_949472775.1 uncultured Lachnospiraceae bacterium
CAGGTCGGATCTGTCGAGAATTGAGAGGTTCTGCACGGCATTTCCAAATGGCGACGCGGTGCTGATTCAGGAAATGCTGCGGGATTATCTATGGGATTCCATCAGCGTGCGGGACACGGCGGTGAGGATGGACAGGAAAGAAAACTTTTACCATGGCATGGTATTGGGGCTTTTGCAGAGCCGGGGAGACTGGCTGGTTTTGTCCAATGCGGAAATGGGGGAAGGATATGGTGATATCTCGGTCTGCACCCCGGAGCGGACGGGTATTGTCATCGAGCTGAAGTATGCCGGAGACGGCAATCTGGAGAAGGGGTGCCAGGCGGCGCTGAAACAGATCGAGGAGCGCAAATACGCTGCGGCTCTGGAACGCAGGGGAATGAAAAAAATCTTAAAGTACGGAATGGCATTTTGTGAGAAGGAATGTATGGTAGTCGTAAAGGAGAACAAAAACTTATGAAAATCGTAATGCTTGAGAGAAACAGTGTGGGAACCGACATTTCCGTGGATGCCATCGGCAGGTATGGGGAGGTTACGTCCTATGCCAACACCACGGGAGAGGAGGCAGCGGGGCGGATCGCAGATGCGGACATCGTGATCGCAAACAAGACGCCCCTGAACGAGAGCACCCTGAAAGATGCGGGGAACGTGAAGCTCATCTGCCTTTTTGCCACGGGATATGACAACGTGGATCTGAGTTACTGCAAAAGCAGGGGAATTAAAGTGGCTAATGTGGTAAATTATTCCACGGACGCGGTGGCGCAGCATACCTTTGCCCTGTGCCTGTATCTGCTGGAAAAGCTGCGCCATTATGACGACTACGTGAAGTCCGGACAGTATGCGGCCCAGGATCGGTTCTCGAACTTTGACATACCCTACACGGAGCTTGCGGGCAAGACCTGGGGGATTATCGGTATGGGCAATATCGGGAGAAAGGTGGGCCGGATCGCACAGGCCTTCGGATGCCGGGTGATTTTCCATTCCGTGACAGGAAAAAGCGACTGTACACAGTACGAGAGGGTGGATTTCGAGACGCTGCTTGCGCAGTCGGATTTCCTCTCCCTGCACTGTCCTTTAAGCAGCCTAACCCGGGATCTGATTAATCTGGAAGCTCTCAGGAAGATGAAAAAGAGCGCCATTCTGATCAACGTGGCGAGAGGGCCCGTGGTAAATGACGCAGATCTTTATACGGCGCTGACGGAAGGGGAGATTGCGGCCGCCGGGCTGGACGTTACCGGTACGGAGCCCATGAGGGAGAGCAATCCCTTAAGCCGGTTTACGGACAGCGGCCGGCTGATCATCACGCCCCATATGGCGTGGGCGAGTATCGAGGCAAGAACAAGGTGCGTGGAGGAAACCTGCAGAAATATCGAAGCTTTCCGGCAGGGCGTGTACAGAAATATTGTCAATTGTTAAGAAGTGTATGGGGAGCGGTGGGATTGACACCGCATCGCCGTTACATAGCTATCATTTTAATACAAGGGAGAAGGAGGACTTATGGGCGAGACAAATTTAATCAATGACCGGATTGACGAGGTGGCGGCACGGTTTCGGACGAAAGGGGCGGCAGCAGAGCATGCGCCCTATGGAAACGGCCACATTAACGACACGTTTCTGGTCGTGTGCGGGACGCAGGAAGGCGAAAGAAGGCGGTATATCCTGCAGAAAATGAACCATTCCATTTTTAAAATGCCGCAGCAGCTGATGGAGAACGTGGTAAATGTGACAGAGTATCTGCGGGAGATGATTGCCAGACGGGGAGGCGATCCTGACAGGGAAACCCTGAATGTGGTGAAAACCAAAGACGGATCCAATTACTATCTGGACGATGAGGGAAATTACTGGAGAATGTTTTTGTTCGTGGAACAGACCGTCTGCCTGGAAAAGGTGGAAAGCGCTAAGGATTTTTACGACAGTGCGGTAGCTTTCGGTAATTTCCAGAAAATGCTGTCCGATTATCCGGCGCAGACGCTGTATGAAACCATCCCGAATTTCCACAACACGCCGTCCCGCTTTGCGGATTTCCGGAAAGCCGTGCAGGAAGACAGAATGGGAAGGGCGGCGCAGGCGAAGGAGGAGATTGCGTTTGCGCTTGCCAGGGAAAAGGATACCAGGGTGCTGACGGACATGCTGAAGGCGGGGGAACTGCCTTTGAGGGTTACGCATAATGACACGAAGCTGAATAACATATTGTTTGATGCGGATACGAAGAAGGCAATCTGCATTATCGACCTGGACACCGTGATGCCGGGACTTTCCCACTATGATTTCGGGGATTCCATACGCTTTGGGGCAAGCACGGGAGCCGAGGATGAAAAGGATCTTGACAAGATCGAGATGGATCTGTCCCTGTTCGAGGCCTTCACGAAGGGCTATCTTGAGGGCTGCGGCGGGAGCCTCACCGAGAAGGAGATCGAGATGCTCCCCATGGGTGCGAAGCTGATGACCTATGAATGCGGGATCCGTTTTCTGGCGGATTTTCTGGAGGGCGACACATATTTTAAGATCCACAGGGACGGCCATAATCTGGATCGTGCCAGAACGCAGTTCAAGCTGGTGAAGGATATGGAGGATAAGTGGGCGGACATGGCCGCCATTGTGGAAAAATATAAAAATATGTATTAGAGGGCGTCTCCCTTTTTGCGGCTTTTCCGGTAGGCGGAGGCGGTCTGCCCGCAGCTTTTCAGAAAGCACTGGGCAAAATAGCTCTGGGAGGAAAACCCGGAGTAATGGGCCACCTCCGTAATGCTGTAGTTCGTGTTGGCCAGGAGCTCTTTGCTGGCCTTGATGCGGGTCTGGCACAGATAACGGATGGGAGAACAGCCGTAATGCAGCGTAAAGGCGTGAACCATATAATATTTGTTTAAGTGAGAAAGCTCCGCAAGGAAATCAAGAGTGATATCCTGCGTGTAATTGGCTTCGATGTAGCGTTTGATCTTGACGCATTCTTTATTAATCTGAACAGTGGGCGCCACTTCAAAGGCGAAGTTTGTCCGTCTGATGAGCTTGATGATCAGCACTTCCAGCAGATTCTGGCAGACAACTTCGCAGTCCCTGTTTTTCTCTTCCATTTCATTCAGCATGGCGGACATATAAAAGAACAGATCTTTCTGTTCGTTCTTGCAGCTGAAAATAATATAATCCCTGTTTCCCTCAAACGAAAAACTGAGCCCGTCGATTCCGATTGTCACGTATTCCAGGGGCATGGACGCAGAAGAAACCTCCGTGTGGGAGATGCCTGCGTTGACAATCACGAAATCATCCTTTTCAATGGAATATTCTTCCTCCTCGATCAGGAAGCTTCCGCATCCGTCCTTTACATAGAATAATTCGGCAAAAGGGTGAATGTGAGGCTGGCTGGGCCAATCATTTTCGTATCTGGAATGGGTAATATAGAGAAGCTTGTTCTGCGACGCTTCTGCGGCGGCCTCCTGGGTCAGGGGATAAATTGAAGTTCCCATCAGGGCTCACCTCCTTTATTCCTGCGGGCAACGAGCCAAGCGGGCATGCTTGCATGCACATTTGGCGACTGCCGCAGGGGTCAATACCCCGCAGCTCTGCTGCGTTGCAAGTTTGATGCCCCGTCAGCCTGCTGCGGGGTTGTTGACTCTTGCGATTAATCATAACACGAAAAAGAGGGGAAAGCAAGATATATAAAAAATGTAGCAAGAAATAGAAAGGAACAGGAGCGCAGAGAAATGGAGAAAAGACAGTGTGCACAGAAAAGAAATGAAAAGTTTTGCAATCTATAAAAAATCGTAAACGCTGCACAAAAAGAATTTGTGGAATTTAATAAAAAATGTGACAATAGTCCTATTAAATTATTGAAAATGTCGAAATAAAAGCAAGATATATAAAAAATAAAACAACATGTAAATTGTAAGGGGACGGGAAAGAAGTTATACTAATTGACATAGGACGAGAGATGATCGTCACAGAAAAGGAGGATTAAGATGAAAAAGAAACTTATCAGTTTACTGGTAACGACGGCCATGGCAGTTACACTGTTTGCAGGCTGCGGCGCAAAGGAAGAGACGCCTGCGCAGGATCCGGCACCCGCAGAAGAGGAAGCGCCCGCACAGGAAGAAACTCCTGCAGAGGCGGAAACACCCGCTGAGGAAGAGACGCCTGCAGAGGATGCGGAAGCTTCCTCAGACGAAGGCACTGCAAATTATGACGGCGTTACACTGACAATGTGGTCCATGTGGGCAAATACCGAGCCTCAGGGCAAGGTTCTTCAGGAGGCAGCAGACGCTTTCTCCGCACAGACCGGGGCAACCATCAACATCGAGTGGAAGGGCCGTGATGTCAAGACAATCATTGCGACAGCTCTTGAAGCGAACGAGAACGTTGATATTTTTGAAGAAGACTATCAGAGAATCGCATCTACTTACT
>CASWVG010000104.1 GCA_949472775.1 uncultured Lachnospiraceae bacterium
GGTTCGGAAACCTGCTGTCGTGAGACAGTAAGGCGCCGGATTCTTAGCCTACAACGTCAGTTTGCCGGATGATTTTGACAAAATCCTGTCCGTTATGCGGTCAAGGGAAGTCAGCGTGTCCATCATCCTGCAAAACATGGCGCAGCTAAAGGCGTTGTTTGAGAAACAGTGGGAAAGCATTGTGGGCAACTGCGACCAGTTTTTATATCTGGGCGGCAACGAGCAGGGAACCCATAAGTACGTCAGCGAGCTGCTGGGGAAAGCCACGATTGACATGAACACCTATGGAAAATCCACGGGGCATTCGGGCAATTATTCCACCAACTACCAGATTTCCGGGCGAGAGCTTTTGACGCCGGATGAGGTGCGTATGCTGGACAACCGCTATGCGCTTTTATTTATCCGTGGGGAACGCCCGGTGATGGATGAAAAATTTGATATATTGAAACACCCCAACGTGGCACTGTCCACGGACGGGAAAGGGAAAGCCTACCGCCACGGGGAAGTGACGCAGGCAGTGGGCAGCATTGCATTGGGGGACAGTCTGGAGGGCGAAGTGACGCAGGGGCAGGCTGGAACCGATTCCTATGAGCTTTTATCCGAGGAGGATTTAGAAGCTATTATAAACCAATCCCAAAACAAGGAGGAAACAGAACAATGATTAAGAAGAATGAGAACAGCAAGAAAACCAGCAGGCAGCCGATGGGTAGAAAGATAAAGCGGGCGATGGCGGTGTACGCCGCACTGGTGCTGATGATGACAGCCGGGGCAACAACGGTGTATGCGGCGGGAGATCCGCTTTCGGTCATCAACAACCTGTCCGATTTTATTTTCGGCTTAATCCGTGCGGTGGGTTTAATCCTGTTAGGCTGGGGCATCGTGCAGGTTGGCCTGTCCTTGCAGTCCCACGATCCGAGCCAGCGTTCCAACGGATTCTTAACCCTTGCGGGCGGCGTCATCATCACCTTTGCAAAGGAAATCTTAACCCTTATCACGGGCTGATGGAAGTTGCCGGATAATCATGTAAAAAGAGTGGCGGCGGGGGGCGGGCTTTGGCGGCTCCCCTGCCATATCCAGAAGCGAGGTGAAATGAGTGGATTCAGATAACTGGGTAGTGCAAAATTTAGTCAATGCACTGGAAACATGGAACGAGAAACTGGCGGAGATATGGCAGCTCCTCACGCAGTCCCCGGAGAATTTTAAGGGCGGCGGCATCTGGACTGCCATCGTGAACATCCACGGGGCGTTGCAGGCAATCGCCTATGCCCTGCTGGTGCTGTTTTTTGTTGTCGGCGTGGTAAAGACGTGCGGCAGCTTTGTGGAAGTGAAAAAGCCGGAACACGCATTAAAGCTGTTTGTCCGGTTTGCCATAGCAAAGGGCGTCATATCCCACGGGCTGGAGCTGATGATGGCGTTATTCAACATCGTGCAGGGGGTAATCGGCACGATTATGAGAACCGCAGGCTTTGGAGCCGCACAGCAGACCGTGCTGCCGAATGAGATTGTGGAGGCGGTGGAGGACTGCGGCTTTTTCGAGAGCATACCGTTATGGGCGGTGACGCTAATCGGCGGGCTGTTCATTACGGTGTTAAGTTTTATTATGATAATGAGCGTGTACGGGCGGTTTTTCCGTCTGTACCTTTACACGGCGATTGCGCCGATTCCCTTATCGACCTTTGCCGGGGAGCCGTCGCAGAACGTAGGCAAGAGCTTTATCAAGTCCTATGCGGCGGTATGCTTAGAAGGGGCGGTTATCGTGCTTGCCTGCATTATATTCTCCCTGTTTGCGGCGTCCCCGCCAGCAGTCGATCCCAATGCGGCGGCAGTGACAATGGTGTGGAGCTATATCGGGGAGCTGATTTTCAACATGCTTGTGCTTGTGGGCGCAGTAAAAATGGCAGACCGGGTGGTGCGTGAGATGATGGGATTATAAGGAGGAAAGAATGGAACGGTGCTATATTTTTAAGGACGGGATTCAGCAGGCAAGCACTGCCACAAGGGAAAGTGCGCTTGAACTGATAAGGGAGTACCAGAAACTGGAAACACACCCCATCCTGCGGGCGGAGTTCAGCATTATCACGGGGGAGGAGGAATTCATACCCTACCTGCCCCAAAGGAAACCGCCGAAACGGACGTGCGGGATGGAACGATAGGAGGCGAGAAGTTTGGAAGTGAAAATAAACCGGGAAATCCGTAATTATACGGAATCCATGTTCTTCGGGCTGTCCATGCGGCAGTTCGTTTTTTCTGTCTTAGCCTGTGGCGTTGCCGTCGGGCTTTATTTTTTACTCAGCCCCCATGTGGGGACGGAAACCGTGAGCTGGATGTGCATTTTGGGGGCGGCTCCCTTTGCGGCACTGGGGTTCATCCGCTACCACGGGATGAACGCAGAGCAGTTTTTGTGGGCGTGGATCAAATCGGAGTTCCTTATCCCGAAACGCCTGCTGTTTCACCCGGAGAACATCTATTACGAAGCGGTGAAGCCGTGCATTGAGAACCATGAAAGGGAGGAGCGGAAACGGAATGATTAAGACATTGAGCAATATTTTCAAGCAGGACAAGGAGAAATTTGTCATCCCCAAAGGAGTGCAGCAGGCAATCCCCATTCAGGCGGTATGGGCGGACGGCATTTTCCAGATCGGGCGGAACAAATTTGCCAGAACCTATAAATTTGTGGACATTAACTATGCGGTGGCGAGCCGGGAGGACAAGGAGGCCATGTTCCTTGAGTACAGCGAGCTTCTCAATTCCTTTGACAGCGGCGCAACCACGAAAATCACCATCAACAACCGCCGCCTGAACAAACAGGATTTTGAGAAGGCAATTCTTATCCCCATGCAGGAGGACGGCCTTGATTTATACCGGAAAGAGTACAACGCCATGCTCTTAGAGAAAGCCACGGGAGCCAACAGCATTGTGCAGGAAAAGTATGTGACGGTATCCGTGTATAAGAAATCCATCGAGGAGGCGAGGACGTATTTTGCCCGCATCGGCACGGACTTAGTGAGCCATTTCTCACGGTTAGGCTCCAAATGCGTGGAGATGGACGCAACAGATAAACTCAGGGCATTGCATGACTTCTACCGTACCGGGGAGGAAACCAGCTTCCGGTTTGACCTGTCGGAAACCATGCGGAAAGGACACAGTTTTAAAGACTTTATCTGCCCGGACAGCCTTGAGTTTGAAAAAGACCATTTCCGCATGGGGAACCGTTACGGGCGGGTTCTTTTCCTCAGAGAATATGCGTCCTATATCAAAGACAGCATGATTGCGGAGCTTACGGATTTAAGCCGCAACCTGATGATGAGCATTGACGTAATCCCTATCCCGACAGATGAAGCGGTGCGGGAGGTGGAGAACCGTCTTTTGGGCGTGGAAACCAACATCACCAACTGGCAGAGGAAGCAGAACGCCAACAACAATTTCTCCGCAGTCGTACCCTATGACATGGAGCAGCAGCGGAAGGAAAGCAAGGAGTTTTTGGACGATTTGACCACCCGTGACCAGCGGATGATGTTTGCGGTATTGACGCTGGTGCATACCGCAGACACGAAAGAGCAGCTTGACGCCGACACGGACACGATCTTGACCGTGGCGAGGAAGCATTTGTGCCAGTTTTCCACCCTGAAATACCAGCAGATGGACGGGCTGAATACCGCCCTGCCAATCGGACACCGGAAAATCAATGCACTGAGAACCCTTACCACGGAGAGCCTTGCGGTTCTCATGCCTTTTAGGGTGCAGGAAATCATGGACGAGGGCGGCATTTACTGCGGGGAGAACGCAATCTCCCACAACCTTATTATGTGCAACAAAGCAAAACTGCTGAATCCTAATTCATTTTTATTGGGAGTGCCGGGGAGCGGCAAGTCCTTCAGCGCAAAAATGCTGATTGTGTTCCTTGCCCTTGCCACCGGGGACGATATTCTGATATGCGATCCCGAACGTGAG
>CASWVG010000105.1 GCA_949472775.1 uncultured Lachnospiraceae bacterium
CCTCATTTTAGTTCAAGATTGCAAACGAGCATCGCGAGTTTCGCAATTACCTATCTGTATCTCTTTTTCTCCCTGTTTTCTATTATTTTTTTGATTTCAAGAATATTCCCATACTGCTCCAATTTCTATTGTATTTTTATATCGTTCTACTCATTCTACCCATTCTAACCAAATAATTGACAAGAATGAGTAGAATGTGGGTAGAATACAATCAACCCGGAGTTACCACCTGTATCTCCTCTGTCTGCAATTTAAACAGACGGTCATCTTTGTTAATAAAATTGCTATAAACCCCAAATGCGAGAAAATATCAAAAAGGTGACACAAGTTGTCATCTTTTTTGTGTTATTCTATTAGCAGACAGACCAGAAAGGAGCATGAAGATATGAATATAAAAACAGAACTTGAAACAAAATTAGGTACAAAGACCGGCATCTGCCTGAACAATATTGAAATCGACCCGCTCACAATCAAGGCAGTTATGATCAATGAAGTCGTCCCCTCCGACCCCTCACAGGATTTTTACGGCGCCCCGGATGCGGACTATCTGAAAACGACCATCCCTCTTTTACAGGGAGCGGGCGCGGAAGTCACATCCATACAGGACGTACTGCAGATGGGCATCTATATCACAAACGCCGTAAAAACGCCTAAGACGGCATTTGCCATTGAGAAAAGCAGCATCGAAAACAGCCTGCCTTACCTGGAAGCAGAACTTTCTTTCTTCCCCAATGTAAAGGTGATTATGCTTATGGGTGATGTCGCCAAGAAGGCTTTTAACATGATTACGAAAAAGGCGTCTAAGAAAAATGCGGTTCCTGCCATTTCCACCTACAAACTGCGAAACAGCGAAATCTATTATGAGGGGATCCGGGTCATGCCTTCATACATTATGACCGGGGGAAACATATTGATCGAGAAGTCAAAGGTGACAATGGCGACAGAGGACATCGCGGCGATGCTGGAAATCATTACCCCCCTGTCTCATCCCATCCATGGATGATCTCCTGTCTCTCTCCCGGCGCTTTCGGATCCCCAGGGTCACCGCGGCCCTCACGGTCTGAGTCCTTCGCCGCAAGGCGGAGGACTTTTCGTGATAAGGACAGGCAAATGAAGAAAACAGGATTTTATAGAAACAGACCTCATTATTACTGTGTTTGAAGATACATGTACTGGAATATACTGGATGACAGCCGAGAGAGCATACTGCCAAAGAGATTGGGCAGTATGCTAGAAAAGTCCTAATTTATCCCACTCACGCTTGTCCTGCCATAGAAGCTCTGATGCCTTAACCTTATTATAAAGGATATGGAGTTTATGTGATAAATTTGGAATACTACCGCAGGATATTCTCGTAATCCTGCAGGTCGTGATAAATGCCGATAACATATGCATAGTCATCGACAACTTTATACAGCATAAAATATCTGTGCCGCCTAAAATGAATCGTCTGGTATCCTAAAGCCCGCAAGTCGGCATCATCACATAGTTTCAGGCTGCCAGCCATGTAGGAGAGCCTGACGGCAGTATCTTTCATGTCCTGTTCGACGCTCAAGGCAGCCTGCATGTTCTCCAGCTCATAGGCGAGGTAGTCAAGAATCTGTTGTGCCTGTATTTCCGCTTTGTCCGTAAATATAACTTTAAAATCCGTATCTTTGTTCCAGCCCATCAAACACCTCATCCGCGCTTTTGTATCTGCCAGCCGCAATCTCCTTTTCTGCAGCCATGGCATCTTCCATGAAGTCAGCTTTTGACATACGTTTCAGAACCTGGCCAACTGCAGCATCAGTTGACTCGGACTCGTGTTGGCGGAAGAGTTTTTTAATCAAGTCCTGAATTTCTATCAAGTCGGTTTCCGGCAATTTTTCCATCATAGAGATCGTATTCTCCAGCGTCGTCATTGTACCTCTCCTTTCTAATAATCGTCAGGTTCTTTTTATTTTATCTATATTATAGCATTTTATTTATCAAAAAGGAATTACTCCATATATTTTTGAATAGATAAAAACCCTCAAAAAGCAAGGAGTAAGAAACAGCAGAAAGCCCGCTCTCATTCCATTCCTGGAACAAGAGCAGGCTTCCCGCTGTTTTTTATTCAGCTTTTCTTTTCTATCATTACATTCCTTCTTTCAGCACGCCCTGATCCCGCATCACCTTCTCCACCGCCGTGCCTTTCACCAGCTTCAGCAGAAGCTTCTTCACCGGGTTCAGCGGTCCCAGATTGATTTCAAGCGGGGACTTGCCGTCCATCAGCTTCACACTGCTGGAGAGAAGCTCCCTGATATCGTATACGCTTCCCCACACTTCTGGCACGCCCCTGTCCACGCCGAGCAGTCCATATACGGCTTCCATAGCGGTTCTGACAGAATACTCTGTGGTGAACACGGTGTCTCTCGGAGTCTGTGCAAACTGTCCAAGGAAAGCGAAGTTCACGCAGCCGTCAGGAATCACGTCAGGTCTGTCGCCCGCTGTTCTCGGCATGAAGAAGGCGGTAATATAAGGCATCATGGTAGGCACGCACACCGCGCTCTTCTCGGCAAGCTCCTCGATCTCTCCCACGGGCACGCCAAGATGGTAAAGCCACTCCTGGGTAATCTCCTTACCTGTACAGTCCTTCATGGGCTTCTTCACATAATCGCCCTCCACGTCCGTGAAAAGACCGTACACCCAGACGCAGACTTTCTTTTTATCCTGCTCCTTAAACTGCCCCTGTCTGTTGATGGTCCAGCTTAAGAGCCAGGAGGAATCCTGACAGCTCACGATACCGCCGGTCACTACCTTGCCGCTTCTCGGATCACGCTTGCAGATGGCCTCGATATAGGGAAGGATCTTGTCGTCCAGCGTGGTTACGGTAGCGGACTCCCAGTTTGTCTTCGCCACATCGGAACAGAACTTCTCGGGACGGCCGAAGGAAGGATCCTGCTTCGCAATATTTTTCCAGAGGCTCCAGCATCCGCTCGTGCGCACTTCCGCATCCCCGTTGGGCGCATGGTTCTGGTCACCGTAGATGGTCCCTTCCGTGCAGCTTCCGTTGGTCACGAAGACAAGGTCGTTTTCAGTTAACATAATACCTTTCTCCACGCCCTTCACCTTGCACTCGATGGCCTTGGCGATCTTCTTGTCTCCCTCGAATCCAAAGATCACATTCGTCACTTCGGTGTTAAACTGGAAATCAACTCCCGCCGCCTCCAGATATTTCTGCATGGGCAGAATCAACGACTCATACTGGTTGTATTTGGTGAATTTCAGTGCGCTGAAATCCGGCAGTCCTGCAATGTGATGGATAAACCTCTGGAAGTACAGCTTCATCTCCAGGGCGCTGTGCCAGTTCTCAAAGGCAAACATGGTCCTCCAGTAGAGCCAGAAGGTGGAATCAAAAACCTCCTCGTCAAATACGTCCTCAATGGTCTTGTCATAAAGATCCTCATCCTTTGTCAGAAACAGCTTCATGATCTCCATGCAGCCCTTCTGGCTTAAGTTGAACTTTCCGTCCGTATGA
>CASWVG010000106.1 GCA_949472775.1 uncultured Lachnospiraceae bacterium
ACTGGAGTTCAGACGGTGTGCTCTTCCGATCTACAGCAAAGGGACGCTGCATGAGCGGGAGTATTCCGCCGGCTATAAAAAGACGACAAACAACCGGATGGAGCTGATGGCGGTGATTGTGGGGCTGGAGGCGCTCACAAAGCCTTGCGAAGTGCTCCTTATCTCAGACTCCAGATATGTGACGGACGCCTTTAACAAGCACTGGATTGAGGGGTGGCTTGCAAAGGGATGGAAAACGGCGGGAAACAAACCTGTCAAAAACATAGACTTGTGGGAACGTCTGCTGCGCGCCATGGAGTCTCACCGTGTGACTTTTCACTGGGTAAAAGGACACGACGGGCATCCGGAGAACGAGCGGTGCGATAAGCTTGCCACCACAGCGGCGGACGGCACAGAATTGCTTGACGATACCTTCTGATTGGTGGTATCATAACTGTAAGTGTAATTGGAGAAAGCGGTTTCGGACAGGTTCTTTCGTCGGAAGCGAAGTAATTCGGAAAGAGAAGGATGTGGAAAGATGACAAACTTAATTCTATTTGTAAACTCGTTTTTATCGTATCTGCTTTTGTTTGCACTGATTGTCGTGCTGGTGATTGTGGCGTGCGTGATCGGCGTGAAATGGAGAAAGAGCAAGGACGCGAAAGCGGCTCTGGAAACGACGGCGGATACTGCGGACGGAAGTACAACGGCATAGCTTTTGTAGTGCATTTATTTAGGAAGAAAGTGGAAGGGTGTTCTTGGACGAACGCCCTTTCTTGCGCGTATAAGCAGAGTCAGAAAACGACAGAGACAGGATTTCCCTGACAAGCGACATGAGAGGCGCCCAGAACGCGGGCGTAGCATCCTGCTGGTTTAATCCGACAGGTAAGGCCAAGGATGTGGAAGTACGGACAGATTATGAGATCCGCCGTCTGGAAGAACTGGTTTTAATTTTGGAGCGGGGTTGAAGGCATGGCAAAATCGGCGAAGCAGAAACAGAAATTGCTATATTTAATTAAAATTCTGACAGAGCAGTCTGACGAGGAGCACTGCATGAGCGCCCAGGCGCTGATCGACGCGCTGGCGGCATATGATGTGAAGGCGGAACGCAAAAGTATCTACGATGACATCGCCCAGTTGATTGATTTTGGATATGATATCGTACTGGTCAAGGCGAAGACGGGGGGCGGCTATTATCTTGCCGGGCGGGAATTTGAGCTGGCGGAGTTGAAATTACTGGTGGAGACGGTGCAGGCGTCCCGGTTTTTGACAGTCAATAAGTCGCGGGAGCTGATTTCCAAGATTGAGAAGCTGGCATCGAAAGCGGAGGCGGGGCAGCTTCAAAGACAGGTCTACGTGGCGAACCGCATTAAGACGGCAAATGAGAGCATTTATTATGTGGTGGACGATATCCACAGGGCGATTCAGCAAAACAGGCAGATTTCCTTTCAGTATCTGGAGTGGAATCTGAAGAGGGAACTTGTGCCGCGCCGGAACGGGAAACCGTATCAGGCAAGCCCGTGGGCGCTCACCTGCAAGGATGAATACTATTATCTGATCGCCCATGACAGTGAGGAGGATAAAATCAAGCATTTCCGGGTGGACAAGATGGCGAAGATAGAGGTGCTTGACAGGAAGCGCGAGGGCGCGTCGCTCTTTGAGCGTTTTGACATTGCGGATTACGCGAACAAAACTTTCGGTATGTACGGCGGCAGGGAGGAGGTTGTCACCCTTTTGTTTGAGAACAGTCTGATCGGTGTGGTGATGGACCGTTTCGGCAGGGACGTGGCTGTCCGCATCAGGGACGACGCGCATTTTTCCGTCAGGGTGCAGGTGGCAGTCAGCGGTCAGTTTTTCGGATGGCTTACAGGACTTGGAGAGGGGGCGCGGATTCTGGCGCCGGAATCTGTGATGGACGATTATAGGCTCCATTTACGGAAAACCCTTGCCGGATATGAGATAACGCAGACAGAGTGATTACATTTGGGATATGTCACAAAAAGGCATATCCCTTTTTGTTATTTTTTAAGGGGTCTTTTCATTGACATAACATGTTTATTACCGTATACTAATCCTAAACCGCAAGATATTGTGCTGTTATGTCAACTGATACTATATTTTGTGGAAACACTGCATAGCTGCAGTTGGATAAAGCTACGGAGGGGCGTATGAGCAGTAAATTTAAATCAGATTATTCAGAGGGGGAGAATTACAGTCTTGAGTATCAGCCGGAGAAAGGCGTGAAGGTGATCAAGAAGGATGGCAGCCTGGAGGCATTTAATGTCCAGAAGGTCATCGATGCGGTGGGGAAGAGTGCATATCGTGCCCTCACCAAGTTTACGGAAGAAGAGAAAAAGCACATCTGTCAGACAGTTGTCGATAAGGTGAATGAACTGGACGAGGAGAAGATTCCCATTCAGATCATGCACAATATCGTGGAGAGCGCATTGGAGGATGTGAAGCCGATTGTAGCGAAAAGCTACCGTGATTATCGTAATTACAAGCAGGATTTTGTGCGCATGATGGACGACGTCTATAAGAAGAGTCAGTCAATCATGTACATCGGGGACAAGGAGAACGCTAATACGGACAGCGCTCTTGTGTCCACGAAGCGGAGCTTGATTTTTAACCAGTTTAACAAGGAGCTCTACCAGAAATTTTTTATGACTACGGAAGAAATTCAGGCGTGCCGGGACGGCTATATCTATGTCCATGACATGTCGGCGAGAAGAGATACAATGAATTGTTGTCTCTTCAATGTGGCGGAGGTGCTTTCCGGCGGTTTTGAGATGGGGAATATCTGGTATAACGAGCCGAAAACGCTGGATGTGGCATTCGATGTGATAGGAGACATTGTCTTAAGCGCGGCGAGCCAGCAATACGGCGGTTTTACGGTACCTGAAGTGGATAAGATATTAGAGCCTTACGCGGAGAAATCTTATAAGAGAAATATTGCAAAATACAGAAAACTGGGGATTGATGAGGAGACGGCGGAGGCGGAGGCCCTGGCGGATGTGACGAAAGAATTTGAACAGGGCTTTCAGGGCTGGGAATATAAATTTAATACGGTGGCAAGCAGCCGCGGCGATTATCCGTTTATCACAGTGACGGCAGGAATCGGCACGGGGCGTTTTGCACGCCTGGCGACGATCCAGATGCTCAATGTGCGCAGGAAGGGGCAGGGCAAGAAGGAGTGCAAGAAACCTGTGCTTTTTCCGAAGATCGTATTTTTGTATGATGAGAATTTGCACGGCGCCGGCAAGGAATTGGAGGAAGTGTTTGAGGCGGGTGTCAGGTGCTCCGCAAAGACCATGTATCCTGACTGGCTGAGTCTGACGGGAAAGGGGTATATTGCCAGCATGTACAAACAGTATGGCAAGGTGATTTCCCCGATGGGCTGTCGCGCATTCCTGTCCCCTTGGTATGA
>CASWVG010000107.1 GCA_949472775.1 uncultured Lachnospiraceae bacterium
TTACCGGATAATTTCGTCCGGTTTTAATTTGAGGCTAAGCTCACGGATTCAGGATAATATAAAAACGGTGAAACAGGAAACAATAATGTATATGATGCCTATAAACAAGGGAGGTGCAGGAATGATGGAAAAAGAACGTGTCTATCTCGCGATTGATTTAAAGTCTTTCTATGCCTCTGTCGAGTGCGTGGAAAGGCAGCTCGATCCCATGAGAACAAACCTGGTCGTGGCAGACGCCTCCAGGACGGAAAAGACCATCTGCCTTGCCGTATCCCCTTCCCTGAAATCATTCGGCATTTCAGGACGGGCAAGGCTGTTTGAGGTCGTGCAGAAAGTCAAGGAAGTAAACCTTCAGCGGAAAGCCTGCGCACCGGGGCATAAATTCACGGGGGAATCCTATCTTTCCGATGAACTGCTTGCGCACCCGGAGTTTTCCGTATCCTATATCATCGCCCCGCCCCGCATGGCACATTACATGGAATACAGCACTAAGATTTACGAAATTTATCTTCAGTATATTGCGCCGGAAGATATCCACGTATACTCGATCGATGAAGTCTTTATGGATGTCACGGCATATTTAAGGACTTATTCCCTTTCCGCAAAAGAGCTTGCCGGGAAGATCATACAGAATGTCCTTGACAGGACCGGAATCACCGCCACCGCCGGAATCGGCACGAACCTTTATTTATGCAAGGTCGCAATGGATATCGTGGCAAAGCATACCGAGCCTGACGCAAACGGGGTGAGGATTGCAGAACTGGACGAGATGCGCTACCGGGAGCTGCTGTGGGATCACAGACCGATCACGGACTTTTGGCGGGTGGGCAGAGGGTACGCAAAAAAATTAGCCGAGAACGGCATGTTCACTATGGGAGATGTGGCAAGATGCTCTGTCGGCGACAGCCGGAGTTTTTATAACGAAGACCTGCTGTACAGATTATTCGGAATTAACGCGGAGCTTCTGATAGACCACGCCTGGGGATGGGAACCTACAACCATCAGCCTCATTAAACAGTATAAGCCGGAAACGAACTGCTTAAGTTCAGGCCAGGTACTCCAGTGCCCTTATGATTATGACAAGGCAGAACTGATCGTCAAGGAAATGACCGACCTCCTTGTTTTGGATCTGGTTGAGAAGAATCTGGTCACTGACCAGATTGTACTTACCGTTGGATATGATATCGAAAACCTGACCAATCCGGAAACCAGCAGAAACTACAGGGGAGAAGTCTCAATAGACCATTATGGGAGAAAAGTTCCAAAGCACGCCCATGGCACAGCCAATCTGGACAGACCGACTTCTTCCACAAAGCGGATTATGGAGGCAGTGACGTCTCTTTACGACCGGATTACAGATAAAAACCTCTTAATCCGCAGAATCAATGTGACCGCCAATCATCTGACAGACGAATCCGCCGCACGCGAAAAATCACAGGATTCTTATGTTCAAATGGATTTATTTACGGATTATCAGGCGCTGGAAGAACAAAAACAGAACGAAGAAACGGAATTGAAGAAAGAACGGGCAATACAGGAGGCAGTCCTGTCCGTAAAGAAAAAATATGGGAAGAATGCCATTTTGAAAGGCATGAACCTGGAAGAAGGGGCGACCACCATGGAAAGAAACCATCAGATTGGAGGGCATAACGCATAATGGGAAACTATGACGATATCATCAGCCTGCCGCACCATCAGTCCACGATCCATCCCCATATGCCCGCCTTAGACCGGGCTGCACAGTTTTCGCCTTTCGCGGCGCTTACCGGACATGGGGCTGCCATCAGCGAGACCGCAAGGCTGACGGACCAGAGGCCGGAACTGGATGAAACAAAGAAAGAAGAACTGGACGGCAGGCTGCAGTTTATCCGGGAATGTCTTTCCATGGAACCGGAGATTGCCATCACTTATTTTGTCCCCGACGCAAGAAAAGAAGGCGGCTCTTACCTCCATACAATCGGGAAAGTTAAGAAGCTGGATAATACAGGGCGCAAAGTCATCATGGCAGACGGGACAGCCATTCCAATGGATGATATTTACGAGATTGAAGGCTCCTTTTGGGAGAATATGGATGATATATAAGCAGACAGCATTATCCTATCCGCCAATCTCTGACATTCTCCATTCATGGGAGTAGTAATTATACCTTAGCCGGAATGTTTTCTGCGCTCCGTATATCGATGCGGTGCAGACAAAATTGGCGCCGAGTGAACTATGCTGCTGGTCTGTTGAAATGATTTTTTCTATGTTGATTGTAATAAGTTCCCCGTTCCTGTCGCGGAAACGGAACCTTATGGGCGTTATCTTCCCGTTCGTGTCCGTACAGGAAATCATCTGTATTGGAATATCGACACAGAGAATGCTTTCCATGGTAGTCGCCTCCTCTCCTTTTATCCTGCATATATCCCATGTGAACATTATTCTATCACTCAGAACATATGTTTGTAAAACGAACAGATTATAAAACCTGCAACCAATTTCTAGCAGTCAAAAAACACTCACATTTATTATGTCAGTTTTTTCCCAGATTAACCGCCATCTATCTAACGGCCCATTTTGATACAATTTTATTTTTCCTATACTTTTTTATTTTGCCTTCAAAGGGGGGTCAAATGGAAAAACTGCCTTTAAAATGAGAAAACACTCCACATTCCCGTGAAGTGCAATCTGTATTTCTATTCGGTTTTTGTCGGAACCTCCATCCCATTTTTGAAGGTGAACCGCACATCTTCCTTGCCATAGACCGTCACAAAATCCACCATGGCGTACCAGGCGGCCTCGTCAAAATAATCCACCTGCTCCGGCAGGCTCCGCAGCGCCTCCATGAAGTTCTCCATCATTTTCCACTGCGCCTGCTTCTCCGTGATGGCTGCCTGTACCTCCTCCAGCCGTGCTTTCGCCATTTCAAACCGCTCCACCAGTGCATCATAGCGTTTGGCATATTCACCCTGATTCTGCGCAACACGGGCATTCTGCAGGTTGTATTCCCTCCGCACAATCCTCGTGGTAACGGAAATATTCAAATCCCTGTCCTCCACCCGGACATAATCCCCAAGCTCCCACGCTTCATGCTCATATCCCGTCAGCACCAACAAATCCATGGCGTTCAGCACATAGGAAACGGTCGGCTTACAGTAATCCGCAAGCCTCATGCGGGTAAATTCAAGCATCTGGTAGGGATTGGTGAATGCGGAACAGTCCAGGGAAGATACACGCACCTCCTTGGAATAGGTGAAATTCTCTACATAGGGCTTCCCGCCATTGATGCTGGCAAAGGTCATGCCGTCCGCGCCGACGGCATACAGCCTCGTGACAAGCCCCGTGGTGTCCACCGTCCGCTCGATGTCCTTCATGTTCTTCCCGTACATGAACAGCGCGCCGCTGTCCTTCCCGTTTA
>CASWVG010000108.1 GCA_949472775.1 uncultured Lachnospiraceae bacterium
TTTAGAGTGTCTCACAAATATGCTGCTTAGCCAAGGCGAGGGATTTGACCCTTACGCACCATTTTCATCGGAGTTCTTTTTTATGGCACCTCCCCGAAACTTATTATACGTCATCTCCTCGGTCGCGGGCATTCGTTAAATGCCCGCAAAGGCAATAAAACAGGGACTTTCAAGTAAACTTGAAGTCCCTGTTTTATTGCCTTTTATGCGCTTATCTCATTGCTTACGCGCAGATTACTCGATGATAGTAGCCACACAACGCTTAATAGCTTTTGCTCTCATTTTTACCATGTTTTCCATTGACTTTATAGGCTTTTCCGCTCTTATTTCCTCTGATTTTTCTGTCTGCATGATTTTTTAGTACCATTTTAGTACCACTCTCACAAGCTGTTAAGATGGTTCATAATACCCGCTTTTTCCTTACCGGAGAGCATGGAGCATCTGGCCATCCCCATCCAAAACGCACGCTCATAATCCTTTTGGAGTTGCCGGAACTCCTTTAACAGTCTTTCGTACTTCTCCCACCGCATATAACGTGGTTTTGGAATATGCCACAAGTCACTTATGCACGCATTGGGATAATCCTTATACCACCATGTATAACCCAGTTCCTTTTCTACTATGCGTTCCATCTTAAGCCGCATTTCATCCATTCCGCTTTTCTGCTGGCTCGCATAATTCAGCTTTGCACAGTTCCGGCACATATAGCGTTCCTGCCGTCTGTAAAGGTATCTGACACGCCGCCCGCAATACGGGCAATGGAAATACATCCTTACAGATTTTCCGTCAATCCCTGGCACTCTGGATAATATCAAATCTGTATAAGAATCCCCCTCCCTGATTTCTGCCGTTTTCTCTCCCACATAATAGACAATATCGCCCCGGACAAGCGGATATTTCACAGTTTCCTTGCAGAAAAGGTATTTATCCCCCATGAGGTAATCATAAAAGGAAAAGCTGTCAATCCTGTGTAAATTTTCAAGCCGCCTGTGTGTCTTATTATGACCTCCGGAACCATAACCGCCCATATTATGCCGTTTCCTTTCCCTGAATCATCCTGTCCAGTATGGCAAGCGTTAGCTTCCGGTATGAATAAAAGCTATTCCGACAACATGGCATTATTTCCGCTTCCCCAAGTTCCCATTTGACCGCCATCCTATCAAACGACTTCCCCTCCATTATGGATTCAACAATCCACTTCGCCACGTCCGGAGCCGCATATTGTGCAGCCGCCTGTACTAGATCCGTGTGATTTCCTGCCCTGCATTCTTCCCGTAGAGCTTTTTCCCGTCCTGCCGTCATTCCCTTTCTGGCATAGTTCCGAATCATGCTAGGCACGCCATACATATTACACCTGTCGCGCATCCCTATCACCCCTATACAGAAATCCCCTGCCGCCTTTATGGAAGCAGGGGGAGCCTTTCTATTTCGTTTCCTGTGTGCCGCTGTTTGCTTTTGTTGCCACCTTTGCCGTCTGCTCCTGATAATAGATTGCTTTTACCTTATTATCCAGTACAAACGCATCATAGCAGATGCGCCCCTCCACAAGGGAGCCGCTGATTCCCGGCGGATCTTCATGTATCTTGTAATCCTCTAATTTTGTCGGAGCCACACACGCACACGGATGCGCCAGCATGAACCCGAAACTCTCCGGGAGCCTTACCGCCGGCACTTTAACCACTTTCGCCCCGTCAATCATTGCAATGACACCTCTAAGACGCATATCCTCCGCAATATCTGTCTCCATGATTATATCCTTGCTGCGCTTCATAATGGTGTACACATCCGGCGTAACTACCAAAATACGGCCTGTCTCTGGCACCTCCGCATTATCCAGCGCATTGTTCGCTTTTAGTATCTCATCAAAGATATTTGTCGCATCCAATACGACCGCATCCGGCTTATGCCCCGCGCCGGAACACATCACGCCGTAAGTATAGCTGTCCACCTCCGGAATGACTTTTTCCCTGACCTGCCTTGCCAGTGCGGATGCCGCCGCAAGCTGCTGCGCTGTCTCGTCATTATCCAGCTTGTCAATGGCAAACGTAAAGGAACGGTCGTTTTTAAGGGTAAATTCCTCTGTCGTTGCGTCCAAGTCCTCGATAGTGCCGTATCTGCTCCCTGTGAATCCTGACACAGGATTCCGGTTGTAATCGGTCATTTCACTGGTGCCGATTTTATACACCTTGACCGTGTGTGCCCCTGTCCAGTCGAAGTCCTGATTGGTGAGAAGTGACTTTTTGCTCTCCGTTGTAAATAATTCATCCACATAGGGAAGAAATTTTGTAACTAAATTGATAGCCATAAATTTTTATTCTCCTTTACAATTTCATGGCTTTTCTGATCGGGTCTTCGCCAATCCTGTGAAACTGGTTCAGCGGACCCGTGAACGGCTTTGCCCTCTGCGCTTCAAGCTGTGCCTGTTTTTCATCGTCTTTCTTTGATGCCAGCCGTTCCTCCATCAAGCCATCTATGATGCCTAAAGCCTTGTCAAAGGCTTCCTCACTGCTGCAATTCAGCGCATCCAAAAGCGTTTCCGGGTATCCCTTGTTAATCAGCTTCTGGCGGCTGTTTAAACGGAACTCACGCTGTGCAAGTTCCTGTTCCCTCTCACCCAGTTCCTTTGATGCCTTTTCCCGGTCTTTCGCAAGCCGCTCCTGCACGATACGGTTTACATCATCCTGCGTGAAAGTCTTTTCCCCTGCTCCCTGATTTACGGACAGGTCTGTGTTCTGATTCTGATTTACAATCTCTGTATTCATAATTCCTCCTATTTTTACGCCATAGTAGGCTATTTTGCGGCAAATAGAAAAGGCGTGAGAAAACTCCATCTAAAAATGAAATCTTCCCACGCCTTATATATGGCTTCCGTCCGGTGCTTCCTGCCGTCCGGGGTACTGCTATATTCTGTTTGCCTTATTGATATTATACCATGAGCCGGACAGATATACAATGTTTTTCTGCCCATATTCCATACCCTTGCGGGCTGTAAAATTAAAATCAAGAAATTTCCCCGACCCAGAGGAGCCGGGGAA
>CASWVG010000109.1 GCA_949472775.1 uncultured Lachnospiraceae bacterium
ACTCGGCAGAAAAAGCAGGTCGATAACAACGTTCGACTGTGGGATCTGCCTGCGGCAGACTCGGTAGGAGAAAATGAGGAATGTTAAAACATTACCACATCAGGGACTATGATTTTAAATTGATTATTTTGGTGGTGGCGCTCACGGCGGTGGGCGTTCTTGCCATCGGCAGTGCGAAGGAATCTTTGCAGTCCAGGCAGCTTGCCGGCGCTGTTTTCGGGTTCTTTCTGATGCTTGTCCTGTCCCTGTTTGACTATTCGGTGATTCTTAAGTTTTACTGGATTATGTATGTGGCAAATCTCGTTCTTTTATGGCTGGTGCGTGTGGCGGGCGTGCGTGTGGCGGGCGCCCAGCGGTGGCTGAACCTGTTCGGTATCCAGTTTCAGCCCTCAGAGACGGCCAAGATTTTGTTGATTTTATTCTTTGCACAGTTTATCATGAAACATAGGGAGGAGATGGGGACATTTAAGATTGTCGGGGGCTGTGTATTACTGTTCATTCCTTCTATTTATCTGATTCTCATCCAGCCGGACCTGTCCACCAGCATTATGGTGGTGATTTTGTTCTGTGTGGTGATGTTTGTGGGCGGCGTGAGCTGGAAATACGTGATTCTGGCGATTTCCGTGGCGGTACCGGCCTTTATCATTGCCTTGACATTGATCCTGCAGCCAGAGCAGGAGATCATCAACGACTTCCAACAGAGGCGTATTCTTGCCTGGCTCTACCCGGATGAATACTCGGATACGGAGGCTTATCAGCAGAATAATTCCATGATGGCGATCGGTTCCGGGATGCTTTACGGAAAAGGCTATAATACCAATGAAATCAGCTCCGTAAAAAATGGTAATTTTATCGCGGAGGTGGAGACAGATTTTATTTATTCGGTAATTGGTGAAGAATTTGGGTTTGTCGGTGGATGTGTGGTAATTGTGTTATTGATTTTCATCTCATTTGAATGTATTATGGTAGCTAGGAAGGCAAAAGATCTGGCAGGTACGATTATCGCGGCGGGGGTTGCGGCGTTAATTGGTTTTCAAGGGATGCTGAATATTGCGGTGGCTACCGGCGCAAGTCCGAATACAGGGATACCGCTTCCGTTTGTCAGTTATGGGCTGACTTCGGTTGTGAGTCTGTATATTGGAATCGGGTTTGTGCTGAACATACGGCTGCAATGCAAAAATGACAGGGGTGTTAGCAAATGAATATTGCTCTAATTGCACATGATGCAAAGAAAAAACTGATGCAGAATTTCTGCATCGCTTATCGGGGGATTTTGAGCAAAAATGATCTGTATGCCACAGGGACGACGGGAAGGCTGATCGAGGAAGTGACGAATCTGACCATCCACAAGTATCTTGCCGGACATCTGGGCGGGGCACAGCAGATTGGGGCGCAGATTGAGCACAATCAGATCGATCTCGTGATTTTCCTGCGGGATCCGCTCTATCCGAAGTCTCACGAGCCGGACGTCAACAATGTAGTTATGCTCTGTGACAGGCACAATATTCCGCTTGCCACGAATCTGGCGTCCGCGGAACTTTTGATTAAATCACTCGACAGAGGAGACATGGAGTGGCGTGAGATGTACAAGTGACAGATCGAACTTTGTTCGATCGCGAGATTTGCCTTCGGCAAACTCGATGAAAAAGCAAATGGGTACCAACGCTCGATTGCGAGGACTGCCTATGGCAAATTTAAAGGGGCGGCTGTGCGCTTTTCTGGCGGTGGCGGCTCTCGCCCTTACGGGGTGCGGGAGTGCGAAGTATGACATGCCTTACGAACAGCAGGGGAGTGTCAGCAGTTATCAGCTTATCAATATTGCAAACAGGGAGACGATAGAGCCTTTTGCGAAGGATCTGTGCGTGACGGCAGGCGATGTGACGGCGGGCGGTCCGGATCTGCAGCAGGTGGGAGCGGCGGCGCTTTTTGACACGAAGGATCTGGAGACGTTGTATGCAAAGAATGCGCATAATCAGATGAATCCGGCAAGCCTGACGAAAGTCATGACGGCGCTTGTTGCCCTAAAATACGGATCTCCTGACGATATTTACACGGCGTCAGAGAATGTGCTGATCACAGAGTCCGGCGCTGTTTTGTGTGGCATTAAGCCGGGAGACCGGATGACGCTGGATCAGGCGGTACACGCGCTGTTAATCGCTTCAGGAAACGATGTCGCCGTATTGATTGCAGAGGGGGTTTCCGGTTCTCTAAACGGCGGCGCAGGTTCCGTGGAGGCATTTGTGGAACTGATGAACCAGGAGGCACAGGAAATCGGGGCGACGAACTGTCATTTTATGAACCCGAACGGTCTGACGGAAGACGGGCATTATGTGACGGCGTATGACCTCTATCTGATTTTTCAGGAGGCTTTGAAATACGAACTGTTTAACCAGATTATACAGATGTCATCCTACAGTACTGTCTATACGGCGGCGGACGGCTCCGAAAAGTCGCTGGAGATAGAAAATTCCAATCTTTTTCTGCGAGGGACGTATGAGCCGCCAGCAAATGTGACGGTGGTGGGTGGAAAAACAGGCACCACCAGCGCGGCGGGACACTGTCTGATCCTGCTTTCAAGAAACAGTAGTGGGACATCTTATATTTCCGTGATCCTGAAAGACGAGTCCAGAGAAGCACTGTACGGGGACATGGGGGAACTGCTCGGAATCATCAAATAAGGTAGTTGTTTTTTCAAGGGAGTTCCTGTATAATTGACAGTAAGATCATACAGTCATTGTATGGAAAAGTCAGGGCAGTAAAATAATATACGCTAGGAGGGTATCGACATGGTTCAGTTTATTGTAGGAAGGGAAGGAAAGGGTAAGACCAAGCATTTATTGGATAAAGTAAATACGGAGATTAAGGATGCGCAGGGCAATGTCGTGTATCTGGACAAGAGCACGAAGCATATGTTTGAGCTGAACAATAAGATCAGGCT
>CASWVG010000110.1 GCA_949472775.1 uncultured Lachnospiraceae bacterium
ACTTGACAATAATTTGTCACCAATTTTGCCCTAACTTAGCAATAATGAACCACACACCCCACGAAGTTATGCGGGTTTCAGCGATTTTCAATCAAAAAAATTGAAAAAAGTTTGTGACAATAACTTGACACACGCGGGATACGGGCGGATTGATATTAACGGGACGTTTGAGACGCTGGCGAGGCTGTAGTGTCATATTCATATTTTCTTAAGATGAACTAACCTTGCTGATTTCCCACACTTGTGGTAAGGTGTTATAGGTGAGTGTTCCATTATGGAGGACTACACTCACGCAGCGGATTGGAATGTCTTATGGAAGGCGGATACAGTGGAATGAGGATAAGTAAGCTTGGAATGGCCGGGCTGATTTTGGCTCTGTTTCTGACAGGCTGCGGGAAACTTGCGGAGGAAACGGTTTCTTCCGCAGAGAATAAAGCGCCGGAGGAGACGCAGCAGGAGACGGAAAAGGAAGAAGAGAAGGAAGAGAACGGACCGGGCGTGGAAATGACTTCCTGGCGGGAGTCGGTACAGAAAATGTTTGAGGATCCTTACGGAGACTATAAGGAAACAGGCGGAGAGATCGCCTTTCTGACAGACGGTTCCGTGGAGGACGGCGGTTACAATGAAGCCATCTATAACGGTGTGCGGATGTATGCCCTGGGCGCGGGGACATCTTTTTCCTATTATCATGCTGACCCGGATGTGCCCGAAAGCTACCGGGAAACCGTACAGCGGGCTGTGGGGGACCATGCAGGGCTGATTGTCTGCGCCGGGGATGTATTCGGCGAGGCTGTGGGTGCGCTGCAGGAAACGTATCCACAGACCTCTTTTCTTCTGGTGGATGCTGTGCCTCACGATGAGGAGGGAGAGCTTTTCATTGCGGACAATGTGCACTGTGTTCTTTTCCACGAGGAGCAGGCAGGGTATCTGGCGGGTTATATGGCAGTCTGGGAAGGGTACCGGAACCTTGGCTTTATAGGGGGACGGGAGGAGCCGGCAGTATTGCGCTACGGTTACGGATATCTGCAGGGAATCAATGCGGCGGCCAAGGACTTGTCGCTTGATGATGTGACAGTCAGTTATTGGTATGCGGACACCTACACGGCGGATACTTCGGTGAGAGAGAAAGCGGACGGCTGGTATGGAAACGGTACGCAGATCATTTTTGCATGCGGCGGCGGGCTTTATGAGTCAGTGCTGGAGGCAGCGGAAAGCCACAACGGGCTGATGATCGGTGTGGATGTGGACCAGTGCCGGATTTCAGACCGGGTACTGACCAGTGCAGTCAAAAATATCGGACCGGCTGTGACGGACGCTCTCGATGAATACTATGCGGCCGGCGGCTGGTCTGAGGAGGATGCCGGACAGGTGAGGCGTTACGGTGTGGAGGAAGGCTGTGCGGCGATACCGGTAGTCGATACGGAGTGGCGGTTTGAGGAGATTCCCACGACCCACTTTTTTGAAATATATAAGCAGTTAAAAAGAGGCGACAGGACGGTGTCAGAGGCAATCGATGCGCCGCCAGAGGTGGCCGTTTACGTGAATTTTGAATGAGCACGGGAGGTTTGGGAGTGTACATGGAGAAGAAGAGTAAGAGCCGTTCCGGGCGTCCCCTGCTTACAGGCATCTGCCTGGCGCTTGTGTTGCTCTGCGGCTGTGGAGAGGAGACGGCGCCTGTAGGCGCACCTGTCGCGCAGGACGGGACGGGGGCGGAAAACGCGGCCGAGAAACGGGAACAGGAGCTGGCGGAACTGACGGCGGGTGAGACAAGCCTGTCAGTGGATGAACTTTCGGAATATGCCATGGATGTGGTTCTGGCATATGATGCGGCGCTGAAAAAGTTACGGTATTCGCTCACCATGCCGCTGATTCCGTCCAGTGACGACGCGTATCTGTATCTGTTCCGGGCGGATACCTGGGAGGAGGATGCGGATGCCCTGCTGAAGGAACCGGTTACGAGGGGACGCAAAGACAGGGAGTGGGAGATCAGTTTCCCCTACCGGGACGCCTATCTGTATGAGCGGTTTATTCCGGCGGTCAAAATGGACGGCAATTATGTGCAGGTCGGCGGGAGCGTATATTTGTCAAACCCGGAGGCGCTTGCCGGAAACCAGGAGCCATATCCGGAGACAGGATCCAAGAAGGGGATTCTGCTGGATCCTACCATGCTGGGAACGCCGGAGCTGACAGATCTGGGCGTCAAACACGCGATCTACAATATTCCGCTTTCGCATATTATGGGGGAGACGACGGACCAGACTTTTCCGACGATCACCTATACATACAAGGGCAGAAATTATGCTTTTAACGGGGCGGCGATCAACGGTTATGACGGGCTTTTCACTTATCTGTCCAACATGGGGATGACTGCCACGGCAGTGGTGTTAAATGACTGGAACGAGGCCTTCCCGGAACTGATTCACCCGGATGCGCGGAACCAGGAAAGTGGCGCTTACTACTATATGTTTAACGCGTCTGAGGAGGAAGGGACAAGAACCATTGAGGCGGTGGCCGGCTTTCTGGCGGAGCGATATTCAAGCGGGGAGCACGGCATGATACATAGCTGGGTGATCGCCAATGAGATCAACCAGAACCGGGTCTGGAACTTTATGAATACCCGGGATGTGTTCCACTATACAAAAGAGTTTGAAAAGTCTTTCCGTATTTTTTATCAGGCGGTAAAAAGCCATTATGCGAAAGGGCGCGTGTATTTCAGCATCGACCATGCGTGGAACAGCAACGAGGGAGACAATTCCGGCTTTTTCAATGGCAGGGATATTCTGGCGGGCTTTAACGAGGCGGCGCTGGCGCATGGGAACTATGACTGGGGGATTGCGATCCATCCTTACCCGGAACCGCTTACCCGTGTGAATTACTGGTCGCAGGAGTACGACAAGACGATA
>CASWVG010000111.1 GCA_949472775.1 uncultured Lachnospiraceae bacterium
AAGGCGGAGAAGTATGCGAAGATCCTCGCCAAGACGATCATCAGCCCCGATGGAGACAGCTCCAATCGCGGGCAAAACGCATTCTTTGTGCGCCCGTAAGTCCAGCATTCAGCAATAGCGGAATGTTGGGCGCGGGCTTGTTATGGATACCGCCTTCAGCAAGCGGTAGGTAAAAGTATCAAAGCAAATCACAAATCTAAGGAGACAGGAGGCTCCCCAAAAAGAAGTGAGGCGCAGCCTATCATCAACCGACTTATCCGGCGGGGAAACCCAATGGGGAGTGTAGCATGTCGGGGAAGGCACAAGTCAGTCCAACCGCACGGACTGCGACTTAGGGCTGGGGTTACGCCCAGCGCCATAGTGTCAAGATGAAACATCGTGTATGAGGATAAAAGCTGGATTGCCTGCTGGACAGTCAGAGGTAGAACTTAGCGTTGTTCACAGCATACGGCGGTTATAACTTGCTGTGCGCGCCAGGCGAAGGTATTTAGGAGAAGTGCCAACGCAGGATACTCGGGCGCGGCCAACCGTAGGAAACGGTAAATGACGAACGTCCTATCCGACAACACGATATGCTGATGTCCAAACAAGCCTAAACGGGGATTTCCTAAGTCGGAGCGCCGCAGGGATACGGCTATGCGGAATGCCGCTGAAAATCCGATAAGGAAACACAACCCTCATAGTAGTCTGAGACGGTAGCACCGTTCACATGGCGAAGGAGGGCAGTCTACTTTCAATATTTTTTAGGAAGGACGTGGAGACGTTGAGAAATCCAACAGAAGTATTGAGAACCCTAAGTGAGAAATCACGTGATAAATCGTATCGATTCCAGAGACTTTATCGCAATCTCTATAATCCTGAGTTCTATTACCGTGCCTACAATAATATCTGCACCGGGCAGGGGAATATGACCCCAGGAGCGGACGGCGAAACCATTGATGGTATGAGCGACAAGCGCATTCAGAAAATCATTGCATCGCTCAAAGACCACAGCTATCAGCCGCATCCTGCCAGACGGGAGTACATCGCCAAGAAAAACAGTAGCAAGAAAAGGCCGCTGGGCATCCCGTCCGCATCGGACAAGCTGGTGCAGGAAGTTGTCCGCATGATTCTTGAAAGTATCTACGAACCCAATTTTTCCCCGGATTCCCACGGATTCCGCCCCAGAAGAAGCTGCCATACTGCGCTTAAACATATCGACATCAACTTCAAAGGCGCGGTGTGGTTCGTGGAGGGAGACATCAAAGCGTGCTTCGACAGCTTTGACCATCACGTCATGGTCAATATCCTGCGGGAGCGCATTGATGATGAATATTTTCTCGCTCTTATCTGGAAATTTCTGCGGGCGGGATATATGGAGCAGTGGACGTATCATAAGACCTTTGCTGGTACGCCCCAAGGGAGTGGAGTCAGTCCTATTCTGGCGAACATCTACTTGGACAAACTCGACAGTTTCATAACCGGCTATAAAAAGCAGTTCGACGTAGGTACACCGAAAAACCGGAAACGGGACAGCGGGTACATGAAGGCGAGCGGACGTTACTTAAAGATGAAGAAATCATACGAAGATAAATGGTCCACCGCCACGCCAGTGGAAAAGGCACAGATGGGACAAAATCTCCGCAAAGCCAAGAATGAAATATTCACTCATCCATATTATGCACAGTGCAACAGCAGCTACAAGTGTCTGCACTATTGCCGGTATGCCGATGATTTTATTATCAGCGTGATTGGCAGCAGACAGGACGCAGAACAAATCAAAGCCGACATTAAAGCATTTCTCATGGGAACCTTGAAACTGGAAATGTCAGAGGAAAAGACAAAAATCACACATTCCTCCGACTTTGCCCGTTTCCTCGGCTACGACATCTGCGTTTCCCGCAGCAACGCCATTAAATACAACGAGAAGGGCGTGGCAAAACGAGAGTACAGCGGGCGTATTATGCTGTATGTACCCAAGGAGAAATGGATGGGAAAACTGCTCGAATATCATACTTTCAAAATCAAACTGGATGAAAACGGGAAAGAGAAATGGAAAACAATGCATCGTGGCAAGCTCGTCAATCATCCCAACATTGAAATCATAACCAGGTTCAATGCAGAAATTCGAGGTCTGTACAACTATTACCGACTTGCAAACAATGTGTCCGTTCTGAACAAATTCGCCTATATCATGGAATACAGTATGTACAAAACTTTCGCCTGCAAATACCGCTCCACGGTGAAGAAAATTGTGGATAAATATTCTCGCAATGGAATCTTCTCCATTCCGTATGAAACAAAGAGCGGCATAAAATGGTGCGAATTTTATCATGATGGGTTCCATCGAATCAAAGAGGTACTGCTGGATGCGGATACATTGCCGGAGTATCGAAAGTCGTATCATGCACCCCGCAGCAACGCCGCCCGGATCAAAAAGGGTGTCTGCGAATTGTGCGGGCAGCAGACCAAGGATATTTGTATGCACCATGTCCGGAGAGTGAAAGATTTGACGGATAACAGCGATTGGGAAAAGTTGATGAAGAAAATGCGGCGAAAATCCCTCGCCGTATGTAAAGCCTGCCATGACAGGATACATGATGAATCACTTAGGGCTGGTAGAGGGAGAGCCGGATACGCTGAGAGGTGTACGTCCGGTTCGGGGGAGAGTTGCTCCGAAACCTACCGTGGAGACACGGCAAGGCGCGGAAATGCTTATCCCATTATGACGCCGCCGAGGGCCT
>CASWVG010000112.1 GCA_949472775.1 uncultured Lachnospiraceae bacterium
GGGTCAACTGTCTCTCCCGGATCCACTGTCTCTCCCGAATCCACTGTCTCTCCCGAATCCACTGTCTCTCCCGGGTCAACTGTCTCTCCCGGGTCCGCCGCCACTTCCTCTTCCGAAACTGCATATGACGGCGCCATAGGCATTCCCGAAAGTATCAGCGACAATGCCAGCAATTTTGCGATTCTTCTTACTCTTTTCTGCATTCTCACTATTTCCCCTCCTGCATCTTCAAATTCACTCAGCCCATTGCAGGCACAGATTCCCCGATGTAACAAACCGGTCTTTCTGTGTATTTTGCCTTTTCCCGCAAGGCCGCTCAGAACTGCCGGATCTTGTAAAAACAGTCCGCGTCACACTCATTTCAGCACCAGCACCGAAAATCCCGGCATCACAGCCTTACCGTTCTCAAAACGGATTTTTTCTTCCCCTGTGACAAGCGCACCGCGGATCTCTGTCTCCGCGCCGATATTCTTCCCATTTAAGGTAATACTGGTCAGATCCAGTTCCTCCGTCTCCGGCCCCGTCACAAAAATGAGCAGAAGCTCCGAATCCCCGTAAATCTTTTGGATGGCGCAGACAGTTTCCCACGTATCATCCGCCAGAAAATCCCCCACGAGGACGTATCTTGCATCTCCTCTTGCAATCTCCGGATTCTGGTTGCGGATTTTGAGAACCTTCTTATAATATTGGTAGATGGAAGTCTCGTCCTTCTCCTGCTCCTCCAGACTCTCAAACTTCATCTTCACGTCTTCCATATCCGCCGGCCCGTCACACATGCCCTGCGCGTCGGGATTCATGCTCCAGTACATGGGCGCGCGCTTGTTCTCGTCCTTGCCGGAGCCTTTCATGCCAAGCTCCTCCCCGTAGTAGAGAAAGGCCGATCCGCTCATAAACAGATTCAGGGCGCCCGCCATCTTCGTCTGCGCGGCGGAATTGTCCCCCGCATAGTAACCCGCGCTTCTGCCCATGTCGTGGTTGGTATAAAAAGGCGCGTCGATATAATCCGGGTTGTAAGCCCCGAACGTCTCCCCCAAAGAACTGGCCGCAGCTCCATATTTGGCTGCAGATGAGCCGTTTAGCACCTTGGATATAATGCCGTCTTTGTCCGCAAAGGCGAAGTTAAAAACACTGTCGATGCCGCTCTCATAGTACTGCGCGTAGTCCGCCAGATCAAGCCACGCTTCGCCCACAAGGTAAGCGTCTGGTTTCTGCTCTTTGACCGTATCAGTCAGCCATGCCAGAAAGGCAATATTGGACTGGGGCGCACCGGAATAAAACTCTTTTACCGCGTCCAGACGGAAACCGCCCACCCCCATGTCCAGCCAGTACTGCGTGATTTTCGCAATCTCCTCCCGCAGAAGTTCACAGTCTAAATTAAGGTCGGGCATCTCCGACCAGAACTGCGCCTCGTAATACCAGTCGGTTCCCTCCACGGGATAGTAGCCGCCGCCCTGCTCTCTGGAAAAATGGTAATAGTCAAAATAGGGACAGTCCTCTGCGTCCGGCTCCGCACCGTCCAGCCCTTTCAGATAGGCACACGCCTCCTGAAACCAGGGATTCCGGGACGAACTGTGATTTAACACCAGATCCATGATCACCTTGATGCCCCGCTCATCGCACGCCGCAATCAGTGCCTTAAAATCCTCCAGCGTGCCGTATTCCTCGTCTATGGCATAATAGTCTGCCACGTCATACTTGTGATAAGTAGGCGAAGGGTTCACGGGCATCAGCCAGATGCCGTTACAGCCCAGATCCGTATCTGTTTCGTCATCCCCGTCGTTGATATAGTCCAGCCTGGAGATCAGCCCCTGCAGATCTCCTACGCCGTCCCCGTCACTGTCGCAGAAGGAGTAGACGAACACCTCATAGTAGGTGCGGTAATTGTCGTCGATGATCTGCAGCGGATTATCCTCCCACAACTCCGCAGCGGATGCTTCCGCCGCCTGTTCTCCGGCATCACTGCCGTCTGCGGTAACGCCCTCCCCTACGGCATCCGTACCCACATCCGTATCATCCGCCGCGTCTTCTCCGTCTGCCGAAGAGTCGTCCGTTTCGGATCCTGGCCCCTGCACCGCCGCATCGGGCAGGTTTCCGCCGTTCTCCGTCCCCCCGCAGCCGGAAAAAGTCAGAGCCGCCGCCAGTATTCCCGCCACGGCTCTTATATACCTGCTTCTCAATTTTATCACTCTCCTTTCCGACACCCTCCTATATCATACAATCCCCCGCTGAAACAGACAAGAGGCAGATATGACCTTCCCGTCACATCCGCCCCCGTCCAGGACTATCTGTATGTCTTAAACTGTCTTCGGCACCTGTTTATCTTCCCAGAAAGGAGCCCAGGGTCCTGCCCTTCAATACCATGGCCTTGATACTGATGGTCTGGTTTTTGCTTCCCACCGCAAAACCTTTCTCCGTGGCAGCCGCTTTTCCGCGGATGACCACCGTTGCTTTGCCCTTTTCTGTGGCGTCCGTCCAGACTATATCGTACAGATCCGGGTCGACCACCGCGCCGCCCACGGTCACCTTCACATACACCGCATTCGGGTCATCCGGGGCATTTTCCGCCTCTGCATTATTTCCCGCAGGGGTGTAGAAGGGATTGCCATTGTATTCAAGCGCCTTGCACCGTGTGCCCTCCCTGTCAAAAAAGGTTACCTTTGCCCTGGAAAGGTCTGTCGCACCGTCGGCTTTTCTCACATAGT
>CASWVG010000113.1 GCA_949472775.1 uncultured Lachnospiraceae bacterium
GCAATGAAAAAATGCATCCTGTCCATTTTAGGGCGTGGCTAACTGTTACAATAAATCCTGCATACTTTTCAGGCTGATTGCCAGCGTCGAAGTGTTGTGCAAAAGCGCCGAGGATGCGGGCTGCAAAAATCCACCAACACCAAGCAGGATCAGCGCCGTATTGAAACCGACAATCACCCTGTAATTCCCGTGAATCCTCCCGGCCAGTGCATTGCTCAGCTTTTTCAGCTTCACAAGTCCGTATAAATCATTTGCACCGATCATAATGTCCGCAATCTCCCTTGCAATTTCCGCCCCGTCGCTGACCGCAATGCCCACATCCGCCGCCGACAACGCCGGGGAATCGTTGATGCCGTCCCCGACCATGACAACCTTTCTTCCGGCTCTTTTTTCCGAATCCACAAAGCGCGCCTTGTCCTCTGGCAGCACTTCCGAATAATACTCGACAACACCGACTTTTTCCGCAATGGCGCGGGCTGTCCGCTCGCTGTCGCCCGTCATCATCACAATCTTTTTTATCCCGCACTCGCGTAGTGCGCTGACCACATCCGCCGCTTCTTCCCGCAGGGGATCTTCAATACAGATCACCGCCGCCAGTACGGAATCGACCGCCATATACAGGTGGGAATATTCCGCCGGCAGGGAGTCAAACCGCTCCTGCATCCCTTCGGGAATGGTGCACTGTTCGTCCTGAAAGACAAAATGATAGCTCCCGATGATGACTTTCTGCTCCCCGATGCGGGAAGAAATCCCGTGCGCCACAATGTACTCCACCCTGGAATGCATCTCGCTGTGTTCCAAATCCTTCTGCCCTGCAGCCTCCACCACGGCATGCGCCATCGAATGAGGAAAATGCTCCTCCAAACAAGCCGCGGTCCTTAACAGTTCATCCGGTTCGTCCCCCAGAAAAGCCACCACCTCCGCCACCACCGGCTTCGCCTCCGTCAGCGTTCCTGTCTTGTCAAAAACAATCGTGTCCGCCTTGGCAAGCGCCTCCAGAAACTTCCCGCCCTTGACCGTAATGCGGTGTTCGTTTGCCTCCCGTATCGCCGAAAGCACAGAAATCGGCATCGCCAGCTTTAATGCGCAGGAAAAGTCCACCATCAGCACCGCCAGCGCCTTTGTGATATTCCGGGTAAGGGCATAAACGCCGCCAGTTCCAAGCAGCATAAATGGCACCAGCCGGTCTGCCAGATGTGCAGCCTTCCCTTCCAAAGAAGATTTTAACTTCTCCGACTCCTCAATCATCGTGACAATCCGCTCAAAACGGCTTGCCCCGCCCACAGTTTCCACGCGGACGGACAGCTCGCCTTCCTCCAGCACGGTTCCCGCATACACATATCCATGCGCCTGCTTAAAGACCGCCGCGGATTCCCCCGTCAGGGACGCCTGATTGACCATCCCTTCTCCCGAAAGCACCACGCCGTCAAAAGGAATCACATTGCCCATGCGCACCACGATTTCATCACCGACTGCGATATCGGACACCGGCGCCAGTATCTCCTGCCCGTCCCTGCGCAGCCATACCTTACTGATATTGAGGGACATGCTCCTTGCCAGATCGCCTACCGATTTTTTATGCGTCCATTCTTCCAGAAGCCCGCCAATCCCAAGCAGGAACATGATGGAGCCTGCCGTTTTCATGTCGCCACGCAGTACCGAAACGCCGATTGCGGTTGCGTCCAGAACCGGCACTTCCAGTTTTCCCCGGCAGAGCGTTTTGATCCCTAGCCCGATATAGCGCAGTGACCTCACTGCAGCAATCCCCGCCCTGACGGGATAGGGGATAACTGCCATGCTGCCATATCTGAGGATGACTTTGCCAATCAGCTTTTCTTTATACGCTTCATTCAGCTCCCTGCCGGAATGCTGCAGAACATTTTCCGGAACCGTCACGTTTCCATAGGAAAATGCCCGCAGGTTTTGTATCAGCTCCGCCCTGTCTCCGCCATAACATACCGTCACGCCCGCAGTCCGCCTCTGTACGGACACTTTTGTCACGCCAGACAGCGCGGACAGGGCGTACTCCAATGTATCCGCTTCGCTGCATGTCATTTCATGGGACTGCAGCGCCCGTATCCGCAGACGCCCTGGAATGTCGTGGCAGATCACGAACTTCATATGCCCTGTTCCCCGGAAACGCCCATTTCCGTGAAATTGTTCGTTTCCGTCAGATGATCCTTTCCCACAGGAGCCGTTTCTTCTTCCCAGTCTTCCTCGCCAGAAAACATCTGCTCCGCTTCCTGCCTTGCCAATGGCGGGACGTCTTTAGAAACTCTTCTCGTGCTATTACTGGTGTTTATAACTGGTATATAACGTCATAAAAAGGCAGGCGATCATCGCCCATGCCCAAAATCGGTGTTTCTTCATAATTTATAACCTTCCTCTATCTTTAAGTTCTTATTTTCCCATAGTTTCCGGCTTTGCCGGATGGCAGGC
>CASWVG010000114.1 GCA_949472775.1 uncultured Lachnospiraceae bacterium
TTCCTAAAAGAGCATCACCCTGGCGTTTACAATCGGATGGTTCTGTTTGGTGAACTGTGGAAACATCTCGCTGAAATTGATGCCGCCTGCCATGAGCGCATAGATTTTCTTATCTCGGTCATGGCGAAGCAGGAGGGCGTGACCGAATCCTCAAAAGCATCCAATCAGATGGAATGGGTAGGCCGTATGAATAATATCCGTAACCGGGCAGAGGAAATCGTCCTCCGTGAACTGGTCTACACATAAGAAGCACAACAGGGAGTATGACTGCGCTTACCGCAGCCATACTCCTTGTTTTTTTTGCTATACAATTCAGACGGAATATGGTATATTTTGATAGACCACCATCCGCCAAGGAAGTGTTCAACGGGGATGTCAGCTTGATTTAGCCGATTGATCTTGAGAGCCGAACGCTCTCTTTACTCAATTCGTTGACCACATGGTGGAGTATGACGCGGCAAAACTAGATGAGTTGACTCTGGCCTACGCCACCACCAGCCATAAGGCGTAGGGATCGGAATAGCCCATCGCTACCATGCCTGTGCTGATAGCTCACAATGTGATGCTGCAACGGAATATGCTCTACGTAGGCATTACCAGAGAAAGAACCCAAAATGGAACAGAAGGGAATGGGAGAGGCTTATGGGAAAACGGAAACGAGCGCCGGGGGAGGAATATAACCCTCGCCTGAAAGCGCTGATCCTGCAGGTTGTCGATAACCAGATTGCCGGTCTGGATGAAACCGGACAGCCTGTGACAACGACAATAACAGATGAACCCGATTATGTGAAGCACACCTTTGAGCGGTTATCGGCAGCTCACGGCGCCGCCAGAGCTAAGGAGATGATTGCCGCGGTGCTGCTTGAGGAAATGTACGATGTGCTGAAGGACAAAGTCCCCTTTGATGAGCCGCGATATAAAAGCAAATTAGAAATGTTGAGGTGAGCGTTTATGAAAACGGAGGAAAATCCCCAGCGGAACGGTACGGGCCTGCCCGGCGGAACGGAGAAGCTTCTGCGCTCCTATTTTGACGCCTTCGCCAATTTATACGGCATTACACCCCTGTACCGGGCTTTTCGCATCATTCAGAAGCAGAACCCAGAGCTAAAACTGACAGAGGAAGACTTTCTGCAATTTGTGGATCAGCTTGATCAGGAGGAACGGCTTTACACTATCGCCGGTGCGGAGGATATCTACGATGACGTGAAGGAACCGACCCCGCCGATGAAGCGGGAGATCGTTGCCGAATATCTGTATGCGCTGGACGGCTTCGAGAGTTATTTGGAGTTAAAGGAAGAACAGGCGGACAAGCCCTATTACATCCCGGAAAAGGACGAATTACTTAAATACCAGGATGATTTTTACTCGGAAGAGACAAAAGAGTTTCTGGACCTTGGAGCATATCTGAGAAACGTGCTGAAGCTGAAGCGGGCTGATGATGTGCTTTCCGACCTTCAACTCGGGGCTCGCTGCGGGAACAGCGAACCGCAGATGATCATCAGCGATGTAGAGCGTCTGGCCGGCAGAGGCTGCTTTCACTCCCTGGAACAGCTTAACGAGTTTTTCCAATATTATTTTGCTATGTACAACAGTACGCGAGTCCCCTCGAATCGGGGCTTCACACCCAATGAGATTCAGGAGCGCATGGGCGGAGAACGGCCCGGCTCCCTTGAATTTGGCCCCAATATCAGTCGGGCGCTTCAAGCAGGGAAATTGGACGCTGGTAAACTGCGTCAGGGAATTTTTGACGCGGACATTCCGGTTCCTTGGAAGACATTACAGCGGGTAGAGCAGAAGAAACCGGGGCGCAATGACCCATGCCCGTGTGGAAGCGGAAAAAAATATAAGCGATGCTGCGGCAGATAGCGATATGCCGTCATAAAGATCTGTGCACACCTCATTGGCACTCTCAACGGCGTCAATTACCTGCTTCAAATTTATTGTCATAGCGACGGCTCCTTTGTTCAGGTCCGATAAATGTCAGCACAATTTTATCCGGCAGTTTATCATTGTGGTGTATTCTGAAATGCTCAACCGCCCGCATCGCAAATCTATGGCTGAGTATGGTATCCCATTCCGCCAGCAGAAGGATTTCCGTTGTATCATCTTTGAAATTATAGCTGAGTGCGCCCCATTTGCCGCCGCAGTCTGCGAGATATTCGTAGACTGCGGCGGTGATTTTTTTGCCCCGTTTTTTCTGCGACTTTAGGCGGAGTTCCACCGCGTGAAGCTCGCCCGCCGCAACCAGCTCCTTTGTCAGATTGTCCTCCGCTCTGGCATAGGCCCGCTCCGGTACTTCAAAAAGAAGTTCCTGTCGCAACAATTTCAACGCAGAACGCTCTACGCTTTTTGCACGGCTTTCTGTCAAATGGAAATACTGCGCCGTTTCGGTGAGCGGGTGGTCTT
>CASWVG010000115.1 GCA_949472775.1 uncultured Lachnospiraceae bacterium
GCCCACCTCCTTCACGCCCATTCTTGCAACCATCGGCATTCTTCTTTTCATGTTTGGAAAGGCAAGCAAGAAGAAAGATTCCGGCACAATTCTGTTAGGCTTTGCCACCTTGATGTTCGGCATGGACACCATGTCTGGCGCGGTGTCCGGGCTTGCCGATGTGCCTGCCTTCCAGCAGATGTTTATCCTGTTCAAAAACCCGGTGCTCGGCATTATCGTGGGCGCCGTGCTTACGGCGGTGATCCAGTCCAGCTCTGCCTCCGTCGGTATTCTGCAGGCGCTCGCGTCCACGGGACAGGTCTCCTACGGTGCCGCCATGCCGATTATTATGGGACAGAATATCGGCACCTGCGCGACGGCGCTGCTGTCCTCCTTTGGCACCACAAAAAACGCAAAACGGGCGGCAATTGTCCATCTTTCCTTTAATATACTGGGAACCCTGATCCTGCTTCTCATCTTTCTGCCTGTATCCCTGTTTGTGAAACCTGCGCTTTTGGACGAGTCAGCGTCCCTGTTCGGCATCGCGCTCACCCACTCCGCGTTTAACATTTTATGTACCCTTGTGCTTCTCCCCACCTCCGCCCTGTTAGAAAAGCTGGCGGTAAAGCTTGTCCCCGACGCCGAGACGGAAGAAACCGCCTCCGTGCTGGACGAACGTCTCCTCGCCGCGCCCCATATTGCGCTGGACAGATGTCATTCGCTGGTAAGAGAAATGGCGGAAATTTCTACCACTTCCCTGAAAGACGGGATGAAGCTGCTGACCCGGTACGATAAACAGACAGCGAAGGATGTGCAGGAAGCGGAAGAAAAATGTGACCACTATGAAGATATTTTAGGCACTTATCTGGTGAAACTGAGCAATTATCAGATGAGCGACGCCGACAGCGGCAGCGTCTCCATGATGTTAAAGGTGATCGGCGATCTCGAGCGGATTTCCGACCACAGTGTCAACATTTTAAAATCGGCGGAAGAATTAAAGGACAAAAAGCTGCAGTTCACCGCCGAAGCCCTAAAAGAGCTGGACGTGCTTTGCCGCGCCGTATCCGAAATTATGACGCTCTCCTGCACCGCCTTTGTACAGAACGATCTGGAATTGTCACGAAACATAGAACCGCTTGAGCAGGTGATAGACGATCTGAAAGAAAACATGAGAAACGCTCATGTAAGACGTTTGAAAAAGGGTGTCTGCTCCATAGAGACAGGCTTTATCTGGCTTGACCTTCTCACCAATCTGGAAAGGGCGGCAGACCACTGCTCCAACATCGCCATCTGCATCGTGGACAGTGCTGAAAACAGCATGAATCTGCACCAATCCCTTTCCGTTATGAAGGAGGAAAGCCCTTACTACAAAGACCAGTATGCCTTCTACTCGGAAAAATATGTACTGCCAGAAGTCAGTGAATAAAATTGGTTCTCTGCACAGGCTCGTTTTCCGGCAGGCCGTAAGTTTCCTTCCCGAGCGCAATGCTCTTGATTAAGAACGTCATATTCCGCGCAAGCGTACGCATGGTCTGTAGCCCTTCCGCATCCTGCGCCGCTTCGCCCTGCAGTCTGCCGTGAACACTGTTCCAGTACTGGCTGGAGGCCACCGGCATACCGCAGATCGTAAAATACTTGTTCAGCTCATCAAAAGTGGCCGACAGGCCGCCCCGTCTTGCCACGACGACACTGGCTCCTGCCTTCATGCGCTTGTCAAAGGGCGTGCTGTAAAACAGTCTGTCCAGAAAAGAAATCAGCGTGCCGTTGGCAGACGCATAGTAAACCGGGGACGCGATCACCAGCCCGTCGCATGCCTCAAACTTCGGCGCCGTCTCGTTCACGATGTCGTCAAACACGCATTTTCCTTTTTCCGCACAGGAATTGCAGGCGATACAACCCCGTATGGCCTGACTGCCGATCTGGATGGTTTCTGTTTCCACGCCCTCCGCCGCAAAAACCTGCTCCATCTCCTGCAGGGCGATGGATGTGTTGCCGCCTGCACGCGGGCTTCCGTTGATCATAAGTACTTTCATTGCTTTTTCCTCCTTATCGTCTTTTCTGTCTCATATACACCAAACTGCCACACCTTCATCTCACCTTCCAACTCATTTTGTTCACTTTACCACATCAATGCGAAAATAACAACTACGACGGTCTCCAGGCAAATGAATTCTACTTCATTCCTATTGACATACAGGTAACTTGTTACCATAATTAAGAGTGGAGGTTTATGCTGATGAAAACAATCGTAATTTACACTTCACAAACAGGATTTACCAAAC
>CASWVG010000116.1 GCA_949472775.1 uncultured Lachnospiraceae bacterium
ATTTCTTTCTTCAGAGACTTGAAGTTCTTGTCATAGAGATCTTTCACTTCCTTAGATAGAGTCACGCCTAGGTATTTTATATTATTTGTGGCTATTGAGAAGGGTAGCCGTTCGCCGCTCCGGTAGGCGGCGGCAGCGACAGCCGAACGGCCTACGCTCCGCTTGATGATCTGGATGGGACAATGAAAAATTGCTATCGGTTCATTCTCCTTCCTGCTGGTAAAATCAGGGGTTTGGGGGCGGCAGCCCCCATCGCGTCCGCAAGGACGCAACAGCCCCCGGCAGGGCGCACGACACCGGAACGGTGTATAAGTGCGCCGTCATAATGACGGACTTATCCCTCGTCCTCCATTTCCTGCGCCTTTTGCACCGTTTCCCATGCTCCTGGCAGGCGGGAAAGGGCGATTAGGAACGCTTTGAGGGATTCGCCCTCCATGCTGGCGGTGAAGGGGAAAACGCCCTCCATGATTGCGCCATGCACGATTAGGCGGTGGTTCCGGGCGGTGCGCTCTGCGTCCCTCTGCTTGTTCAGCAGAATCTTTACCTGATTCTCATACTGGCGGGCTTTTTTCTCCGCTTCGTCTCGCTGCTTCAATAGAGCTTCTTTTTCTTCCATTGGCATCACTCCATTTCGTAAAAATAGTTTGGCATCAAGCATCAGAAAAACAGGTTTCATCAAGTAATGGCGGCGATCTTGTCGAACAAAAAATGACCGCCATCCCGTTGTTCGGGATAGCGGTCAATCGCTGCTTTTTCAAAATCGGTGGCGGGGTCCTCATGTGAATCCTCCTTTCCTGCATGATGGGAGTATTCTACAACATAGCCCCTACAAGAACCCTACAAATTCCCTACAGAATCCCTACAATCATCGCAAGTTTCGTCACGGTACGCAGTGAAGCGATAACCAACACCAGGAACTGTTTTGATATATCGCGGAGCCGATTTATTTGTTTCGATGGCTTTTCGTAAAATGGCAATCGGGCCGGAAACACCTTGATTATAGCTGCCCTCCATTCCCCAGGCGTGTTCACATATTTGTTCAGAAGTTAGTACAATATTGGGATTTTTCATAAAGTACAACAACAAGGAAAATTCGCGCGGGCGGAGACTTACTGATTTGCCCCGAACCTCAACTACATGGCGGGCCGGGTCTATGTAAATATCGCCCTCTTGGAAAGCTGATTGTTCTATTTCACTGGAGGTACTGCCAGGGTTGTATTCTGTATAGCGTCGGAGTTGAGCATAGGCTAAATCTGCAATAACGGAGTAAGGCCATTTGCCGGAAACACACATATCGCCTCCAAACCGCACAATACTGTTTACATCTTTCTCTGGAACATCTGAGAGGACAATGATTGGAGCAAAACTATTCGGGCGTATTCCGGCCAACCAATCAGACCGCTGGATACTCCGCAGGTATTCCAAATCTACAATCAATAAATGAAATTGCTGACGATTCAACAGCCGGTCAGCTGTATGGATTGTGGGCGAGATGATAAAATGCAGCCTATATTGAGTAATCAAGTTTTTCAGATTGGAAACTAATTCGTTGGACAACCCGATGGTCAATATGCTGTACTCCATGCAAGCACCTCCTCTCAATGCGTATCCTTTCGTGCATATAAAAAGCGGCGGCAATGATTACTCAAAGCCGCCGCTTCTGGGCGTAACAAGTTGTGCTGTACATCGGCTTTATCTTTTGCCTTCGTGCGGCAGTTTTTGATTATCTCTTTATCCTGTTAATACCAATCGTGTTTTTCGTTCCGGTCCAAAGCATTGATTTTCGCCATTTCTTCATCAGTCAATGCAAAATCATACAGCTCGGTATTTTCCTTGATATGGTCGGGATTGCTGGAGCCGGGAATGACCACCACGCCCTTTTGCAGATTCCAGCGGAGAATCACTTGGGCAGAGGATACGCCGTGGGCCTTTGCGATGCCAGAGATCACCTCGTCTCCCAGCAATTCCCCTGTGTGGCCCCGGCCTCCCAGGGGATACCAGCCCTGGACCACAATGCCCAGGTCCTGGATGTAGGGAATCACGTCATTCTCCTGATAGTAGGGGTGAATTTCATTTTGCACCAGCGCCGGAGTGATGGACACCTGGGGCAGAAATTCCTCCAGCTCCTTCACATACCAGTTGGACAGGCCCAGGGAGCGGATTTTTCCTTCCT
>CASWVG010000117.1 GCA_949472775.1 uncultured Lachnospiraceae bacterium
TTTTGCTTCCATGCGCTTCCTCTTACTTCGCTTTTCTTACATACTGCCTCGTTTTTCTTTCACGCCCGACAGTCTCTTTACTGCTGCGCCGACAGCAGATGCACCACACTTCCCATGCTCATCCGCCCATAGGCCGCCGCCGCGCCGATCAGGTAGGCTGTCAGTAACACGCCGTTTACGGCAAGTATCCCTAATACCGACGATGATGCCGGCAGCACCAGCACATCTCCCGCCACATTCCCGATCAGAACCAGAATCATCTGCTCTGCCAGGAACAGAAACGCCGCCGGAAGCTTCTTCGCACCCTGCAGACGCATCAGCGTAAACTCCTCCCGCCTGCTGTTACCGGCCAGATAGCTCACCACATAGCCGATCAGCAGCACCAGTATGCACACCACCGGCAGAAACGACTGCATCAGCTCCGTGGAATGCCGCAGATGCGTGGCGCTGGCGATAAAGTCGGCGTCACGGACAACCAGCGCATACCCTGTGTAAGAGCTCTCCGCCTCCGGGACGATCTCCATCAGTCCGATATCCTGCATCTCCTCCTTAAATCCATTCAGCTCCAGAGGATTGTTCACATGGAAGGTGACCGTATCCGCAAAAAACTTCAGCCCAAACTGCACAAAAAGATTTCTCGACGCCCTGCCCGGAATGATGATGTCCGTCTGGATGGCATTGGTCTTTCCCTCCGTTTCCTTCATCGTTCCCACAATGGTCACTTCCACCGTCCCACCCATAGAATGCAATTGTATTTTTTGAAACTCGCTGGCGGGATCGTAGTAATAGCATTTCAAGGTAATCCTGTCCCCGATTTCCCATCCGCGTTTTTTGAGCACCTCCTCGTTCACGATACACTCCATCCTGTCCGAGGCAAGCAGCTCGTCCAGACTCTGCTCATCCAGGCTGAACATGTCGGCTGTCATCTCCCCGACCGCCTCCACGTCGTTCGCGCCGACCACATAGAGATTCAGATATTTGGAATATTCGATTTCCTTAAAATCTCCCTCACCCGCCATAACGACAGTCATGTAGGACAGGTCTTTCACATAGGCGGACTGCTCCAGCGCCTCCACGATCTGTTCCGAAATAAACAGTTCATTCCCCATTGTACCGTTCAGATTGGTAATCTGACAGAAGATCGGCACATTCTCCGAAAGATCCGAAAGCTGTGTCTGGTAACTGCGGATGCTACCGAAATACAGGTTCAGCAGAAGCACCAGCATAACGCTGATCCCGACAGTGACCAGATTTTGCGTCTTTCTTCTCTTTATACTGCAAAATACATAAGAAAACATTCCATTCCCCCCATCCCCTTGTTTTTCCGTTGTCTCTACTATATCATATATCTCCTGGGACATTCATTGCAATAGTGCATTTCCATCATATTCGGCACGTTTTTACGGTTTCTGCACAAATTGCTGCCTTTTTTATAAACTGCTGTCACCTTTTCCTATACAGCTCCGTATATAGGGTGAGAAGCTTCTCTGGGAAGTCCGGCAGCCCTCTCTCTTTTCCGGCTGCCACGGTTTCCTTCTTCATTATAATGATACCAATAGAAAAAAGGAGGGGAATACGGCTTGAACAAAAAGAGGGAACCTGAAGTCCGGCGCATTCTGGCAGACTACGGCAACATGCTCTACCGCACGGCCTATCTGCTTCTGGGCAATCCCCATGATGTGCGGGACGCCCTGCAGGAAACGCTGCTGCGTTATCTGGAAAAAGCGCCTGCCTTTGCATCCGGGGAGCACGAGAAAGCCTGGCTTCTGCGGGTTACCACAAACTGCTGCATGGACTGTCTGCGTTTTCGGAAGCGGAACGCTTACATGGAGCTGGAACCGCTCCGGGAATACCTGCCTGCGCCGGAAAAACCGCACATACAGGAACTGTACGCCCTGCCCGCCAAATGGAAAACCGCGCTGATCCTGCACTACTTTGAAGGGTATTCGGTGAAAGAAACCGGGGAAATCCTTGGATTATCGGAAAGCGCCGTCAAAAAGAGGCTGCAGCGGGCCAGGGACGCGCTGAAACTGGAGCTGGAGTCCTGATGTGTCGCTCCTATTTCACGCTGAAGCAGCATAGAAGTCCTGATGCACCGCTCCTATTTCACGCTGAAGCAGCATAGAAGTCCTGATGCACCGCTCCTATTTC
>CASWVG010000118.1 GCA_949472775.1 uncultured Lachnospiraceae bacterium
CCATGCCGCCATGCGCGCGCCCGCAGAGCCGCCCCAAAGGGAATAATCGGACACGTCCACTCCCAATTCTTCCGCATTTTCATGGATAAAAGCGATTGCCCTCGCCAGATCCTCGCAGGCCGTCTGCGCGCCTGGGCGATAGATGAGCGCAAAGGCATTATAGCCCTTTTTCGACAACTCCAGCGCATGGGGAAAACTGTCGTGCATGGCGGCCACATAAGCAAATCCGCCGCCCGCATTGGTGACGGCAAATTTTCCACCGGGCGTTCCACGGAAAAAGAACAGTCCGGTATCCTCTTTCGCCGGGTCCGCTGCCTTTTCCTCCTCCGTGTAAATGTCATAAAAAATCTGTTCTCCCGATGCCGCCTGTTCTCTCAGATAATTTGCTATCTCAACCGTCCTCTCGGGACTGACATAGGAATACCATGTGAGGATATTTCCCACATCCCCAAGGTCAGGCTGTCACTGATCGATCTGTCGGCAGGAAAGATTAGTCGTCCATAATCCCCAAACACCGGATCATGGATCACATCCCACACCTTTGTATCTGCCGTAAACACAGTCTCATTCCCTCCTGCCACATCCTCGTTCTCTGTCACTTCACCGCTGTTTTCCGTCAACGTACCGCCAGTCCCGGACAGCGACTCCTCATCTTCCACAAGCTCAATGGTAATGATATCTTCATATTCCTCAAGCATGGAAGCATCTGATGTCATCTTCCCGATTGGTACAACAGGCACCACCGTTTCCCTGCGGCTTGCCTCGTAAATCATCGCAATGGACGGTCCTTCATCCCAATAGGCCAGCGAACCCGGTTCATATCCGTATCCCGGCGTACCTTTCTGTTCAATCTGTTCCGTCAGGTCAAAGGCTCTTGCAAATCCCGGCGCGGCATGCCATGTTTCTGTTGTGATTGGGAGCATTTCGGCAAATCCCTGTGCTGTCGGATTATCATATAATACGCCGTCTAAAACCGCATCTCCCAACCTTATGCGGATGGCGCACATGACCTCCTGCTCCGGCAGTTCCTCCGCCGGTCCCGTCTGCACGGAAGCTGAACCGGCATGACCGGATGAAGAACATCCTGCCATGCCAAGTGCGAATAATCCCATTGAAAAAAAATATCAAAATCTTTTTTACCATAGCCTCTCCCCGTTACAACTTACGGTACAAATACTTATTTCTGCCCGTCTACATCCGGCACCATCTTCACATACCCTTCAAGCATCTGGGGCGTACTCGTATAATATCTCTTATTCTTATCAACAGCCGCCACCTGTGCCATCTCCTCGTCCGTCAGTGCAAAATCAAACAGGTCAAAATTATCGCGGATATGATCCGGGTTCTTGGAACCGGGAATCACAATATTGCCCGCCTGAATATGCCAGCGCAGAATAACCTGCTCATTGCTCTTTCCATATTTTTCAGCCAGTTTTGTGAATACCGGCTCGCTGGTCAATGCCTTGTCGCCATGTCCGAGCGGATACCACGCCTGAATTACCATGCCCTCCTTATTCAGAAACGCTTTCAGTTCCTTCTCCTGAAAATAAGGATGCACTTCCGTCTGCAGGATGGCAGGCTTTACTTCACAGATATTCAGGATTTCCTGAATCTGCTCTTTGTTGAAATTGGACAGTCCGATGGCTTTCACCTTTCCCTCTTTATAAGCCTTCTCCATCAGCCGGTAGCCCGCCAGATAATTGCCCGCAGGCTGGTGGATCAAAAGCAGGTCAATGTAATCGGTATCCAGCCTTTGAAGCGTTTTTTCCACTGCGTCCTCCTGATCATAGAACGCCGGCCAAATCTTAGTTTCCAGAAAGATTTCCTCTCTGGGCACGCCGGACTTTTTCATAGCCCTGCCCACAGCCTTCTCA
>CASWVG010000119.1 GCA_949472775.1 uncultured Lachnospiraceae bacterium
TATCCTTCGTCTCAATATGAATCAGAATGCTGCCCTCCTCGCTTCCATCCTCAAACGTAAACCGCTCAATTTCCTCTATCTGCTCCAATACCGCCTTCGCCTGCACCTGCTCTCCGATCACTGTCACCACAAGTTCCGCCGTACCCTGCATCATCTTCTGCAGTTCTTCAGGAGAACCGCTGGCCGCCAGTTTCCCCTTCGATATAATAAGAATGTGGTCGCAAACCGCGCTGATTTCTGAAAGAATATGGGAACTTAAGATTACCGTATGATCTCCAGCAAGCCCCTTGATCAGATCGCGCATCTCTATGATCTGTTTCGGGTCAAGTCCCACCATCGGCTCATCCAGAATCAGCACCTTCGGATCTCCCACAAGCGCCTGTGCAAGCCCTACTCTCTGCTTATACCCTTTCGATAAATTTTTAATCAGCCTTCGACTCATTTCGGAAAGCGAAAGACGCTCTTCCAATGAAACCACCCGGGCTTTTCGCTCTGCCTTCGGCACCTTTTTCAATTCCGCCACAAAAAGCAGGAACTCCCGAACCGTCATATCGGGATAAAGAGGCGGTATCTCCGGCAGATACCCGATGCATGCCTTCGCTGCAAGCGGCTCCTTTAAAATATCATGTCCGTCAATGACAACCAATCCGCCGTCAGCCGCAATATATCCTGTCATCACATTCATTGTCGTTGTTTTTCCTGCGCCGTTCGGTCCTAGGAAACCATAGATTTTCCCTTTTTCTACAGTAAACGACATGCCGTCTACCGCCACATGTCCGCCATACCGTTTGACTAAATTTTCTACCTGTATCAAAGCATACGCCTCCCTTTTTATTGCATCGCTGCGTAAAATAATCCCTGCACCACTCACTCTGACTGCCATGTCGCAGCTTCGCCGGTGAGCCTGACTTGGCCCGCAAGCCGAGAACTTCTTTTCACCCTAATATACTGGAAAAATGTGTCTCTATTCGTATCAAATTGTGAATATTCTGTGTCCTTCCCACATTACACACATAGGTGATTATAACATACTATATTATTAAAAAACACATGAAATTCGTGTGCCGTTCTTATCAGGCACACCAGTAGAAAGGATGAAGTAGAAAGGATGAATATGAAGGATTATCTCTACCGGGAGCCCTGCGATGAGTTCCCAATCGCAATGGCGTATGTCCCATGGCAGCACTTCAACGGGATCTGCGAAAATCTGGAAAAGGGATTCTGCAACGGCACCGTCTTCCCCGAACTCGACAAACCATTTACAGGAAGGAGATGTTGTAACAGATGAACACTCAATTTGCAAGCGAACAGGAAAAACTACTCCATGATATCGGCGTCTTAAGCTTCGTTGTCATCGAACTGTCCCTCTATCTGGACACCCATCCCACTGACCAGAACGCATTAAAATATTTCAACCATTATAACCGTCTGGCAAATCAGGCAAAGCAGGAGTATTCCGCCAAATATACGCCTCTTACCATTTCCTGTGCGGATGTGTCAGCGTGTGACGACTGGAAATGGGCATTGGCGCCTATGCCATGGGAAGGAGGCTGTAACTAATGTGGAATTATGAAAGAAGATTAGAGTTCCCCGTAAACATCAAGGAAGCTAACGCGGACATCGCACAGGCAATCATCAGCCAGTACGGCGGTCCCGACGGCGAGATGGGCGCTTCCATGCGTTATCTGTCCCAGAGATATGCCTGCCCGTACAGAGAGGTATCCGCAATTCTTACAGACATCGGCACGGAGGAACTGGCACATCTGGAAATGGTAGCCGCCATCGTCCACCAGCTCAC